>NZ_BOPG01000032.1 GCF_016863635.1 Virgisporangium aurantiacum | reverse complement strand
CCCGACATCGTGCCCGGCCAGCCACCGCGCCAACCGGTTCACCCGCGACGACAACTCGCCGTAGGTGACCGACTCGTCCTCGAACACCACCGCCACCGCATCCGGGCGCTCGGCCACCCGCGCCGCGAACACCGCCGGGAACGTCACCGCCACCGGGTCCACAGTGGACCCCGCCCAGCCGGCCAGGATCCCGGCCTCGCCGGCGCGGAGCAGGTCGACCGAGCCGAGCCGCCGGTCCGGGTCGGCGACCACGCCGCGCAGCAGCGAGCCCAACCGGTCGACGATCCCGTCCACAGTGGACCGGTCGAACACGTCGCTGCTGAACTCGGCGAGCCCGGCGACGCCGGCCGGCTCCGCGCCGTCGCCGCGCCGTTCGGTCACCGAGACGGCCAGGTCGAACTTTGACATGCCGGTCGCCACGGGCAGTTCGGTGACGGTGAGGCCCGGGACGTTGACGTCCTCGGCCACGTTGTTCTGGCCCGCGATCATCACCTGGAACAGCGGATGGTGCGACAACGACCGGGCCGGGTTCAGCTCCTCCACCAGCCGCTCGAACGGCACGTCCTGATGCGCGAACGCGTCCAGGTTCACCTCGCGCACCCGCGCCAGCAGTTCCCGGAACGTCGGGTCGCCCGACGTGTCGACCCGCAGCACCACCGTGTTCACGAAGAAGCCCACCAGGTCGTCGAGCGCCCGGTCGGCGCGACCCGCGACCGGCGACCCCAACGGAATGTCCGTCCCGGCGCCGAGCCGGGTCAGCAACGCCGCCAGCGCCGCCTGCACCACCATGAACACGCTGACGCTCGCCGCCCGGGCCAGCGTCGCCAGGCCCGCGTGCAGGTCGGCGTCCCACTCGAAGGTGAACTGCTCACCCCGGTACGACGCGACCCGGGGGTACGACCGGTCGACCGGCAGGTCCAGCCGCTCCGGCAGGCCGGCCAGCGCCCGCCGCCAGTACTCCAGGTGCGGGGCGAGCACGCCACCGGCGAGCAGGTCGCGCTGCCACAGGGTGTAGTCGACGTACCGCACCGGCAGCGGCGTCCACTGTGGAGCGTCGCCGGCGGCCCGCGCGGCGTACGCGGCGGCGAGGTCACGCCACAGCGGAGCCAACGACCACCCGTCGCAGGCGATGTGGTGCGCCACGAGCACGAACACGTGCTCGGTCGGTCCCAGCACCAGCAGATCGGCCCGCACCGGCACCCGCGCCGACAGGTCGAACGGCGCGCGGACCGAGCCCGTCACGGCACCGTCCACATCGGACACCGCGACCGCCCGTGCGGTCAGCAGCGGGCCGACGTCGGCGGTGTCGAGGACGCGCTGCCAAGGCACGCCGTCGCGGGCCGGGAACACGGTCCGCAGGGCCTCGTGCCGGTCGACCACGTCGCGCAACGCCGCCCGCAACGCCGCCACGTCCAGATCCCCGGACAACCGCACCACCCACGGCACGTTGTACGTCGCCGACGCACCCTCCAACCGGTCCAGGAACCACAACCGCTGCTGCGCGAACGACAACGGCACACCCTCCGGCCGCGGCACCACCCGACGCAGCACCGGCCGGGCCGGGCCGTCGCCGGTGCCCGTACCGACGTGCGCGGCCAGCCCGGCGACCGTCCGCGCCTCGAACACCGTCCGGACGCTCAACTCGACGCCGGTGGCCGCGCGGACCGCGAGGATCAGCCGGGTGGCGAGCAGCGAGTGCCCGCCCAGGTCGAAGAAGTCGTCACCGACACCGACGGACGACACACCGAGCACCTCGGCGAACAGCCCGCACAACACCTCCTCCACCGGCGTCGACGGCGCACCACCCGCGCCACCGGCCGGATCCTGCGGAGCCGGCAGCGCGCCGCGGTCGACCTTGCCGCTGGGCAGCAGCGGGAACCGGTCGAGCACCACGATCCGGGCCGGCACCATGTACTCCGGGAGCGTTCCGCGCAGGTGGGCGCGCAGGGCGGCCTCGAGGGCGGCCGCTTCGCGGTGACCGGCCGGGTGGTTGGCGTACCGGTCGGGGACGGGCGGCACCGGCCCGGCGGGCAGGTACCGGCCCGCGGCGCGGCCGGTGTCGAAGACGACGTCGAGTCGCCCGTCGTCGGCGTCGCCGGTCCACGTGAGCGCCACCGCGTACCCGAGGTCGGCGCCGAGCGCCGGGAACTCCTCGGGATCGGGCGCCGCCGGTGCCGTCACCAACGCGACGACCGCGGCGGCCACGTCGCCACCGGCCAGTGCCCGGGTCGCGGCCACCTCGCCGGCCAGCCGGGCGTTCGGCACACCGGTGACCCGGACCCTCGTGGGGCGCCACTCGCCCAGCCAGGCCGCGAGAAAGTCGCGGCTGTCGACGTCGATCCCCCACCTCAGCACCGCTTCCGGCGCCGGGTCGGACGGGGAACCCTTGCGCAGCACGGCGTCGTACCGGTGCCGGGTGAGCTCGTTGTGCTCCGCGCCGCGCCTGGTGAACAGCTCGACGTCCCCGATGCCCGTCACGACCTGGGCGAGCGCCGGGAATAAGTCGGGGTCGAGCAGCAGTTCGCTCTCGCGTTCGACGGCCCGGTCGACCGCTGCGAGAACCTCGGCGGGGTCTGCGTCGGCGCCGCGACGACCCAGTTCCACCGCCGTGCGCAGGTGCCGCAGGAGGCGCAGGTTGCGGAGGTCGCCGAGGAACACCGCGCCGCCGGGGGCGAGCAGGTCCACCGCCGACCGCAACACGTCGACGAGGTACCGCGCGCTCGGAAAGTACTGCGCCACCGAGTTGATGACCACGGTGTCGAAGAACCCGGTCGGCAGCCCGCTCAGGTCGTGCGCCGGCTGCGCCCGCAGCTCGACCCGGCCGGCCAGCGCCGGTACGGCGTCGACCTCGCGCCGCAGGTTGGCGATCGCCAGCGGCGAGAGGTCCAGCCCCCAGTACGTCTCGCAGTGTGGAGCCACCTTCGACAGCAGCAGCCCGGTGCCGACGCCGATCTCCAGCACCCGCCGCGGTGCGAGCGACCGGATCCGGTCCACAGTGGACGCCTGCCACGACCGCATCTCGGCCACCGGGATGGGCCGGCCGTCGTAGCTGCTGTCCCACCCCGAGAAGTTCTCCTCCAGGCCGCCGTCGGCCGCCTCCGCCGACAGGGTCTCGTGCAGTTCGAGCCACTCGCCGACGTGGTCGCGCTCCGCCTCGACGTCGCGTCCCGTGCCGGGCACCACGTACCCGACGAGCCGCTCGCCCGCCGCGACGACGGCCGCGTGCCGCACGTCGGCGTGCCCGGCCAACGCCGTCTCGACCTCACCGAGCTCCACCCGGTACCCACGGATCTTGACCTGGTCATCGGTGCGGCCCAGGAACACCAGCCGCCCGTCGTCCTGCTGCCGGACCAGGTCACCGGTGCGGTACAGGCGCGCGCCGGGCGGCCCGAACGGGTCGGCGACGAACCGCTCGGCGGTCAGCCCGGGCCGGCGCAGGTAGCCGCGGGCCAGGCCGGCGCCGCCGAGGTAGAGCTCGCCCGGCGTCCCCGGGGGAACCGGCCGCAGGGCGGCGTCGAGCACGTGGGCGCGGGTTCCCGGGTCGGGCACGCCGATCGGGACCACCGCGGTCTCGGCCGGATCGCAGCGTCCCGTCGTCGCGTTGACGGTCGTCTCGGTCGGCCCGTAGGCGTTGAACATCGGCCGGCCCGGCGACCACCGGGCGACCACGTCGGGGTGCACCCGCTCGCCGCCGACGATCAGCGTGGCGCCGGCCGGCAGGTCGCAGCCGGGTGGCAGCGCCGACAGCAGCGCGGGCGGAAGGTCCATCAGGGTGACGCCGTGAGCGTGCGCGTAGTCGCACAGGTCCCGGCCGGGCACCCGGAGCTCGGCCGGCACCACCACGAGCCGCCCGCCGGACAACAAGGCCCGGCACAGGTCCCAGAACGCCACGTCGAAGCTCACCGACGCGAACCCGAGCACGACCGTGTGCGGCCCCGTGCCCAGCCGCTCCCGCTGGGTGGCGACGAGGTCGGCGAGCCCCTCGTGGGTGACGACGACGCCCTTGGGCCGGCCGGTCGAGCCGGAGGTGTAGATGACGTACGCCGGGTTCGCCGGCCGCGGCGGCACCGGGGCCGCGTCGCCGGCGGCGTCGACGGACACCAGCGGCACCGGCGCCGTGAAGTCCCGCAGAGCAGTCTCGGGATCCGCCACGACGCACACCGGCGCCGCGTCGGCCATCATGAACGCGATGCGGTCGGCCGGGAGGTCCGGATCCACCGGAAGGTAGGCGGCGCCGGACTTCAGCACCGCCACCTGGGCCACGACCAGCCCGACCGACGGCGGCAACGCGAGCGCCACCACCGCCTCCGGCCCGGCGCCGCGGGCGGCCAACGCCCCGGCGAGCCGATCGGCCCGGGCGTCGAGTTCGCCGTACGTCAGCCGCCCGTCGGCGCAGACGACCGCGACCGCGTCCGGGTCGCGTCGCGCCTGTGCCTCGAACAGCTCCGGGAACGTCGACAGGCCGGCCTTGACCGCATCGCGACCCGTCACGTGTCCATCGCTTCGATCAGGCTCTTCGGCCGCATGTCCGTCCACTGTGTCTCGATGTGGTCGAGGCACGCCTGTCGGCCGGCGGGGCCGTGCGTCACCGTCCAGCCGGCCGGAACGTCCACAAAGGACGGCCAGAGGCTGTGCTGGTTCTCGTCGTTGACGAGCACCACGTAGGTGCCGTCGGGGTCCTCGAACGGGTTGGTCATGTCAACACGTCTCCTCTCGTCTCGATACGCGTCGCCGACCAGGCCGCCCACAGGCCCGCGTAACGCCCGTCGGCCGCCAGCAGTTCGTCGTGCGTGCCGCATTCGACGACGCGGCCGGCGTCGAGCACGACGATCCGGTCGGCCGTCGACGCCTGGGTCAACCGGTGCGCCACCACCAGCGCGCTGCGCCCGGCGAGCGCCGCCGCCGCGGCCCGTTCCAGCAGCCGGGCACCGGCGCTGCCGGCCTCGGCCGTCGCCTCGTCGAGGATCACGACCGGCGGGTCGGCGAGCACCATCCGGGCGAGCGCGAGTTGCTGCTCCTGCGCCGCCGTCAGCCGCCGTCCGCCCTCGCCGACCTCGGTCGCGAGCCCGTGCGGCAGCGCCCGCACCCAGTCGAGCGCGCCCACCACGTCGAGGGCGGCACACAGCTCGTCGTCGAGGGCGTCCGGTCGGGTCAGGCGCAGGTCGTCGGCGAGGGTGCCGGCGAACACGTGCACCTCCTGGGTGATCAGGAGGGCAGCGGCCGGTTTGTCGCCGAAAGAGGCGACGGAGGCGCCGACCCGGATCTCCCCGGCCGTCGGCGGGTGGATCCCGGCGATCAGTTTCGCGAGGGTCGTCTTCCCGGCACCGCTCGCACCGACCAGCGCGACCCGCTCCCCCGGGGCGATGTCGAGGTCGATGCCGCCGATCACCTCGTGGTCCGGGTGGTACCCGAACCGGACGCCTCGCGCGGACACCGGACCGGTGGACACGGAAGGCCTTTCGGGGACGTCGGTGTCCGGCAGGTCGACCACGCCGACCAGTCGGGCCAGGCTCGCGGTCGCCGCCTGCGCGTCGTCGACCAGACCCAGCGCGACGTTGATGGGGTTGAACAGCCCGTGGAAGTACAGCGCGGCGGCGGTCGCCGTGCCGACCGACACGGCGTCGGCGCGCACCAGGACGAAACCCACCGCGAGGACGGCGCCGAGCCCCACGAACTCGGCGAGGTTCAGCCGGGCGTAGAACCGGGTCCACAGCCGGGCGGCCGTGAGCGCCAGTTCCACCGCGCTCCACGAGGCGCGCCCGACGCGTCCACTGTGGTCGGTCGTCAGCCGGAACGCCCGGACGGTGGCCGCGCCGCCGACCGTGTCGAGCAGTTGCTGCTGCTGCGCGCCGACGGCGACCCGGTGCCGGGCGTACAACGATCCGGCCCGCCCGGCGTACCAGCGCACCGTGTGCAGCTGGATCGGTACGGCCAGCGCCGCCGCGGCGAGGAACCGCCAGTCGAGCACCGCGAGCCCGACCAGCGTGAGCAGGATGACCAGGATCGACCGCGCGAACGCGGGCAGCGCGTTGCGGACCGCCTCGCCGATCACCGAGATGTCGTCGCCGACCCGTGAGGTGAGGTCGCCGGAGCCGGCGCGCTCCACCCGGTCGAGCGGCAGCCGCAGGGCGCGGTCGACGAACCGCTCCCGCACCTCGGCCAGGATCCGCTCGCCGAGCGTCGCCACCAGCCCCGACCCGACGGCGAGCAGCCCGCCCTGAACGACCGCGACGACCGCCAGCAGCACCACCGCCGTCGTGATCGTGTCAGCGGCGTCGACGTTGTCGACCACCGCGTCGACGATCCGCCCCAGCAGGGGTGCGGTCGCCAGACCCACGGCGGTGGCGGCGACGAGCCCGGTCAGTGCGCCGAGCGCGAGGCCACGATGCGGCCGCACCATCGCGACGACCGCCGCCCGGGTCCGCGCCGGTGTCGCCACCGGCAACAACTGACGTTGACTCATGAGAGCACCGCCGCGCGGTAGTCGGCGTCGTCGACCAGCGACCGGTGGGTGCTGTCGGCGCGGACGGCGCCGTCGGCGAGGACCACGACCCGGTCCGCCACCGCGAGCAGCGCCGGGCTCGTCGTCACGACGACCGTGGTCCGGCCGGAGCGCATCCGCCGCAGACCGTCGGCGACAGCCGCCTCGGTGACCGCGTCGATCGCCGTGGTGGGGTCGTGGAGTACGAGCACCGGCGCGTCGGTGGCCAGCGCGCGGGCCAGCGCCACCCGCTGCTTCTGCCCGCCCGACAGCGACCGGGCCCGCTCGGTCAGCACGGTGTCGACGCCGTGCGGCAGCGCCCCGGCCACCTCGTCGGCCCCGGCGGCGGCGAGCGCGGGCACGACCCGATCGGGTGAGCCGGCGGCCGCCGCCACGTTGTCACCGAGCCGACCCTCGAACAGCTCCGCGTCGTGCGCGGCGACGAGCACGACCGCCCGCGCGTCGTCGATGTCCACTGTGGACAGCGCGACGCCGTCCAGTTCGACGACGCCGGACGCCGGGTCGACCGCGCGGCCGAGGCAGTCGAGCAGCGCGGTCGCCGTCGCCGGATCGGGCGCCACCACGCCGAGAAACTGCCCGGCCGGCACGTCGAGATCGAGGCCCCGCAGGTCGGCGTGCGTCACGCCGCGCAGCCGCAGGGCACCGCGCACCGGGCGCGGCACGGTGCCCGTCCCCCCGCGCACCGCCGGCGGTGCGGCCAGAACCGCCGCGATCCGCGCCGCGGACGCGCGGGCCTGCGCGAACTCGCCGTTGACCCAGGAGAACATCGACAGCGGCCCGAGCAGGTACTGGGCCAGGCCGACGGCCGCGACCAGCTCACCGACGGTGATCCGGCCGTCGGCGGCGAGCCGGCCGCCCACGAGCGCGACGAGCACCAGGAACAGGCCGTTGACCGCGAGCATGCCGCCGTCGTGCCAGGCCTGCGCCCACGCGGCGCGGACCGTCGCGGTGAGGGCCTCGCGGCTCGTGCGGCGGTAACGGTCGACCGCGACCCGCTCGGCACCGAGGCCCTTGAGCACCCGCAGGCCGGCGATCAGGTCGGTGGCGATCCCCACCGCGTGCGCGGCGCGTTCGCGTTCGGCGCCGCTGCGTCGCTCCAGCGGCCGGCCGAGCAGGTGCGCCACCCACAGCAACGGCGGCGCGCCGAGCAGCACGAGCAGGCCGAGCGGCACCGAGATGCGCAACAGCACCACCGCGGTCACCACCAGACCGGCGAGCGCGGCCAAGCCGTACGGCAGCGACCGGTTGAGCGTGCCGACCCGTTCGGCGTCGCCGGTGGCGATGTCCGCCAGCACACCGGGCAGCCGGCCCGCCTCCGCGCCGGCGTGCGGCGCGAGCACCCTGCGGGTCAACGCCAACCGGGCCTCGTGCGCGGCCTGTTCGGCGGCGCGCTCGCCGAACCGGGCGCCGAACCGGAAGCTGTAGGACAGCACGGCGAACACCGCCGCGAGCACGATCAGCCAGCGGACCAACGTGGCGGTGCTGCCGTCCTCGATGGCGCGGTCGATGACGACGCCGATCACGACCGGCACCAACGCCTCGGCGGCCTGGTGGCTCGCGGTGAGCAGCGCCGCGAGGGAGAGCGGACGGAACTGGCCGAGGACGGCCCCGGCCAGAACGGTGCGTTGCTTCATCAGACGCGACCGGAGCGCTGCAATCCGGCTCCGGGCACCGGCTCGGCCGGGTCGGCGCCGACGGCGATCGGACGGTTGTCGGCGTCGACGTGTACGACGGTCGGCCGGTGGTGCACCAGTTCCTCGGCGGTGAACTGCCCGAACGTCATGATGATGACGAGGTCTCCGGGGTGCACCAGGTGCGCGGCCGCGCCGTTGATGCCGATCACGCCGGACCCCGCCGCACCCGTGATGGCGTACGTCGTCAGGCGCGCGCCGTTGGTGATGTCGACGACCTGGACCTGCTCACCCTCGACGATGCCGGCGGCCCGCATCAGGTCGGCGTCCATCGTCAGCGAGCCGACGTAGTGCAGGTCGGCCTGCGTCACGGTGGCCCGGTGGATCTTCGAACTCAGCAGCGTACGGAGCATCGCCATCCTTGCGTGTAGTGGGTGTTCTCAAGCGCTGACGCGCACGGCCGACCGGCGCTCGACGACCGACCGCAGGATCTCCCCCGCCCGTACCGAGGCGTTGGACAGCAGCGACGAGGTGATCCCGTGCGTGTGCTCGGTGCCGCCCTGCAGGTAGATGCCGCAGCCCGGGTCGGGATCGGTGACGAGGCGGTAGTCGCGGTCGACCCGTACCCGGCCCCGCTCGTCGCGCCGGCAGGTGTTCCACACCGCGCCGAGCAGGCGCGACGGATCGGCCGGCCGGTAGCCGGTCGCACACACCAGCAGGTCGACGTCGAGGTCGGTGCGCGCGCCGTCGACGAGCGACTCGACGGTGGCGCGCAGGCCGGTGGCGGTGTTCGTCACCGGTCCGAGCCGGGAGAGGTTGTGCATCCACAGCCGCCGCTCGCCGGTCACCTTCTCCCGGTAGACGCGGCGGTACAGGTCCTCGATCAGGTCGGCGTCGACCACCGAGTAGTTGGTGTTGCCGTGGTAGTCGAGCATCATCTGCTTGACCTCCGCCGGGGCGCCGAAGAAGTCGTCGACGGCGGCCGGATCGAAGACCCGGTTGGCGAACGGGGTGTCGTCGGCCGGGCTGTAGCCGTACCGGGCGAACACCGCGTGCACGTCGGCGTCCGGGAAGCGGTCGTGCAGGAACGCCGTCACCTCGGCGGCGCTCTGTCCCGCGCCCAGGACCACCAGCCGGCGCGGCGCGAGGGCGGCCAGCTTGTCGACCCGGTGCAGCAGGTCGCTGCTGTGCCAGATCCGTTCGCCGCGCGGCAGGCCGTCGGGCGTCCACGGCTCCAGGCCGGTCGCGAAGACGACGTTGCGGGCGCGGAAGACCTGCGCGGACCCCGGACCCTGCGCGATCACGTTCAGATATCCCTCCGCGGGGGCGACGTCGATCACCTCGTGCCCGTAGCACACCAGGTCCTCGAGTTTCTCCGCCGCCCATTCCAGGTAGTCGTGGAACTCGACCCGCGTCGGGAAGAAGCTCTTGTGGTTGACGAAGTCGATCAGACGGTCCTTGCTGTGCAGGTAGCACAGAAAGCTGAACGGGCTGGTCGGGTCGCGGAGGGTCACCAGGTCCTTGAGGAACGACACCTGCATCGTGGCGTCGGCGAGCAGCATGCCGCGGTGCCAGCCGAACCCGGACTGCCGTTCGAGGAAGAGCGCGGACACGTCTCCGCCCTGCTCCGACACCGCGATCCCGAGCGCGAGGTTGGCCGGACCGAAGCCCACGCCGACGATGTCGTAGATGAGATCCCCGTCTGGCTCAGGCATTCGGGCCCCTTCGGATCGACTCTGGTGACTTAGGGAAGGCTAACCTAGACTTCCTGGCTAAGGATAGGCTTACCTAAAGGAGACGGTGTGCGGGTCGTCATGTTCGGCTACCAGACGTGGGGCCACCGGACCCTGCGGGCGCTGCTCGACTCGGCCCACGAGGTGGTGCTCGTCGTCACGCACCCGCCCAGCGACCACGCATACGAGAAGATCTGGTCCGACTCGGTCGCCGACCTCGCCGCCGCACACGGCGTCCCCACCCTCGTCCGGAACCGGCCCGACGACTCCCTGGTCGACGAACTCCGCGCGGTCGACCCGGACATCCTGGTGGCCAACAACTGGCGCACCTGGATCCCACCGGAGATCTTCACCCTGCCGCGCTTCGGCACCCTCAACGTGCACGACTCGTTGCTGCCCGCGTACGCCGGGTTCTCGCCGCTCATCTGGGCGCTGATCAACGGCGAGCCCGAGGTCGGCGTCACCGCGCACATGATGGACGAGGACCTCGACGCCGGCGACATCGTGCTGCAGCGCGCGATCCCGGTCGGTCCGACCGACACCGCCACCGACCTGTTCCACCGCACGGTCGACCTGATCGGCCCGATCGTCACCGACGCGCTCGGCCTGATCGAAAGCGGGCAGCGGCACTGGACCAGGCAGGACCGGTCGAAGGCGAGCTTCTTCCACAAGCGCTCGATCGAGGACAGCCGCATCGACTGGACCTGGCCGGCCGAGGACCTGGAGCGGCTGGTACGGGCCCAGTCCGACCCGTACCCGAACGCCTTCACCTACCACCGGGGCCGGCGCATCCGCGTCGTGTCGGCCACGGTCTCCGAACGCCGCTACGGCGGCACACCCGGACGCATCTTCATCCGCGAGGGCGACGGCGTGGTCATCGTGGCCGGGGCCGACGCGCGGCGCGGCGACCGGCGGGGCCTGCTGCTGCGGACGGTACGCACCGACGACGGCACCGAGTACGCCGCGACGGAGTACTTCACGACGATGGGCGGCTACCTGCAGAGCACGCCGTGAACCTCGCTGTGAACACGGTCCTGCGCAACGCCCGCCGCTACGGCGGGGACGACCGGATCGACATCCTGCTGTCCGGCGGCCGGGTCGCACGGATCGCGCCGGCGGGCGCGATCCCCGCAGACGGCGTCCCCGATGACGCCGAGCCGGTCGACCTCGACGGACGGTTCGTCGGACCGGGCCTGTGGGACTCGCACGTGCACTTCACCCAGTGGGTGACGCAGAGCCGCCGGTTCGACCTGTCCCCGGCGCGCAGCGCGGCCGAGGCCCTGGCGCTCACGGCACGCGAACTGCGCCGCGCACCCGTACCTCCCGGCGAGACCCTGACCGGATACGGGTTCCGCGACGCACTCTGGCCCGACGCGCCCACCCGGGCCGGACTCGACGCGGTGGCCGGCAACGTGCCGGTGGTCCTCGCCAGCGGCGACCTCCACTGTGGATGGATCAGCTCCGTTGCCGCGGCGCGGCTGGGCGTCACCGTCGACGACACCGGCCTGCTGCGGGAACTGCCGTGGATCAGCGTCCTGCACGATCTGAGCGCGCGGCGCCCGCCGACCGGGGCCTACGCGAGCGCCGCGGCGGCGGCCGCCCGGCGCGGGGTGGTCGGCATCGTCGACTTCGAGAACGCCGACAACGCCGGCGAGTGGCCGGCCCGCGTCGCCGACGGGGTCACCAGCCTGCGCGTCGAGGCTTCCGTGTGGCCCGACCGGCTGGACGACGCGCTCGCCGCGGGGCTGCGCACCGGTCTCCCCCTCGACCCGGACGGCCTGGTCACCTTCGGTCGCCTCAAGGTGGTGGTGGACGGGTCCCTCAACACCGGAACCGCGCTCTGCTGGCAGCCGTATCCCGGATCCCCGTCCTCGCACGGCATGTCCCTGGTCTCCCCCGCCGAGCTCACCGGGCTGCTCGTCCGAGCCGACGCCGGCGGCATCCGGCCCGCCGTGCACGCGATCGGCGACCGGGCCAACACCGAGGTCCTCGACGTCTTCGAGCGACTCGGCCTTCCCGGCGTGATCGAACACGCCCAACTGCTGCGCGCCGCGGACGTCCCGCGGTTCGCGGCGCTCGGGCTCGTCGCCAGCGTGCAGCCGGAGCACGCGATGGACGACCGCGACGTCGCCGACCGCCTGTGGGCCGGCCGGACCGGACGTGCCTTCGCCTACGGCTCGCTGCACGCGGCCGGCGCCACCGTGCGGCTCGGCTCCGACGCCCCGGTCGCGCCGCTCGACCCGTGGCAGGCCATCGCATCGGCGACCAGTCGCAGCCGCGACGACCGGGACGCCTGGCACCCCGAGCAGTGCCTGCCACCGGAGGCCGCGATGGCCGGCAGCGCCCGGGGTCGCCTGCACCTGACGGCCGGCGACGTCGCCGACGTCACCATCGTGGACGACGACCCGCTCCGCGCCGGCCGCGACCGGTTACGCGCCATGCCGGTCGCGGGAACGCTGGTCGCCGGCCGCTGGACCTGGCGCGACCTCTGACCTCACGGTCCCGGTCGCGTGAACCGGACGAACGGGATGCGCCGGCCGACCTCGCGGTAGTCCGCCGCGCTGCCGTCCACCTCGAAGCCTCGTCGACGTTGACATGGAACGGTGTTCCGGCGAGCGTTGGCCCGGATGCGCCTGCGTGACGTACGGACGATCCTGCTGACCGGTCCCTGCACCGACGACCCGTGGCTGTCGGTGTTCAAGCGGCACCGCACCGCCGCGTTCGTCGAGGTCGAAACCGACAGCGGCGTGGTGGGTCTCGGGGAGACGTATGCCGGGTACTTCTTCCCGGAGAGCGTCCCGCTCGTCGTCGACTACCTGAAGCCGATCCTCCTCGCCGTCGACGACGTCGAACCCACCGCGGCAACCGTCCGCGCCCTCACCGCACGGATGCGCACCTGCTTCGCGTTCTGGGGCCGCGTCGGCCTCGGCGCCGCCGTGCTGGCCGGCATCGAAGGGGCTTTATGGGACGCTGTGGGCAAGCTCGCCGGCGTGCCCGTGCACCGTCTGCTCGCGGATGACGCGCCGGATCGGCTTCCCGCGTACGCGACGGGCGGGCCGTCGCCGTGGCCGCGCGACGACCTGCTGCGCAAGGTGGAGTTCTACCGCTCGCTCGGGTTCACCGCCGTCAAGCTCGCCTCGGGATACCTCGACGCCGTCTCCCGCGCGGAGGTGCCGCCGCCGGGCGGCCCCGTCGACGGCGAGGTCGACAAGGTGACGGTGCTGCGTAAGGAGTTCGGCGCCGACCTCGGCATCCTGCTCGACGGTCACATGGGACACCGCGAGGGAACGGCCCGATGGGACGCGGAGACTGCGCAGCGCGTCCTCGATGCCCTTGCCCCGCACGGTCTGGAGCTCTTCGAGGAGCCTCTCCCCTACGACGACCTCGCCGGGTACGCCGAGCTCACCGCGAACAGCGCGGTGCCGGTCGCCGGCGGGGAACAACTGACGAGCTACGCCGAGTTCGCCACCTTCGCCGACCGTCGCGCGTTCGCCGTCGCCCAGCCCGACGCGTCGTGGTTGGGCATCGAGGGTTTCGTGCGGGTCGCGGAACGGTTTTCGGTGGACGGGCGTGCGGTGGCCCCGCACGCCTGGTCGGCCGGCGCGGGGGTGATGCAGAATCTCCATGCGGCGTTCGCGTGCGCCAACACGCTGATCGTCGAGCTTCCGCCGGCCGCCGGCCCGCTGCACACCGAGGTCTGGAGTCTCCGGTTGCGCGACGGAATGGTCCTCCGGCCCGACGAACCCGGCCTCGGCGTGCATCTCACCGACGAGACCCGGCAGCGGTACCCGTTCCGGCCCGGCATGGAGGAGTTCTCCAGTGTCCCGGGCAAGTTGATGAGGAGCTGAACCATCGACGAGCACATCCTCCTCGCCCAGCCCGACGCCCGGGACCACCTCGACGAGGTGGCCGCCGCCGCACCGGGCGCACGCGTCACCCCGATCGACCCGATCGGTCCGGGCGGGGCGATCGGTGCCGGGCTGGCCGAGTCCGGCACGGTGCTGTTCGCCGACCATCCCCCGGCCGAGGCGGCCGACATGCGCCGGCTGCGCTGGGTCCAGCTCGGCTCCCACGGGTACGAACAGTTCATCGGCGCGCCGCTGCACCGCGACACGGTTGTCACCAACGCCAGCGGCGTCCAGGATCCGCCGATCGCCGAGTGGTGCGTCATGATGCTGTACGCGCTCGGCCGCCGGCTGCCGGCGATGCTGGCCGCGCAGCGCGACCACCGCTGGGACCGGTCACCGGTGTTCCAGTCCGAGCTGCGCGGCACCCGGGTCGGCGTTCTCGGCTTCGGCAACATCGGTCGCGAGGTCACCCGGCACTGCCAGGCGCTGGGCTTCGAGGTGTCGGTGATGTCGCGCGGCGGGGTCCGCGACCGGGGGCTGCGCTACGACCCGCTGCACCGCCCGGCCGACGACGTGCCGACGCCCACGCGGGTCTTCACCCTCGACGCGCGGGCGGAGTTCTTCGCCGGGCTCGACGCGCTGATCGTCACGACCCCGCTGACCAGCCATACCCGCGGCCTGATCGGCGCCACGGCCCTGGCCGCCCTGCCCGCGGGCGCGCTGTTGCTGAACCCGGCCCGCGCGGGCGTGGTCGACGAGCCGGCCCTCGTCGACGCCCTGCGGTCCGGACACCTCGGCGGTGCCGCACTCGACGACCACTACCGGCAGCCGATGCCCGCCGACGACCCGTTCTGGGACCTGCCGAACACGATCGTCACGGCGCACATCTCGGGCTCCAACGGCAGCCCGTGGTTCCGGCACCGGATCTGGGACCTCTTCCTCACCAACCTCCGCCGCCACACGGCCGGCGACCCGCTCCTCAACGTGATCGCCCGCGGCGACCTGGAGCTCGGTTAGGGTTGGGTCATGACCTGGAAGATCGAGCTCATCCCCGTTCCGGTGACCGACGTCGACCGAGCCAAGGCGTTCTACGAGAAACTGGGTTTCAACGCCGACCACGACCACAAGGTGCAGGAGGGTCTGCGGTTCGTGCAGCTCACCCCGCCCGGCTCCGCCTGCTCCATCGTGATCGGCGACGGCATCACCCAGAAGACGCCCGGCACCCAGGAGATCCAGATCGTCGTCCCCGACGCCGAGGCGGCCCGCAAGCAGGTGCTCGCCGCGGGCGTCGAAGCGAGCGACGTCGACGTGCAGCCGTGGGGCACCTTCGTCTACTTCCGCGATCCCGACGGGAACAGCTGGTCGCTCCAGGCGCTCGAGTCACGCCCCAACGGCTAGCGCCCTACGGCACCCGGATCACGAGTTCGACCCGGCGGTTGAACTTGCGTCCTTCCACGCTCACCGAGCCGTCGGTGTTCGTCTCCTCGGCCAGCGGACGGCTGCTGCCGAACCCGATCGTCGTCACGCCCGACGCCCGCACGCCCTTGCCGGTGAGGTAGGTGCGGGTGTTCGCCGCGCGCCGTTCCGACAGCGCCTGGTTCGCCGAGGCGCTGCCGGTTCCGTCGGTGTGGCCCCGAATCTGGATCGCCGAGCCGGCGAACAGCGTGTCGATGAGACGCACCGTCGCGTCGAGCGTGTCCGGGCTGCTGATCTGGTCGCTGCCGGTCTCGAAGAGGTTGTCGCTGTTGAAGACGACGATGATCACACGCTTGCCGGCCGGATCCGGCGCGCCGATCAGCGACCCGGAGATGCCGGTCAGGTCCGCCTCGTAGCCGGGCAGCCGGAACAGCGAGTCCTTCACCAGCCGGGTACCCTCCGGCGGCTCGTTCTCGTAACCGGCCTCGCACCTGATCTGCAGCACCAGGCCGCCGCCGAAGTCCTGGGTCCCGCACATCGCGTCCGGTTCGCCGTCCTGGTTCAGGTCCGTGACGCTCGGCCCGGCCGAAGCCGGCGGCGTAGCCCGGTCGGCCGGTGCCGACCCGGCGGCCCGCGGAGCCGCCTCCTTCCCGGAGTCGTCGCCGCACCCGGCGAGCAGCAGCGCGCCGGTCACGACGACGGCGAGCAGCAACCGTCGGCCTCCGTCGATCATGAGCTGTGGCATCTGCGCAGGGTAGAACCGCGCGGGTACACCCCGCCGCTGTCTGGCACCCAGACGACACGGTCTCATGCGGTCACCGGGTGAAAGCAACAAGATGGTGGACCGGCTTGCCCCGGGCGGCTACCGGGTGCCCAGCGATGCGCTCGGGAGACTCAGCGGCTACAAGCGATGCATTGTCGATACGGCGAACGAGCCCTTCATCAGTACCGGCCCGGTACGCAGCTTCCTCCAACTCGAGGTCGCGGTCGACGGCTCGGGCCTCTACGGCGAAGCGTGGCGGTCGAGCAGGTGCGCCGAACTGGGAGCGGAACCGACGCCGGCGGGGCCGGGTGACGTGTCCTGTCTCGAGGTGGCCGGCTGGGACGGCAGCGAGATCCGCATCAAGGGGTGGGCCTGGGTCGGCGACCGTTACCAGGCGTGGCTGATCTACCGCCTCTTCAAGCCCGACGAGTTGCCGGACGGTGCCGAACGGGACCTGCGCGAGCTGTTCGCGGCGGCCGTGGACTCCCTACCCACGTGACCGGCTAACCGACGCGTTCGGGGCGCGGGCTCTCGTCGTCCACCTGCGGTTGTGGAACGGATGGCCCGGAAGCCGGCCGGGGCCGCGACCACTGGGCGAGCCAGCCCGCCGCCGTGCCCCACAGGCCGCGCCGGAAGAGCAGGACGACCACGATGAACACCGCGCCGATCACCATGTCGACGCCCACGAATCCGGAACTGGCGAGGTAGTCCTCCAACTGCACGACGAGCGCGGCGCCGATCGCCGGACCCCACAGCGTGCCGATGCCGCCGAGCACGACCATGAGAACCGCCTTGCCCGACGTGGTCCAGTGCAGGTCCTGCAACGACGCGAACCCGTGGCCGACGGCGTGCAGCGCGCCGGCGAGGCCGGCGAGCATCGACGACAGCACGAAAGCGACAAGCGCGTAGCGGCGCGTCGGGTAGCCGAGCGCGCGGGCGCGGGCGGGGTTGTCGCGGATGGCCACCAGCACCCGCCCGAACGGCGACCGGACGATGCGCCACGCCGCGAACACTCCGAAAAGAGCCAGCGGCAGGGCGGCGTAATAGAAGTAGAACGGGTCGCTGAGGTCGAGTCCGAAGAATTCGCGCGGCACGCCCTGCAGACCGTTCTCGCCACCGGTGACCGATCGCCACTGGTTGGCGACGAAGTAGACCATCTGCGCGAACGCGAGCGTCACCATCGCGAAGTAGATTCCGGTGCGCCGCACCGACAGGTAGCCGATCGGCACCGCGAGCACGCCCGCCGCGAGCACGCCGGCCAGTACCGCGAGCGGGAACGGGCCGCCGACGTGGATCGCCACCAGCCCGGTGGTGTAGGCGGCGGTGCCCCAGAAGGCGGCGTGGCCGAAGGAGAGCAGGCCGGTGAACCCGATCAGCAGATCGAGCGCGATCGCGAGCAGTGCGAAGGCGACGATGTCCGAGGCCACCGGCGGGTAGATGAACCACGGCAGGGCGAGCACGACGAGGAGACCGATCGCGAGCAGCACGGCCCTTTTCACACCGTCACCTCCTCGCGGCCGAGCAGACCGGCCGGCCGCCACAGGAGAACGGCGGCCATGAGGATGAACACCAGCGTCTGCGACAGCGCCGGCACGTAGAGGTTGCACAGCGCCGACGCGACACCGATGCCGAAGCCGGCGAGCACCGACCCGACGATCGAGCCGAGCCCGCCGATCACCACCACCGCGAACACCGTGATGATGAGGTCGGCGCCCATCAGGGGGTTGATGGCGCGCATCGGTGCGGCCAGCACCCCGGCCAGCCCGGCGAGCGCGACGCCGAAGCCGAACACCGGCGTCACCCAGGCACCGACGTTGATGCCCAACGCCCGGGTGAGTTCGGGCTTCTCCGTCGAGGCACGCACCACCATGCCGACCCGGGTGCGGGTCAGCAGCAGCCATACGCCGGCGCACGTGAGGGCGGCGACCGCGAGAACGAACACCTGGTACCCCGGGTACTCGAACAGGCCGAGGTCGATCGGCTTGTCGAGGCCGGCGGGTTGCGGGTATGGCTGCGACGTGATGCCGTACTCGCGCCGCATGAGGTCCTGCAGCACGAGCGTCAGGCCGAAGGTGAGCAGGAAGTTGTAGAGCGGGTCGAGCGCGGTGAGCCGGTGGATCAGCAGCCGTTCGATCACCATGCCGAACACGGCGAGCCCGACCGGCACCAGGACCAGCGCCAGCCAGAAGCTCACGCCGAAGTCGGTGAGCAGGATGTAGGCGCCGAAGGCGCCGAGCATGTAGAAGGCGCCGTGGGCGAAGTTCACCACCCGCAGCATCCCGAAGATCACCGACAGGCCGAGCGCCAGCAGCGCCAGGAAGGCGCCGCTGACGAGGCCGTTGAAGAACTGTTGAAGGAACGACGCCACGGTGTCAGCCCATCTTGCAGCCGGCGGCGACACTCTGGTCCACCGCGCGGAACGCGTCGGCGGCGGGGATGGTGCGCAGGATCTTCTCGTAGTCCCAGTCGGTGGTGACCTCCGACTTCGGCTTCACCTCGGCGAGGTAGACGTCGTGGATCACGCGGTGGTCCTCGGCGCGCACCTTGGCGTTGCGGGCGAACACGTCCTCGAACGTGTAGTTCTCGAGCTTCGTGATGACCTCGTCGGCGTCGTCGGTGCCGGCCCGCTGCACGGCCTTCAGGTACTGCAACGCGGCCGAGTAGTTGCCGGCGTGTGCGAACGACGGGCGGATCTTCGTGCGCTGCTGGAAGCGGTCGGCCCAGGCGCGGTTGCGGTCGTCGAGGTTCCAGTACCACGCGTCGGTGAACGTGGTGCCGGCGAACGCGTCCGGGCCGAGGGCGTGGATGTCGGTGATGAACATCAGCCCCACGGAGAGCTTGATTCCCTTGGACTTCAGGCCGAACTCGTTGTACTGCTTGACGACGTTCACCATGTCGCCGCCGGCCTGCATGGTGCCCAGCACGTCGGGCTTGGGGTTCAGGTTCGGTGCCTTCAACAGGAACGTGGAGAAGTTGTCGTTCGGGAACGGCGTCGGGTCGCTGGCGACGACGTTGCCGCCGGCGGCCTTGATGGCCGTGGTGAACGACTTCTGCATGTCCTGGCCGTAGGCGTAGTCGGGGTAGATGAGGTACCAGTTCTTCCCGCCCTGGTTGGTGACGGTGGTGCCGGTGCTCTTCGCCAGCATGTAGGTGTCGTACGCATAGTGGAACGTGTATTTGTTGCACGACTTGCCGGTCAGCTCGGTGGTGGCGGCGCCGACGTTCAGGTAGAGCTTCTTCTTCTGGTTGGCCACCGTGGCCACCGCGAGCGCGGCCGACGACGTCGGCACGTCGAGGATCGTGTCGGCCTCCTGCCGGTCGTACAGCTCCTGCGCCTTCGAGTTGGCGATCTCCGGCTTGTTCTGGTGGTCGGCGGTGATCACCTCGATGTTCCGCGTGACGGCCTTGTCGCCGTACTCCTTCTTGAAGTCCTCGATCGCGAGCTTCACCGCCTCCACCGAGTTCTTGCCCGACACGTCGGAGTAGACGCCCGACTGGTCGTTCAGGACGGCGAGCACGATCTTGTCGCCGGAGATCTTTCCGCCGCCGCCGCTGGGTCCGCCGGCGCCGCAGCCGGCGACCAGCAGCGCCACGACGGCCGTTGATGCAAGGGCGTGTCCGGTGGATCTTGTCGAGCCGAGGCGAGGCTCAGGCGGTGATCCGACAAGGCGCGGCTTTGTTCGGATACCGGGGTTGTATCCGGACGAAGCCGCAACGCCGCCGGGCGCCGCCTGAGTCCGCCGCAGGCCGGCAAAGATCCGCCGGACACGCCCTGGTGCCTTGCGCATGGGGGTGCTCCCTAGATTCCGAGGTATTCCAGCAGTTCGTGCTGGCGCGCTTCGACCTCGCTGTTGTCGAGGCTCTCGGCGATCCGGCCCTCGGCGAGGAGGTAGTGCCGGTCGGCGACGGTGGTGGCGAATTGCAGGTTCTGTTCGATGAGCAGCACGGTCACCCCGTGCTCGCGGACGGTGTGCAGGATCTCGGCGATCTGGCGCACCAGGATCGGCGCGAGCCCTTCGGTGGGCTCGTCGCAGAGCAGCAGGCGGGCACCGGTGCGCAGCATCCGGGCGATCGCGAGCATCTGCTGCTCGCCACCGGAGAGGCGCGTTCCGGGGTAGCGCCGACGCTCGCGCAGCACGGGGAACGTCTCGTACACGCGGCCGAGCGGCCACGCGTCGTCGTTGCTTCTCGGCGGCAGGGTGAGGTTCTCCTCGACGGTGAGGCTCGTGTAGATGCCGCGGTCGTCGGGCACCCAGCCGATGCCCCGCTTGGGCCGCTTGTGCGGCGCGAGCCGGTGGATCGGGTGGTCGTCGTAGGTGATGTCGCCCCGCTGCTGGCGGTGCAGCCCCATGAGGCAGCGCAGCAGCGTGGTCTTCCCGGCTCCGTTGCGGCCGACGAGGGTGACGATGGTGCCGGTCTCGACGTCGAGGCTGACGTCGCGCAGCACCCGGGCCTCGCCGTACCAGGCGTTGAGGTCACGGACGCGGAGCATCGTTGGCTCCGAGGTAGGCGGTGATGACGCGCGGGTCGGCGCGCACCTCGTCGTAGGGGCCTTCGGCGATGATCTGGCCCTGCTGGAGCACGGTCACCCGGTCGGCCAGGCTCTTGACGACGCTCATGTTGTGCTCGACCAGCACCACCGTGCGGCCCTCGGCGACCCGACGCACCAGCGCGACCGTCCCTTCTATGTCTTCGGCACCCATACCGGCGGTCGGCTCGTCGAGCAGCAGCAGGCGCGGCCGGACCGCGAGGGCCACCGCGAGTTCCAGCGCGCGCTTGCGCCCGTAGGCGAGCGCGCCGGCCGGCGTCGCGGCGGCGTCGGCGAGGTTCGTCTCCGCCAGCAGATCCGTCGCCTCGGCCTCGAACCGTCGGGTCTGCTTGTCCGAGCGCCAGAACTGCCAGCCCAGCGTCGTGCGGGCCTGCAGCGCGAGCTCGACGTGGTCGCGGACCGACAGCGCCGGGAACAGCGTGGTGATCTGGAACGACCGGGCCACCCCGAGTCCGGCGATCCGCTCCGGCGGCAGACCGGTGATGTCCCGGCCATCGAGGTCGATCGTTCCAGCGGACGGGCGCAGAAAGCCGGTCAGCATGTTGAACAACGTGGTCTTGCCCGCGCCGTTGGGGCCGACGAGCGCGTGCACGCTCCCCTCGGCGACCGCCAGGTCGACCCCGTCGACGGCGGTAAAGCCGCGGAACTCCTTGCGGAGGCCGCGGGTGGTAAGGATCGCCCGCACCACATCTCCAATCTATGTGACGCAGGACACTAGGTCTCCTATCGACATCTGACTATGTGTTCGGAGCACACAGCTCTCGCGTCCGGAGTGGGTTCCCTCCACGTGCGACCCAGATTTACAGGGGCTCACTCACACGGCGGTCCGGCAGGGCGCCGCGGCCGTCCGGAGGGCGTAGGCCTGATCGAGGACCTGCTGGACCGCGTTGCCGTCCCGGTCCCATGCCTCGATCCTGATGCTGACCCGGCCCGACGGGGCGTCGGCGACGCGCGGGTTCCACACGGTCACCCGGTAGCCGCCGTTGTCGGCCCGCACCGCCCGCGCCGGCACCCAGTGCGCGCCGCCGTCGACCGAGGTCCACGCCCGCAGGCCCGCGAGCTTCGCCGCCGAGCCGGGCGCGCCGACCTGCCCGGTGACGGTGAACGTGAACGGCCGGCCGGCCGGAGCCGAGTCGTCCGGTGCGAGCCCGAGCCGGTAGCCCAGGTGGATCAGCGGCAGCCAGCCGCACGGCGTGGTGTCGCCGTACAACAGCTCGTCGATGCACCAGTACGGCTGCGCCACCGTGTCGGCCGCCGGCGCGGCGGAGCGGAACGTCCAGGTGGTGTCGACCGTCCGCGCGAAGCTCTGGTGCGGTGAGCCGGTCGTGTAGCCACTGGTCAGCCGGTACGTCGCCGCGCCCGCCGGCAACCGGTAGTAGGTAAGGCCGGCGGCATCCTGATGCGGGGGGAGCTCGGAGCCGCCGTCGCCTCCCTCGGCGACAGATCTACCGCTGCCGGTGTACAGGTGGACCTCTTCGGTCGGGCCGTCCTCCTGGACGGTGTGGCTCGGGTCGCTGCGGCCGGCGTACTGGCCGACACCGAGCGGGGCGAGCGAGCGGACGCGCACGACGTCGCCCTGGCGGCAGCCGTCGCAGGGCCAGAACACCGCCGCACCGGCCGGCGTCTGCGGGCCGGCCTGCGCGTTGACGGGCACGTTGGGCTCGTTCCACTCCTCGACGCCGGTGGTCGGCCGGGCGAACCCGCGGTACGTGTGCTCGACGTGCATGCTCGACCCGGCGGTGAACTGGTACTGCCGCCACCACAGGACGTCCGCCCCGGTGGTGCTGAAGTACTCGGTCCGCTGGCCGTGCCCGTGGAAGCTGTGCCCGGCGTGGACGCTGAAGAGCTGACCCGGCAGGTACGTGAAGCTCACGTCGTTGCCGTCGTCGGCGGGTCCCCACTTCCCGGCCGGTGCCGGGGTCTGCGCGTGGTACGTGGTCTCCAGCCGGGTCAGGTCGCGCTCGCCGGGCCGCGCCGTCATGGACGCCGGGATGCGGTTGTACTGGTAGTTGACCAGCTTGTACTGGTACGGCGTGCTGATGTGTGCCTCGATGTCGGCCGTGGGGCGCGCCGAGCCGGCGAGGACGTCCGCGACCCGCTTGCTCTCCCGCCGGTCGACGTACAGCAGCGGGATCGGAATGCCGACCAGGTCGGTCAGGTACATCAGGTCGGCGATGTGCGCGTCGGCGAGCACGCCGGCGGCCTTGGCGGCCACGGCGAGTTCCACCGTCGGCCTGATGTCGGACCCGCGCAGGAAGACCAGCGCGCCCGCGACGTCCCGGCCGGCCCGCAGGTCGGCCTCGGTGACCACGCGCAGCCGTCGGTCGGTCCCGAACTTCGGGGTGTTCGCGCTGCTCTCCCGGGTGTAGACGGGCCGCAGCGTCAGTCCGTTGATTCTGAGCGTCGCCTGCGGCGCGGACAGGATCTCGTTGACGCCGACGGCGAACTTCCCGACCGTCACCGCGTCGCTGGGGAACACCCACAGCTGGCCCACCGCGACCGTCCAGAAGCTGCCCAGCAGGAACCCGTAATAGTGCTGGCCGCTGGCCACGACGCGCTGCCAGTCGATGTTGACGTTGACGGCGGTCGACGGCCTCGGCGTCTCGAACCCGACCGGCACGGCCTTGTTCATGTCGAACGTGATGGTCGTGTCCCCGGTCAGTTTGACCTCGGGCCGGTGCAGGAACGTCAGGTGGTTGCGGCCGGTGGTGAGGTCCTGCCAGGAGAAGTTCCCCTCCACCATGTACACGCCGCCCTCGGCCAGCCGCACCTTCGACTCGTACGTGTTGGGCTCGCCGTCCACCTTCCGCCAGTTGTAGGTGCTGGTGGAGATCGGTTCCATGGCCAGTTCGGGCGTGGTGTCGTTGACCCGCAGCGTGGTGATCTCGGTGAACGAGCCGCCGAACACGTAGCGGTCGGGCCCGCCGATCACCCTGATCGTGATGGTGGCCTGCTTCACCTGGGCCTGGAAGCCGATCGGCACGACCAGCTGGTCGCCGGTGGCGCTGGCGGCGACCAACCGTCCACTGTGGAGCCCCTGCCCGGCCGGGCGCGGGTCCAGGGTCAGCCGCACGCCGGCCGTTCCGCCCGCCGGCACCCGCACCGCCGTCCGGTCCACGGCCGCGACCCCGGCCGGCGCCGGGCGTCCGTCGGGACCGGTCATCGACGCGGACAGCGACAGGTCGACGTCGGCCGATCCGGCGTTGCGGTACGTGACGGTCCTGGTCAGCGTCTCGCCGGTGGGCGGGTAGGTGAACGCCGCCGAGACCGACGGGGTGTCCACGAACACCCGCTGGCGGATCGACCGGGCGATGTCGACCCGGCCGGCGCCCTCGGCGTACACGGATCCGCCGGTGTTCTTCGCGCTTCCGATGAGGGTGGTCTTGAGCTGGTCGGCCCGCCACGCCGGATTCTGCTGTGCCAGGATCGCGGCCGCGGCGGCGACGTGCGGGGTGGCCATTGAGGTGCCGGACGCCGCGGTGTAGTTGGCGTCCGTCGGCGTGCCCATCGAGGTGCCGGCGGCCCGGGCCGCGATGATCCGCACACCCGGCGCGGTGATCTCCGGCTTGATGGCGAAGTCGCCCAGCCGCGGGCCGCGGCTGGAGAAGTCGGCGAGCGCGTCGGCGGAGTCGACCGCGCCGACGGTGAGCGCCGCGGTGGCGGCTCCGGGCTGGGCGACCGTGCGCGTGTCGGGTCCCTTGTTGCCGGCCGCGATGACGAACAGGGTGCCGTACTCGGCGGTCAGGTCGTTGACGGCCTGGCTGACCGGGTCGGTGCCGTCGGACTCGGCACCGCCCAGGCTCATGCTGACGACCCGGACCCGGGGCGCCTGCCACTGCATGGCGGCGATGACGGCCGAGTCGGTGCCGTTGCCCGAGTCGTCCAGGGCCTTGGCGATGGTGAGCGTGGCGTTCGGCGCGACGCCCGTGTACCGGCCGTTCGAGGCGGCGCCGCTCCCGGCGATGATGGACGCGACGTGCGTGCCGTGCCCGTGCCGGTCGGTGACGTCCTCCGGCGCGTTGCCACCCGGCTGGCCCGCCTCGACGAAGTTCCGCGCCGCGGCGACCTTTCCGCGCAGGTCCTGGTGCGTGGCGTCGATGCCGGTGTCGATGATGCCGACGCTGACGCCGGTGCCGTCCAGCCCCGCCGCCCAGGCGGCCGGCGCACCGATCTGCGCGACGCTGACGTCGTCGACCGCGGTCACCTTGCCGTCCAGCCACACCTTACGAACGCCGGCACCGGCCCGGACGGCGTCCCAGAACTTGGCGGCGGACGGCTTGCCCACCCGCACGGCCGCGCCGTTGACGCTCGGCAGCGCCGCCGACGACCGCGCGCTCGGCAGAGCCTGCGCGCTGCGCGCCAGCCCCTCCGCCGAGGACTCCCGCTCGTACTGGACGATGACCGGCAGCTCGGTGGTCCGGTCGTTGCCGTACCCGTTGGACGCCAGGTAGGCGACGTCGAACAGGCGCCGGTCCAGCAGACCCGCCCGCACCGGCTGCTCGGCGTCGCTGGGCAGCAGGTAGTAGCCGTCCCCCTGGGTGTACCCGCGGAACGTCACCGTGTCGCGGCCGTCCCCCGGATCGACCGTCGCGCTGGCGCGGCCGGCGCGGTCGACGGCGTAGCGGACGGTGTCGCCGGTGATGAGCGTGACGGTGGTGGCCGTACCGCCGCCGAGAGCGGCCGGTGCCGCGACCGGGCCCGCCGGGCCCGCCGGAACCGCCGACGCGGGTTGCGCCGGCACGACGGCCGTCGTCAGGGCCAGGAGGGCTGCGACAAGCCAACGACGCCGATGATTGGGAGTCACGGAAACGAGTCAACGGGTTCAAGGTCATCTCGTCTAGACTCCCGGTTGGCCGGAAGCGGCAAGCGCCCGATCTGGACAGGGAGGGGACCGTGCTCGAGGCGGTCGGGGTCAGTGAGTTCGAGGAGCGGGTGTACCGCGCCCTGCTGAGCCTGGCGGACTCCTCCGCGGCCGACCTCGCCGACACCCTGCGGGAACCCGCGCGCAAGATAGGGCCGGCCCTGGCCCACCTCGAAGAGCTGGGCCTCGTGCGCCGGGTGAACGGGCGGCGGCACGCCCCGGTGTCGCCGGAGGCCGCGATCGGCATGCTCATCAACCAACGGCGGGCCGAACTCGACGAGGCGCACGGCGCGGCGGCCGAGTTCGTCGACGCGTTCCGGCTGCGGAATCTGCGTCACCACCCGGCCCACCCGGTCGAGGTGGTCTCCGGCCCCGACGAGGTGCGCCGGGTCAGCCGGACCATGCAGCACAACCCGGCGACGTCGGTGCTGTCCTTCGACAAGCCGCCGTACGCCACGCCGCCCGCCGGGTACGACGAGGTGGCGGCGGAGCGTCCGCTGCTCGAACGCGGCGTGGAGATGCGCGTCATCTACGACGGTGCGGCACTGGAGCTGCCCGGGCGGTTGGCCAACGTCACCGAGCTGATCCGCCTCGGCGAGAAGGCCCGGACGCTGCCCACGCTCCCGTTGAAGCTGTACGTGTACGACCGGCGCCTCGCCATCGTCCCGCTCTCCGGCAGACACGTCAGCGAGGCGATCGCCGTCATCCACCCCTCCGCGCTGCTCGACGCGCTGATCGCCCTGTTCGAGGCGTACTGGGTACAGGCGACGCCGATCGTCGCGGTGCGGGCACACGCCGCGGACGGCCTCGACCCGCAGGAGGCCACGGTCCTCGCCATGCTCGGCGCCGGACTGACCGACCAGGCCATCGCCCGCCAGCTCGGCGTCAGCCTCCGGACCGCGCGACGCCGGATCACCGCGGTGATGGACCTGGTGCACGCCTCGACGCGGTTCCAGGCCGGCATGGCCGCGGCCCACCGCGGCTGGATCTGATACCTACGCCGGGTCGGCGCCGACGGCGTCGGTGACAGCGGAGAACCGCACGCGTTCCTGCTCGAGCCGCACGGCCGGTCCGAGCGCGTCCTCGACAAGGTCGCGGTACAGCGCGGATTCGGCCGGGTCCAGCCGCTGCAGCGCGGCGTCGGTGGGCGTCGGCTCGCGCACCCACTGGCCGTCGTGGGCGAGCAGGGTGGCGCGGTCCATGAGCATCGACCCGGCGTGCGGGAACGATTGGCGCAGCCGGTCGAGGATGGCGAAGCCGTGGGTGTCGATGTCACCCCAGTAGATCAGCCGGCGTCCGGTCAACCAGGCCAACGGATGCAGCGTCGGCACGGCGTACCCACCGCCCAGGACGACGATCGCGTCCGCGACGGGTGGGAACGCCAGATACGTGATCTCGTTCTCGACGACGTACACGGTCGAGGCCGCCGGCGGGCGGCATGCCAGTTCGTCGACGCGGACCATGACCTCGGTGAAGGGCTCGGCGGAGCGGGCGTCGAGGTGCCGGAGGCGGACGTAGCGGGGCTTCCCGCGGAACCGGTAGCGGCGGGCGAAGTCCGACGGAGGAGCGCCGCGATCGACGCGGTCGTCGGGAAGGTGCCGGTCCAGCAGGTCCGCCAGCAGCGTGCGGTGCCGCTCGATGAACTTGGTGTCGACGCCGGGAACGTCGACCTGCCGCAGGTACATCTCCGGCGTCGCGCGGTCGGCGATCCACCGCACGGTCCGCACCAGTGCCGGCCACACCGCCTCGTGCGCGAGGACCTTCATCGGCTGCGCGGTCATGAAGGACACCAGCGTCGGCGCGTCCCGGCGGGTGTCGGAGACCAGGTCGGTGAAGCGTCGGACCCGTGGGGTCACCCCGAGCACCGACCACAGCTGTTCGGGGGTGTCGAGCCAGGCCCTGGCCGGGACCAGGTTCGCGCCGATGGCCCGTCCGCCGATCGGCCTGTACTCCACGCGCAGTTTGGCCGCCGCCGGTCCCCGCCACTGCGCCGCCCAGTCCTGGACCTCGCCGAACGCCGACGCGATCTCCGTCGGTGACGGTGCCCGGATCGGAACGCCGACCGGTTCCCACGGACGGTCCTCGGCGATGGCGGCCAGGAACTCGCCGCGGTCCCAACGCTTGCGGAGGCCGGCCACCACGTCGCCCGGCACGGTCCAGGACCGGCTGACGGGGGCCCGGCGCGCCGGCCGCCGGTCAGCCACGGGCGACCGCGTCGTCGACGGTGACCGGCGGGAGCTGACGGACGAGGTGCCGCTGCTGACGTTCGCGGTACTCCTCGACGGTGAGGCACTGCAGCCGGGAGTTGTCGCCGGTGGCGTTGTCGACGAAGCCGACGGCGGCGACGAACGGTTCGATGACGTGGATCTTCTGGAGCGGCGTGACGATGAGCAGTTGCAGACCGAGGCGTTGGAACAGGCTCAGGGCGTAGCGGGCCGATTCGCTGGACCCGCGTCCGAACGCCTCGTCGATGACGACGAACCGGAACGTCCGCGCGGCCGCTGCCGTGCCGTCCAGCTTGAACTGGTACGCGAGGGAGGCGGCGAGAATCGTGTAGGCGAGTTTCTCCTTCTGCCCGCCCGACTTGCCACCGGAGTCCGCGTAGGTCTCGTGTTCGGTGTCGTCCTCACGCCACCGCTCCGAGGCGGAGAACACGAACCAGTTGCGCACGTCGGTGACGCGGCGCGCCCACTGCCGGTCGGCGTCGGTGTGGCCCTCCCGCCCCTTGAACCGTTCGATCAGCCGCTTCACCTGAAGGAACTTCTGCTCCGAGTACTGGTCGTCCGCGTCGGGATGCAACGAGTTGTCGGTACACGCGACGAGGTCGCCGATGAAGTCACGGATCTCGGTGTTCGGCGTCCGGTGGCCCTCCAACCGGATGTACCGCCCGGGGTTGTAGTCGATGGCCTCCAGCGAGGTGTTGATGGTGGCGATCCGCTCATTGATCAGGTCACGCTGCTTCGACAGCTGGGAGTTGAAGGTGGCGACGTCGCGGATCGTGTTCGTGTTGAGGTACTGCTTGAAGTCGTGCTCGAACCGGGGCAGGTCGTCGTCGACGAGCCGGGCCCGGAGCGCCCGGTAGTCGGTGGCCGACTGGAACGAGTCGTCCATGTCCAGAACGGCCTGCGGGTAGGCGCGCCGGAACATCGTCATGTGGCGCACCGCGGTGGTCACGGCGTCGTGGCGGTGCCCGGCCGCGGTTTCCCGCCGGGCGGCGAGGGCGCGTTCCAGGACGGTCTCCAGCCGGTCGAAGTCCTGCGGCCGGTTGCGCGGATGGCCGTCGAGCAGGGGTGCGAGTTCGTCGAAGGACGACCGCGCGTGCTCGAACGCGGGGCCCTCGACGATGGCCCGTACCTCGGCGAGGGTGGTCCGGTTGCGGTCGATGTCCTTGTCGAGCACGCCGATCCGTTGCTGGAGGACGTCGCGTTCCTTCTGCGTCACCGCGATCTCCTCGACGACGGAGACCAGTTCGTCGGCGACCCGTTGCAGCTCGCGGGACGACGACTCGAGGGCGCGACGCTCCCGTTCGAGGTCGGCGATCCGGTTGACCGTCTCCTGCCAGTCGAGGTCGGCGAACCCGGTGAACTCGTCCAGCTTCGCCAGGACCTTCTCGCGTTCCGTCGCGTCGTGGAGCCGCTTGCGCAGGCCGTCACGTTCGGCGGTCAGCGCGGTGTGCCGGGTGGTGAGCTGCTGGGCGTTGCGCAGCAGCAGGGCGATCTTCTGCTCGTTGCTCCAGCCGAGAACGTAGGTGCTGCGGTCGTCGATGCGCCGGCTGTCGTCCTTCTCATGGCGTCCACCGACGCCCTTGATCTGGCCGGACCGCGTGACGGCACGCTCGGCCCGGCGGAACTGGGCCATGCTCTCGACGCACTCGTGGTCGGCCCGCCGGCCGAGCTGCGCGTCGAGCCAGCGGCTGAACTGCCCCTCGCGCACCTCCAGCTTGGTGTACAGGCTTCGCCCGCCGGGCGGTCCGTCCGGACGCAGGGAGGCGGCCAGCCGCACGGGCACCCGGTAGTAGACCAGTCGCCGGCCGAGATGGTGGCCGTCGATCCAGTCCGACACGGCCGGGTAGTGCTCGTTGGGAACGAGCAACGACAGGGCGAACCCGCGCAGCATGCGCTCCGCGGCGCCTTCCCAGTCGCGGGCGTCGTCGCGGACCTGGATCAGCTCGCCGGCGAACGGCAACGCCTCCGGGGTGATGCCGAGCTCACCGCAGATCTGGCCGCGGAGGTCGAGGCTGTGCCGGGGGATGTTGCTCCGGCGGCCGCGCAGGCTGAGAAGTTCGGCGTTGACCTCGCCCATCTCCTCGTCGGCCCGGGCCAGGTCCCGCTCCGCCACCGTGAGCCCGGTGTGCAGCTCCTCCCG
The DNA here is from genome assembly GCF_016863635.1 of Virgisporangium aurantiacum. Taxonomy (GTDB): domain Bacteria; phylum Actinomycetota; class Actinomycetes; order Mycobacteriales; family Micromonosporaceae; genus Virgisporangium; species Virgisporangium aurantiacum. The sequence goes on along the minus strand of NZ_BOPG01000032.1, from coordinate 166,824 downwards.
TACGTCGGCGCTGGTCGCGTTCGCCGCGGTGATCTCATCGTGGCGACGCGCGAACTGTTCCAGGTTCTGCACAGCCGGCAGCTCCGCCGCCGTGAGCAGGAGGTTGAACCGGTCGAAGCGTTTCTGTCGGCGGTCGCGTTCGGTCGTGGTCCGTTCGATCTCCGCCGTGAGCTGGGTGATGCGGTCGCCGCCGAGACCGGCCCGTTCGAGGGTGAGGCGCTCCTGCCGGTCGTGAAGGTCCGTCAACGCCAGGTCCAGGCCGTCGCTGCGGGCCTGGCTCTCGGCACGCATCCGGGTCAGCTCGCCGATCTGGGCGGCGAGTACCTCGGCCTTGCCGTGGGCGCAGAAGTACGGCAGGCACTCGCGCTGCCGCTCGACGGCGTCGATCTGCGCCTGGTGGGCGTCGGCGCGGTCGCAGGCCGCCAGCAGCGGGTCGAGGGCGTCGAGTTGCTGCCGGGCGGTCAGGACCGCCTCGTGCGCCCGGTTCAGGTCGTCGAAGTGGCTGACGAGCTGCGCGATCCAGGTCTCGGCGTCGAACGGTTCGAGCATGTGGCTGCGGACGAAGTCGTTGAGGTTCTCGACGGCTTTCATCGACACGGTCTGGTGGAACAGTTCCATGGCCTGTTCCGACCCGATGCCGAGCCGGCGGCGGAAGTCCTTGCCGTACTCGGGGAAGTGCTCAGTGATCCGGGCTCCACCGCTCCGGAGTCGTCGGCGCAGCCCGTTCATCTCCGAACCGAAGTTCGCGAAGTCGTCGGCGATGGAGAGCCCGCCGTCCGCGATCGCGTAGAACCGTTCCGGCTGGCCCTGGTTGCCGTCGTGCAGCCAGAACACCTGGGCGAGGCTGACGGTCGCGCCGAGGGCGGCGTTGGTGAAGACGCCGAGGATCACCGAGTAGCAGGTGCCCGACCGCAACGCGACCGGCCGGGAGGTTCCGGTCGACTCGTTCCGTTCGGACTTGTGGTAGCCGAGCACGTAGGAGCGGAGGCTGCGTTCCCGGGTCTCGGCGCCGGCGGCCTTGTTGTAGGAGATCCTGTTGGCCGGCAGCAGCAGCGTCGTGATGGCGTCGACGAGCGTCGACTTGCCCGAGCCGATGTCGCCGGTCAGCAACGCGCTCGCGCCGTCGGGGGTCAGGGCCCACACCCGGTCGTGGAACGTTCCCCAGTTGCGCACCTCGAGGCGGTGCAGGCGGAAGCCGGCACCCACCCGCTCGTCGTCCCACATCACGCGCCGCCCTTCCCCGTCGACCCGGTGAACTCCGCGGCGTACTCGGCCAGCCTGGTGTCGAGATCGGCCAGCCACTGCGCGTCGACGAACGCCTTGAGGATGCGGCGCACCTCGAACGCGGCCTCCCCGTCTCCGAACCGTCGCAGGAACCCCAGCTCGACCACCTTGCCGATGTGGGTGTCGATCTGGTCGATCAGCCGGGTGTCCGTGCTGCCACGCGGCATGAAGACCGTCACCATGTCGATCAGCTGCTGCCGGGTCACCACCAGTCGCGTGTCGCCGGAGTTGGCGTCGAACTCGGCCAGCTTCTTACGCAGCAGCGCCAGGAGCAGGCTCACGTGCAGGGACAACTGCCGCCGCGCGATGAGCCGCGGAACCGGCGACTCCTCGCCGTCGAGGTCGACCGGGCGGGACCGGAGGAACGCGTACCCTTCCGCCTCGTCGACCGTCACGGTGAGACCGATGACGGCGACATGGTCCCGGACCTGGGCCTGCAACTGGACCAGATGCCGCCAGGCGACCTCGTGCGTGTCGCGGTAGACGACGCCCTTCATCAGGTGGGTGACCGCCAACGACAGGTCGGGTGCCGCCGCCTCCGTCATGACTCCACCCGCGTGAACGTCACCCGTGGCATGGTCGCGGTCCGGTGCCGGCCGTCCGCGTCCGTCCATTGCACCTGTTCGCGCCGCGCCTCGTCGAACACCACCCGGAACGCCGGGTCGACCAGCGACAGGTAGGTCACCAGCTCGGCCAGTCCCTGCTCCAGCGGCCGGTCCCCGACGATCTCGGCCAGGCCGACCTGCGATCGCTTGCGCAGCGCCTCCCGCACGCCGGCGGACAACCGCAACGGGTCGACGTGGACCTGCTCGAACAGCACGGACACGTCGACGACCTCGTCGCCCACCGTCACCGCGGAGCTGTCCAGCGCGTCCCGGGGCCGGGTCCGGTACAGGGGCCGCTCCATCGGCAGCGCGATCGAGGGTGCGGCGGCGTCGATCTCCATCACGAACGACGCCGTCGGCAGGTCCCGCAGCCGCAAAGCGGCCGCCTCAATCCCCCGCAGCAGGTCCATCACCCGGCGGTTCTCCAGCCACACCTGGTCGTCGAGGAATCGACGCAGCTGTTCCGACAGCGTGCGCACGGTCGCCTGGGTCCGCTCCCCCGCGTCGAGCCAGTCGTAGTGGATGCGACGCATCCGCGGGTCCGCCGCTTCGATGGCCGGCAGGACCTGCACCTGCTCCAGCAGATCCGTGAACTCCGCCTGCCGCTGCTGCGAGAGCAGGAAGTCGTAGAACGCGTGGAAGCTGCGGCCCTGGTCGGACTCCGCGATCGCGTTGCGGCTGCCGAGGACCTCGTCGAGCAGCGCGCCCTTGGAGCCGTTCCACAGCGCCACCTGTTCGCGCAGGTCCCGGTCCAGGGCCCGGAAGTTCGCCTCGACCTCGCGGAAGTCGGCGAGCAGACCCCGCGCCGTGGCGGTGAACTGCTGGTACCGGTCACGCTGCGCGGACGCGTCCATGATCGTCATATCGCCGGCCCGGACCCGTTCGATCTCGGCATCGATCTCGCCGCGCCGCCGGTACAGCTCCGCGAGCCGCCGGTCCGGATCCGCCTCCGCGCCGAAGACCATCTGCCGCAGCAGCTCGAAGATGATGTTCAGCCTGGACTCGGTGCCGACGAACGCCCGCGCCTGCAGGGAACGGACCCACGCCAACGCCTTCTCGACCGCGGGCGTGGCATCGAAGTGCACCTCGTCGGAACCGGGTGGATAGTACTTGCGGAGCCACCCCACGTCGGACCGCGACCAGTCCTCCAGGTACGCCTTCGCCGACTTGGGAAACCGCACCTGCCCGAACCGCTCGTTGAGGCCCTGGAGCTCGTCCTCCAACCGGCCGGCAAGCTCGGCGGCCGATATCGAGCGCACGTTCTCGTCGACGAACACCGCGCCCAGAAACGTGAGCACCAGCGCGGCGTTGTCCGCGTTCAGCAACCGCCAGGCGGCGCTGTTGCGCCGCAGCCGCTCCACCTCGTCGAAATCCATCGCACCCCACGGCCGAGAAACCCACCGGCGCTCCATGCTACGGACCGCGGAGCCGTCGCCATAATGCAACTATTGCCCGATTTATGCGATCAGAAGATCAACGCCTGATCAGGCGTCGACCAGGCCGTGGGGTGGTACGTCGACCGTCCGGTCTCCGGGTGTTCCGCCGATGACGATCTGCCGGTGCGAGACGTTGTTGGCCGTGTCCTGTTCGTGGAGCGCGTGTTCCGGGTTCGCCACGATCTCGATGTAGTAGACGCCGTTGGGCAGGTCGGTGACGTCGAAGCTCTGCCCCGGTAGGTCCTGGTGGTAGGTGTCGCCGTTGCCGATGTCGAGCACCTGCCGCACGGCCTCGGCGTCCGCGTCGCCGCACGAGCTGTGCAGGTCGGTGTTCTCCGGGTGCCAGTTGGCGTGCGGCAGCGTCTGGTCGATCGGGTCGGTGCTCGCCAGGCAGAATGCCTCCTTGGCGCTGCGCACCGCGACCCGCTTGTCGGCGTCGAGCAGACGGTACTGCGCGAAATCGGTGAAGTGCCAATGGTTGTGGCCCGCACGCGCGTCCCATTCCATGGTGCCGACCGGCGCGGAGCCGACCTCTGTGCCGCGGGTGTCGTAGAAGTACTGGTAGGCGTCCATCATCGCTTCGCCGGGACGCCGGAACGCGTCGACGACCAGCGGCGAGGTGCCCGCGGTCCACACGGTCGCCGCGAACGCCAGTCGGTCGCGGCCGGTCTCGTCGAAGGTGAAATAGATGTTGAAGGCGGGTAGCGGCCGCAGGTCCGGTCGCGGCCCGCGCGGGGGGCGCATGGTCGTGGACGGACGCTGAGCAGCCGGCCGCAGCGGGCCACCGGACGACTCGGTATCCACAGTGGACGCGTCGACCGTGCGCACCGTCACCGGAACCGACGCCGACCATGCGTCCGGCGCGAACCCGAACAGTTCGCGGTACGGCTGGTTGACGGACACCACCGCCGTGTAGGTGCCGTCGTCGAGGAAGAGCGGCGAGTTCCACCGTGCCGCCGTCGGCGCGCCCCAGCCGGCCTGGATCCCCCACACGCCGCCCAGCGCGAAGGGCGCGAACGTCGCGCAGCGACGGGGATACGGCGACGTGGCCGGCGCCGCCGGATGTGTGCGCACCGGCGTGCCGTTGGGGCAGAACGTCTCGTCCCGCTCGATGACCGTGTTGCCCGCCGCGTCGAGCAGGGTCAGGTGGGTGAACGCGCGGAAGCCGGCGAGGTCGGTGAGAAGGCCGGCCGGCAGCCGCACCCGCCGGTTCCCGACGGTCCGGGTGGCGACGACGGGGTCCACATAGGACGCTCGCGTGGCCCGCACCTCGAACGGCGTCCGGCCGGCCACGACGAGCGTCCCCGGGTCGAGCCTGACCACCGCACCCGGCCGCCGCTCGACGGTGACCGCGCCACCCGCGACCAACCGCAGCGACGGTTCCGCCGACGACGCGACACCGGCCGCCGGCGGAACGGGTGCGGCGATCGCCGCCACGACCGTGAACAGCGCGATCCGACGATGGGTCTTCAGGAGCACGCGTAGAAGCCGCTCACGCCGGTACCGCGGATCCGGAACGTGTACGGGCCGGTGCCCCGGCACGTGTATTTGGCGGTGCCGGATTGGCTCTGCGCGACGATGACCCAGGTCCACGGCAGGTGCGTGCCGAGCGGCGGTGGGTCGTACCGCTCGACGATGACCGGCCACGGTATTTCGCTGTCCGGGTCGTAGCAGTACTGCCAGTGCTGCCCTACCAGGGTGTTGTCGTAGAACTCGAAATACGCTCCGGGCCGGTGGCATCCGCTGGCGCTGGCCGCGCCCTGCGCGACCACCTGCGTGCCGACCATGACGGATACGACCACCGCACCCGCCGCGCCGACCCGACGCATATGTCTGATCATGGTGCCCTCCCGACGTACCACAAAGGTGCGGCGAGGGTAGCCATCCGGACCTGGTGTTCCACTGAACGCCGGCTGATCATCCGCTGAGGTGCTACCGGACCTCGCGGTGGCGTAGGTAGTGGCGGGCGGCCCGGACGCGGTTGCCGCAGGTGGGCGAGCACCACTCGCGGCGTGGATGGTCCTTGATGAAGAACTGCACGCAGCCGGGCGCCCCGCAGGCGCGGAGCGGACCGGGGAGGTCGCCGCCGAGCAGCGTCATCGCGTCCCGGGCGAGCGCGGCGAGGGCCGACGCGCGGGCGTCGCCCGTGGCGCGCTCGACCACCTGGAACCGACCGTCGGCGCGCACCAGCGTCGGCCAACTCGGCGCGCCGGCGGAGAGCCGGTTCAGCAGCGCGACGCCGTCGTCGTGGGCCGGCGCCCGACCACCGTCGACGGCGACGGCGATCAGGTCGCGGACGGCGTCGCGAAGGTCGACGAAGGCGGGTACGTCGGTTCGGCCGATCCGCGGCGCACCGGTCAGGCCGAGTTCGTCGGCATGCCGGGTGAGCCAGGCGTGCAGGAGCTCGCGTGTGCCGATGCCGTCGTGCGCCTGACCGCGCACCGCGTAGCGGGTGTTGGCGAACCGCAGTGACAGTGGCTCACTCACGACCACAGGGTACCTGTTCTAATGGCAAATTCCACTTGCCGGCGTTAGAAAGCCGTGGCATCCTCTAACGGGTGACCGAGCAATTATCCGTTAGAGCCCGTGGGCCGCACGTCGCGCAGATCTGGCGCTTCCCGGTGAAGTCGATGCGGGGAGAGCAACTCGGGTCGGCCACGCTCACCGACGAGGGCATCGTCGGCGACCGGGTGGTCCACGTCCGCGGTCACCGGGGCGTGGTGACCGCGCGCACGCGCCCGGGCCTCCTGGGCCTTGCCGCGACGACCGCCCCGGACGGCGGGATCCTCGTCGACGGTAGGCCGTGGAACAGTCCGGCCGTCGCCGCCGCGATCCACCGGGTGGCCGGGCCGGGCGTGGAGGCCGTGCACTACGCGGGCAGCGAGCGTTTCGACGTCATGCCCCTGCTGGTCGCCACCGACGGCGGCATCGCCGCGCTCGGCCACAGCGGGCGACGGTTGCGACCCAACATCGTCGTGGGCGGCGTCGAGGGACTGGCCGAGCGGTCCTGGCCCGGTCGGACACTGCGCATCGGCGAGGTGGTGATCGGCATGCTGAAGTTGCGGTCGCGCTGCATCGTCACCACGATCGATCCCGACACCGGTGCGCAGAACCTCGACGTCCTTCGACGGATCAACCGGGAGTTCGAGGGACGGGTGGCACTCGACTGCTGGGTGGCCCACCCCGGCACGATCCGGGTCGGCGACCCGGTGGAGGTTGTCGACGAGTACCTCGAGCCACCGCCCCGGGGCGGCTGGATCGTCGGCGCTCCCTACGCCGTTCCCTGACCGCGCTCGGCTACTTCGCCAGCGACACGCACAGCACCAGGTCCCGGCTCGTGCCGACGCCGTCCTGGTACAGGAAGTCGGTGGCCTCGGTGCCGTCGCACACCTTCTCGTCGGTGGTGCCGTCGCGACGCAGCAGCACCTTGTACGCACCGCTGTCGGTGCACTTGGCCGGGTTCACCGTGTTCTCCGAACCGGTGATCGTCAGGCAGTCGCCGACCTTGAACCTGGCGAGGTCGCCCTCGATCGACTCCTCCGTCGGCGTCTTGGTGGCGGCCGGCGTCGTCGGTGCCGCGGTGCGGGTCGAGGCGGGCGGTGCCGTGGACGCGGCCGGCGCGGCACGGTCCGGTCCCGAACCGTCGTCAACGGCGGCGCCCAGTCCCACGAGGAAGACGGCAGCCGCGCAGAACAGCACCACCACGCCCACCACCACGCCGACGATGATCAGCGGCGTCCGGCTGCCCGACCGCTGTCCCTGCGCCGGCCCGGGGAACGGCTGGTACGGGGCACCCGGGTACTGCGGCATCGGTTGCGGCGGCTGCCCGTACCCCGCGTACGGGTCGGGCTGCTGGTTGTACTGCTGCCAGGAGTCCGGCGAGTTGCCCTGCGGGTACACGTCGCTCCACCTCTCGTCCACGCGTCCGGTCGTGCTCCACCAGGACACGTGGTGACGGCGTGAGCGGGCACTCTTCGGCGGGTATGCGACAGAACTGCGCCGTCAGCGCACCGGCCCGCGCGTCCGGTACAGGTTCCACGACAGGCGCACGATGAGATCGTCGACGCGGTTGGCGAGCACCTCACCGTCGACGCCCTCTCTCAGGTACACGATGTGCGACTCGAGGTCGTCGACGATCGGCCCGCGGCCCCATCCGCGCATGAGTGATCCGAGAAAGTCCGCGTCGACGACTCCGGACCCGGTGTTGAGACACGCGATCACGACCCGGTGCGGGTCGATGTGCCCACTCCGCCCCCGCGCGACGACGTCGCGGAAGAATCCGGGCCGGGTCCTGCCGCCCGCGAACACGACGAAGGCCGGATCGACTACGCGCGTTCCCGGGGCCACCCTCAGGTCCTTCCCCTCGTGGAGAACCCACCGGCCCTCCGGATTCTTCGACAGGGGGACGACCTCGAACGAACGCCTCTGCATCTGGACACCGACGAGTTCGACGTCGCTCCAGTTGACGGGGTCGCTCAGCAGGATCATCGTGGACCCGGTGGACGGTTGGTCGTGGTCCAGCAGCATGCCGGCCGGATCCCAGGTGTAGACGGTGATCCCGGTCCGCTTGGCGAACTCCCGTTCGAAGGTCACCCAGAACGACTCGTCGGAATCCGCGCCGCCCAGTGCGATCAGTCCATCGCACGCGCGAACGGCCTCCAGCAGGGGCGTGCTCACGAACTCGTCCGGTGCGACCGTGATCGGCGGAAAGACCAATGGTCGTACGTGTGCGGGCAGGGACCCCAGCAACCGGTCGCGCTCGGCCGAGTCGCGGTACGAATGCGAGATGAAGTAGCGTCCCGGCGGCAGTTGGGAGACTTCCATGGCAGTCGACCGTAGCAAGTGCGGCGTTGATCGGGACCTTGCGCAGCCGTTGTACAAAGCCACTCGTGGACACGACCGGACGGTGGTTGAACCTGAGCCGCCGCGGCCTCACCGAGGTCCCCGGATTCGTTCGTGACCTGGTGCACGTCGAAGGGCTCGACCTGTCCGAGAACCACCTGACGACGTTGCCCGGGTGGATCGGCGAGTTGACCAATCTCACCACACTCCAGGTCGCGTACAACCGCATCCGCGCGATCCCCGACACGATCGACGGCGCGACCCGGCTCGAGGATCTGATCCTGTCGTTCAACGAGCTGACCGAACTTCCCGGCACCCTCGGCCGGCTCCGGCACCTGGTGTATCTGAAGGCGTCGGCCAACCGGCTCACGACCGTTCCCGGATCGCTCGGCGAGCTGAGCGAACTCACCCTTCTCAACCTGATGCGCAACCGGCTCACGGCGCTGCCGAACTCGCTGGCCAGGTTGCGGAAGCTGAAGGATCTCAACGTGCGGGAGAACCCGATGCGCCGGCTCGGCGCGGTCGGCCGGCGCGACGACATCATGATCTGGCGCTGATGTCCGTTCTGAGGATCCGGGCGGGCCGGCTGGCCCGCCCGGAATCAGCGGTGCATCGTCGGGGCGATGACGTTCAGCTGCCCGTGCCAGTTGTGGCAACGGTTGCCACCGGCGTTCCGGGCCGCCTCCATCGCATCCTCGGCGACCTTCAGCAGACGCTCGGGCGCCGGGGCGTCGTACGGGAGAGCGGCGACGCCGAGCGATGCGGTGACCCGCACCGACACGTCGGAATCCAGCGGGATCTTCGGGTTCGCGACCGCGTCCCGGACCGCCTCGGCGAAGTGCCCCGCGTAATACCCGTCGGCGTCGAGCAGCAGGATGCCGAAGCGGTGCGGGCCGATGCGGGCGATGAGATCCTCCGGCCGGCACAGCGCCCGCAGGCGCCGGACGACCTCGCGCAGCACCTTGTCGCCGGCCGGCTGCCCGTACGTCTCCACGACCACCCTGAACACGTCCAGTTCCAGCGTGATCAGGCCGAAGTGGCCGCGGTTGCGCAGCGCCCGTTCGCCCTCGATCGCGATGTTCGCCTGGAACACGCCGAGGGAGTGCAGTCCGGTCAACGGGTCGACGATCGCCCGTTCGCGTTCGCTCGCGGAGAGGGCGACGAGCCGGCTCACCAGAAGCACCATCAGCAGCACCGCGGCGGTCACCACGAACGGCAGGTGATCGACCCCGGCGCGTCCCGGTGCCACCAGCATCAGCACCGGGAGCAGCGCACCGATCACCAGAATCGTGAGCCGTGGTCCACCGATCGGCCCCACCACGGTCGGCGCCCGGCTGTCGAGCCACCGCATCGACGGGTGCAGCGCGGCCGCGCCCAGGAGCACGTACGACAGGATCCAGCCGCCGTCGATCCAACTGCCGTCGGTGTAGGTGCCGTTGGCGGATCCGACGGCGTACAGCACGTCCGCGGCGAGCATGACCACCAGTCCGGTCGCCAGCAGCCGGAAGGCCGGGGTACGGGCGCCGGTGCCGAGGATGAGCCGCAGGGCGACGGCGAGCACCAGCAGGTCGAGCACCGGGTACGCGATCACCAGGACCGTCGTCTCGCCGTCGGCCGCCAGCGGTGCGATGACGTACACCCACCACAGCACACCGGCGGCGATCACCAGCACCGCGGGGTCGACGAGGGTGGCCGACTCGCCGCGCGGGATCCGCCGCCGCACGAACATGATGAGCGCCACCAGAATGAACACGTACATGCCGAGATAGCACACGTCGACGGCGACGCCCTCGCCGATGACGAGGTAGAGGGTGTCTCCCGTCGCGTACGACACCTGACCGGCGGCGAGCAGCAGCCAGCCGATCGGCGCCGCCGGCCGGTGGATCACCACGCCCGCCACCACGGCCAGCGCCGCGCTGACGCCGACCGCCGTGTACAGCAGCGCCTGTGGGTCCAGCGGCAGGACGAAGTAGATGGCGAGGGCGAAGACCCCGACGCAGAAGTAAACGAGCCACAGGTGCGGAACGCGTTGGATTCGCGGCGACATGTGAGAATTCACGCCGGTCATGATTCACGGTCTTCGTTCGACCCGAATTCAGCCGTACGGTCACCGCGTGAAAACCGTTCGTACCAACGGTTTCCGGGTGTCGCCGACGACGGGTAAACACCACTGCCGGCGCGCCGTTCGGCACGCCGGTGCAGACAGCGATACGCCGCCCGTTACCACCTCACCATCACGTGTCGCGGTTCGCTGTAGTGGTCGAGCGCGGCCGTGGACATGTCGCGTCCGTAGCCGGAGAGCCGGAATCCACCGTGCGGCATCTCCGACGCCGCGGTGATGTGGTCGTTGACCCACACCGCGCCGAAACGGAGCCGCGCCGCCGCGCGCATCGCCCGGCCGGCGTCGGACGTCCACACGCTCGCCGCGAGGGCGTACTCGACGTCGGCGGCCAGCCGCAGCGCGTCCTCCTCGTCGGCGGCCCGCTGCAGGGTGACGACGGGCCCGAACACCTCGTTCTGGACGATCTCGGAACGCTGGTCGGCGCCGGCGAGCACGGTCGGTGCGAAGAAGGCGCCCGGCCCGTCCAGCGCGCCGCCGCCGGTGGTCGCGGTGGCGCCGGCGGACAGGGCCCGGGACACGAAGCCGGCCACCCGGTCGCGGTGGGTGCGGCTCACCAGCGGGCCGAGTTCCGTGGCGGGGTCGCGCGGGTCGCCGACCACGAGCGAGGCCGCCGACGCGGTCACCGCCTCGACGACCTTTCCGTAGACGCCCGGCGTGGCGATGACGCGGCAGGCGGCGGTGCAGTCCTGACCGGCGTTGCCGTATCCGGCGGCCCGCACGCCCGCCGCCACGGCCTCGACGTCGGCGTCGTCGAACACCACGACCGGCGCCTTGCCGCCGAGTTCGAGGTGCAGCCGTTTGAGCGTCGGCGCTGCGGCCGTCGCGACCGCCCGGCCGGTGCGGACCGATCCGGTGACCGACACCATGTCGACGCCCGGATGCGCGGCGAGCGCGGCACCCAGCCGGCCGGCACCGGTCACGACCGTGAACACCCCCGGCGGCAACGCTTTCGCGGCGAGGTCGGCCAGGCGCAGCGTGCTCAGCGGCGTCAGCTCGGAGGGTTTCAGAACCACCGCACAGCCGGCGGCGATCGCCGGGCCGAGCTTCCACACCGCCATCATCAGCGGGTAGTTCCACGGCGTGATCGCCGCGACCACGCCCACCGGTTCGCGCCGGACCATCGAGGTCGCGCCGCCGACGTACTCCCCCGCCACCGGCCCGGCGAGACACCGGGCGGCGCCGGCGAAGAACCGGAGGTTGTCGACCGAGAAGTCGATCTCCTCCGGGGTGGCGGCGATCGGCTTGCCGACGTTGCGCGACTCGACCTCCGTCAGGCCGGCCGCGTCGGCCAGCACGAGCTCCGCCAGGTGCAGCAGCGCGGTCGACCGTTCGGCCGGCGTGCGCCGGCGCCAGTCCTCGAACGCGGTGCGGGCGCCGTCGACGGCCGCGTCGACGTCGGCGGTGCGGGGAACCTCCGCGATCGTCTCCCCCGTGGCGGGATCGACCACACTGTCCATCAGCGGCCGGCGCTCACGTCGGCGGCCAGCCGGTCGAGGTTCGACAGGAAGACCCGCACGTCCGCCACGCTGTGCTGGACGGACACCGTCCACTGTTCGCACTTGCCCCAGGGCGGCAGGAAGACCCCGCCGTTGTGCTGGTACAGCCAGTGCGCGTTGCCCCACTGGTCGGGGTAGGCGAGGAAGTCGCGGTAGTGGGCGAGCCGCTCGTGGAAGATGACCGCGCCCTTCGCGCCGTACGCGCGCACGTGACCGGGCAGGGCGTAGCGGCGCAGGATGTCGGTCGCGCCGTCGACCATCGTGGTGCGCAGCGTCGTGAAGTGGTCGTAGGCGTCGTCGGTCAGGATCTCGGTGAGCACGGCGCGGGCGGCCGCCATCGTCAACGGGTTGCCGTTGAACGTGCCGACCTGTTCGTACGCGCCGCTGGTGATGAGGCCCATCAGCGCACGGGTGCCGCCGATCGCGCCGCACGGGAGCCCGCCGCCGAGCGCCTTGGCCAGACAGATCAGATCCGGCACGACGCCGGACCACTCGACCGCGCCGCCCGCCGCGATCCCGAGCCCGGTCTTCACCTCGTCGAACGCCAGGTACGCGCCGTGCCGGTGCAGCAGGTAGCGCAGGCCGTCGAGATATCCGGCCGGCGGCGGGATCAGGCCGACGTTCATCATGACCGGCTCGACGATCATGCCGGCGATCGCGTCGGGCTGTTCGAGGAGCACCCGCTCGACGGCGGCGAGGTCGCCGAACGGCACCACGACGGTCAACGCCACCAACGGTTCGGGCACCGCGGTGCCGGACGGTACGGAGTTCGGCCGGTCGAAGGGCCCGGCCGCCTCGGCCGTCGGGTACACCGAGACCTGAACGCTGTCGTGGTGCCCGTGGTAGCTGCCCTCGACCTTGATGATCTTCGGGCGGCCGGTGGCCGTGCGCATGAGGTGGATCGCGTCCATTGTGGACTCGGTGCCGGAGTTGTTGAAGCGCCACATCGGCAACGCGAACCGGCGGGCCAGCTCGCGGGCCACCACCACCGAGTCGGCGGTCGGCTGCGCGAAGTGGGTGCCCTTGCGCACCCGGTCGGAGACGGCGGCGACCACGGCGGGGTGCGCGTGCCCGACGACGCCGACCCCGAACCCGCCGTGCAGGTCGACGTACTCGGTACCGTCGACGTCGAACACGCGCGACCCGCTGCCGCGGTCGATCCACACCGCCCCCGGCGGCGCGTCCTGCCAGTTCGAGACGACGCCACCGGGCAGCACGTCGGCACACTCGTGCCGGATCCTTTGCGACTCCCCGGTCCGCGCGAGAAAGATCTTTTCCTGGACCGCGATGAGGCCGTCGAGGACGTCGAGGTCCGCCGGCATGTCACCCTCCTACGTGGACGGTCGTGGGCAGCCGGCCGTCGAGGTAGGTGCGCGCCACCACGCCGATCGCCTGCGCCACCCCGTCCTCGGACTCCGCCGACAGCGGACCGGGCCGGTAGCCGGCGCTGCGCACGCCGCGCTGGACGCTCTCGCACGCGGCCCAGTCCTGCTTGTTGGTGATGTCCCAGAACTGCACCGCGTACGCCGGGTCGAAGCCGTCGCGGGCCACCACCTCCGGCGGGAACAGCCACTGGCACCGGATCCGGGTACGACCGGCGGTCAGCGGCTCCAGCACATGGGTGAGGACGTAGTCGGGGTGCGGGCTGAGCAGCATGGTCGGCACCAGGTGCAGGTACAGGACCTCGCGCCGCGCGGCGCCGGTGACACCGGGCATCGGTCCGACGGGGCTGGCGCCGGACACCGACATCGTCTCCACGCCGTCGCCGAGATCCATGTCTCCGCCGATCCACATGCCGTCGCTGGCGAACATCTCGCCGCTGTCGGGCGGCGAGACCCGGCACAGTTGCGGATGTATCGACGGGCAGTGGTAGCACTCGTGGTAATTCTCGACCGCGAGCTTCCAGTTGGCCTCCAGCTCGTAGACGTGCTCGGCGGCCACCACGAGCCGGTCGATGCCGTAGGGCGCGAGCCGCTCGTCGAGCCCGGCGAAGTACGTCGACACCGGGGGCGCCGACCCGTCGGCGTTGACGAACACGAAGCCCTGCCACTCGGCGACGGCCACCGGCACCAGCCCGTACGCCTCCGTGTCGAGGCCGTCCCGGTGCTCGGCCGGCACCTTGTGCAGGCTCCCGTCGAGGGCGAAGGTCCAGTTGTGGTACGGGCAGGCGATGAAGCGTCCGGTCGCCGTCGCGCCGCAGGGCAGCAGTTCGTGGGCCCGGTGCCGGCACGTGTTGTGGAACCCGCGCAGCACGCCGTCCTCGCCGCGCACGAGCAGGACGGCCGCGTCGTCCAGCGGCACCGCCCGCCGCGACCGCGGCTCGGCCACGTCGGCGCCGCGTCCGACGCACACCCACCCGCCGCCGAGGAGGACCCGCCGCTCCCACGCGAGGACCGCCTCGTCGGTGTAGGCGCCGGCGGGCAGCATCGTGCCGGTACCGTCCAGGCTCTTGCGGACCTCGTCGGGATCGAGCGGGATCATCGGCGTCTCCTGCCGTCCTTGAGGATGCGCCTGCTGCACAGGTAGCCGGCGATCCCGGTGACCCCGCCGCCGCCGTGGGTCGCGCTCGAGCACTGGTACAGACCGCGGATCGGGGTGGTGAAGTCGGCGTAGCCCGGCGCCGGCCGGAGGTGGAACAACTGGTCCGGGGAGAGCTCGCCGTGGAAGATGTTGCCGCCGATCAACCCGTACTCGTGTTCCATCTCGTGCGGGCCGATCACCTGGCGGTGCAGGATCAGGTCGGCGAAGCCCGGCGCGTGCTTGTCGAACTCGCCGATGACCCGGTCGGCGTACGCGGCCAGCTCGTCCGGCTGCGGCTCGCTCGCCCATGTGTGCGGCACCCACTGGGTGAACATCGACATCACGTGGGAGCCGGGCGGGCAGAGCGAATCGTCCACTGTGGACGGGATGACGGTGTCGGCGAACGGCCGGGCGGCGGCGCGCCCCTCCCGCGCGTCCTGGAAAGCGCGTTCCAGGTAATCGAGCGACTGGGCCAGTTCGATGGCGCCGGAGTAGTCGGTGAGGTCGGGGCGCGCGGCGAAGCGCGGCAGCCCGGCCAGCGCCACGTTGATCTTCACAGTGCCGCTGCGGGTACGCAGCCGTTCGATGTCGGTGACGAAGTCGGCCGGGAGTTCGGACCGGTCGAGGTGACGCAGGAACGTGAGCTTCGGGTGCGTGGCCGCGACGACGATCGGGGCCCGGAACTCCCGGCCGTCGCCGGTGGCGACGCCGACGGCGCGACCGCCCTCGACGAGGATCCGCTCGACCGGCGAGCCGGTGCGCACCGTGGCGCCGAACGACTCGGCCGACCTGCGGATGGCCGCCGACACCGCGCCCATGCCGCCGACCGGGTACCCCCAGCCGCCCATCTTGCCGTCGCCGATGTCGCCGATCGTGTGGTGCATCATCACGTACGCCGTGCCCGGTGCCTCCGGGCCGGCCCAGGTGCCGATGATGCCGTTGACGGCCATCAGGCCCTTGATCTCCGGCGAGGTGAACCACTCGTTCAGCACGTCGGAGACGCTCATCGTGAACAGCCGCACCGCGTCGGCGGAGCGCCGGACGTCGAGGCCGCGCAGGCCCCACGCGAGGCGCAACTGGTCGATCAGGTCACCCGGGCGACGCGAACCGACGCGCGGCGGGGTGCGCAGCAGCAGCGGGGCGAGCACGTCGCCGACGCCGCGCAGCCACGCGTCGAACCGGGGCATGGCCTCGGCGTCGGCCTTCGAGAACGCCGCCAGTTCGTCGTGGTCGGCCACCGGGTCTTCGGTGAGCAGCAGCGCGCGGCCGTCGTCGAACGGCGCGAACGACGGACCCATCGGGACGACCCGGTAGCCGTGCTCGCGCAGCCGGAGATCGTCGATGACCGTGGGTGGCATCAGGCTCATCACGTACGACAGCGCGGTGACCTTGAACTCCGGGCCCCACGGCGTCTCGGTGGTGGCGGCGCCGCCGGTGTTGTCGCGCGCCTCGAGCACCAGCGGACGCAGGCCGGCCCGCGCGAGGTACGCCGCGGCGACCAGACCGTTGTGCCCGCCGCCGATCACGATCGCCGAACACTCACGGTCTGGCTCTTGTGACCGGCGCCTCATATCGACAGACTAACTGAATCACCAGTCAGTTTGGCAAGCATCATGAGGCGGCCCTTCACATGACTTTCCACCCTAGGGAGAACCGCGGTTCCCGTCGGCAGTTCCTCACTCTCGGCGCACTCGCCGCGGCCGCGGGTACGGGCGCGCTGGCCGGTTGCGGCAAGCGCCGCTCGGAGTCCGATCCGCCGACCGACCAGGTCGCGCTCAGCCGTCCGGACAAGCCCGCGACGCTCCCGCTGCACTCCGACGTGCCGGCCATCAAGGACGGCCTGACGCCCGAGAAGGGCGGCACGCTCAAGATCTTCAACTATCCGGAGTACCTGTCGCCCGACGTCACGAAGGCGTTCGGGGAGCAGCACGGCGTCACGGTCGAGGTCACGACGTTCACGACGCAGGACGAGGCGATCGCCAAGCTGCGCACCGCCGGCACGGCGTTCGACGTGTACTTCCCCACGCCCGACATCGTCGGCAAACTGGTCGCGGGCAAACTGCTGCAGCCGCTGAACCGCAGCTACCTGACGAACCTGACGAACGCCTGGCCCGAACTGCAGGACCCGTTCTACGACAAGGGATCGCGGTACACCGTGCCGTACACCGCGTACACCACCGGCGTCCTGTACCGGGCCGACCGCGTCACGGCGGTGCCCGCCAACGGGTGGGACCTGATCTGGGACCCGGCGTACAAGGGTCAGACGTACGTGCTCGACGACGCCCGGGAGGGACTGTCGCTGGCGATGCTGCGGGTCGGGAAGACCGACCTGAACACCGAGGACCCCGCCGTGATCAAGGCCGCCGGCGAGGACCTGATGAAGCTCGTCGGCGCGGTGAACGTGAAGGTGGCCTCCGGTGGCTACCAGACCGTCGCCGAGGGCGCGGCGACGGTGCACCACGCGTGGTCGGGTGACGCCGTCAACGCCCAGTCGTACCTGGGTCAGAATGCCGCCGTCGACGTGCTGGGGTACTGGTTCCCGGCCGACCGCCGTGGCCCGGTGGGGACCGACACCATCGCGATCCCCCGGTCGGCGGAGAAGCCCGTGCTCGCGCACGCCTTCCTGAACCACATGATCGACAACGACATCGCGCTGGAGAACTTCGGCTTCACCGGCTACCAGCCGGCGCTGTCGGTGGTGACCCCGGAGAAGATGATCGCCGACGAGGTGGTCGCGGAGAACCTGGCCAACGCGATCATCAGCCCGGCGCACTACCGCGACGGCCTCCAGGAGCTGCAGCTGTCACCGACGGGCGACCGGTTGTGGTTGGACGAGTGGGCGAAGTTCAAGGCCGGCCGGTGAGTCGAGCCCGGAGCCGCGAGCGGCTGTGGGCAGCGCTCGCGGCACCGGGAACCCTGTGGCTCCTGGCCTTTCTGGTGGTGCCGTTCTACTCGATCGCGGCGGTCGCCTTCGGCTACCGCGACCCGCTGTTCGGCTCGACCGTGCCGGAGTGGAACCCCACGTACTGGGACACCACGACGTTCGTCGAAGCCGTCCGCAGCACCGTCGCCGGTGACCTGCGGCCGGTCTTCGTGCGCACGCTCGTGTTCGTCGCGGTCGCCCTGATGATCTGCGTCGTGATCGGTTACCCGATCGCCTACTATCTCGCCCGCCACGCCGGCCGGTACCGGGGACTGCTGCTGGGGCTGATCCTCGCGCCGTGGTGGATCAACTACCTCACCAGGATGCTGGCCTGGCTGAGCCTGTTGCAGAACGACGGATACGTCAACGACGTGCTGACCTTCCTCCACCTGCCGGCGGTGCGGTGGCTGTCCGGCCAGCCGTACACGGTGATCTTCGCGCTGGTGTACGGCTACGTGCCGTTCTTCATCGTCCCGCTGTACGCCACCCTCGACCGCATCGACGGGCGGCTGCTCGACGCGTCGCGCGATCTCGGCGTCGGCGGGGTGCGGACGTTCTTCCACGTGACCCTCCCGCTGAGCCGGCCGGGCCTGCTGACCGCCTGCGTCGTCACCGCACTGCCGATGTTCGGCGACTACTACACCAACACCCTGGTGTCCGGCTCGCCCCGCACGACGATGGTCGGCAACCAGATCGAGCTGTACCTGCTCGGCGGCTCCCGCCAGGACCTGGGCGCGTCGCTGGTCCTCATCATGTCGGCGATGCTCATGGTGCTGATGGCCTACTACCTGATCTCCTCGCAGCGGTCGGACCGGGCCGCGTGAAGCGCCGCCCGATCGTCCTCGCCGCGCTGACGTGGTTGTACGTCGTCTGGTCGTTGGCGCCGGTGCTGCTGGCGATCCAGTTCTCCTTCAACGCCGGCCGCTCCCGCAGCACCTGGCAGGGCTTCTCGACGCGGTGGTACTGCTGTGACCCCAGTTCCGTCGCGGAGGACCCGAGCCTGCGCCACGCGCTGTTCAACAGCGTCGTCCTCGCGCTGCTGACCACGCTCGTGGCGACGCCGCTCGGTGTCGCCCTCGCGCTCGGGCTGGCCCGCTGGCGCGGCCGGACGAGCCGGGCGGCCAACGGCCTTATGCTGGTTCCGCTCGCCACGCCCGAACTGGTGCTCGGCAGCGCCCTGTTCCTCGTGTTCACCAACCTGTACACGGTCATCCCGCTCGGCCGGCCCGCACAGGTGCTCGGCCACGTCACGTTCTCGATCTCGTACGTGGTCGTCATCGTGCGGGCGAGGCTGGCCTCCGTCGGGCCCGAGTACGAGGCGGCCGCGCGCGACCTGGGCGCGACCAGGCTGCAGGCCGTGCGGACCGTGCTGCTCCCGCTGCTGTACCCGGCCGTGGTCGCGGGTGCGCTGATCGTGTTCGCGTCCTCGATGGACGACTTCGTCATCAGCGCCTTCCTGTCCGTCGACGCGTCGTCGGCCACCGTGCCGATCCGCCTCTACTCGGTCGCCCGCACCGCACCGACCCCGGCCCTCAACGCCCTGGCCGCCCTCCTCCTCCTGGGCTCGACGCTCGCCATCGTGCTGGCCTGGCTGGTCCTCCGCCGCCGCTCCGGCGCGTCCGGCTCAGGTTCCGCCCTGAAGGAAATGGCCTCCATCGACGTCTAACCCCGTTGATCTTGCAGTTGTGGTGCCAGGATCGCCCGCCATTGCCCGGTTTTGTGAGGCACCACAACTGCAAGATCGACTCGTGAGGGTTGGGGTGGGGTCAGGCGATGACCGTGCGGACGCCGCGGCGTTGCAGGGCGCGGGAGACCACGAGGCGCTGGATTTCGCTGGTGCCTTCCCAGATGCGGTCGACGCGTAGTTCGCGGAGGAACCGTTCGGCGGCGTAGGTGCGCACGTAGCCGCGTCCGCCGAAGGTCTGCACGACGCGGTCGGCGCAGCGGTAGGCCGCCTCGCTGGCGAACAGTTTCGCGAGCGAGGCCTTGGCGTGCACCACCTTCGGATCGGCGCCGCCGTCGGCCAGCGCCGCCACCTCGTACACCAGGAGCCGCGCGGCCGCGGCGTCGGCGGCCGAATCGGCGAGCGGGAACGAGACGCCCTGGTGGTCGATGATGCGGGCACCGCCCTGCTCGCGTTTGGTGGCCCACTCGACGGCCTCCTCCAGCAGCCGCCCCATCGCGCCCACGCAGTGCACCGCGATGCCGAGCCGCTCCTCGACGAACCACGCCTGCTGCAGCGTCTCGGCGGCGCCGGGGTCGCCCAGGACGGCGTCGGGCCCCACCCGGACCGCGGTGAACCGGATCGTCGGGTGCCCGTGCGGGAACGAGTGGGTGAACGGCGGATCGTCCACGATGGACACTCCGGGCCGGTCGGCGTCGACGATGAACAGCGTCGGCCCGTGTCCCTCGGCGTTCGCGACGACGATGTGCGCGGTCGCCACGTCGCCGCTCGTGACGAACCACTTCTCGCCGTCGATCACCCAGCCGTCGCCGTCGCGTCGGGCGGTGGTGAGGATGCCCGACGGGTCGGAGCCCGCGTGCTCCTCGGTGACCGCGTACGACAGCGACGCGGTGCCCCGTAACGACGGCACCAGGTAGCGCTCGACCTGCTCGGCGGTGCCGGCGCCGAGCACGTTGTACGCGTCGGGGATCCACCACCACAACCCGTTGGTGCAGCGGCCGAACTGCTCGTGCACGGCGACGTAGTCGACGGTCGACCAGCCCTGCCCGCCGTGCTCGACCGGATGCCGTCCGCCGGCCAGCCCCGCGGCCAGTGCCTCGGCCCGGATGCGGTCGACGACCTCGGTGGGCAGCCGGCCCCGGGCCTGCTCGGCGGCGACCTCGTGCGGCAACAGCACGTCGTCGACGAACCGGCGGGCCCGGTCGGCGAGGAGCTCCTGCTCGGCGGACAGCTGGACCAGCGGCGCCATGCGCGCTCCCCCGGAGACGGAACTGACTGGCCATTCAGTCAATCCACTCGGCGACGGCGTGTCAAGCGTCAGGCCGGAAAGTCCTCGCGCCGCAGGCCGACCTCGCGCGCCGCCGCCGTGCGCACGTGCTCCAGCAACCGCTTGCGTGGGATCGCGCCGGGGTGCACGGTGTTGCGCACCATGAGCCCGTCGAGCAGCGCGTCGAGGCGCTCGGCGGCGGCGGCCGGATCGGGGCAGGTGAACTCCCCCGCCGCCACGCCGTCGCGGATGACCCGCTCGAGCGCCTTCAGCCACGCGCGCTCCAGCTCCAGCAGGATCGTGCGCATCACCGGCGTCCGCAGGCCGGCCGCCCACGCCTCGATCCACAGGATCCAGCTCTGGTCGCTGCGGGTGCTCGGGATGTAGTACCGCATCACGCGGTCGAGCCGGTCGATGGCATCGGCCGGGGCGTCGACGATCTTGGCAAGCTGCGTGCGCTCCGCCTCGCTGGACGCGCGCAGCATCTCCGCCATGAGCTCGTCCTTGGTGGCGAAGTGGTAGTGGACCAGCCCGCCGCTCACGTTCGTCGCCTTGGCGACGTCGGCGATCCGGGCGCTCGCCATGCCCCGGTCGAGCACGACCTGGCGGGCCGCTTCGAGCAGCTCGCTGCGCCGCCGGTCGGTCTGGCCCGACCGGCCGTTCCCCCCGTGTTCCTGTTTTGCCACAGGAGAACCATATCTCGGACCTACTGGTCGTTCAGTCAGGCGCCTACACTGCGCCCATGAAGGGCGGCATGCTCGAACTCGACGGCCTGCGCAAGGTTCACGGCACCACGGTCGCCGTCGACCGCATCGACCTGACGATCGCCGCGGGCGAGTTCTTCTCGCTGCTCGGGCCGTCCGGATGCGGGAAGACCACGACACTTCAGATGATCGGCGGGTTCGAGGCGCCGACCGAGGGCCGGGTCCGGCTCGACGGCCGGGATCTCACCGGCACGCCGGCCCACCTGCGCCCGGTCAACACGGTCTTCCAGAGCTACGCGCTGTTCCCGCACCTGACCGTGGCGCAGAACGTGGAGTACGGCCTGCGGTGGCGCACCGGCGTCAGCAAGGCCGAGCGGCGCACCCGAGCCGGCGAGGCGCTCGACCTCGTCCGGCTGTCCCCGCTCGCCGGCCGCAATCCGGCCCAGCTCTCCGGCGGCGAGCAGCAGCGCGTCGCGCTGGCCCGCGCGCTGGTGTGCCGGCCGTCCG
Organism: Virgisporangium aurantiacum; assembly: GCF_016863635.1. Lineage (GTDB taxonomy): Bacteria > Actinomycetota > Actinomycetes > Mycobacteriales > Micromonosporaceae > Virgisporangium > Virgisporangium aurantiacum. Next base: position 145,434 of record NZ_BOPG01000032.1, on the reverse strand, counting down.
TGCTGCTGCTCGACGAGCCGTTCGGCGCGCTCGACGCCAAACTGCGCAAGACCCTGCGGGCCGAACTGGCCGCGGTCCAGCGCACCGTCGGCACGACGTTCGTCTTCGTCACGCACGACCAGGAGGAGGCGCTGGAGATCTCCGACCGGATCGCCGTCATGGACCACGGGCGGGTCGTGCAGTGCGGCCGGCCCAGGGACGTGTACGAGACGCCCGACACGGAGTTCGTCGCCGACTTCCTGGGCCTGACCAACCTGCTCGAGGTCACCTGCCTGGGCGCGGAGAGCGTGCGGCTGGGCGAGTTCACCGTCGCCGCGACCCCGGTGGGTGATCCGCGTACCGGGCCGGGCCGCATCGTGATCCGGCCGGAGCGGGTCCGCCTGGAGGCCGCCGGCCTGACCGGCGACAACCGCGTGCCGGCGATCGTCGACCGGCTCGTGTACATCGGTGCCACCAGCCAGGTGCTGGTCCGGCTCGCGCACGGGCCGGCCGTGCACGTCATGCTCGTCAACGACGCCGACCACGACCACCTCCGGCCCGGCGAGCCGGTGACGCTGTTCCTGCCGCCGGCGGCCGTGCGGTTGCTGGCGCAGGAAGGGACGGCGCCGGCGATGGCCTTGACAACTGACTGACTCACCAATCAGTTTGGTGACGTGGACCTGAGCCGGTTGCTGGCACCCCGTTCGGTCGCCGTCGTGGGGGCGTCCAGCCGGCCGGGCACGTACGGCAACCAGGCGGTCGCGAACCTCGTCGCGAACCGGTTCCCCGGCCAGGTGTTCGGCGTCCATCCGACGGCGTCCACCGTTCACGGCGTGCGCTGCGTGCCCCGCCTGGCCGATCTGCCGACGGCGCCGGACGCCGTGGTCATCGCCACGCCGGCCGCCTCGGTGCCCGGCCTGCTGGCCGAGGCCGGCGACATCGGCGCGGGCGGCGCCGTCGTCTTCGCCGCCGGGTTCGCCGAGACGCCCGGCGGCCGACCGACGCAGGCCCGGCTGCGCGAGACGGCGCTGCGGTACGGGCTGCCGGTCTGCGGACCGAACGGCAACGGCATCGTCTCGGTCACCGCCCGGGCGCCGATGTGGGGTGACGCGTGCACACTCAAACGCCCCGGCCCGATCGCGCTGATCTCGCAGAGCGGCAACGTGGCGGTCAACGCGCTCGCCAGCACCCGGGCGCTGCGACTGCACACCGTCGTCTCGTGCGGCAACCAGGCGGTCCTGGACGCCGCCGACTACCTCGACACCGTCGTCCGGTTCCCGGACGTGCGCGCCGTCGCGCTGTACCTGGAGGCCGACGGCGACGGGGCGAAACTGCTACGCGCGCTGGCCCGGTGCGCCGAACGCGACGTGCGGGTGGTCGTCCTCAAGGCCGGGACGAGCCCGCTGGGCGCGAGCGCCGCCGCGTCGCACACCGGCTCGGTCGCCGGCGACGCCCGGGTGCTGCGCGCGGTGGTGGAGGAGGCCGGCGGCGTGTGGGCGCACCACCCGCACGAGCTCCTCGAACTGGCCAAGGCGCTCGGCTACGCCCGGCCGGCACCGCGCGCCGGCACGGTGATCGTGACCTGCTCGGGCGGCGACGCCGCGATCGCCGCCGACGAGGCGCACCGGCTCGGCGTCCCGCTGCCGGCGTTGGCGGCCTCCACGGTGACGGCGATGCGCACGGTCCTGCCGGCGACCGCGACCGTCGCGAACCCGTTGGACTACACGGCGGTCATCTTCGGCGCGGTCAAGCCGACGGCGGACCTGGTGGCGCACGCCGGCGCGGACCCGGCCGTCGGCAGCGTGCTGGTGTACTACGACCGGCCGGCGGACCTCGACCCGGACGCGGCGGAGAGCTGGGACGGCGCGCTGGCCGGTGTGATGGCCGGCGCGAAGCGGCTGTGCAAGCCGGTGCTGCTCGCGTCGACGCTGCCCGAGCTGCTGCCCGAACCGGTCGCCGAACTGCTCGTCGACGCCGGCGTCGTGCCGGTCGCGGGGCTGCGCGAGGGCGTGCGCTGCGCGGGCGTCCTGCATCCACAAGCAGCCGACGCGGCCCGCCTGCGCGCGATCGCGGCGACCACCGAGGCGGCCGCGAGGTCGGCCGCCAAGGCCGCGGGCTCTACCGGGGACTCGGCCGGAGACTGGCTGTCCGAGCACGAGGCCAAGGACCTGCTGCGCGCGGCCGGCATCCGCACCCCGCCCGGTCACCTCGTCACCGACGCCGACGCCGCGGTCACCGCCGCGCGGCGCCTGGGCGGCCCGGTCGCGCTGAAGCTCAGCGCGCCCGACCTCCGGCACAAGAGCGACGCCGGCGCGCTGCTCCTCCGCGTCGACGGCGACGCAGCGGTCCGGGCCGCGTTCCGGCACCTGCGCGGGCTGCCCGGTCGGAGCGGCACGCCGGTGCTGGTCGAGTCGATGTGCCCGCCCGGGGTCGAGCTGATGATCGCGGTGCGCCGGGACGGGCTGGTGCCGGTGCTCGTGCTCGCGCTCGGCGGGATCTGGGTCGAGGTGCTCGACGACGCGGTGCTCGTCCCGTTGCCGGGTGACCGCCCGACGGTCCGCGACCGCCTGCGCCGGCTCCGCGCCGCGCCCCTGCTCGACGGCCGACGGGGGCACGCCGGCGTCGACCTCGACGCGGTCGGCGACCTCGCCCTGCGCCTGGCCGAGCTGGCCCAAAAGGCCGATCTCGCCCTGATCGAACTGAACCCCGTCATCGCCCGCCCCGACGGCGCCACCGTCGTCGACGCGGTCGCCCGCAGGCTTTCCGGGAGGACCCACCATGAATGACATCGCGGCCCGTCTCGGCGAGGTCGGACTGCCCGCACCGGTGGCCGAGCTGGCCGCGCGCCACTGGGACGTCGTGGTGGTGGGCGGCGGCCACAACGGACTGACGTGCGCGGCGTACCTGGCCCGCGCCGGCCGGTCGGTGCTGGTCCTCGAGGCGCGCAGCCGGCTCGGCGGCGCGGCCACGCTGGACCGACCGTTTCCGGACCAGCGGTACGTGGTGAGCCCGTGCGCGTACGTCATCGGGCTGTTGGACCAGACCGTCATCGACGAACTGCGCCTGCACGACCGTGGCCTGGAGGTGTATCTCGCCGACCCGCAGCTGTGGATCCCGTACGACGACGGCACCGCCTTCGCGCAGTGGATGGACCACGACCGGACGCTGAACGGGTTGCGGGAACTGGGTTTCAGCCAGAAGGACATCGACGGGTACGTCGCCTACGAGGACCTGTTCGACCAGATCCGGATCCGGCTGCGCAAGGGCGCGGTCGACACCTGGGCGGTCGACGCGCCGGGCCGGGCCGAACTGGAGGAACTGCTCGGGCACGAGCGGCTCATGTGCGACGTGCTGTTCGAGGCGTCCATCTCCGACGTGCTCGACGAGTTCGTCACCGACCAGCGACTCAAGGACGCGCTCTTCGGCCAGGGCATCATCGGCACGTACGCCGGGCCGCGCGACCCGGGCACCGCCGCCGTCAAGCTGATGCATTTCGCGGGCGAGGTGCTCGGCCACGGCGCCGTCTGGGGCTACGTGCGCGGCGGCATGGGCATGGTGAGCTTCGCGATCGCCGACGCCGCCCGCGACGCCGGTGCGGTGCTGGCGACCGGGCTGGCCGTCGCCGAGGTGCTTCCCGGCGAGGGCGTGCGGCTCGACGACGGCACGCTGATCCGGTGCGGCCGCGTGGTCAGCAACGCCGACCCGAAGCGGCTGCTCGGCATGCTGCCCCGGGACGCGGTTCCGGCGCCCTACCGCACGCGCCTGGAGGAGTGGGACATCCGCAGCCCGGTCGTGAAGTTCAACGCGGCGCTGCACCGGTTGCCGTCCTGGACCGCCGCCCCCGGTGAGACGTTCATGGCGCTCGGCGTGGTCGACGTGACCACCGGACTCGACGCGGCCCAGCGGGCGTTCGCCACCTGCGACGCCGGCGAGCCGGCGGTCGGTTTCGGCGAGATCTACGTGCAGACCGGTCACGACCCGACGCCGGCCCCCGAGGGCCGTCACCTCATGAGCATCTTCGGGCAGTACGCGCCCTATGCGCTCACCGGCGGTTGGGAGGCCCGGCGCGACGAGGTGGCCCGGCAGTTCATCGACCTCGTCGCCAGGTTCGCCCCCGACTTCCCGGACTGCCTCGAAAGCTACGAGGTCCTCGGCCCGCCCGACATCGAGGCCCGGACCGGGCTGACCGGCGGCCACATCTTCCAGGGCGAGGTCCGCCCCGACCAGATGTGGACCAACCGGCTCCGCCCCCGCACGGAGATCCCCGGCGTCTACCTGTGCGGCGCGGCCACCCATCCGGGCGGCAGCGTCATCGCCCTCAACGGACGCAACGCGGCCCGCGCGGTGCTGGCTGATATCGGCGGTGTCACCACGCGTCGCCGCTGACCCGCAGGCTGATCGCGTCGACGTGTGCGGTGCCGGCGGCGGCGGGGTCGGCGTTGCCGATGTAGACGCGGGCCACGTCGCCGCTCGCCGCGGGCGAGGTCAGTTCGACGGACGTCGTGGTCCAGTCGATGTCGGTGAACGTCACGTCGGCCAGCGTCGCCCCGGTGGTCTCGTCGACGACGCGCACCCGGCCGCCGGCGGCGCCGGTGGCCTTGCCGGTGAAGGTCAGCGTGTACCGGCTGGCCGGCCGCCAGCCCTCCCACGTCTGGTTGACCTGTTGCGCGGCGCCGGCCACCGAGCGGATCGTCAGCCCGTACGTGCCCTCGAAGGCGTTGGCCGAGTCGCGGAACGCGGTGCTGGCGGTGGAGCCGATCCGGTTCCACTGCGCGGGCTGGGTGGCGTCGAAGCTCGTCGCCAGTTCGAAGCCCTGGTTGACGACCTTGGACCGGTCCCACTTCATGATGCGCGACAGCGCCAGCATCGTGTACGGGCTGTTGCCGGTCTGATTCCGGTACTGCTCGGCGACGATCGGGAGGATGTCCTTCGCCCACTGCGCGTACTCGGCCCACTCGACGAGGTAGATGCTGTACGAGTCGTCGCCGGTGCCGTCGACGTTCCGGCGCACCACGGGGGCCGTCAGCGAGCCGTTCCACATCGCCTTCGTCAGCGAGTTGGTGAAGCGCTGCATGTCCGTCGCCGTGAACACCTGACCGGCCTCGTAGAACTCGCGGGCCGCGCCGACGTCGATGTTCGCGTGCGAGGTGTCCTCGATCCCGCTGCTGTACGGGGCGTAGTGCCAGACGTAGCGGTCACCGGTGAGCGTCAACGCGTTCCTGAAGTACGTGGCGACGCCCCGGGCCCGGGCGAGATACGTGGCGTTGCCGTTCACCTGGTACAGCGCCAGCAGCATCTGGGCGTACGCCAGCGACTGGTTGAAGGGCAGGTGGTCCGGCGACGGCCGGGTGTGTGCGAACGTGTCCACGTTGGGCGGTTGCCGGTACGTGCCGGCCGAGGAGACCCACGAGTTTCCGAGGTACGCGCTGGACTCCCACCGCGGCACGATCTCGGTCTCCAGGAACGCCCGGTACGCCGCCGCCTTCTCGCGGTACCGGTCCGGCAACGAGGGCGTGCGCTGCGCCAGCCGGACGAACTGCGCGATCGTCGAGCCGACCATCCCGTCGTGCACCATGTACGGCACGCGGGCGCTGATGCTCACGTCGTCGAAGTAGGCCCGGCCCCCGGCGACCCGGTAGTTGTCGTGTCCCAGCCACACCTCCAGCGTGTGCCCGGCCGCGGCGGGGCTGCGACACTCCACAGTGGACGCCGCCCACGCGGTGTTCGTGACGGTGGCCGAGCACAGGATCACGTCGGCCGTCTGGTCGATGACGTAGATCCGGCCGCGCGCGTCCGAGCCGTTGGTCTTCGCGCTGAAACGCAGGTCGTAGACCGTGTTCGGTTCGTACGCGCCCAGCCGCTGGTAGACCTTGCGCCACAGCTGCCCGTCGGAGTCGATCTGGATGGCGTACGAGCCGGCCGCGTGGTCGGTGGTCCGGTGCGCGTTCGCGCTGGTCGTCTGCCAGCGCACCCAGTTGGCCGCCATCGTCGAGTCACCGGAGGTGGCCGTCTCGAAGCCGGTGTTCGCCAGCTCCGGCGGCGAGTACCGCGACGTGGACCAGCCGAGGAACCCGTCGTTGTCGATGTCGTCGGCGCCGGCGACGACCGCGTCGACGCGGCCGACCAGCCGGTCGAGCCAGGCGGTGTCGCGGGTCAGCCGGTACACGTCGAGGTAGCTCCGGAGCCGGTAGCTCTCGCTCCAGGCGAGCGTGGCGCTGTTGGCCGAGACGCTGTCGCCGAGCGCGGCGTCCATCGCCGCGTAGCGGTCGTACCACGTGTTGCCCGACGCGTGCGCCGGACCCGCGCCGACACCGAGTGTCGTCACCAGTAACGCCGACACCACCAGACATGCCATCTTCCCGCGCATCATCGTCCCCGTTCGAAGATCCCCCGTTGCATCGACCAGAATAGATGACCCTGAATCCCGTTGGTCAACCCGTCCGCGCGGACGTCGCGGGATCGGCGAACAGGCCGTCCGGGTCGTATCGACGCCTGAGCTCGGTGAGCCGCCGGTAGGCGGTGGCCTCGAACGCCGACCGGGCCCGGCCGTCGCGGTAGTCGTCGCGGTCGAGGAAGTTGAGGTAGACGCCGGCGCCGTGCGGGGTGAGCGCGGCGACGAACTCCCGGGCCCACTCGGTCTCGTGCGGGCCGACCGGTTCGTGCGGCAGCCAGACCCCGTTGACGTTCAGCTCGAACGGCACGTCGCGCCGCGAGTACGCGGTCGCACCCGGCTCCGGCCGGGCGACCGCGCCGCCGAGCTGGAACAGGATCGCGTAGCTGCGGGTCGAGTCGGCCCGCCGGGCCTGGTCGACCATCGTGTCGATCGCGGCGTCGGAGAGCTCGCGGAGTCCCGTGGACTTCCAGTAGTAGTGCCAGCCGGCCGGCACGGTCGCGTCGGCCATCGACTGCAGGTCCACGTACGGCCGGAGCCGGACCAGGTCGAGCAGCGGCCGGCCGATGCCACGCAGCGGCGCGAGCAGGTCCTGTGCCGTCTCCGGCTCGCCGAGTGCCAGCATGCCGATCTGGCAGACCGGCCGGCCGTGCAGTTCCCTCGGCAGGAACGGCAGATCGGGCACCCGGCGCAGGGTGACGATCGTGGCCACCTCGTCGGGCGCGGCGGCGGTCAGTTCGCGGTAGGCGCGCAGCACCTCCGGCGCGTCGTCGAGCGCCCACAGGACGGGCCCGGCCAGCACGTCCGGACCCACCGGATGCAGCCGGTAGGTGAACGCGGTGACCACGCCGAGCCCGGCCCCGCCACCGCGCAGTCCCCAGAACAGGTCCGGATGCTCGTGCCCGCTCGCGACGACGAGGTCGCCGTCGGCGGTGACCACCTCGGCGGCGAGCAGGTTGTCGACGGCCAGGCCGTGGCGGCGCATCAGCCACCCCATGCCGCCGCCGAGCGTCAACCCGGAGATTCCGGTGTGGGAGACGATGCCGCCGGTGGTGGCGAGCCCGACCGACTGCGTGCTGGCGTCCAGTTGCGCCCACCGCACGCCCGCCTGCGCGGTGGCGGTCCGCCGCACCGGATCGACCTGGACCGTTCTCATCGGTCCCAGGTCGACGACCAGCCCGCCGTCACACACCGCCGTGCCGGCCACGCCGTGGCCGCCGCCGCGCACGCTGACCGGCAGGCCCCGGTCGCGGCCCGACCGCACCGCCGCCACCACGTCGTCGACCGACCGGCACCGGACGATGACCCGCGGCCGGTGGTCGATCGCGCCGTTCCACACCGCGCGGGCCGCGTCGTAGCCCGCGTCGTCGGGCGTGACGAGGAGGTCGTCCGCATCACCGGGAGCGGTCGGGAACGGCGGCGGCCGGGTGCCCGGCGTGCGCTGGTTCTCGGCGCGGCGGCGGACGTTGACGCGGGGCGCGTCGTTCCAGGTCGGTAGCGCCCGGCTCACGGCGCGGGACCCGTCGACCTCGATCGCGCCGCCCCGCAGCGCCGCGGCCCAGTCGAGCAGCCCGAGGTGCCAGCGGGCGAACGCCAGCACGTCACGCACCCGGACCACGAGGTCCTCGCCGAACCCCGGGTCGAACGTGCAGATCTCGCCGTCCCGCCGCTCGATCAGCAGCCAGAGCTTCCGCATCCGGCCGTCCTCGGGCAGGTCGAACCGGACCACCACGCGCCGTTCCGGCAGCTGGTCGCGCCGCAGGTACACCTGGCACCACGACCACAGCACCACATCGGGATCCGCCTCCTCGGCGGTGACCTCCATCCACTGCTCCGCCCAGGCACCCATCGCCTGCAGCACCGGCCACAGGTCCCGGCCGGCCCGGGTCGGCTCGTACCGGGAGCCCCGCCCGCCCGGTTTGGGCGTGACAGCGAGCAGTCCCGAGCGCGCCAACTCGTGCAGCCGCCTGGTGAGCAGCGCCCGCGACAGGCCCGGCGCCCCGGCCGCGATCTCGGTGAACGAGCGGCAGCCGAGCAGCACGTTGCGCATGATGATCGGCGTCCATCGCTCCGCGAGGATCCCGGAGCCGCGCGCGATCGGGCAGAACTGGCCGTAGTTGCGCATGAACGCAGTCTGACCGTCGGCGATGCGGCCGCAAGTACAGATTGTGAACCGGCCCGGTTCACAACGGGCACTATCCGCCGCGCGCGACCCCGCCCGACGATGGCCGCGCCTTCCATCGGGCAATCACGAGAGGGGAACGCACATGAGCGGAATGCTGCGCCAACGGCGGATCGGCACCGCGATTCTCATGGCTGTCGGACTGGTCGGCGCGGTCGCCGTCGCGCCGACCGCGCGGGCCGGTCCGGTCGTCGCCGCGGGCGTGACCGCGCGCGTCGCCGGCTTCGCCGACCTCGTCTGGTACAACGACCAGACCGGCGAGACCCAGATCTGGTTCATGAACGAACACCGGCTGGTCCGCCGGTCGACCGTGGTCGACGCCAACGGCGTGCCGGCCCTGGTCGGGCCGCCGTTCCGGATCGTCGGCATCAGCGACAAGGACGAGGACGGCCATCCGGACATCGTCTGGCACCACGACCAGACGGGAGAGACCCGGATCTGGTTCATGAAGGAGAACCGGATCGTCCGCCAGGCCACGGTGGTCGACCAGAACGGCGCACCGGCGCTCGTCGGGCCGCCGTTCCGGATCGTCGGCATCAGCGAGATGGACTACTTCAGCTACGACGACATCATCTGGTACAACGACCAGACCGGCGAGACGCGGATCTGGTTCATGGGCCGGGAGAAGATCCTCTCGCAGGCCACCGTCCTCGGCGAGAACGGCCTGCCCGCGCTCGTCGGGCCGCCGTTCCGGATCGTCGGGATCAGCGACGTGAACGGTGACGGCCCGGGTGACATCGTGTGGCACCACGACCAGACCGGCGAGACGCGGATCTGGATCATGAACATCGACCGGATCTACCGGCAGGCGACCGTCCTCGGCGAGAACGGCCAGCCGGCCTTCGTCGGGCCGCCGTTCCGCATCGTCGGCGTCGGTGACATGAATTCCGACGGCTACGCCGACATCGTCTGGCACCACGACCAGACGGGCGAGACGCGGATCTGGTTCATGCGCGGGGAGCGGGTGATCCGCCAGGCCACCGTCGTCGGCGAGAACGGGCAGCCGGCCCTCGTCGGACCGCCGTTCCGCATCGTCGGCGTCAGCGAACGGTACGGCTGAAAGGAAGGGGCGGCGACCGTCGGGGATCCGACGGTCGCCGCACGCCCCTGCCTACCGGGAGACGCCGGCCCGCCGCTTGGTCCACACGTCGAACGCCACCGCGGCCAGCAGCACCAGGCCCTTGACCAGCATCACCCGCTCGGACGGGGCGCCCAGCAGCGACATGCCGTTGTTGATCACACCCATGATCAGGCCGCCGGTCAGCGCGCCGACCACCCGGCCGACGCCGCCCTGCACGGCCGCGCCGCCGATGAACGCCGCCGCGATCGCGTCGAGTTCGAAGGCGTTGCCGGCCGTGGGACCGGCCTGGTTGAGCCGGCCGGCGAAGATGATGCCGGCCAGTGCCGCCAGCACACCCATGTTCACGAAGATCCAGAAGACCACCGACTTGACCTTGACGCCGGACAGCGTCGCCGCCTGCAGGTTGCCGCCGACCGCGTAGATCTGGCGGCCGAACACCGTGCGGCTGGTCAGCAGCGAGTACCCGATGGTGAGCGCGGCGAGCAGGACCAGCACCCAGGGCAGGTTCCGGAACCGGGCCAGCTGCACCACGATGAACAGCACCACCAACGCCGCGACGCCGATCTTCGCCAGGAACAACGGCATCGGGTCGACGGGCTGGTCGTAGCCGAGCCGGGCGGCCCGGGTCCGCCACTGGGTCAGCCCGATGCCGGCCACCGCGACCACGCCGACGATCAGGCTGAAGAGATCGGCGCCGCCGAGCGGGCCGAGCCCGATGTTGCCGAGATAGGCCTCGGTGAACCCGTTCGACAGCGTGCGGACCTCGTCCGGGAACGGACCGATGCCCTGGTTGCCGAGCACGGTGAGGGTCAGCGCCCGGAACAGCAGCATGCCGGCGAGCGTCACGATGAACGCCGGAATGCCGAAGTACGCGATCCAGTAGCCCTGCCAGGCGCCGATGAGGCCACCGACGACGAGGGTGATCAGCACCGCCAGCGGCCACGGCACGTCGTTGCGGACCATCAGCACCGCGGCGACCGAACCCGTGACCGCGACCACCGAGCCGACCGACAGGTCGATGTGCCCGGCGATGATGATCAGGATCATCCCGATCGCGAGGATCAGGATGTACGAGTTCTGCACCACGATGTTCGAGATGTTCTGCGGCTGCAGCAACGCACCGTCGGTGAGCACCGTGAACAGCACGATGATCAGCGCGAACGCCACGAAGATGCCGCTCTGGCGCAGGTTCAGCGAGAACCGGGTCGACGGCCCGCCGGCCTTGCCCAGGTTGACGCCGTCGGCGCTGACGGTGACGTCGGCGTTGGTCGGTGCGGCCATGCCTTATCCCACCCTCTGAGGGTTGTAGTCGAACTGGGTCATGAACTGCATCAGCCGTTCCTGTGTCGCGTCGCCGCGCGCCAGCTCACCGGTGATCCGCCCGGCCGACAGGGCGTAGATGCGATCGCACAGCCCGAGCAGTTCCGGCAGCTCCGAGGAGATGACCAGCACGGCCTTCCCCTCGTCGGCGAGCCGGTTGATGATCGTGTAGATCTCGTACTTGGCGCCGACGTCGATGCCCCGGGTCGGCTCGTCGAGGATCAGGACGTCCGGGTCGGTGAAGATCCATTTGGAGAGGACGACCTTCTGCTGGTTGCCTCCGCTCAACTTTCCGGTGACCGCGAGGACGTCGGGTGCCTTGATGTTCATGCTCTCCCGGAACGCCGTCGCGACCCGGAACTCCTCGTTGTCGTTGACCCAGCCGTGTCTGGCGAGACGGCTGAGGCCGGCCGCCGACACGTTGCGCTTGATGTCCTCGATGAGGTTGAGCCCGTAGCGCTTGCGGTCCTCGGTCGCATAGGCGATCCCGTGCCGGATGGCGTCGCGGACCGAACGGATGTGCACCTCACGCCCGTCCCGGAAGATCTTTCCCGAGATGTTGGTGCCGTACGAACGGCCGAACACGCTCATCGCGAGCTCGGTGCGGCCGGCGCCCATCAGCCCGGCGAGCCCGACGATCTCGCCGCGGCGCAGGGTCAGGTTGGCGCCCGAGACCACCCGGCGGTCGCGCTGGGCGGGGCTGTACACGGTCCAGTCCTCGATCCGCAGCGCCTCCTCGCCGATGTGCGACTCGTGCGACGGGAAGCGGTGGTCGAGGTCGCGGCCGACCATGCCGGAGATGATCCGCTCCTCGGTGACGGGGCCCGAGGCGGAGTCCAGCGTCTCGATCATGCGCCCGTCGCGGAGGATGCTGATCCGGTCGGCGATCGCCAGCACCTCGTTGAGCTTGTGCGAGATGATCACGCACGTGATGCCGTCTTCGCGGAGGCCGCGGATCAGGTCGAGCAGGTGTGCCGAGTCCTCGTCGTTGAGGGCCGCGGTGGGCTCGTCGAGGATCAGCAGCCGCACCCGCTTCGACAGCGCCTTGGCGATCTCGACGAGCTGCTGCTTACCGACGCCGATGTCGTAGATCGGCGTGGTGGGGTTCTCCCGCAGCCCGACCCGCCGCAGCAGCACACCGGCCTGGTGGTTGGTGTGGTTCCAGTCGATGAAGCCGCGCTTGGACTGCTCGTTGCCGAGGAAGATGTTCTCGGCGATGGACAGCTGCGGACACAGCGCGAGCTCCTGATGGATGATCACGATGCCGCGGTGCTCGCTGTCGCGGATGTCCGCGAACCGGCACGGCTCGCCGTCGAAGGAGATCTCCCCGTCGTACGAGCCGTGCGGGTACACGCCGGACAGCACCTTCATCAACGTCGACTTCCCGGCGCCGTTCTCGCCGCAGATCGCGTGGATCTCACCGCGGTTGACGGTGAGATCCACGCGCGTCAGCGCATTGACGCCCGGAAATGTCTTCGTGATGCCGCGCATCTCCAGGATGTGATCGTTCACGATCGTTATCCGAGTTGTTCCTGCTTGTAGTAACCGGTGTCGACGAGTGCCTGCTTGTAGTTGCTCTTGTAGACGATGACCGGTTCGAGCAGGTACGACGGTACGACCTTCTTGCCGTTGTCGTAGTCCTTGTCGTTGTTCACGGACGGCTTTTCGCCCTTGAGCACCGCGTTGGCCATCTCCGCCGACTTCGCGGCGAGCTGACGGGTGTCCTTGTAGATCGTCGCGAACTGCTCACCCGCGATGATCGACTTCACCGAGGCCAGCTCGGCGTCCTGGCCGGTCACGATCGGGTAGGCCTGGCCGGCGGTGCCGTAGCCGCTGCTCTTCAGCGCCGACAGGATGCCGATCGAGAGGCCGTCGTACGGCGAGAGCACGCCCTGCACCGTCACCCCGCCCTGATAGGTCTTGGTGAGCAGGTCCTCCATGCGCTTCTGCGCGGTGGCCGGGTCCCACCGCAGGATCGCGACGGTCTTGAAGTCGGTCTGTCCGCTCTTGACGACGAGCGTGCCCTTGTCGATGTACGGCTTGAGCACCGACATCGCGCCGTTGAAGAAGAACGTCGCGTTGTTGTCGTCGGGCGAACCGGCGAACAGTTCGATGTTGAACGGGCCCTTGGCGGTGCCGTCGGTGCCGTCCTCGTTCTTGAGCTTCAGCCCGACGAGGAGCGAGGTGGCCTGCTGCACGCCGACCTTGAAGTTGTCGAAGGTGGCGTAGTAGTCGACATTCGGGCTATTACGGATGAGCCGGTCATAGGCGATGACCGGGATCTTGTTCGCCTTCGCGTTCTCCAGCTGCGAGGTGATCGCGGTGCCGTCGATCGACGCGATGATCAACAGCTTCGCGCCCTTGGTGATCTGGTTCTCGAGCTGGTTGACCTGGGTGGGAATGTCGTTCTCGGCGTACTGGAGGTCGACCTTGTAGCCGAGCTTCTCCAGCGCCGACTTGAGGTTGTTGCCGTCGGCGATCCAGCGCTCGGACGACTTGGTGGGCATGGTGACCCCGATCAGCGCGCCGGCATTGTCACCGCCGCCCTGCTTGTCCGCGTCCTTCGTACTGTCGCCGCACGCCGCGAGCGCGACGGTCAGCGCGACGGCCGCGGCTGCGGTCGCTATCCGGGTGAATTTCATCCGCACTCCTGTAGTGGCGCAGGATCGGTGATCTTGGACAGTCATGACTGGGGACGATTGTTATCGCTAACAACATTCGGTGTCAACGGTGGCTCGTTACGGTCCCGTAACGTGATTAACCCGCGCGTCACCCGGCGTCCGGCGGGGTCACCGGGACCGGCCGGACGCGCCTAGGCTGCACGGGTGCGGAACCGATCACCGCTCGCCCGGGGACCGGTCGCCGCGGTCACGGCGGGCGTCGTCGCGCTGCTGCTGGCGACCTCGGGCGGCTACGACTACCACCGCGACGAACTGTACTTCCGCATGCTGCGCCCCGACTGGGGCTACGTCGACCAGCCGCCGTTCACGCCGCTGCTGATCCGGGCCTCCACCGCGCTGCTCGGCGACTCGGTGTGGGCGCTGCGGCTGCCGTTCGTCCTGATCATCGCCGTCGTCGCGGTCGTCGCCGCGCTCGTCGCCCGGGAGGTCGGCGGCGGGACGGCCGCGCAGGTCGTCGCGGCGGCCGGTGCGGGCGGCATGGGTCCGCTGCTGTCCGGGCACCTCGGCGCCACCACCGGCCCCGACCTGTTGGCCTGGACCCTGGTCGGGCTGTTCGCCCTGCGGGCGCTGCTGCGCGAGGAGGGCCGGTGGTGGCTGTGGGCCGGCCTGGTGGCCGGGCTGGGCTTCTACAACAAGCACCTCGTGCTGCTGATGCTCATCGGGCTCGGCGTCGGGTTGCTGCTCGTCGGACCGCGCCGGGAACTGCTCTCCCGCGCGCTGTGGGCCGGCGTCGGCATCGCTCTGCTGGTCGGCCTGCCCAACCTGCTGTACCAGGTGGTCAACGACTTCCCGCAGGCGCGGATGGCCGCCGCGCTGGCCGACGACCGCGGCGACGAGGTGCGGCCGCTCGTCGTTCCGCTGCAGTTCGTGCTGCTCGGCATGTTCGCCGTGCCGGTCATCGTGGCCGGCTTCGTCGAGGCGTGGCGCGAGCGCCGGATCCGGGCCTTCGTGGTGGCGTACCCGGTGGTGCTCGCCCTCACGGTGGCCGGCTCCGGACAGTTCTACTACACGCTGGGCGTGTTGCTGGTGGTGTACGCGATCGGGGCGGCGCCGGTGGCGCGGTGGATGGCCGATCGTCGGGGACGCTTCGTCGCGGTGGCCGCGCTGCTCGCGGTGAACACGATCGTCTCGGCCGTGTTCGCGTTGCCGCTGATCCCCGTCGACGCGGTCGGCGACAGCCCGGTCGCCGCGTCCAACCAGACCGTCGGGGACCAGATCGGCTGGCGCCGCTACGTGCGTCAGATCGCCGGGGTCTACGCGGCGCTGCCCGCCGACGACCGCGACCGGACCGTCATCATCACCGCCAACTACGGCGAGGCCGGCGCGATCGACCGCTACGGCCCCGCCTACGACCTCCCCGATGTCTACAGTGGACACAACGCGCTCTACGCGTACGGGCCCCCGCCCGAGACGGCCACCGTGGCCATCGTGGTCACCGCCGGCGACCCGATGCGCACCGGCACGTTCGGCTCCTGCACCGTCGAGGCGGAACTCGACAACGGCGTCGACGTCGACAACGAGGAGCAGGGAGCCACCGTTTCCGTCTGCCGCGACCGTCGCACGCCGTGGGCCGCGGCCTGGCCGGCGTTCGAACACCTCAGCTGATGACCTCGATGCCGCCTCCGCCGGAGCAGTGGCTGGTCGACGTCGCCACCGCTGCCGCCCGCGACGCCGGCGACGTCCCGGTGGAACTGCTCGGCGACTACCTGTCCCTCCTGGCCGACGCCGCCGTCAGCGGACGCCGGCCCCGGCGCGCCGAACTCGACGCCGTGGGTCGGCTCGGCCGCCGGGCCGCCGAACAGGGCATCTCGGCCGGACGGGTCGTGCAGTTCTACCTGTCGGCGGCGCGGCGGCTGTGGCGGGACCTTCCCGCGGTCGTAGGCCCCCGCGACGAGGCGGCGGTGCGCGCGGCAGCGGCGGCGGTGCTGCACGTCATCGACGAGGCGGTCGCCACGCTCGCGGAGGGCTACGCGGTCGCGCGGCGGGAACTCGTGCGGCGCGAGGAGACGCTCCGCCGGGAGCTGATCGACGACCTGCTGCGCGGCGACTCCGACCTCGGCGCCCTGGTCGCGCGCTCCGAGCCGTTCGGGCTCGAACTGGCCCGCGTGCACCAAGTGGCGCTGGCCGCGCCCGCCCAGCGGCTGCCCGACACCGGTGCCGCCATCAACGCGCTGGAGGCGGTCATCTTCGACCGGCTCGGTGACCGGGACGTCCTGGTCGCCACCAAGGACGGGTTGCTCGTCGTGCTCGCGCCGGCCGCGGCCGGCGGGCGGACACCGGCCCGCGACGCGGACGACGATCTCGGGCGCCTGATGCACGGTGAACTCACCCGCCTCCGGAACGGCCGGCCCTGGCGGGTCGCGGTCGGACGGCCGCACCCGGGCGTGTACGGGATCGCCCGCTCCTACGAGGAGGCCCGCGACGCGTTGATCATGGCCGGCCGGCTGCACATGACCGACCCGGTGGTCAAGGCGCACGACCTGCTCGTGTTCCGGGTGCTGCTGCGGGACCAACCCGCCATCGTCGACCTGGTCGTCGCCGTCCTGAGCCCGCTGATCCTGGCCCGCGGCGGCGCCCAGCCGTTGCTGGACACCATGGAGGTCTACTTCAGCACCGGAGCCGTCGCGACCGAGACGGCGAAGCGGTTGCACGTGTCCGTGCGCACGGTCACCTACCGGCTGGAGCGGATCCGGACGCTGATCGGCTACGACCCGGCCGATCCGGGGCACCGGTTCACGCTCCAGGCCGCGGTGCTGGGGGCCAGGGCACTCGAATGGCCCGCCAGGCCCCTGCCTACGGCCGGCTGACGGACCCGTCCGTTGCTTGCCGACCGTCGTTGCCGACGGTCGGCAAGCGCACGCGCTCATTGTTGTGAACCGTGTACGTGTCAGGTCCGCGGCCGTGCGTGGCAGCATCGACGAGGCGCCGGACCTGCGGACGTCTCGATCGCGCCGGCGACGCACCGACGGGCACATCCCCCCGTGCCCCCGGTGCGCCCGATGGCGGGTCCGGCGCCTTCCACCCCCTGCGTGGCACCCCGCGGGGGTTGCTGTCCACCGCCGATTCGGACATAGAGATCGATCACTGGCGTCCCGCACAATTTCATCCATGAATGCCCCTGTAGCGACCGTGCGGGAATACGACCTTTTCACGCCGGAGGCGATGACCGACCAGACCGCGTTCCTGGCGCGGGTGCGTGCCGAGAGCCCGCTGGCCCGGCTGCCGCAGCTCGACGCCTACCTGCTCACCCGGTACACGGACGTCATGGCCGCGCTGCGGGACAAGCGCCTGGACACCGCGAACATGGCGCGGGTCCTGCGGCGGCTCACGCCCGCGGAGCAGGACGAGCTGCGCCCGGTCAGCCAGGCCATCGAGATGTGGATGGGACACACCGTTCCGGCCGACCACGCACGCTTCCAACGGCTGCTCAAGCGGTACTTCAGCGCGGCGACGGTCGACCGGCTGCGGCCACGCGTCCGCGAGTTCACCCACGAGCTGCTCGACGCGGTCGCCGCGAACGGCGAGATGGACGTGGTACGCGACCTCGCCTACCCGCTACCGGCGAACGTGATCGCCGAGATCCTCGGGATGCCGACCAGCGATCGCGAACAGTTGCAGGCATGGTCGCGCGACATCCTGCCGATCTTCGGCAACGGCAGCATCGACGGGATCCGCCAGGCCCAGCGCAGCATGCTCGAAATGCACGACTACCTGCGGATCCTCGCGGCCGATCGGCGCCGCGTCCCCCGCGAGGACGTGCTGAGCATGTTCGTGGCCGCCGAGGCCGAGGGCACCCTGACCGAGGACGAGGCCGTCGCCAACTGTGTGCTGCTGCTGTTCGCCGGCCACGAGACCACCGCGAACCTGATCGCCAACGGCCTCGTCCTGCTCTTCGCGCACCCGCACCAGCTGGCCCGGCTGCGGTCCGAACCGGAGCTGATGCCGCTGGCGGTGGACGAGATGCTGCGCTGCGACGGTCCGGCCGGCGTGATCGGCCGCATCACCACCGAGCCCGTCGAGCTGGCCGGGCACGCCGTCCCGGCCGGTCAGCACGTCTATCTCGCGCTGAGGGCCGCGAACCGCGACCCGGACGCCTTCCCCGACCCGGACACCTTCGACATCACCCGCCGGCCCAACCGGTACCTCAGCTTCGGCATGGGCTCCTACTACTGCCTGGGCGCGGCGCTGGCCCGGATGGAGACCGACGAGTGCCTGCGGATCCTGCTCGACCGCTGCCCCGACCTGCGGCCCGCCTACGACACCCCCGACCGGCTGCCGTCCCCACCGTTCGGTCACCGGCTGGGATCGTTGCGGGTCACGTTCTGACGCCCCGGTCGATCACGCGGGTCGGGAGCACGGTGGTGGACGGCCAGGAGCGGTTTCCGGTGATGCGCCGGAAGAGCAGCTCCGCCGCGCTGCGGCCGAACGCGTGGGCGTCATAGGACACGACCGTCAGCGGACGCGGCATCAGGTGCGACAACTCGAAGTCGTCGAAGCCGAGCAGCTCCTCCGCTCCGCCGCGTCGCCACAGCTCGCCCAGGATCCCGACGGTGATGCGGTTGTTGGTGCCGAAGAGGGCGGTCGGCGGGTCGGGCCGGTCGAGCAGTTCCGCGACCGTGCGGGCGGCGGCCTGCGGATCGCGCACGCCGTCACGGATCAGCACGTCGTCGTAGCCGATCCCGGCGGCGGCGCACGCCTCCTGCGCGCCCGCGACCCGCTCCCGCATCGTGTAGACGGACATGGAGTCCAGCAGCACGGCGATCCGCCGGTGGCCGCGTTCGACGAGCCGCTCCACGCCCGCCCGGGCACCGCCCCGGTTGTCGAGCAGCACGGTGTCGGCGAGCAGGCCACCGGCCGGGCGGTCGAGGAACACCACGGGAAGACCCATCTGCACCTCGGCACGGAGAAACGAGTGGTCGAACCCGGCCGGCACGACGAGCAGCCCGTCGACCCGGCGGGAGCACAGGTCGAGCAGGAGGTGCTTCTCGCGGTCCGGATCCTCCTCCGAGGAGGCCATGACGAGCACCGTGTCGTGCTCGCGGGCCACCTCCGCCACGGCGGCGGCGATCGTCGCGTAGAACGGGTTGGCGATTTCCTCGATGATCAGGCCGATGGTCGCGGTAGCCTGCCCGGAGCGCAGCGTGCTCGCGAGGCCGTTGCGCCGGAAACCCAGGTCGGCGACCGCGGCGAGCACCCGGTCGGCGAGATCCGGCGCCACGTTGGGCGCGCCGTTCACGACCCGGGAGACGGTCTTGACGCTGACCCCGGCGCGGCGGGCCACGTCCACCATCGTGGGCCGGCGGGGCAGGCCGCCTCCGGACAACGTTTTCCCGACCAAATTGCTCACGTTAGTCGACGCGGCCGGAAATGTCAGTCATTGACAGCGCTCTCTCAGAACCTTGAGGCTGGTATAGCCCAGCGTCGATACAACGTTGTCTCGGAACACCTCGCCCCGCCCGCCCGCTCGGAGAGGACCTCCCCAATGCTCCGACCACCCCGTGTCCGCGTGATCACCCTCGTCGCCCTCACCGCCCTCTGCGCGTCGCTCGCCGTCGTGTTCACCACGGCGACGGCCAACGCCGCCGCGCTCGCGCTCACCCAGTACGTCAACCCGTTCATCGGCACCGACGACAGCAACGCGCCCAATCCGGTCGGCGGTGGCGCCGGCGGCAGCACGGTTCCCGGTCCGATACAGCCCTTCGGCATGGTGCAACTGAGCCCCGACACCCCCACCGCGTCACCGTCGGGCTACCGCTTCGGCGACACCCAGATCGAGGAGTTCAGCCTCACCCACTTCAACGGGGCGGGCTGCGCCAACAACGAGGACCTCGGCATCCTGCCGATCACCGGGGCCATCGGCGCGTCGCCGGGAACGTCGTGGACGTCCTACCGGGCCACCCAGGACAAGACCCAGGAGCAGGCGCGGCCCGGCTTCTACCAGTCCGTGCTCAGCAACTACGGCAACACGAAGGTCGAGGCGACGGCGACCAAACGCACCGCCGCCATGCGGCTGACCTACCCGTCGTCGACGACCGCCCGGGTCCTGGTCAACACCAGCCGCAGCGCCACCGGAAACCGCAGCGGGTCGATCGCGATCAGCGGGTCGACGGTGACCGGCAGCGTGACCGGCGGTGGCTTCTGCGGATCGAGCAAGACGTACCAGATCTTCTACCGGATGGAGTTCGACCGGGCCCCGAGCGCCGTGGGCACCTGGCTCGGCGGCACCGTCACCGCGGGCTCCACGAGTACCAGCGGCACCAACTCCGGTGGCTACCTCACGTTCGACACCTCCACCAACCGCGTCGTGCAGGTGAAGGTCGCGATCTCGTTCGTCAGCCAGGCAGGCGCGCAGGCCAACCTCGCCGGCGAGCAGTCCGGCTTCGCGTTCGACACCGTGCGCGGCAACGCCGACGCCGAATGGAACACCTATCTCAACCGGGTGCAGGCCACCGGCGGATCCGCGGCGGACCTGCAGAAGTTCTACACCGCGCTCTACCGGGTCTTCATCAACCCCAACCTGTCGAACGACGTCAACGGCCAGTACCGCGGCTTCGACAACGTCGTCCGCACGGCGAGCCATCCCGTCTACCAGAACTACTCCGGCTGGGACATCTACCGCTCGTGGTCGGCGCTGATCGCGTTCATCGCACCGGTGGAGGCCGCCGACATCGCCAAGTCGATGGTGCTCGACGGCCAGCAGGGCGGCCTGCTGCCGAAGTGGTCGCACAACACCAGCGAGATCTTCGTGATGACCGGTGATCCGGGGCCGATCATCGTCGACAGCCTGTACCAGTTCGGCGTGCGCGACTTCGACACGGCGGCCGCGCTCGCGCTCATGGACAAGAGCTCCAACGGCGGCACCGCACAGGGCAGCCCGATCCGGGGCCGGCAGGCCACCTACACCCAGCACCACTACATCGAGAACGACCCGTCCGACTCCCTCGAGTACTCCGCCAGTGACTTCGCGGTCGCGCAGTTCGCCCGGTCCCTCGGCGACACCGCGAAATACAACACGTACATGGCCCGCGCCCAGTGGTGGCGCAACGTCTTCAACACGGAGTCGAACTACGTCCACCCGCGCAACGCGGACGGCACCTGGCCGTGGCCGCTGAACCCGGCCAGCCAGTCGAACTTCGTGGAGGGCAACGCGTCCCAGTACACCTGGATGGTCCCCTACAACTTCGCCGGCCTGATCAACCTGATGGGCGGCCGCCAGACCGCCGTCCAACGACTCGACCACCACTTCACCCAGACCAACGGCGGCCAGTCACAGCCCTACTTCTACATCGGCAACGAGCCCGAGCACGGCGTGCCCTGGGCCTACCACTTCGCCGCGGCGCCCGCCGGCACCAGCAACACGGTCCGCCGGGTGATGAACGAGTCGTTCACCACCGGTCCCGGTGGCCTGCCCGGCAACGACGACCTCGGCGCGACGTCGGCCTGGTTCGTGTGGTCCGCGATGGGCATGTACCCACCGACCCCCGGCGCGGACACCATCGCGCTGCACGGCCCGCTGTTCCCGTCGGTGTTCGTCGACCGGCCGAGCGGCGACATCCAGATCAACGGCACGAATGCCGGACAGGGCAACCAGTACGTGCAGAGCCTGTCCGTCAACGGCACCGCGACCCAGCGCACCTGGCTGCGCTACGGCGACATCGCCGGCGGCGCCACGCTGTCCTACACGATGACCGGCTCTCCCACGTCGTGGGGGACGGACCCGGCGAACGTGCCGCCCTCGTTCAACGACGGCGCCACCCCGCCGCCCACGGCACCGGATCTCGGCACCAACCTCGCGGCCGGCAAACCGGCCAGTGGCTCGGCGTCGTGCGCGACGGCGGAGGGGCCGGACAAGGCGTTCGACGGCAAGCTCGGCTCCACGTCGAAGTGGTGCTCGACCGCGGCGGGAACCAAGTACCTCCAGGTCGACCTGGGATCGAACCAGACCGTGCGGTCCTTCGTCGTCAAGCATGCCGGGCTGGGCGGCGAGACGACGGCCTGGAACACCGGTGGGTTCGGCATCGAGACGAGCACCGACGCGACCACGTGGACGAGCCGGGTGACCGTGTCCGGCAACCGGTCCAGCCGCACCTACCACCCGATCACCGCCGTCACCGCGCGGTACGTCCGGCTCGCCGTCACCACTCCCGCCAACGACGGCAACGGCGCCGCCCGGATCGACGAGTTCGAGGTCTACGGCTCGGCCGGCTCCGGCCCGACCAACCTCGCGCTGGGCCGGCCGGCGACCGCCGACTCGCAATGCTCGACCACCGAAGGACCGGAGAAGGCGGTCAACGGCAGCACCTCGGCGGGCAACAGCGACAAGTGGTGTTCGCTCGGAACCACCAAGTTCCTGCGGGTCGACCTCGGCGCGAGCCACGCCATCCAGTCGTTCACCGTGCGCCACGCCGGCGCGGGCGGCGAATCCACCGCCTGGAACACCCGGGACTTCGACCTTCAGGTGTCCGCCGACGGAACAACGTGGACGACCGTGGTGCAGGCCCGGGGCAACACCGCGAACAGCAGCGACCATCCCGTGTCGGCGAGCGGCCGCTACGTGCGGCTGAACATCGTCACGCCGACGCAGAACACCGATCAGGCCGCGCGCGTCTACGAGTTGGAGGTCTACGGGACCTGAGCGACGAGGGCACCCGGTTCCCAGGGAACCGGGTGCCCCGTTTCAGACGGCCGTGTAGCCACCGTCGGCGACGAGGACCGAGCCGGTGACGAACGAGGCGGCGTCGCTGGCGAGGAACACGACGCTCGGGGCGATCTCCTCGGGCAGCGCGAAGCGTTGCTGCGGGCAGTCCTCGACCCAGTGACGCTGGAACTCCGGGCGGTCGACCGGCGCCATGTCGGTCTTGACGTAGCCGGGCGCGACCGCGTTGACCCGGATCCCGTAGGGTGCCCACTCCACCGCCAACGATCTGGTCAGGTGGTGGACCGCGGCCTTCGACGCGTTGTACGCCGGCTGCCACTGCGGACGGTTGACGATGACGCCCGACATGCTCCCGATGTTGACGATCGAGCCGCCGCCGCGCTCGCGCATGTTGGCTCCGACGGCGAGGCAGGTCTTCCACAGCGCACGGACGTTGAGGTCGAAGACGCTCGCCCATTGTTCGTCGGTGACCTCGAAGGCCGGCGCGTGGTAGCACGTCCCCGCGTTGTTGACCAGGATGTCGATACGGCCATCGAAGGCGCTGACCGCCTGCTCCGTCATCGCGGCGACCTGGGCGTCGTCGGTGATGTCGGCGGTGATGGTGACGAGGTCGAAGCCCGCCTCCCTGGCGTGCGCGGCGGCCGCCAGGTTCGCCTCCTCGCGCCGGCCGGCGATGGCGACCCGCGCGCCCGCCTGGGCCAGGCCGAGCGCGAACGCCTTGCCGAGCCCCTGGTTCCCGCCGGTGACGAGGGCGGTCCTGCCGTCCAGGCGGAAGGGAGATGTCATGGGTCGCCAACCTTTCCGGCTGGTGAGGTCGGGTGATCCAGCCGTCAGCAGACTACGACCGGGCCGGCCGACCGGCGGCGACGCGCCGGTGGATCCGGCGCGCCGCCGCGTCGTTCTCAATGACGCGCCGCCACGTGGACGTCAGCGACGCGCCGCCGCGTGGACCTCAGCGGCGATCTCAGTCGGCGACGAAACGAACGGTGGACGCGGCCTGGGCCTCGGCAGCGGCGGCCCGCTGCTCCAGCAGTGCCCGCGGCACCGCCGCGGTGCGGGCCACCGACGCGAGGTTGCGTGCCGGTACCGCCGGCCCGTGCTCGCGCTGGCGGCGCACGACGTACGCACCCGGCGCGACACCCGTGCCGCCGTGCTCACGGTGGAGCAGGTACGCGGTGGCCATCGCCTCGAACACACCGAGGCTGAGGCCGGTCGGGTCGAACACGTCGGCCGTCCACACGCAGGTGCCCGGGTCGGCGACGAGCGTGTGCGCGTTGCCGCCGGTTCCCCCGCGCAGCAGTTCGATGCCGTCGGCCGGAACCTCCCGCCACTGGGCGGAGCCCTGGACCTTGACATCGCCGGCGACCTCGGCGAGCGGGACGACGATCACGTCGCCCTGCGCCTGGATGCCTTCGTGCACCGGAATGACAAGGTCGAGCAGGAGGTGCAGGTCGACGTCGCGACCGGTGGAACCGGTCAGGTCTCCCAGCGTCTTCATGGTTTCTCCTAGTTTCTCCTAGGTTCGACGGTTCATGGTCAGGTACTGATCTCCGGTGAGCCCGTACGTCCACGCGGCGGCGTGCACCGCGGTGGACACGTCGGACGGCACCGGAAGGCCGTAGCGGCGACGGTTCCCGTCCCGCTCGGCGCTGCCGTTGGTCGCCAGCAGCACCCGGGCGGGCGTGCCCCAGACCCGTTCCGGCAGGTCGTACAGCTGGAGGTCGAACCCCGGATTGCCGGGGTCGTCGGCGGTGTCGACGAGGCTCAGACCCGCCTGGGCGATGTACTCGTGCCAGCCGATCGCCTCGATGGCGCACCGCCGCACCTCGATGTTCGCCTCGGCGTGCACCCGCTCGACGAGTGGCTCCTCGATGACCCAACCCGGCACGCGCGTACCGTGCCAGAAGTAGAGCCGCCACCCGTCGCGCCAGCCGATCGCCGGGCCGGTGGCGCAATGCAGCCGCGGCGGCATGCCCGCGGCCCGCTCGGTGCGCACCATCACCGGAGGCTCGGCGACGAGCACGAAGTCCAACGACGGATACCACCAGCCGGCCGACTGGGCCTTCGCGACCATCTCGGCCCGCCGGCGCCAACCGCTGCCCGCCATGCCGTCGCCGGCGATCTCGCCGAAGAACGACGCGTACGCGCCCCACGCCGCCTCGCCCCGCCCGCCGAGGTGCAGCCGCCACGTCTGCCACTCGGCCGGAACGACCCGGCTCAGGGAGTGGACCCGCCGCCCGGTCAGCGACCGCGCCGTCGCCACCGCCGAGTCGCGGGTGCCGATCGGGTCGTCGAAAAGCCGTGCCGACGCGAGCGTCTCCGCCACGGCGCTCTCCACCGCGTCGGCCGCGGCAACGATGTCGACCGGCTGGAACACCCCGCGGTGCACGGCGGTACGCGCCGGCTGGCCGAACCGCCGCTCGATCGCCCCGTCGACCGCGAACTGCATCTGGCGCAGCAGGCCCGCGAGCGCCCGGTTCTCATCGCCCGGCTGCTCGTTGACCCGCGCGAGGAAGAGTGCGCGCGCCAGCGCCAACGGCGAGGCGGTTCGCAATACACGGCCCGGCCACCGCACGTCGCTGAACGCATAGGCGGCGCGGACGCCGTCCTCCCAATCCACCCAGTCGACACCGGTGGTGTCGAGAGCGTGGACGGCCCACCGCTCGGCGTGCGGCGCCATCGCCTCGCGCTGCGCGGACTCGAGCATCCTGATGCGAACGGCCATGCCGTGTCACCTCCCCCACTCATGATGGGCTCGGCGCATGATCCGGTCCACGCGTTTTCGACCGTCCACAAAGGACGGTGAGTCACAGCCGGGCGTGGGTGGCGTGGGTGGCCCTGCCGTGGCAGGTAATGACAGAGCCTCCCTCGCCCGCGACGGGAGACGTAGCGTTCCACCGTGCCCGCGACCACGACAGGAGCCCACCATGCAGACCCGCACCCTCGGAACCGACGGTCTTCGAGTGTCCGCGATCGGGCTCGGCTGCATGTCCATGACCGGCGGCTACAGCGACCGGCCCGACCGGCGGGAGATGATCTCGCTGATCCGTGCCGCAGTCGACCGTGGTGTCACGTTCTTCGACACCGCTGAGATCTACGGCCCCTACGCCAACGAGGAACTCGTCGGCGAGGCGCTCGCCCCGTACCGCGACCGGGTGGTCATCGCCACCAAGTTCGGGTGGGACATCGACCCGGTCGAACGCAAGCCACGTGGACGGGTCACCAGCCGCCCCGAGGTGATCAGGCACATCGTCGACGGCTCGTTGCAACGGCTGGGCGTCGACACCATCGACCTGTACTACCAGCACCGCGTCGACCCGCAGGTCCCGATCGAAGACGTCGCCGGCGCGGTCAGGGACCTCATCGGCGCCGGCAAGGTCAAGCACTTCGGCATGTCGGAGGCGGCCGCCGCCACCATCCGCCGGGCGCACGCCGTCCAGCCCGTCACGGCGGTGCAGAGCGAGTACTCGCTGTGGTGGCGGCGCCCCGAGCAGGAGGTCCTCGCCGCGTGCGAGGAACTGGGCATCGGCTTCGTGCCCTACAGCCCGCTCGGCAAGGGTTTCCTCACCGGCACTGTCACCGCGTCGACCACCTTCGACCCGCACAACGACATCCGCAGCACCATCCCCCGGTTCACCCCGGAAGCGTTGGAACACAACCGGGCGGTCGTCGACCTGCTCGCCGCCATCGCCG
Source organism: Virgisporangium aurantiacum (assembly GCF_016863635.1). Classification (GTDB taxonomy): domain Bacteria; phylum Actinomycetota; class Actinomycetes; order Mycobacteriales; family Micromonosporaceae; genus Virgisporangium; species Virgisporangium aurantiacum. The sequence continues at coordinate 119,451 of NZ_BOPG01000032.1, read as the reverse complement.
GGCGCAGGGGCGCCACCCCGGGCCAGGTCGCCCTCGCCTGGCTGCTCGCCCGGAAGCCATGGATCGTGCCGATCCCCGGCACCCGCAAGCCGCACCGCCTCGAGGAGAACCTGGGCGCGGCCGAGCTGGAACTGACGGCCGCCGAACTGGCCGAGATCGAACGGGCGACGGCGACGATCGAGATCCGGGGCGGACGCTACGCCGAGGAGGCCGAGAAGATGACCAATCTCTGACGTCGTCTACTTCGTGGCGCGCTGGGACTTCGTGGCGCGGAGCATGGCGCGGTACATCTGCCGGGGTGCCGGCGGGTCGGGCAGTGGCCGCGCCGCGTCAGCGGCGCACGCCTGCAGGAGATAGCCGACGAGGCGACGCCAGGCGTCGGGGGCGGCGTCGGCGGTCGCGGCCAGGACGCCGGCGTTGGCCAGAAGGAACAACGGCAGGTCCTCGGTGACGAAGTCGGCCCGCAACCCGCCTGCGGCCTTCGCCCGGTCGACGAGAGCGCTGAAGTCGGCGAACGCGCGGTCGCGGTCGGCCTCGAACCGCTTCGCCATGGGGAACGACATCGTCAGAACGGTGGTGAAGCCGCGGTCGCCGGCCTGCATCGCGCAGATGCGTTCGACGTAGCCGCAGAAGCCGCTCCACGGGTCGGGGTCGGCGAGCGCGTCGCGGGCGACCTCGGCGTAGGCGGTCATCTTGGCTTCGAACGCGGCGGTGACCAGGTCGGCGCGGGTCGGGTAGCGCCGGTAGAGGGTCCCGACGCCGACGCCCGCCCGGCGGGCGATGTCCTCCATCGGCACGTCGATGCCGCGCTCGGCGAAGATCTCGCGGGCAGTGGCGATGATGCGCTGCCGGTTGCGCTCGGCGTCGACGCGCAGACCGGCGCCCTCGTTCGTCATGTTCGTCACTCTAACTGGAAGCCATCCTCCACTTCCATGCTACGCTCGGTGAACTTAGTGGAGGGTGTCCTCCACTTCTCTCCGAGGAGCTGACATGAAGGCTGTTGTGACCGCTGAGCAGGGTGCGAAGCCCGAGGTTTCCGAGGTGCCGACGCCGCAGCCGGGCACCGGTGAGGTGCTGGTCAAGGTGCGGGCGTCGTCGATCAACGGGTTCGACGTGTCGGTCGCCGCCGGCTATCTCGCCGGGATGATGGAGCACCGCTACCCGGTGGTGCTGGGCAAGGACTTCGCCGGAACCGTCGAGGCGGTCGGCGCGGGCGTCACCCGGTTCGCCGTCGGCGACCCGGTCTTCGGCGTGGTCACCAAGCCGTTCCTCGGCGACGGCGGGTTCGGCCAGTACGTCACCGTGCCCGAGGAGATCGGCATCGCCAGGCTTCCCGACGGCGTCGCGGCGACCGCCGCCGGTGCGCTCGGCCTGGCCGGCACCGCCGCGGCCGACGCGCTCGCCGCCACCGCACCGCAGGCCGGCGAGACCGTACTGGTCAGCGGCGCCACCGGCGGAGTGGGCGCGATCGCGGTGCAGTACGCCGCCGCGGCCGGCGCGCGGGTGGTCGCCACCGCCCGCCCCGGCGAGGAGGCCGACTTCGTCCGTGACCTGGGCGCCCACGAGGTGGTCGACTACACCGGCGACCTGGATTCCCAGCTCCGCGCGGTCAGCCCGGACGGCGTCGACGTGGTCCTGCACTTCGCCGGCGACGGTGCCGTCCTCGCCGCGGCCCTGACCGAGAAGGGCCGGCTGGCCAGCACGCTCGGCTACGGTCCCGACCAGCACCCGGCGGCCGTCTTCATCATGGCCAACCCCACCGGAGAGACGCTCGACCGGCTCGCCGCCGACGTGGCCGGCGGGAAGCTCACCGTCCCGGTCGCACACACCTACCCGCTCGACGAGGTACCCGCCGCGTTCGACGCCTTCACCGCCGGCACGCGGGGCAAGATCGCCGTCACCGTCGACTGACAGTGGTCAGACGAGTTGGATGCACGGGCTGGTGACGGTGTCGACGGTGGCCAGCCACCGGGTGCCGCCGGCCTGGAAGTCGACGGTGGTCGGTCGGACGACGACTTTGGCCGATGCCGCGTACCACCAGGTGTTCGTCGACGTCGTCGACGTGGTGGACATGGCGGAGGTGCTTCCCGTGCTGACCACCTTGCTGTCGGCCTGGTTGCCGTTGCATTCGTCGAGTTCCACCCGGTAGCTGAACGACGCCGACGTGCCGGACGTGCGGACCTCGATGGTCGCCTCGCCGAATGCGGAGTACTGGGCGCCGCCGGCTCTGACGCATCCGCGGAGCCGGACGTCGGGCCAGCTCGTCACCGCCGCGCCGGACACGCGCGAGACGCGCAGCCCCATCTGTTCGCAGGCGTAGCCGGATCCGGACGACGTGGTCCGGGACGCGGCCGACGGAGACGGTGGGGGTTGGGCGGCCGGCGCCGTCGTCGGTCCCGTCGTCGCGGTGGCGCCCGGTGGCGCGCCGGGCAGCGCGCCGGGTGAGGAGACGCCGACACCGGGCTGGCTTTCGCCGGCGCCGCCCGATCCCACCGGCGCACCGGGGATCGGTGACGTCCTGCGCCCGTCGCCCCGTGCCTCCCCGTTGGTCAGGCCGGCCGCCTCGCCGGCACGGTCACCGGTGCGGCCCCCGCCGTCCGCGGGACCGAACGGCGACCAGCCGTCACGGTCGTCGAGGGTGACGAGGGCGCCGGTCAGGAGGGCCAGCAGGATCGCGACCGCGGCGATCAGGGTGCGCCGGGTGCGCCAGCGCCGGGGCCGAGGAAGGGCCTCGGCCAGAACGTGGGCCGGCGGGCCGGTCTCCACCGGCCGTCCGTCGGCGCGGACCGGTGTACCGGCGCCGCCGAGGCTGCCCTCGACGACCACGAGTTGCGGCTGCTCGATCACGGTGGGAGCGATGCCGAACGCCTGGTGCAGCAGCGTGGCGACCAGCGGCATGCGGCTCGCGCCGCCGGTGAGGACGATGGCGGCGAGGCCCGCGGGTGGCACCCGCGCGTCGGTCAGGACGGCGCGGGTGGCTTCGATCGTCCGGTCGAGCACCGGTCGCGCGAGCAGGTCGAGCTGTTCGCGGCCCAGCGGCACGTCCCGGTCGACGAGTGGCACGTGGACCAGAGCGGACGCCGTCCGCGACAGCGACTCCTTGGCCGTGCGGACGCCGGCCCACAACTGCAGGCTGTGGCGGCGGTCCGTCGCGGTGCGCGGTTCGGTCAGCCGGTCGCGGACGGGCTGGTCGTCGGCGAGCGTCGTGGCGAGGATGTGCGTCATCACCGCGGCGTCGATGTCGAGCCCGCCCGCGTCCGCCAACCCGTGCGAGGCCGCGACCTCGAACACGTCCCCGGTCCGCCGCAGCACCGAGGTGTCGAACGTTCCCGCGCCGAGGTCGTACACCAGCAGGTACCCGCCGGCCGGCAGGCGCTGGTGGAGGACGTCGACGAAGTAGCGGCCCGCGGCCACGGGTTCGGGCATCAACCGGACGCCGATGATGGCGGCGTGCGCCGCGGCGGCCAGCAGAACCTCCTTGCGGCGCTGGCCCCACGACGCCGGATGGGTGAGCACCACCTCCCCCGGCCGCCCGCCCGCGACCCGTGCGGCCTCCTCGACCACCCGGCCGAGCACCGTGCCGATGACCCGTGCGATGTCGACCTCGACGCGATCCAGCAGCAGTACGCGGTCGTCGATGTGGCGTTTCGGGTGCGGTTCGTATCCCTGCGGATACATCGGTGCGGCGTTGACCGCGTCCGCTCCGACCAACAGTTCGCCCGGGTTGGTGGCGCACACGGCCGACGGCAGCAACGGGTTCCCGTCGAACAGCAGCAGGGTCGGGTTGCGGCCCGGCAGGGACAGCAGGGCAACGGTGTTCGAGGTGCCGAAGTCCACGGCCAACCGGCAGGCGTCCAGTACCGCGGACAACGGCTCCACTCCCAGGCGTGTCGTATGGATGTCGATACGCCACAGTGGCCGCCCGACATTGCAGATCTCTCAAGTCCGCGTCCGCGGCGTGAAAGGTCGAGGAAAGTGCGAAGAAAGGGCGACGAGAAGTCGCCGGAACTCAGCGACGCGCGGCGCGCCGCAGCCTGCCGTAGGCGTTCGACGCGGGCAGGAAGAACATGACGATCGCCACGGGAGCCAGGACACCGACGAGGATGTCGGCGATGAACGAGATCGTGGACAGCGACATGAACGCGTCGGCGCCCTTCAACAGCGCCGTCACCACGAGGATCACGGTGGCGAAGATGCGCGTCACGCGTCCACCACGCAGCGCGAAATAGGCGAGCGCCGCGAGCGCGAGCGCCCAGAAGACCATGCCGTACGCGAGGGCCGAATACACCGTCTCCAGCCCCTGCGCCCGGTCGGACGTCATGTCGACCAGTGCCGGGTCGATCGGTGGCTCGCCGAGCCCGGGGTTGTCGGCGATCTGCTGGCGAACCAGGTCGGACACCGAGGCGATGATGGCGATCGCGCTGATTATGTTGAGCACCGCGACGGCGATGGCGGCACCGACCGCCACCGTCAACGTCGTCGGCCGTGCGGCCGATCCGGTGGGGGTGAATTGCTCCTGATGGTGTGTCGTCTGCTGGTACGTGGACACGAAGCCTCCATGAAGGGTGTCGGAATCGCCGCACACTGTATGGAGGGCACCGTATAGAAACCGTATAGCGCCTCGGGTGTGGCGATCGTGTGGTGTGTCCGGCCGTCATTCGGTTGATCGGCATTGATCGGTACCGGTAGGTTGCGTCCGGTCGGATCGGGGCGGGCACGGCGGACGGACGGGGGATGCCGGGGTGAGGTTCAGGGTTCTGGGTGCGGTCGAGGTCGTCGACGGCGCCGGTTCGTCGGTGCCACTCGGCCCTCGCAAGCAACGGCTCCTGCTGGCATTGCTGGCCTGCCGGCCCGGCGCGACGGTGACGACCGACGAACTGGTGGAGGCGGTGTGGGACCCGCCTCCCCCGCCGTCGGCGGGCGAGAACCTCCGGGCCTACGTGCAGAGCCTGCGCCGGTTGCTCGGCGCGGGTCTCGTCCTCGGTAACCGTCGGGTCGGCTACGTGCTGGCCGTCGATCCGGCCGCCGTCGACAGCGTCGAGTTCGCGCGGTCGGCCCGGGACGGTGCGGCGGCGCTGCGGCTCGGCGACGCCGCGACCGCCCGCGCCCTCCTGAACCACGGTCTGGCGCTGTGGCGCGGACAACCGTTCGCCGGCATCGTGTCCGGCGGAATTCTGGCCGCCGAGGCCACCCGGCTGGAGGAGCAGCGGCTCGCGGCCCTGGAGGACCGGTTCGACGCCGACCTCCGGTGCGGTGCCGCGGGCGACCTGGTGCCCGAGATCGAGGAGCTGGTACGCCAGCACCCGTACCGGGAACGGCTCTACGGGCTGCTGATGGTGGCCCTGTACCGGGCCGGGCGGCAGGCGGACGCGTTGAACACCTACCGGCTGGCCCGCGACACCCTGGCCGAGGAGCTCGGCGTCGACCCGAGCGAGGAACTACGCCGGACCGAGCGGGCGATTCTCCGCCGCGAGGGCTGGCTGGAACGTCCGGTCGTCACCGCCGCGGAGGCCGGCCCCCGGGTGACGCCGGCCGAACTTCCCGCCGTCACCAACGGATTCACCGGTCGCGGCGCCGAACTCGGCCGCCTCGACGAGCTCACGACGTCACAGGGCGCGGCACCGGTCGTGGCGATCGTCGGCGTCGCGGGCGTCGGCAAGACGGCGCTCGCCGTCGAGTGGGGGCATCGCGCGGCGGACCGCTTCCCGGACGGGCAGGTCCTCCTGGACCTGCGCGGCTTTCACCCGGGCCGGCCGGTACAGCCGCGCGAGGCGCTCGGCCGGCTGTTGCGGACGTTCGACGCCGAGCCCGCCCGCGTCCCGGCCGACGTCGACGAGGCGGCCGCCCTCTACCGTTCGGTGCTGGCCCGCCGGAACGTGTTGATCGTCCTGGACAACGCCGGCTCCGTGGAGCAGGTACGGCCGCTGCTGCCCGGCACCGCGGGATGCGTGGTGCTGGTCACCAGCCGGAATCGGATGCCCGGTCTCATCGCCCACAACGCGGCCAGTCATCTCGTTCTCGACCCGCTGTCCGAGACCGGCGCGGTGGACCTGCTCCAGCGCGTCCTCGACCCCGCGGTCGTCGGCGACGCCGCGCCGGCCGCCATGTCCGACCTCGCGGCGGCGTGCGGGTACCTGCCGCTGGCGCTGCGCATCGCCGCGGCGAACCTGGCCGAGCGCCGGCTGCCGGCACTGGCGCGCTACGTCGAGGAACTGCGCAGCGGGAACCGGCTCGACGCGCTGGAGACCGAAGGGGACGAGCACCGGGCCGTGCGGCGCGCGTTCGACCTGTCGTACGCGGCCCTGACCGGCCCGCAGCAGGAGCTGTTCCGGTTGCTGGGACTGGTGCCCGGCCCGGGCGTCACGCCGCCGTCGGCCGCGGCGCTGGCCGGTCGGTCCGTCGCGGACGCGCGGGCGGGCCTCGAACGGCTCGCGGCGGCGCATCTGCTCCACGGTGGACCGGACGAGTGGTTCGCCTTCCACGATCTGATCGGCGAGTACGCCCGGAACCGGGTCCGCGCCGACGATCCGGCGACCCGTGACAGTGCCCTCGACCGTCTCCTCGCCCACTACGTCGACGCCGCCGACGCCGCGGCGCAGGTGCTGTACCCGCAGACCCTGCGCCTGCCGTCGGTCACACCGGCACCGGCCGGAACGCTGACCCGTCCGCAGGCCCTCGCGTGGTTCGGCGCCCAACTGCCGAACCTCGTCGCCGCCTGCCGCGAAGCCGCCGACCGTGGCCACCCGGCCGCGTGGCTGATCGCCGACGCGGCGCGCGGCTACTGCTCGCTGCAGAGCACGGTCACGGAGTGGCAGCTCATCGCGGAGGCCGGGTACCGCGCCGCCGAGGCCGCCGGCGACCTGGCCGGAATGGCGTGTGCGGCGCTCAACCTCGCCCACTGCACGTACAACACCGGCGACCTGGAGACGGCGGCCCGCCACTACGAGGAGGCGCTGGCACTGAGCCGGCGCGCCGGGTGGGCGGAGGGAGAGGCGACGATCCTCAGCAACGCCGCGATCGTGTTCACCGGGCTGGGTGACCTGCCGCGCGCCGTGGAGTACCAGCAGGCCGCGCTCGCCGCCCAGCGCGCCGTCGGCGCCGGCCGCGGCGAGGCGGTCGCCCTGCTCAACCTGGCCGTGTCGTACGCGTGCCTCGGCCGCCTGCGGGAAGCGCAACAGCTGTTCCGGGACGCGGTGGCGCGGTTGCGCGCGGGGAACTGGCTCATCGGGCAGGCGACCGCGCTGGCCAACCTCGCCGAGGTGCTCCTGTTGATGGACGACCGGGCGGGGGCCCACGACGCCGCCGCCGAGGCGCGCCGGATCGCCGAAGAGGCCGGCGAGCACGACGTCGAGGTGCACGCCCGGGCACTGATCTCGGCGATCCGCTGCGCGAACGGTGACGCCGACGGCGCGCTCCACGAGGCGTTGGAGGCGTGCGCGCAGCTCCGGCTTCCGGGCGAGCACGGCTACGCGGCCGGGGTCCACAAGTCCCTCGCCACCGCGTACGAGGCGCTGGGCGACGACGCGCAGGCGGTCCTGCACCACCGCCTCTCCCACCGCTATGCGGTGGCCCCCGGCCACCGGTACATCGAGGTCGACACCGCGATCAACCTCGCCACGGCCGAATACCGGATCGGCGATCCCGGCGCGGAGACCACCCTCCTGCGGACCCTGGAGGCCGCGCGGGCCAGCGGGTTCCGGGTGTTGGAGGGGCGGGCCCTGGCGGCGCTCGCCGAGATCGGGCTCGACCGCGGCGACCTGGCGACGGTCGCCCGGCACGCGGCGCTCGCGCTCGACATCCAAGCCGAGACCGGATGGAACCGGGACCACGCGACGCTGCGCGACTCGCTGGAGAAGGCCCGGAGCCGGTGACGCCGGCGTCAGTGGGTGGTGGGTTCCAGGCAGCCGAACTCGGGGTTGGACCCGGCGACCTGCACCAGCAGGCGGGAGGGTCGGACATCGCCGATGACACAGGCCCGTTCGCCGACCCGCACCGCGAACACCGCGCCGGGCGGCGGGTACGGGGCGTCCCCGATCTGCTTGACCAGCACCGTCTCGGCCGGGAAACCGAGATCGAGCAGCGCCTTCCTGGTCGCGTCGAGGGCGAACTCCTGGGCGGCGCGCAACCGTTGCAGCACCGGCGTGATCCGCGCCGCCGCCTCGTCGCCGGCCCGGCGATCCTCCGGCGAGAGTTCGCCACGCTGCTTCCACGCGGAGTTGTCGCCGGCGTTGGGCGGCTGGTCACCGCCCGGCGCGCCCGGGCTCGCCGATGACGCGGCCGCCGGCGAACCCGACGGTGAAACGGCCGGCGTCGGCACGGCCTGCTGACCGGTGCCCGGGCGCGCCGTCGGGCCGGCGCACCCGGCGAGCGCCACCAGGGTCACGACCGACCAGATGAGGACGTGCGCGCGGGAGCGGGTCATGGCGTGAGCCTCCACAGGAAGACGGCGCCGCCCCGGCTGGTCGCCACGACGTCCCCCGAGCGGTTGAACGCGACGCTGTCGAGCTGGCCTTCCTGCTGGCCGGGCACGGTCGCCATGTAGGCCCCGGTCCGGGACGCGAGGTCCCAGATCATGAACGAACTGTTGACCGCGATCGTGGTGACCGTGCGGCTGTCGGCGCTGAACCACATGGCGGCGACCGTGTCGTTGTGCCCGTCACCCAGATCGCCCAGCGGCTGGCGGGTCGCGGCGTCCCAGACCCGCAGGGTGCCGTCGGTCCCGCCGGCGAGGAGCAGGCGGCCGTCCGGGCTGAACCGCACGATGGCGGCGAAGGCCTCGGCGTCCATGCGGAGCGGCTGGCCGACGGCGCGGCCGGTCGACACGTCCCACACCCGGACCGTGCCGTCCTCGCCGCCGCTGGCCACCTGCCTGCCGTCCGGGCTGAACGCGACGCTCAGCACCCGGGAGGTGTGGCCGGTCAGCGCCGCTCCGACGGCGCCCGCGGGCTGCCGGCGCCACAGCCGGACCGAACCGTCGGCGCCGCCGCTGGCCAGCATCGCGCTGTCGGGACTGAACGCGACGCTGAGCACCGCCAGCCCCGGGACGGCCAGCACCGGGCCCTTGCCGTAGTCCTCGCGCGGCTCCCACAGCCGCACCGACGTCTCGCGGGTGTCGGCCGGGATGGTCCGGCCGTCGCCGGTCGCCAGGGTGTCGCCGTCGGGGCTGAAGGCCACCGTGACGGCGTTGGTGTGGCCGGCCAGTCCCGGGCCGCGGGACTTGTGCGTCTTGAGGTCCCACACCCGGACGAATCCATGGGCGTCGCCGCTGGCCAGGGTGCTGCCGTCGGGCGCGAAGGCCATGGCCCTGACCCGCTCGCCGTGGCCCTCCATCGGCCCGCCGTCGGCGACGATGCGCGGGAAGCCGGTGGTTCCGTCACCGGTGGCCCGGCCGTCGGTGGAGGTGGAGCTGGACGGCGACGTGGACGTCGGCGAGCCGTTCGGCGTACCGCCGGGATCGTCGCCGAACGGCCAGAAATACACCAGGCCGGCCACCGCCAGAACGACGGCCAGCACGGCGGCCGTCATCGACCGACGGGACGGGCGCCGCGGGCGCGCCGGCGCTGGGCCGGGATCCGGCTCCAGCGGTGGCCACGCGTCCGCCGCGGTCGTATCCGGTGCCGGGACCGGCCGCAGGTAGAGCGACCCCTCGGCCACCACCAGTTCGGGCACGTCGATCGTGGTCGGTGCCACCCCGAGCTCGCGGTGCAGCAGGGTGGCCGCGAGCGGCGTCCGGCTGGCGCCGCCCACGAGCAGGACCGCCGCGACGCCGTCCGGACCCAGGTTGGCGGCCCGCACGGTGGCCGCGGTGAGGGCGACCGTCCGCTCCAGGAGGGGTCGGACGGCCGCCTCGTACTCGTCGCGGGTCACGTGCAGCTCGGCCCCGGCGATCGGCACCCGCAGGTTCGCGGTCGGGTGCCGGGAGAGCTGCTCCTTGGCCGCCCGGGCGTCGCGCCACAACGCCTGCCGGGCCAGCCGGTCCTCGACGGTTCCCGGAGTGTCCAGCCGGTCCCAGGCCGGCCCGGTGGTCTGGTCGCGGGCGGTCAGGCCACGGGCGATGGCGACGAGGGCCGCGTCGAGGTCGAGCCCGCCGACGTCCTCCAGACCGTCGGCCGCGACCACGTCGTAGCCGTCGTCCGACACCCGGACGACCGCGACGTCGAACGTGCCCGCGCCCAGGTCGTACACCACGAGGCCGCGCCCGGGCGGCACCCGCCGGCCGAGGACCTCGGCGTAGTACGCGGCGGCCGCGACCGGTTCGGCGACCAGCCCGCTCACCGTCAGGCCGGCGCGGTCCGCGGCCGTCTCCAGGACGCTCCGGCGCGACCGGCTCCACGCCGCCGGATGGGTCAGCACGGCCGGCACGGTCCGGCCGCCGGTCAGCCGCCGGGCCTCCGCGGCCACCCGACCGAGCACCGCGGCCACCAGGTCGGCGACCTCGACCTCGCGGTCGCCGAGCCAGGCCGTCCCCTCGCCGACCCGCCGTTTCGGGTGCGGTTCGAACGCGGCCGGCCGGGACACCATCCCCTGCGCGGCGTCGGAGCCGGTCAGCACCGTCCCGGCATCGACGAGCACCCCGGAGGCGAGCAGCGGCGACGCGTCGAACAGCAGGTGCCGTACCCGGCCGTCCGGGTCGACGACCGCGGCGACGGTGTTGGACGTGCCGAAGTCGACTCCGAGCGTGTACCCGCTGCCCACCCGGCAGAGCGTATAGAAGCGTGTCACGCGGTCTCAGGAAGCGGCTGCTACCCAGGCCGGATGAGTACGAAGGCGGATAGGCGGGAGCCGTCGGCCCTGCGAGATTCGGGGCATGAATGATGGTGGTACGCCGCGTCGGGCGTCGCACGGTGCGGTGTTCCGGTCCAGCCTGCTGGTCGCGCTGGGCTGGTATGTCGTGGTGCCGGCCGCGGTCCTCGTGGCCTGGTCGGGCCTGCCGGTCGCGCCGGGCCGGGACTGCTCGGCGATGTTCAGCTGCCTGAGCCCGGTCGAGCAGGTCGGCCTGTTCATGATCTTCGTCGGGTTGCCGGTGCTGCTCGGCGCCGCGGTCGTCACGGTGGCGGTCGCCGCGCTGCTGGCCCGGGTTGTCCGCTGGCCGGTCGTCACCGGCACCGTGTCGGCGTTGTGCGGCGTGGTCGGGGTGGCCGCGCTGGTCGCGGCCGGGCAGGGTTTCCGGTGACGCGTGCAGCAGTGTTCTTCGGCTGGCTCTACGGTGTGCCGTTCCTGCTCGTCGTCGGGCTGCTTCGACGCATGTCGTCGCCGCACCTACCGACGTCCGCGGCGGCCGAAGCCTTCGGGGCGACCACCGACAGGTTCCTGGTGGCGGCGTTGGTGCTGAACCTGGTGCTGCCGGTCGCCGGCCTGGTGCTCGCCCGGTCGGCCCGCGACGGGTACTGGATCCGGCACTTCGTCGGCGCCCTGGTGGGCATGGTGTCGATCTACCTGGTGGTGTCGATCGCGGCCGGTGCCACCACGGCACCGCTGATCGGCGACGTGCCCACCGATCAGGAGCCGGCGCCCCGCGTCACGCAGTGCATTCCGAGGAGCGGCGGCACCGGGTGCCCGGGCGGCTAGACGGTCTCGAGATCGCCGAGGTCGTCGACGGCGACCCGGTCGGTACGGGCGAGGATCGTGATCATCCGTTCGGCCTCGTCGAGGGTGACGTGGCGGCCCCGGGACGGATTGGGCGTCTCCAGCCAGAGCCGCGGCCCGTCCGGCCCGTCCTGCCACATCATCTGCACGATGCCGCCGGACCGGCCCGCGAACACGAGGAAGTTGCCGTCGACGTGGCCGAGCGCCCGCAGCCAGCGCAGGCATTCGTCCAGGGTCGCGGGGTGGTCCTCGTTGTCGTGCCGGCGGCGCCCCGCGTCGTTGACCCGCATCTCGAGCATCTCCTCGGGCGGGCCGGCGGCGGCCGCCGTCAACGTGGCCGGGTCGAAGTCGGCGCCGCCGAAGAGCGGGCCGAAGACGTCCGGGGCGGCGTGCCGGGGGATGTCCACCTCGACGGCCTCCGTCGCGCCCGACAGGAGGAGGGTGCCGCGCAGCCGGTCCCACTCGCGGCGCAGCCGCAGGTCGTGGCCGCGCACGTCCATGGCCGACACCTCGACACCGGACAGCAGGCCGGGAAGGTCGCGCCTCAGCACCGACTCCGCCTTGACGAGCGCGGGCTTCGCGCTCCGGCGGCTGCGGCGGTTGTGCCGGTACAGGCCGCCGGCGCCCGAGTCCAGCCGCCGCACGTCGGCCCGCGGCGCCGGCGCGCGGGTCCAGTCGTGGTGGCGGATGCCCAGGTTCTTGCCGATGACCCCGGGCCAGAAGGACTCGTACTCCTCGCCCTCGACCACCTCGGACCGGTGCACCGGGATCACCTGGAGGCCGCGGTCGGCCAGCGGCGTGCGGTCGAAGAAGTCGGTGTACCCGGGGCCGAGCAGCACGGCCCGGTCCAACGCGAAGTCCGGGACGTCGAGCGGGCGCACCCACACCGTCGAGCCGAGGTCGTCGGCGTCCGCCAGGTCGTCGACCGCGTCGAGCAGCGCGGCGGCGACGTCCTCGCGGTAACCCTGGTTGGCACGCAGCGTGAGCACCCGTCCACCCCGGATCTCGTAGACGCTCGTGCCGAACCCGGTCGCCTCGACCAGCACGTCATGGCGACCGATCCGGCCGGGCACCGCCGGCCCCGGGCGGCGTTGCTGGATCAGGTCCTCGATGGCGGTCATCGCGCCAATCTAGTCAGTCGCGGCTACGGGGTCGTGGCCGGAAGGCTGTCCATGAACGAGCTCACCGAGAAGACCGCCCGGCCGGGTCCGGGTGGGCCGTAGCCCGGCGGGCTGGTGAGACCGTTGGCCTCCATGATCGCCCGGTAGGTCTGCAGGAGCCGCACGTGGTACTCGAGCGGCGCGCCCTGGGGGTTGGCCTTGCCGAGCGGCGTGGTGGGTTCGGGACACCAGGTGGTGAAGCGCGGGGTGATGCCGCGCGACATGAAGTACTGCAGCCCCTCGGCGGTCGAGTCGATCGCCGCGTCGACGGTTGTGAAGCCGTCCGGGGCGGCCATCTCGACGCCCGCCACGAAGTTCGGGATGACGTTGCGCGGGCCGAACACCTCGGCCGAGTCGAGGATGCGGCGGTGCCACTCCTCCCGGCCGACGTAGCGTTCCTTGCCCGGGCAGTAGAGCTCGAACAGCCGCTTGTCCCACACCTCGTAGTTGGGGTGGTAGATCTGGATGCCGTAGTCCTTGAAGCGCTGCACGTCGGCCCGGGGCAGCGCCTGGGCGACCACCTTGCCGATCCACCGGCCGGGGAAGCGCTCCTCGATCGCCTGCGCGTACTGGCCGTAGAAGTCGGCCTCGGTCTTGCCGCCCACGTGTGAGGTGACGCTGCCGCCGGTCAGGGTGTACGCCGTCGAGGTCTTCTCGACGTCGTGCTTGTCGATGATCGCCAGCGCCTCCAGGATCTCGTCCACCGGCTTGACGCCCGTGTACGGGCGGCCGGCGGCCTTGTGCTGGCGCCAGTTGTGGTTGATGTCGCAGTACTGGCACTCCTCCTTGGCGCCGAAGTACTGGCAGACCCGGAACACGGTCAGGTAGATCAGGTAACCCCACTGGATGGTCGGTGCGACCTCCATGACCGATTTCCCGTTGGCCAGCGTGTGCCGGTAGTAGTTCGGCATCGGCGGCAGCCCCACGTCGGCGATCGGACGGCCGTCGAGGTGGAGGCGCATGCGGCCGTCGTCGTCCGTCCCCACCCGGTACGGGGAGTCGGGGTTCGTGCGGACCGAGACCACGGTGCGGCGCAGGTCGTACGGTCCGCCCGTGAGCACGATCTCCTCCGGCGGCCGGCGCAGCGCGGCGGTGCCCAGCTCGGGCAGCGTCCGGTGGTCGAACGAGAAGATGAAGTAGGACTTGGGCTTGACGTCGCCGCCCTCCGGATCGGACAGCGCCGAGTCGTCGAAGGCCAGGCCGCCGCGCAGGAGATCCTCCTTGATGACGGCTTCCCTCGGCACGTCCGGGAAACGGCTCATCAGGCTCTCAACGAGGTCGGTACGCGTGCTCACCCGCCCCACGATAGGCCGGGCGGTGTTCAGCCGCGCACGAGTGCGTCGTAGATCTCGGCGAACCGGGCCCGCCGGTCCGCGTAGTGGTCGACGTACGCGGGTCGCGGCTCGTACGTCACACCGGTGGTGCGGGACGCCCGCGGGACGTCCGGGGCCAGCAGGTCGAGCGCGAGCAGCGCCGTGCCGCGCTGCGTGGCGCGCCGGCGGGTCACGTGCGTGACGGGTCGTCCGAGGACGTCGGCGAGGATCTGGAGCCACTCGGGCCGGTCGTTGCTGACCCGGCCCGCCGCCGCGACCTCCACGACCCGCGGGGCCGCTGGGCGCAGCTCGTCGGCGACGCGCGCGTACGTCATGGCCACGCCCTCGACGATCCCGCGGAACAGGGCGTCGCCGTCGGTGGCTGCGGACACCCCGCCGAGCACGGCACGCGCCCCGCCGACCCAGCCCGGCGCCCGTTCACCGGTGAGGTACGGCAGCACGAGCGGCGTGGCGTCGCTCGGCGGCGCGGTGAGGACGGCCGCGAGGTCCGGGCTCAGGCGCAGCGTGCTCATTGCCCAGCTGACGGCGCGACCGACGTCGTTGATCGCCCCACCGAGCAGCGTGCGGCGCGCGTCGACCCGGTAGTTCCACAGCCCGAACGGCAGCGGGTCGGCCGGACCGTCGAGCAGCACCCGCAGCGCGCCGCTGGTGGCCGTCGCCGCGGTGAGCACCGTGGCGTCGGTCGCCCCGGACCCGACGTTGCTGGCGAAGCCGTCGGTGATGGCCGGGAACCACACGGCCCGGTCCAGGCCGGGCCGGTGCGCCGACGCCGGGTCCGGAAGGTCCCGCGGCGGGGAGAACTGCTCGGCGCGGACGCCCGCGGCGGCCAGCAGTTCGGCGTCGAGCTCGCCGGTGCGGCGGTCGAGCAGGCCGGTCCACGCCACCGTCGACGTGCCGGCGAGCGGGTGCCCGACCAGCCGGGCCAGGACGTACTCCCCCAGCGACCACCAGCCCGCCGCCGCGGCGAAGATCCGCGGTTGGGCGGCCGCGAGCCAGCGCAGCCGCGGGGTGTGGTAGCTGGTGTGCAGGCGGGTGCCGGTGCGTTGCTGCACCGCGTGCTCGTCGAGTTCCGCGCGCAGCGCGGTGACCGCCTCGGCACTGCGCGAGTCGGCGTAGGTCAGGCACGGGGTGAGCGCGCGTCCGGCCGCGTCGACCGCGATCAGCGAGGCGGCGAAGGTGTCCATCGCGACGCCGGCGATGCGGGTGTTCAGCCGGCGGTCGCCGGTCACCGCGTCGAGGACCTGCTCGACCTCCGAAGTGATCTGATCGGGATCGATGACCGAACTGCCGTCGGGCGCTACCGTGAACGCGTGCGGCACCTTGTGCTGCAGGCCGTGGACCCGCCGGCCCGACGCGTCGTGCACACCGCCCCGGGTGGCGGTGGACCCGATGTCCACCGCCAGGACCAGCGGATCCAGCGCCGCGTCGAGAGCGACGTCGTCGTCGGTCCGGGTCATTGGGGGACCCTAACCCCAACCGGAGGTCATCAGCTCGCTGCAACGGCACTGCAACGGCGTCGCCGAGGCTGGGGTTCCGCGCGATGGCAAGGAGGAAATGAGACCATGATTGCTCGTACCTTCGTGGCGGCCGTGCTGCTGGCGACGGCCGTCGCGGCCGCGTCCCCCGCCTCAGCCTCAGCCGATGCGCCGGGAGCCGTGCTGACCCTGTCCTGGAGCGCGCCGGCGGCGTCCAACCAGGTGTTCACCACCACCCTGACCTGCGACCCGGCCGGCGGCGGGGAGGAGTGGTACCTGGACCCGGTCCTCGCCTGCGGAGACCTCACGGCCGCCGGCGGAGACATCGAATCGCTGCCCGGGCGGCCGCTCAGCTGCCAGGGCGTGCAGGGCTGGGCGATCCGCACCACGGTCACCGGCCACTGGTTCGGCGATCCGGTGAACTACGACGAGCTGCACGCGAACTGGTGCGTGGCCAGAGCGAAGCTCGGCTGGGTCTTCACGTTCTGACCCGGGTCAGGTGAGCCAGGCCAGCTTGCGGACGACGTGGTCGAGGGCGTGTTCGATGTGGTGGCGCATGGCGGCGTCGGCCGCGTCGGGATCCTGGTCGGTGATGGCCCGGGCGACGGCCTCGTGTTCGGCGATGGACTCCTCGATCTCCGGTGCGGAGTACATCGCCGCGATCGGGCGGCTGAAGTAGACGAGTTGGGACTGTTCGATCTCCTGCGCCAGCCGCTGGTTGTTCGCCGCGTGGACGATCAGGCCGTGCACGCGTTCGCTGGCCGGCGTGAAGCTCGCCGGCGTGAAGTCGGTGGCCGGGCCGGCGAGAACGGTCCGGCTGAACCGGTTGGCCCCGTCGATCGCGTCGACGTGGTCCGCCGAGCGCCGTAGCGCCGCGAGCCGGGCGGCGGCACACTCCAGCGCGCACCGGACCTCGTAGATCTCCCGCACGTCGCGCACGTCGAGCTTGCGGACGGTCCAGGTGCGGCTGGCCCTCGCCACCAGCCCGCGGGCCGCCAGGGCGTGCAGTGCCTCGCGGACGGGCGTGCGGGAGACGTCGAGCCGCGCGGCCAGGTCCTCCTCGACGAGCCGGTCGCCACCCCCGAAGGCCCCGCTCATGATCAGTTCCTGGATCCGCTGCTGGATGGCGACGGGGCCGCCCACCCGTTCGTTGGCCTGTGGCATGCCGTCAGGATACGGATCGCATGCTATTTGTATACAATGACTTTCGAGAATCGGACGGTGCCGGCCGGCTCCGGGATCGCGTGGGAGCTCGGCGCGGGCACCCGGCTACGGGTCGTGGACGTCGAGGGTGGACAGACCGGCGACGTGTTCGCCGTGGCCGCCGACAACCCCGCCGACGGGCTGAGCAACGGCCGGACGTTCGACTACGGCGACAGCGTCCACCTGTCGACCGGTTCGGTGCTGTACTCGCGCCGCAGCCGTCCCCTGCTGCGCATCGTCGCCGACGACGCCGGCCACCACGATTTCCTGTACGCGCCGTGCAGCCAGGAGATGTACGAGATCGGCTACGGCGTGACCGACGCGCACCCGAACTGCCTCGACAACCTGACCTCGTCGCTGGCGACGTTCGGGGTGCCGGCGGCCACCGTGACGATCGCGTTCAACGTCTTCATGCGGGTGGACATCGCGCCGGACGGCCGGCTGACCGTCCTGCCGCCCACCGTGCGGGCGGGCCAGGCCGTGACGTTCGTGGCCGAGCGCGACGTCGTCGTGGCGGTCACCGCCTGCCCGGCGGCCAAGGCCAACGGCGGCCGGGTCCGCGCGCTCGGCGTCGAGATCAGCGCCGGGTGAGCAGCATCCGGTCCAGGATCGCCGTGACCGGCACGGTCGCGAACCCGATGCGGGTGTCACTCGCCCCGTACGGGATCCACAGGACGTCGGCGTGGATGAGGCCACCGCAGGAGTAGACGACGTTGGGCACGTAGCCCTCCCGTTCGGACTCGTCCGGTTCGAGGACGGGGTCCGGGAGTTCGGCGATGACCCGCGCGGGGTCGTGCAGATCCAGCAGGAGCGCGCCGATGGCGTAGCGGCGCATCGGTCCGACGCCGTGGGTGAGGACGAGCCACCCGGCGTCGGTCTCGATCGGTGATCCGCAGTTCCCGACCTGGATGAGGTCCCACCCGCGGTGCGGGCGGTGCAGCGGAACCGGTGTCTGCCAACGGTTCTCGCGGTCGAGGACGGTCAGTCCGGTGGTCTCGCCGTCGGCCCGGCACAGGGCGAGGTGCCGCCCGTCGAGCGGGCGCGGGAACAGCGCCATTCCCTTGTTGCGGACGGCGGGGCCGCGCATCGGCGTCAACTCGAACCGGCGGAGGTCGTCGCTGCGCACCGCCCAACCCGCGATGTGCCGGCCGTCGTAGGCGGTGTACGTGGCCCGGTAGACCGGTCCGTCGTCGTCGACGAACCGCACGAACCGGGCGTCCTCCATTCCGTTGCTCTCCACCGCCGTGGCCGGCCACAGGATCCGTTGGTGCAGAAGGGTGTCGGCGGGGAACTCGGTGGCGTAGCCGACGGTGGCGGTGCGGCGCACCTGTTCCAGGGTTCCGACCGCGGTGGACCGCGATCGCAGGTCGGCCGGGAGGCCGGCGAGGGTCCGCTCGAACGTCGCCTCGTCGAACCGCTCCGGAAGGGATCCCAGGACGGTGGCCGACACCTCGTTGTCCCAACCGTCGTCGGCCAGCCCGGCGGCGAGCAGGTCCCGACGGTGCTGCGCGGGAACCCGCCGGCCCGCGATCAGCGGACCCGACCGCTCGGCCACGTCGATGCGGGCGCCGGGGCCGAGGACCGCGGTGACGAAGCCGATCGACGACACGTGTCCCTCGCCGATCTGGCGCACGCTGACCGCGACCCGGAGCTGACCGGAGGACAGCTCGGTCTGGTCGGGATGCGCGACGATGGACGGGTTGCAGAGGGCGGCCGCCTCGACGGCGTACTCGTGCGTGAAGTAGGCGCCGACCAGCAGTCGGGCGGCGGCGGACAGTTCGGTCGACCGGTCCACCCGGTGCCGGACCAGGTCGAAGTGGTGCTCGAAGGCGTCGGTCAGGTCGCGGTGCCGGGCGCCGAACCGGTCGAGGGTCTGCTGGAGCAGCCGGCCGGTTTCGTCCTCGCCCAGGGCGGCGATGCGGTCGATGAGATCGTGCGCGCGGGTACGGCCGACGGCCGAGTCCTCACCGGGCACGAACAGCTTGGCGATGACCCGGCGCGGATCGGGGACCAGCGTGGCGTCCTGGCGGGTCGCCAGCGGCACCGCGGTCGCTTGTCGGGGCACCCGGATCATGGCCGCGACCGGGCGTGCTGCATCGTGGAGATGAGGGCCAGGGTCGACTCGGCGCCCTGGTTGAGGTTGGGCCCGTGCAGGGTCAGTCCGTCGTACCCGCCGGCGGTCGCCGGGTCCCACATCGTCACGCCGACGTCGTTGTCGCCGCGGAACCATCCGACGGCCTGCCGCACGACGGTGGCCCAGGACGGGTCACCGGTCACCGTCCAGGCGGTGGCGGCGGCGTCGGCGAGGGCGGCGACCTCGATCGGCTGCTGATCGTGGCGCAACCGCGGGCTCCCCCGGTGCCAACCCTTCGCGGGCAGCACCGACAGCCGCCCGTCGACGACCTGGATGTCGCACAGCCACCGCAGCATCCGGAGGCCCGTGGCGAGCTGCGCGCCGTCGCCGCACAGGTGACCGGCGAGGATGACGACCTCCGCGAGGGCGGCGTTGGCGTAGGTCAGGCGCGGATGCGGCCACCGCCAACGCGGATCGTCGTCCGGTGTGCCGACCGCGGCGGCGGCGTCGACCAGCAGGGCGACCGCGCCCTGGTCGTTGGGGCGGGCGCGGAGCACCTCGGCGGCGCCCAGCCCGGCGAAGGCCATCGCGCGGGGAGCGGGTGACCGGCGCCCGGCACCGGCGTCGAAGGCGACGAGCGCCTCGTCGCGGATCCATGCGGCGGGACCGCGTGCCGCGGCGGTGCCCAGGCCCCACAGGGCGCGTCCCCACCAGTCGCCGAGCCCCGGTTTGTCGGTCCACCGGCGGTCGAAACCCAGCCGGTTGTGGAAGGAGCCGTCGGGGTCCTGGGCATGGGTGAGGAAGGCGAGGTAGCACTCCGCGAGCCGGAGCACCGGTGCCGGCGGATCCGGCTCGCGGCTGGTGACGACCAGGCCGCGGGCGACGTCGTCGGTGCAGTAGCCGTGCTCGCGGCGGACGATGCCGTGCCGGGCGTGCTCGAACAGCCCGGTGTCGTCGGTCAGCCGGACCAGGTGCGCCCAGGCCGGCGCCGGCGCGTCGACCTCCGCCGGCAGGTCGGTCCGCCCGGTCGTCGGCGCGATCATGCCGACGCCGCCCTGACGGTGGACGAGCCGGCCTGGATGAGCCGCCGGGCCAGCGCCGCGTAACGCCCGGCCACGACGGGCCAGTGCAGGGTCGACGCGACGGGTTCGGCGGACGGCGCGGACGCCGGCAGGCCCGGCCGGGTCAGCACCTGGCGGATCGCGGCGGCCAGCGCCGCGGAGTCCTGATGCGGGACGATCGCGCCGCGACCGTCGGTGACCAGTTCGACGGCGTGCGGGAACGCGGTCGCGACGACCGGGATCCCGGCCGCCACCGCCTCGATCAGCACGCCGGACGTGACCTGCTCGCGCGAGTCGTACGGGAGCACGACGACGTCGGCGGACCCGATGAGCGCGTGCAGGGTGGCCGCGTCCTGGTAGCCGGCCAGGTAGGTCACCGCGTCGGAGATGCCGAGCATGGCACCGAGGCGCTCCAGGCGCTCCCGGTACGCCTCACCCTCCCGCTCGACGACCTTGGGGTGGGTCTGTCCGGCCACGGTGTACGTGGGGGCCGGGTCGAGGTCCCGCAGCCGGGCCATCGCCCGCAGCGCCCACTCGATGCCCTTTCCCGGGCCGAGCAGGCCCCAGGTCAACAGGTTCGACCGCCGGGCCCGCGCGGGCGCTCCGGAGTGGTCGGCGACGCCGTGTGGGATGACCGACACCTTTCCGGGGTCGACGGCGTAGCCGAGGAGCAGCCGGTCCCGACCGGACCCGGTCATCGTCACCACCGCCCCGGCCGCGGCGACGACCTGTTCCAGGACGAGTTTCTGGTTGGGGGTGGGTTGCGCCAGCACCGTGTGCAGCACCACGATGCTGGGCACCGTGAGCCGGCGCAGGAGGTGCACCACGTCGGCACCGTCCCGGCCGGGGTAGATGCCGTACTCGTGCTGGACCACCGCCACGTCGAAGGCGTTGAGCGCGTCGGCGCCGGCCCGCCAGCCGGCGACGTCGCCCTCCGACCAGCTGTGCACCACGCCGGCCGCGGCGCGCCGGTCGTCGCCGGTCGGGATGACCCGCACGACGCCGCCGGAGCCGGCGCTGGTCAACTCGGCGGCCAGCGCCGCGTTGAACGTCGCCAGCCCGCACCGGGTCGGCGGATGGGTGCTCAATAAACCGAACTCGATATCCATGTTGTACCGACTTTCCAATCATCGGCCGCCGGCAATGTGCGCCGGTGACCTCACGCGGTACGGACGCCCGCCGGGCCAGCGTGTGGGGGCAGGGCGGGGCGGCGTGCGGGACTCAGGGCCGGGAGAGGCCCGTGAGCCCTTCGTAGACAGCCAGGTACTCATCGACCATGCGGCCGGCGTTGAATCTGAGGACGGCCCGCTCCCGGCAGGCGGACCGGCTGATGTCGGCGACCCGGTCGACCGCCGTGACGGCCTCGTCGACGGTGCCGACCACCAGCCCGGTGATCCCGTCGTCGACGATCTCGGGCATGGACCCACGGTCGAACGCGACCACCGGCGTGCCGCAGATCATCGACTCCACCACCGACAGCCCGAACGGCTCGGCGAAGGCGATCGGATGCAGCAGTGCCGCACTGTCGCCGAGAATCTCGGCCCGCCGCCGGGGACCGACGGCACCCGCGAACGTCACCCGGTCACCGTCGACGTGAGGGGCCACCCGCTCGGCGAAGTACCGCTCGTCCTGGACGATGCCGCAGATGGTGAGCGGCCGGCCGGCCCGCCGGGCGATCTCGATCGCGGTGTGGATCCCCTTGTCCGGATGGATCCGGCCGAGGACGACGAGGCCCTTGCCCGCCTCGGCGTTGAAGGGCAGTTCGTCGATGTCGACGCCGTGGTGCACGGTGGCGACGTAGTCGATTCCGGCCATGCGGTCGGAGTCGGAGATGGAGACGAACGCCGAACCGGCGCCGGCTTTCACGTACGCGGGAACGATCTTCGGCCCGGAGAACCCGTGGACGGTGGTGAGCAGCGGCGCCCGGCAGTGCTCGGCGAAGGCCAGCGGCAACCAGTCGAGGTGGTTGTGCACGAGGTCGAACTCGGCCGATCGCGCCAACGCGTGGGAGACGTGCAACGCCTCCGACACCCGCCCGTCCACTGC
Organism: Virgisporangium aurantiacum; assembly: GCF_016863635.1. Classification (GTDB taxonomy): domain Bacteria; phylum Actinomycetota; class Actinomycetes; order Mycobacteriales; family Micromonosporaceae; genus Virgisporangium; species Virgisporangium aurantiacum. Next base: position 97,512 of record NZ_BOPG01000032.1, on the reverse strand, counting down.
CGGATCATCGGCGTAGCCGTGCGGACACACACCGGCCAACGTGGCCGAGGTCACCGAATCCAGGGTCGCGAACAACGTCACGTCGACACCCCGCGCCACCAGCCCGTCGGCCAGCAGGCCGGTCACCCGCTCCCACGGACCGTAGGCGAGCGGGGGTGTCCGCCACGCCACCGGCCCGAGCAGCGCTATCCGCACAATCGCCCGAACGGCTGCCGCGCCGCGGCCGGATCCCTCGTGCTGGACGTACCGATGTCGTCACCACATTTCCCGCGTGAGGCTTTCCCGCGTCAGGCCGCCGGAATCTCCGGCAACGGAATCATCACCGCCCCGGCAGGGACAGATCGGGCCGCCGGGGACCTGAGCGACGGCCCAACCCTACGCCCCGTCGCGTCGAACCGCCGACGCGCATTTCTACATTTGCCCGGCAGTGACGCGTAGGGTGAGGTCCACATGCCCAGCCGAGACGCGAGGAGCCATCATGGCCAGCAAGTCAACGAGCCGGGAAAGTCGAAAAAAGCAGACGAGCAGTCTGAAGGAGAAACGCGCCGCGAAAAAGTCCAAGAATGAGTCGAAGTCGACGTCGGTGGTTCCACCGACCGGCCGCTGACTACAGAACCGGACCGCGTGGCTCGATCTCGATCGCCGCGACGCCACGCCCGTAGATCACGACCTCACGGTCTCCGTGCCGGGCCCGGAGCACTCCCGACGGGTCCGACAGCACGGAAATCGCGTTCTCGGTGACAGCCGTCTCCTGGCTGGTCTCGCTCTCCTCGTAGGTGACGTCGAGCCGGTCACCGGTGACGAGCCGGACGCGGAGCACGATACTAGCCATGGGCTGATCCTAGAGCGCCCAGTTGGCCTTTCCCACCGGGATACGACGCTATACGGTCATCGGGTGAAGGTAGAGCGCCATTGGTGGAACACGATCCCCAGCCCGCGCGGACGACGCGACGTGTACATCCGTACCGATGGTCAACGCTGGGAGGTGGTGGCCCGGGTCGGCGGCGAGAGCGGCCGGTCGAAGACCCACCCGTGTCCGGGCCGGTCCAGCGCGGAGATTCTCGCCAGCGCCTGGCGCGGCGCCGGCGGTGAGTGGCGCGAACTGGCCCCCGACGACAACGCTCAGGAGCACTCCCGACAAACATTCTGGCCGTCGACGCGCACGGCGAACTGACTGCGGTGCTGTACCAGGAAACAACGCGAGCACTGCAACTCGTCCGCCCGCATCGGTGACACCGGCACGGCCAGCTCCTCCCCCGACACGTCCGCACCGGACGGCTCGAAACCGTCAGCGGTGTCGAGCTCGTCCAGTTCGGCCGTCGGCGGCCGGGCGGTCCTGTCCCGCGTCTTGAGCTCATCCATCCCGTCGTCTTCGATCGGTGGCCGACGTGGCGAGTCGTAGTCGATAACGGCCTCCCTGATCGGATGTGGTGTGATGACCGTAGACCCATCACCGTCCGAACGCTCGCAGATGGGACGCCAAGATTGTGCGCGGCGGGCGATCAGGCGACCGGGGTCAGTGAGCCGGTCCCACCGCGGGTGTTCGTCGCCCGCAACGCGATGACGGCGGCCACGAGCAACGCGCCGGCGGCGGCGATCAACGCGCCGGCGAACCCGGAGGTGAGTGCGTCCGGTGCGGCGGCGCCGCTGGCGAGACGGTGGTCGGTGCGGGCGGAGGCGATGGCCGAGAAGATCGCCAGGCCGAGCGCGGACCCGAGTTGCAGCGAGGTGTTGAGCAGGCCGGCGGCGAGCCCGGCCTTGTCGGCCGGCACCCCGGCGTTCGCCGCGGTGGTCACGGTGACGAACACCGCGCCGAGCCCGAACGACATGACCGCCAGTCCGGGCAGCAGGTCGGCCGGGTAGGTGCCGTCCGTCGGGATCCGCGACAGCATGAACACGCCCACCGCGGCGACGAGGGTACCGGCGACGATGACCGGCCGGGTCCCGATCCGCGGCACGAGCTGTGAGGACACGCCGGCGGCGACGATGATGCCGGCGGTGACGGGCAGGTACGCCGAGCCGCTCTCGATCGGCGTGAAGCCGAGCACGTTCTGCATGTAGAGGGTCAGGAAGAAGAACATCGACAGGAACCCGGCGAACGCGATCAGCTGGGTGAGGTTGGCGGCGGCCAGTCCCCGGGTCCGGAAGACGGTGAACGGGAAGAGCGGGTCGCGGCTGCGGCGCTCGACCACGACGAACGCCGCGAGGAGCACCGCCGCGGTGGCGAGCTCACCGATCGTGTGGCGGCTGCCCCAGCCCTCGTCCGGTGCCTTCACCAACGCGAACACCAGCACCAGCATCGCGGCGGTGACCAGCACCGCGCCCGGCAGGTCGAACGTGGCCGTCCGGGTCCGCCGGCGCTCGCCGGGCACCAGCCGGAACGCGGCGACGACGATGGCGACGCAGACGGGGACGTTGACGAACAGCACCCATCGCCAGCCCGGCCCCTGCGACAGCACACCGCCGAGGAACACGCCGGCGGCGGCGCCGATGCCGCTGATCGCGCCCCACACGCCCAGCGCCCGGGTCCGGTCCCGCCCGTCGGCGAACGTCGTGGTCAGGATCGACAGCCCGGCCGGAGCCATCAACGCGGCGCCGACGCCCTGCACCACGCGGGCGCCGATCAGCATGCCGGCGCCGGTCGCCAGGCCGCCGACCAGCGAGCTGACCGCGAACACGACGGTGCCGGCCACCAGCAGGCGCCGGCGGCCGAGCAGATCGGCGGCCCGACCGCCGAGCAGCAGGAACCCGCCGTAGGTGACCAGGTAGCCGCTGAGCACCCACTGCAGGCGCTGTTGCGAGAAACCGAGATCGGCCCGGATCGACGGCAACGCCACGTTCATGATCGACGAGTCGACGATGTCCATGAACTGGACCGTGCACAGCAACAGGAGCGTGAGAACGCCCCGCCGGGTGGACAGCGACGAGGTCACACCAACCTCCGTGTTAGTGAGTTAGCTGACTAACTCGGGACCATAGCAGCCGTCCGCGGCCGCTGGCTATGCTCCTAGTGAGATGACTGACTCAACGACACCGGGCAAGCGCGCGCGCCTCGTCGCCGCCGCCGCCGACCTGCTGCACCGGCAGGGCGTGCAGGCCACGACGATCGCGCAGGTCGCCGATGCCGCCACCGTGCCGACCGGCAACGTGTACTACTACTTCAAGACCAAGGACGACCTGATCCGCGCCGTCATCGACGACCGCACCCGGCAGGTCCGGGCGATGCTCGACTCGCTCCGCGCCCGGCGCAGCCCCGCCGCCCGGCTCACCGCCCTGGCCAACCAGTGGACCGAGATGCGCGAACTCGTCGCCCGCTACGGCTGCCCGTTCGGCACCCTCGTCACCGAACTCGACCGCCGCGACGACGGCCTCGACGTCGAAGCCGCCCAACCGATCGGCATCATTCTCGACTGGGCCGAGACCCAGTTCCGGGACATGGGCCGCACCGACGCCCGCGAGCTGGCCGTCGCCTTCTTCGCCGGCATCCAGGGCGCAGCCCTGCTCGCCAACGCGCTGCGCGACCCGGCCGTCATGGCCGGCCAGGTCCGCCACCTGACCCGCTGGATCGCCACGCTGTCCTAGAAGGGCTGCGCGGCCTGCCGCTGACGGTGGCTACGGACCTTCGCGATGGTGCCGCACGAGCGGCCGTCGGGGCCGCCGGCCGTCATGAGACACCAGCGCTTGCCGCCGTTGCGCGTGTGGTCGTAGAAGACCCAACGGCAGTCCGGGCACGCCTTCAGGCGCGGCCACCGGCCGTCGTCGACGGCGGCCACGACCGCGGCCACCAGCTCGGCCGCCGGGCCGGGCGCGTGCCGGAACACGAGCGTGCCGTTCTCGATCTCCGGGCGGAGGTCGCTGCGGCGCAGCCATCCGTTGAGCCGGTCGTCGCCGTCGTCGGCGCGCTCCACGGCCCCCCGCAGATCGTCGCGGAGCTCGCGCAGCTCCGACCGCTCGGCCCGGGTCAGGCCGTGCCGGGTGGCGTACCCGGCGAACGCGTCGGTCGGTTGCCGGGTGTCGTTGGGGACCAGCCAGGTGTTGAGCAGCTCGCGGACCCGCTCCAGCGCACCGGGCGCCTCCTGCGCCGCCGCGCGACCTCCGTTAACCATTCAACGAGTTTAGCGGTTGCGGCACCACGATCGTGGCGGTTAACCTACAAACACATTTACTGGTTAACAGAGGAGTGGACGAATGGACGTCGTGTGGGCCTCGCTCGCCTGGCCGGGTACGGAACATCTGGTGTTGACCGTCGACAGCGGCGGGATCCGCGCCGACAGCCTGGCGGTGCACGCACTTCCCGACGGGCCGCCGGTACGGGTCGGCTACACGCTCACCACCGACGACGCCGCGCGGACCAGGAACGTCTCCATCGAGGTCACCGCGTCGGCCCGCACCGAGCGACTGACGTTGCGCGCCGACGGCGCCGGAGCCTGGACCGACGGCGACGGCCGGCCGATCGCGGACCTCGACGGCTGTCTCGACGTCGACATCTCCTGCACGCCACTGACGAACACGTTCCCGATCCGCCGGCTCGGCCTGGCCGTCGGAGACAGCGCGGACCTGGAGATGGCCTATGTGACGCTGCCACCGCTGCGGGTACGCAAGGCCGGGCAGCGCTACACCCGCCTGCCCGACGGGCCCGACGGACCGGTGTACCGGTACGAGTCCGGCACGTTCCGGGCCGACCTCGCCGTCGACGCGGACGGTCTGGTCGTGCGTTACCCGGAACTGTGGCGACGCACCAGCGACCGGGCCAGCGCCGCATAGAGGACGCCCACCGGGTCGACGACCGCTTCCGCCGCCCGCCACGCCACGAACCCGTCGGGCCGCACGAGCATGGCGCCCTCGGCGCCGATCCCGCCGGCCGACGCGAACGCCCGATCCGGATCCTCGACGTCGCCACCCGGGCCGACGCCGTACACGTCGAGCGGAACACCCAACCGGGCGGCGGCCGTCTCGCCGGCCCGTGCCCAGGCCGCACCGCCGGATCCGGTGAACAGCACCGGCGCGGTGCTCACGAGGTCCAATGTGGACAGTTCGGTGCCGGCGCGGCGCACCGGGACGTGCGGCAGCCGGAAACCGGGCCGGCCGGTGGGTTCGCGCGGGTCCTCCCAGTCCCCGTCGTCGGACCCGTCCGGGGTGATCGCGGCGGAGCGGTACCGGTGACCGAGGTCGATCAGGGCGTCGTCGACCATCGGCATCAGCCCGTCGGTGCCGAGGCCCGGATCGAGCCGCGTCACGGCCAGCAGCACCCGGCCGGCCGCGAACCGCTCGGCCCATTCGGCGGAAGCGTTCCACCGTTGCACGTCGTCGATCTCCACGGCCAGGTCGGGCGCGCCGAGCGCGTCCCGGACGTACCGCACGCAGTCGGCCTCAGTCGCGGTCCCCCCGACCGTGGTGCGCCGGCCGTCGTCGTCGACGGCGGTGTTGACCACCAGGAAACCGGACCGGCCGTCGATGGCGAAGCGGAAGAAACCCTGCAGCCGGGGATTCACCACGTAGACGACGCTGAGGTTGCGGTCGCCCAGCAGCGGCCGCACGTCGCCCCGGAAGTAGATCGTGACGCTGTCGGAAAACGTTCCGTGGCCCCGCATCCCGATGCCGAGCCGGTGCCGCAGCGGGCTCCGCACGCCGTCGGCGGCCACCGCGTACCGGGCCCGGACCGTCGATTCCTCGCCGCTGCGCCGGTCACGCACCCGCGCGGTCACGCCGTCGTCGTCCGTCGACAGCGACACGAGCTCGGCCGAGTACCGCAGCCGCCCGCCGAGCGCCGCGGCGCGCTCGCGCAGCACCGGTTCCAGGCCGATCTGGGTCACAAAGATCCGGGGGGACGGGCTGAGATGTTCCACCCCGTCGTTGATGTTGCGGAAGAACCACTGGAGTTCGCGGCCGTCGAGCGACTCGACCGCCATGATCGCGCCGTTCTGGACGAACTCCCGCTCGGCGGCGGCGACGACCTCACGTTCCACCGAGGAACACCGACGTCGACAGCCCCACCAGACTTCTGCCGACGATCAGTACCGGTACCTCTTCGTCGCGCATGTGCGCAGCCGTTCCGGTCGCTATTCGTCCAGCCGGAACCCGATCTTCATGGTCACCTGGACGTGTCCGACCTGGCCCTCGTTGATGTGTCCGCGGATGTTGACGACCTCGAACCAGTCGAGGTTGCGCAGGGTCTGCGACGCCCGCGCGACGGCGTTGCGGATGGCCTGATCGACACCCTCGGACGAGGAGCCGACGATCTCGGTGACCCGGTAGACGTGATCGCTCATGGAAACCTCCCACGGTGCTGCCGACGACCCTCGAAGCCGACCGTAGCGGACCCGGCAGCCCGCGCGCAGACTTCAGGCGATGTTAAGGAAGTTGGCTTGGGGCTTTAAGGCCCGCGCCACCACGATCGACGGCGTTCGGAAACCCCTCGATCGGAGTCATTCATGGTGCGCAGACCGGTACGCCTGGCCATCTACGCGGCCGCGGTGTTCATCACCGTCGGCGGTGGGACGATCGCCGCCGTGGCGGCGACCAGTCCGTCGACGAAGGCCGCCGCCACGCTCACCGCGACGTTCCACAAGGACTCCGACTGGGGCACCGGCTACCAGGCCACGTACACGATCAGGAACACCGGAACCGCGCCGGCCACCGGCTGGCAGGTCGCGTTCGCGCTGCCCGCCACCGCGACGCTCGGAACGTTCTGGGACGCCGCGGTGACCACGTCGGGTCGGGTGTCGACGGCCCGGGACAAGGGCTACAACGCGACGATCCCGGCCGGCGGCAGCACCGCGTTCGGCTTCGTCGTGGCCGGCAGTGGGGACCCGACGGGCTGCACGGTCAACGGAACCGCCTGCTCCCCCGGCGGTCCCCCGCCCGTCACCACGTCCCCGCCGCAGGCCACCACCACACCGACCACCTCGCCCACGAAGGCGCCGACCGCAACCACGACCAGCCCGGCACCTCCCCCACCGGCCGGCGCCGCGACGCGCGTCGCGCCCTACGTGGACATGGGGCTGCTCTCCAACGGCGCGACGACGCTGGCGCAGCTCGGGCAGAGCGGCAACGTGAAGTCGTTCTCGCTGGCGTTCGTGACGAGCGCCGGCTGCAAGGCGAGCTGGTTCAACGCGTTCGACCCGCGGACGCGGCCGTTCGCCGACCAGATCGCCGCGGTGCGCGCCGCCGGCGGTGACGTGCGGGTGTCGTTCGGCGGCGCCACCGGCATCGAACTGGCGCAGGCGTGCACCGACGTGCGGGCGCTGCAGGCCGAGTACCAGGCGGTCGTCTCGGCGTACAACCTGACGTACATCGATCTCGACATCGAGGGCGCGGCGGTGGCCGACCCGACGACGATCGCCCGCCGCTCGACCGCGCTCGCCGCGCTGCAGAAGGCCAACCCCGGCCTGCGGATCTCGCTGACGCTGCCGGTGCTGCCGGAGGGGCTTACCGGCGACGGGCTCAACGTGGTCCGCTCGGCGAAGAACGCGGGTGTGAACCTGGATCTGGTCAACATCATGGCGATGGACTACGGCCGGGCCGGACAGGACTACGGCGACCTCGCCATCCAGGCGGTGCGGTCGACGAAGGACCAGATCCGGTCCGTCTACGGCAACAGCGACGCGGCCGCGTTCCGGATGGTCGGTGTGACGCCGATGCTCGGCAAGAACGACGACAACGGCACGTTCAGCCAGAGCGACGCCCGCGACCTGATCGCGTTCGCGAACGCCAACCGCCTCGGGCTCGTCTCCTTCTGGGAGGCCAACCGCGACCGGAACGCCTGCACGGGCGCGCTGTTCCAGTGCACGAACGTGCCGCAGACGCCGTTCGAGTTCAGCCGGATCTTCGCCACGTTCACCGGCTGACCGGGTCCTCCGGCACATAGAAGCTCGTCGTGGCCGCGACCGCGGCCGCGACGTGCTCCGGGTCGCCACCGGCGGCAAGGTGGGCCCGGCCCCAGGCCGCGGCGCTGCGCCGGCTGAACTCGTGCAGCTGGTCGCCCTCCTCGCCCTCCTTGCCGGCGAGGAGCCGGGCCAGGGCGAGCAGGCCCTGGTCCCATCCGACGCCGCCGGCGCCGGGGCCGAACGTCGGGAAATAATGCGGATCGACGACCGCGGCGTGGATCAGTTCGAACTCGGTGTCGCCGGTCGGGCCCGGGGCCAGGCGCACCTCGACCTCGCTGGTGCCGTCCCAGGCGTCGGCGTCCGGGCCGAAGAGCCAGGACACCTTCAGCAACCGCGGCGGTTCGCACCGGAGGATCTCGCCGTGTCCCATGCCCTCCAGGTCGTACTTGCCACCGAGGCGGAGATCTCCGGTGACCGGCCGCAACCAGCGACCCAGCCGATCGGCGCTGGTGATGGCGTCCCAGACGTCCTCGATCTCCGCGTCGTAGCGGCGCCGGAGCTCCACCGTGTACGCCTCGCCGGCCGGCACGGTGCCCGTGCCCATCACCCGGTGCACGGCGGCCAACTCGTCTAGTATGTCTCTCACCCCGCGACCGTACCGGCCCAGACTTATATAAGCAACCACTTCTATTTGATGCGGGTAGACTCCGGCGACGCTTCAAGATCAAGGGGGACCCGTGGGCCGGAACGCCGTCATCTTTCATGGAACCAACGGAAGTCCGGACATACTCTGGTTCCGTTGGCTCGAGCGGCGTCTCACCGATCGGGGTTACTCCGTCGAGGTGCCGCACTATCCCGATGTCAACGTCGAACCCATCGCCACGTTCCTGCCGAAGGTGCTCGCCGCGCACCGGTTCGACCGGGAGACCGTTCTGGTCGGGCACTCCGGGGGCGCGGCACTCCTGCTCGCGGTGCTGGAGCACCTCGAAACGCCCGTGTCGCAGGCGATTCTCGTCGCTGGGTACCACACCCAGCCGAACACCTCGGACGAGCCGGTTCTGCAGCCGAGCTACGACTGGCCGGCCATCAAGCAGAACGCCGGCGACCTCTACTTCATCAACTCGACCGACGACCCGTACGGCTGCGACGACAAACAGGCCCGGTTCATGTTCGACCGGGTGGGCGGAACGCAGATCATCCGGGACGACGGACACTTCGGCGACTACAACCAGCCGTACGACACCTTCGAGCTGGTCGACCGCCTCATCCCGTGAGGTCGTCGATGATGTTCGGATGATTCACGCCGGACGATTCACGCTGCGGCCGTGGCTGCGGACCGACGCCGACGCGGTGCGGGCCGCCTTCGCCACGCCCGACATGGCCCGCCAGGCGGCCGAGCCGATGGACAGTCCGAGTGCGGCCGAGCGGTGGCTCGACGCCCGCATCGAGGAGTTCGCCGCCGGACGCGGGTGGAGCTTCGCCGTCGTCACGGCGGACGACGCCGTCCTCGGCAACGTCGCCGTCACCGACATCAGCCGGCGCCACGACACCGGGTGGGTCTCGTACTGGACCGCCGGACACGGGCGCGGGCAGGGTGTGGCCACCGCGGCCGTGCGGGCGCTGGCGGACTGGGCGCTCGGCGACGGCCGGCTGTTCCGGCTGGAACTCGGTCACCGGACCAACAACCCCGCCTCGTGCGTGGTCGCCCGCCGCGCGGGGTTCCTGGTCGAAGGGTTGGAACGGCAGAAGCTCCGGTACGGTGACGAGCGCTTCGACGTCGAACTGCACGCCCGACTCGCGACCGACCCCACCCCCGGATCGTTACTCAAATAGTATCGATCGCACACGTAGTGCGACGGTCTGGGTGGCGTGCCGCCAGCATTGGCTGATGGTGAGATGGATTCTGCTAGTGCTGACACGGGCGCTACCGCTGCTCCTGCCACGCACGGCGGCACCCCGGACCGACCGGCTCGCGACACCCGCCTGCCCGCTCGTCGGATCCGCCGGTGAGCGGACCCTCCAGCAGCGGTACGGCACCGGTGACCGCGCCCGGCGCTTCTACGACACCCAGGTTCTCGACCACCTCAACGACGCGATGCGTGCGTTCGTGGCGCGGCAGGAGTTCATGTTCCTCGCCACCAGCGACGCGCGCGGGAACTGCGACAGCACCTTCCGGGCCGGACCGCCCGGCTTCGTCCACGTCCTGGACGACCACCGGCTGGCCTGGCCGGACTACCGCGGCAACGGCGTCATGGCGAGCCTCGGCAACATCAGCGAGAACCCGCGGGTGGGCCTGCTCTTCCTGGACTTCGGCGCCGACGGTGTCGGGCTGCACGTCAACGGCGCCGCCACGATCGTCGACGACGCGGACCTGCGGGCCGACCACCCGGATCTCCCGGTCGAGGCGGCACCCACCCGGCGGGCCACGCGCTGGGTCGTCGCGGACGTACACGAGGCCTACATCCACTGTTCGAAGTTCATTCCCCGACTGAGGTCGGACGGCAGCGCACCCCGCCGCGGCCGGTCCGACTACTTCGTGCGTCCGCGGACGACGAGCCGGTAGCGTCTACGCTCCCGGGGATGAACGAGCTGAGGTGCACGCAGTGCGGAACCGTCGGCCTGGAGCCGGGATTCGTCGAGGACTCCGGCCAGGCGTCCAGGGTTACGCCCGGTGGATCGCGGGCCGGCTCGAACGCGGCCCCTTCGGCGGCGCCAAGCGGTTGGGCAAGCCACGCTGGCAGGTCGACGCGTTCCGCTGCCCGCGTTGCGCGCATCTCGAACTGTTCGCCGCCACGCAGATCTGACCGTCAGCCCGAGATCACCGGCCAGGAGTAGGCCGCGAGGGCCGCGGCGGCACCCAGCAACGCGAGCCCGATACCCCGGGTGGGAATCGGCAGGGCGGCGAGCACCAGCAGAATGATCGCAATGACGTAGAGCACGGCCTGCGTTGACATATGAGGCTCCCGGACCACTGTGGACGGTTCACTATGGACGGAGCATCGATTCCCATCGGCGGTTCCCGGCAAACGTCGCTGTCAGGTGCGTGACTTCGGCGTGGGATCAGCGGGCACCGGATGCCATCGTGAATCCGTGCCGCCGCAGGACGTTTCGCCACGCGCCGCCGGCGCCGCCACGAAGACCGCCGGGGTCGTGTTCATCGCGCTCGCCGTCGTGGCCGTCCTGATCGCGGCGTGCGTACTGCCCCTCATTCTCGGCGTGCCCGTGGAACTGTTCGTGGCGCTCGCGATCGCCGCGCCAATCCTCGCCGTCGTCGGTGGGTTTCTCTATTTCCGTGGGCGCCAGCTGACGGCGAGGTCCGCGGCACCGGCGGTGCTGCACGGTGACCGGCCCCGCGTGTTGTATCTCCGCCCGTTCCGGACCGACGCCGGCATCACCGGACAGGGCCTGTCGCTGCTGCTGACACAGACCCTCGTCACCGGCGCGACCACCGACGAGGAGCAACTCGCGGAGGCGTTGAAACCCCTCGGCGACATGATCGCGATCGGCCAGCCGGGCGAGACGCTTCCCAGACCCGGCGCCGCCCGGCAGTACACCACCGACGACGAGTGGCGCGACGCCGTCGTCCACTGGATGCGCGTCGCGCGCCTCGTCGTCCTCCGGGCCGGCACCGACGCGGGCCTGCTGTGGGAACTCCGCACGGCCCGGGGAATGGTCCGCCCGGAGCGGCTGCTGATCCTCGTCCTGGACATGAAGCGGACCGCGTACGACTCCTTCCGCGCGGAAGCCGTCCGCACCAGCGGCATCGCTCTTCCCGGAATGCCGAGAGCCCGGTACGGCTTCTTCCGCTTTGCGTCCGACTGGACACCGGAGTTCCTTCCGTTGCGGGGGCCGTTGCTGCGGCTCGGATTCAAGCCGCGGCGGAAGCTGTTCCAGTTCGCGCTGAAGCCGGTCTTCGACAGCCACCGCGTCCCCTGGTCGGAACCACCGATCTCGGCTCTCGCCGTCGTCACCTACGCGATGGGCGCCCTCCTCGTCCTCGCGTGCGCCGTCGGCCTGCTGCTGTAGATCAGCCGAGATCGAGCCGGTTCAGGTCGAGGGCGAGGTTCACCTCGGCGGGTGGCCGCCCCGCATCGCGTCGGTTGCCGGCAACCCAGTCGGGGACCCAGTCCAGCCCGCCGACGGGCACTCCATAGCGCGCGTGGAGCAGCCGCTTCGCGGCGGACAGCGCTGCCTCGTCCGGCCAGGACGAGTCGGGCAGGGCGATGCGCACGAGCTCGGCGCGTTCGGCCCGCACGCCGCGCATGTCGACGAAGACGCGGCCGCTGCAGGCGATCTCGGCGTAGGCCCACCGGTCGGCGTCGTGGGCGGTGTCGAGCAGGTAGCCGGGAAGCGAGTCGAGGGTTCCCGGAACCGCGCCGTAGATGCCGCAGCGGCACCCGGGAGCCGGCGCCGGGTGGCCCTCGTAGCAGGACGCGACGCTGCCGACGGCTGGCCACGACGGCGGGTCGGGGTCGTGGTACATCGGCGAGGAGAGCAGCAGGTCCCCGTCGAACGCGCGCACCCGGAACAACCGCCAGGCGCGCAGCGGCGCGTCCGGCGGGTAGTGCAGTTCGCGTTCGTCGATATCCATCCCGACCGATGATAGGCGCGCGGACACCGGGTCCTGGCATGCTGAACCCCATGTCCGCGTCCCGGAGTGCCCACGGCCTCGCGTTGCTGCTCGCCGTCACCGGTGGCACGCACTTCGCGGCGCCGCAGATATACGACCCGATCGTCCCGCGCACGCTGCCCGGCCGGCCCCGGACGTGGACGTACCTGAGCGGCGTCGCCGAACTCGCGGTGGCCGCGGCCGTCGCGCATCCGCGCACCCGCCGCGCCGGCGGTCTGGCCGCCGCCGCCCTGTTCGTAGCCGTCTTCCCGGCGAACGTGAAGATGGCCCGGGACTGGCGCCGACGCCCGCCGGCGTACCGGGCCGCGGCCTACGCCCGCCTCCCGATGCAGGCTCCCCTGATCTGGTGGGCGCTACGCGTAGCCCGTCGCCGTACACCAGCGGTTGGTACGTGACGTCCACGGAGACCCGCGGCCGGAACCTCACATTCGACACCGAACGGGACGCCCGTTGCGGCTGCAACGCCTCAACGACCCCGGCCGGTGGCACGAGGACCCGGACTGAGCCGATCCCCTCAGGTCGGCGCCCCGGTGGCCGATGAATGAAACCGTGAAATACCGGCTCGTGACGCGCAGCGACTTCGATGGCCTGGTGTGCGCCACGCTGCTGAATCACCTCGACATGATCGACGAGATCATTTTCGTGCATCCGAAGGACATGCAGGACGGCAAGGTCAAAATCACCGAGAACGACATCATCACGAACCTGCCGTACGTTCCCGGGGCGCACCTGGTCTTCGACCACCACCACTCGGAGACGGTGCGCGTCGGTCCGCAGCCCAACCACATCATCGACGCGTCCGCGCCGTCCGCGGCCCGCGTCATCTACAACGAGTTCGGCGGCGCCGACTTCTTCACCGACGTGCCGCTGGACCTGATGGAGGCCGTCGACAAGGCCGACTCGGCGCAGTACACCGTGGAGGAGATCCTCGACCCGACCGGCTGGACGCTGCTGAACTTCCTCATGGACAGCCGCACCGGCCTCGGCCGCTTCCGCGACTTCACCATCTCCAACTTCGAGCTGATGATGAAGCTCATCCATGCCTGCCATCAGCTGGAGAGCGTCGACGAGATCCTGGCGATGCGGGACGTCCGCGAACGCTCGGAGCTGTTCCACAAGCACACCGAGCCGTTCATCGACCAGCTGCGCCGGGTGAGCACGATCCACGACGACGTCGTCGTGGTCGACCTGCGCGCCGAGGACACCATCTACGCGGGCAACCGGTTCATGGTCTACGCGCTCTATCCCGAGACGCGCGTCTCGATCCACGCGCTGTGGGGCAGGGACAAGCAGAACACGGTGTTCGCCGCCGGAAAGTCCATTGTGGACCGCACCTCGCCGGCCGACATCGGCTCGATCATGCTGCGGTACGGCGGCGGCGGGCATCTGGCGGCCGGCACCTGCCAGGTCGACAACTCCGACGCCGAACGGGTTCTGGCCGAGCTCATCCAGGCGCTGGCGCAACCCCGCGTCCCCGCCTGACCTTCATTCTTCGTACCGAGTCGCGCGTTCCGCCTTCGATGTACCCTTCCCGGTCCGCGCCGCGCTCGGGAAAAATGGTCGGAATGCAGTACGTGCGGCTCGGCTCGTCCGGGCTCAAGGTGTCGCGGATCGGCCTGGGCATGATGAGCTTCGGCGATCCCGCCGCGGAGCCGTGGTTCCTGCCGGAGGACGCGGCGGAGCCGATCGTGCGGCGCGCCGTCGACGCCGGCGTGACGTTCTTCGACACCGCCGACATGTACTCCGGCGGGGTGAGCGAGCAGATCACCGGTCGTCTGCTCGGCAGGTTCTTCGCCCGCCGCGGCGACTACGTGCTCGCGACCAAGTGCTTCTATCCGATGGGACCCGGTGCCAACGACCGCGGCCTGTCCCGCAAACACATCATGGCCGCCGTCGACGCGTCGCTGCGCCGGCTGGGCACCGACCACATCGACCTGTACCAGATCCATCGATGGGACGCCGGGACGCCGATCGAGGAGACCATGGCGGCACTGCACGACGTCGTGCGGGCCGGGAAGGTCCGGTACCTCGGCGCGTCCCTGATGTACGCGTGGCAGCTCGCGAAGGCCCAGTACACCGCGCAGACCCGGTTCGTGTCGATGCAGACCCGCTACAACCTCGCCTACCGCGAGGAGGAACGGGAGATGCTGCCGTTCTGCGCCGACCAGGGCGTCGGCGTCCTGCCGTACAGCCCGCTGGCCCGCGGTCTGCTCGCCGGCGGCCGGCGCGACACGCCCCGCGCGGTCGCCGAGCAGGCCTCCCCACGTGGCCACGACAACGACGCGGACGTCGTCGACGCGCTGCGCGGGGTCGCCGCCGCACACGCCCGGCCACCCGCCCAGATCGCGCTGGCCTGGCTGCTGGGCAAGGCACCGGTGACCGCGCCCATCGTCGGTGTGACGAAGCTCCACCAGCTCGACGACGCCCTCGCCGCCGTCGACCTGACCCTCAGCGACGACGACACGGCCGCTCTCGAGGCCCCGTACCGCCCCCGCGTGCCGTACGGCTACTCGTAGCCCGCGACGGCGTACACCTCGATCTCCACCCGGGCGCCGCCCAGCAGGCCGGTGACCTCCACCAGCGTCGCCGCCGGCCGCACCTCGCCGAACACCTCGCGGTGGGCCCGGGCGACCAGGTCGGCGTCGGCTAGGTCGGTGACATAGGTGACCGTGCGGACCGCGGCGCCCAGCCCCGACCCGACCTCACCCAACGCGGTTTCGATGATCGAGAGCGCCGCCCGTGCCTGCGTGTAGGCGTCGCCGTCCAGATCGGGCGCGCGGGCGGTCGTGCCCGCCACGTGGATGTGGTCACCCACCCGCACCGCACGGCTGTAGCCGTACACGTCTTCGTAAGGCCCGCCCGAGGAAACCGTCTGCCGCATCGAACCCCTCCGCCTCCGTGATCCCGCTACACGTTAGCCGCCGCCTTGATCGCACGATCGGCTTCCCTGCTGCCGCTTGATCAACTTACTGGCCAGAGAGTGAAGTCCGGATCGTTTCATGATCGAAAGCGGTGCGACGTTTTTGCTGTTTGGGGCGCTCGGAACAGCAAAAACGTCGCACCGCTAAGGATTATGGAGCCAACCTCGAAGCGTGTCCGGGCGTGAGGCCGCGACGCAGAACTCGTTTCCTCGGAGTCGGCCATCACCACGTGGCCGTCAAACGTCGCCAGCACGCTGCCGCCGGCCGCACCAGCTCCTCGACAACCCGGCCAGCGACTCGGCGTCGCGGGTGTTGAAGGTCAGGTCGATCTGCAGCGCCGTGAGTCGTGGGCGTACCCGTGGACGGCGTCGCTCAGGGCGGCACCGAGCAAGGCACATCGACGATCGGGCCGCGGCGGATTGCGTTGCGGTCACACCCAGCGGGCGAGGAACCGCTCGACGTCGACGCGCCACAGGTCCAATCCGGTGGCGAAGATTCCGTGTCCGGTCATGGGGTCGTCGCCGATGGCCGGATACACGCGGGTTTCGTGCGGACGGCCGTGCCTGGCCAGCTCGGCCCCGATCGCGTAGGTCGGCTGCAGGCTGTGGTCGTTGAACGCCTGGGCCAGAAACAGCGGCGCCGTTCCCGACGCGGCGGCGGCCAGCAGCTCCGCCTGCAACGCGGGCGCGTCGGGCCAGCTCATCGACGGGCCGGCGAAGCTTATGCCGGCGCACAACGGCGCCGGCTCGCTCAGCGCGAGCACGGTCAGCACCCCGCCGAACGAGGAGCCGGCCACGACGATCCGCCCGGCGTCGACCTCGGGGCGGGCGGCGACCCAGTCCACGGCGGCCAGCACGTCGACCAGTTCCCCCCGCAGGGCCGCGACGAGCTGCCGGCCCATCTCCGGGCTGCCCCACGGCGCCGGCACCAGGTCCAGCCAGTACGGGCCCGGCTCGTCGTTGTGCCCGCGGCGGATCGGCGCGAACACCGCGTACCCCAGCGCGACGAGCACCTGAAGGCCGGGCAGCGACGCCGGGCCGAAGCCGATGCTGCCGTGGTTGAACACCAGCGCGGGATGCGGGCCGTCGGCGTCGGGGGCAAGCCAGAAGCCGGCCAGGTCACGCCCGTCGCTGCGGTACGTCATCCGCCACCGCCGGTACGGCTCCAGGTGCTCGGCCGTTGCACGCATCGGGACCTCCCCACCCCGGAGCCTACCCAGGGTCGAGGTCAGAACGGCAGGCCGACGACCTCCACCTGCTTCGGCCCACCAGCGGTGCGCTGATCCACCCCGGTGGCGCGGGTCGCGTCCGGGCTGAGCGTTCCGTACTGCGCGGCCACGGCGTTGCGCCGTCCGCAGGCCTTGCGGACCCGGCCCGTCTGCTGGCCGGTGGCGGCGTCCCACCGGCGGTAGTCCGTCGTCTGATCCAGGGTGACGAGGCTGCGCCCGTCGGCGCTGTACACGAAGTCGACGAGGTAGTCGTCCGCGGCCAGGTCGAGCTGGGCGACGGCGGCGCCGGTCGTGAGGTTCCAGATCTTCAGCGGAGCACCGCCGTTGTGGATGGCGAGGTGGGCACCGTCCGGGCTGAAACGCATCTGCGTGTACCGGTCACCGAACTTCTCGAAGGTCCGGACGGCCCTGCGGGTGGCGGGGTCGTACAGGACGACCGCACCCAGGCTGCTCGCGACGGCGACGAGTTTGCCGTCGGGGCTGAACACGACGCCGCCCACGTGCGGCTCGGTGACGGGCAGCGCCTGCGGCCCGCGCGTCCTGCCGGTCCGGTCCCACAGGTAGACGTCGTCGCCCTCGATGGTGGCGAGGCTGGCACCGTCGCGGCTGAACTCGACGCCGTCGAGCGGGCTCCCGTGCGGGTACAGGTCGCCCGGACCGCCGGTCTCCACGTTCCAGAGCACCAGCGGGTACATGCCGCCCTGGCCGGCGGCGGCGCCGGTGGGCTCGAACCCGAGGAAGTCCCGGATCCTGGTCTTGTCGCTGGCCATGGCCAGCGCCTTGCCGTCGGGGCTGAACGCCATCACGGTGAGGTCGCGGAACCGGTGGGTCAGGTTCTTCAGCGGCGCGCCGGTGTCCGCGTTCCAGAGCTGGACCGGCTGGCCGGACGTGGCGACGGTGCGCCCGTCGGCGCTGAACGTCACGTCGGGGAGGCCCTCGACCGCACCGGTGACCGTGATGGTGGCCGCCACCACCTCGCACGGCGCGGCGTCCCGGGCGGCGCCCGACCCGCGGTTCACCACGAGGAAGGCGACGCCGCCGCACGCCACCACCAGAAGCACAGCGAAGGCGGCGCCCAGCATCACCGGCGTCCGCGATCTGCGTGGCGGCCGTGCCGGACCGTATGGGTAGACGTACTGCGTCACCGGTTCCCCCGTGCCCCCGCGCAGAGTGTGACCGGGCCGGCTGTTCCGGGGCAACACACCCGGCCGGCGTCCCGGGCCGCGAGTATAGAAGGGCTACCCGGCCCTGGCGAGGTCGGTCGGTGTGCCGGCCATGAGGGCGGCGAACGCGGTGGCGGCGGTTCGTGAGGTGAAGAGCCGGTCGAGCCGGGCCTTGGCCAGTTGGCGGTGGAACGGGATCGCCGAACCGCAGCCGAAGCTGCTCCCAGACGCGCTCGTCGGGCCACTGCAGCGGGTCGTCGCCGGGCCGGTGCTGGAGGTAGAAGCGGCAGGTTGCGGGTCCGCGGGCGAACTGGGCGGCGAACCCGTGCCGGCTGACGCCCAGCAGCGAGTGCCTGGGCGCGGGCACGTCGGCGAGGAACGTGATCCAGCGGATGCCGTGGTCGGAGCTGTACGTGGTCAGCGCGGTGGGTGGGATGGCGGCCCGGCTGACGCCGTGGTAACCGTCGCAGCCCGCGACGTACCCGCACCGCACCTGCCGCCGCGCTCCGGTCTCGTCCCGATAGGTGACCGTCGGCTCGGCGCCGACGAGGTCGTGCAGGACGACGTCGGACACGTCGAACCGCAGGTCTCCTCCCCCGTCGAGGAACACCTCGATCAGTCGCCGCAGCAGAACCTGTTGCGGGACAAGCCATCTGGCCCGGCCGTCGGCAAGCGCGGGGACGTCGACGAGCCGCGGGACGCCCTCGTACCGAAGCTCCAGGTGCGTCTCCCGGCGTGCGTCGGACAGGACCCGGTCGGCGAGACCGTGCTCGACGAAGATCTCCCCGGCCGTGTGGTCGAGCATGCCGACCCGCTGGCGGCGTTCGACGTAGGCGCGGCTGCGCGCCTCCAGCACCACACAGTCCACATTGGACCGTTGCAGCAGGCAGGCCAGGGTCAGTCCGGCCGGTCCGGCCCCGATGACGACCACAGTGGTATCGCGGTTTCCGGCATGCGCCACAACACACATTTGGGGGAAGGCCCACGATTTCGCCGTCGCCTAAGCTCTTCTCCATGCCCGACGACCCCCGGGTCTGTGCGCACGATGGCTGCTCCGGCGTGGTGTTCGACGGCGACGCCTGCCTGGCCCACCTCCCACGGACCGAACTCCTGACCGCCCTCGAACGGTTGGAGAGCGGTGCCACCGTCGACGTCCGGAACACCACGTTCACGGCCGATCTGTTCGACTCGCTGCGCCGGGCGCTCACCCCGGCCGGGCGGACCGAACCGATGTTCCGGAACGCGAACTTCGACGGCGCCGTCCTGCCGGACTCGGCGACGTTCGAGGGCGCCCTCTTCCTCGGACGGGCCACCTTCGGCGGCACGCGGCTCCACGACGTGAACTTCAGCGCCGTGGAGTTCCGCGAGGCGGTGCGGTTCCACGGGACGACGTTCACCGGCACCGCGCGGTTCGACGGCGCGACGTTCGGTTCCGACGCGGACTTCACCGAAGCGACGTTCGCCGGCGACTGCCATTTCTCCGGCGCGCAGTTCCAGGGACCGGCCCACTTCGGCACCACGTTCGAGGGCACGGCACAGTTCGGGCCGCCGTCGGAGGGGGGTGCGCCGGCCAAGCCGACCCGATTCGGCCAGCCCGCCAACTTCCGCCGTGCGCGGTTCAACGGTCCGGCCAGGTTCGGAGCCGTGCGCGTTCTCGGCGCAGTCGCCGCGGCGCAGCGCCGCCCCGACGGGCACGGCCGGCTGGCCCACAGCGGTGGAACGGAATTCCACGGCGGGGCCTCGTTCGACGATGCCGAGTTCGCCCAACACGCCGGCTTCTGGGGATGCCTGTTCAAGAATCCCACCTCCTTCGAAGCCGACTTCCGGGGCCGAACCCGTTTCGACGACTGCAGTTTCGGATCCGTGAGCTTCGACGACGCGACGTTCACCGGACACTCCACGTTCCTCCGGTCCACCTTCATCTCCTCGGTGACCGTGAACCGGGCCATCTTCGTCGACGCCGACTTCGGCTGGGCGGTCGTCCCGGCGGCGACCCGGTTCGGGCCGTGCCGGGCCGCATCCCTCGACCTCAGCAACCTCCGGGCGGCGGGAAAGCTCGTCGTCCGGTGCTCGGTGGACCGTCGGTTCACCGCGACGGGCCTGCAGGCGCCTGACGGCGTGAACCTCGAACTCGACGGCGCCCTCCGCGTCGAGGCGCCCGACATCAGGTCGGCCATGGCGCTGACCGTCGACTTCCGCGACGGCCGGCTCAACCTCGCCGACGCCTCGTTCGCGTCACCGGCCACCATCGCCGCACCGGAGGGCGGAAAGACGGCCCCGCGCCTGGTGCGGATGTCCACAGTGGACGCCGAGAACCTCACCCTGGTGGGCCTCGACCTGCGCGGTGCCCGCTTCTTCAACTGCTACAACCGCGACAAGCTGCGGATCGAGGGACCACCCCTGTTCGCCGGCACCCCCGTGGGTTCGTTCCCGCGACGGCGGCTGTGGACGGCGCGCCGGGCGATCGCCGAGGAGCACCTCTGGCGCGCCCGCTACGACCGTCGCCCGGACGGGTGGTTCCCGGCGAGATGCCGTGACGTGGACGAGGACGTGCCGCCGTCCACTCCAACCGTGCGCACCGGGGACGACGCCCGGAGCGAGGCGGCGCGGATCCAGGCGGTCTACCGGGACCTCCGGAAGAGCCGCGAGGACGCCAAGGACGAGCCCGGCGCCGCCGACCTGTACTACGGCGAGATGGAGATGCGCCGGGTCGCGGCGCCATCGCGGAGTGTCGAGCGCGCGCTGCTGACCCTCTACTGGGCGGTCGCCGGGTACGGGCTGCGGGCGTCGCGGGCGTTCGCCACGCTCCTGCTCGTTCTCGCGCTGGGAACGCTGGGGTTCGCGACCATCGGGTTCAAGGGCTCGGCGCAGATCGAGTACCGGCCGCTCGCCGGATCGGCGCCGGGCGGGCCGGCCACCTACCGTCAGGTCACCGTGAACGGTACGCGCCCCGGCTGGGACGAGGCCGCGTTCCACGCGGTGGAGAGCGCGACCTCGTTGCTGCGGCCCACGCCGTCCCGCTCGTTCACGTCCACCGGGAAGGCCATCGAGATCGGTCTACGCCTGCTCGGGCCGCTCCTGCTGGGTCTGGCGATCCTGTCGATCCGGGGCCGGATGAAGCGCTGACATACGGGAGACGGCGGTGCAGCAGCACCGCTCCGACGAACACCGCGGGCACGGTCAGCCAGCGCAGCGGGGCGTACGGAACGCTGAGGACGAGAACGCTCATCCCGCCGAACCCGATGACCGCCCACCGGCGGCGCCACGCGTACCCGAGCTGGCTGCGCCGCCGGCATACCCCGCGGTGATGCAGCGGCAGCCCCACGGCGAGCAGGCCGACGACGAACCCGTTGATGACGACCGCGACGGCCACGGCGGCCAGCAGGTTGACCCCGGGAATCAGGAGCACGGGGACCATCAACAGCCCGCCGAAGGCCACCACCAGGAACACGATCGCGGTCTGCGACATGACGAACGCGCTCGCCTCCAGCCAGTTCGGGCGTGGAGTGCGGGCGGGCTCACCCAGCCGCCGCTCCAGCGAGCGCACGGTGAGCACGTAGAACGGCGCACCGACGAGCAGGGTCACCGGAACCACCAGGAAGCCGACGATCGCGGTCAGCAACGCCTTCAGCGCCCACTTGAACGTCAGCAACAGCATCCACCGCACCAGGTCCGGCCAGTCGTCGGCGAAGCCGGCCAGCCACTCCGCGCCCTCGTACGACACCACCCGCACGAGGGCCGGGCTGCTGAGCATCAGCAGGTACAGGACGACCGCGGGCACCAGGGCGTAGACCCAGAGACGCGGGCTCCGGACGAACGTCCACAGCCCGCGCCAGAACATGGCGATGCCGATTCCGAACTCCGCGAACGCCGTCACGGTGTGCCGGACCGCCCGACCGGTGTGCTCGGCGGTTCCCCGTCCCACCCGGCCGGCGGTGGCCGTCAGCCGGGCCGGGTCGACCCGGGGAGCGACCTGCCGCAACCGCTGCGCCCCGGCCGCGCGTCCGCGATGCACCCGCTCGGCGACGGCCGCCTCCGTGCGGGCCCGGCGGGCCAGTCCCCGGACGAACGTGCCGGCCGCCGCCGCCCGCACCCGCGTCGGGCCGACGGTCCACTGTGGAGCGTCCGGCGGCGGGACGTACGGTGCGGCGTAAGGCGCCGCGGGCCAGTCCCCATCAGGAGTGGTCATTCACTGCTCCCCAGGCAGGCGTCGGATCGACCACGAGGCTACGGACGGCCACGCGCCGACGCGTCCACCCGAGGTCCTACAACCAGGGCGGTACACGCGTCAGGAGCCGGGGACGACCAGCCTCGCCTCGTACGCGACCACGACCGCCTGGGCCCGGCTGGCCAGGTGCAGCTTGCTCATGATCCGGTTCACGTGGGTCTTCACCGTCGCCTCGCTGAGCCCGAGCCGGTCGGCGATCTCCGGGTTCGACAGGCCGCGCGCGACCAGTTCCAGCACCTCGGTCTCGCGGGCGGTCAGATCCCGCAACGTGTGTGGTCGCGGCGCCGCCGGCCGGGAAGCGTTCGCTTCCACGAGCTTGCGGACCACGCTCGGCGCGAACAGCATGTCACCGGCGGCCACCGTGGCGATCGCCTGCAGCAGCCGCTCCGGGCCGGCGTCCTTGAGCAGGAACCCGCACGCACCGGCGCGTAACGCCGCGTACACGTACTCGTCGAGGTCGAAGGTGGTCAGGACGAGCACCTTCGGCGGCCGTTGCGGCGTCGCGTCGATGATGTGTCTGGTGGCGGCGAGGCCGCCCATGCCCGGCATCCGGATGTCCATGAGGATGACGTCGGGTCCGGTCGACGCCGCCAGCACGACCGCCTCCTCGCCGCTGCCGGCCTCGGCCGTCAACTCCAGGCCCGGCGCGGCCCGCACGATCGCGGCCAGACCGGCCCGGATCAACCCCTGGTCGTCGACGACCAGCACGCTCGTCATGCGGTCACCTCGTCGAGTGGAAGTTCCAGCGTCACCTCGAACCCCCCGCCGGGCCGGGGGTCCGCGCGCAACCGGCCGTCGTACAACCGGGCGCGCTCGCGCATGCCGACCAGCCCGTAGCCCTCCCCCACCGGACCAACGGCACCGTCGTTCTCGACCCGGACGGTGAGGCCGGTCGCGCTCCAGCACAACGACATCCGGGCGTGCGGCGGATCGGCGTGCTTGAGCACGTTGGTCAGCGACTCCTGGATGATGCGGTACACGCACAGGTCCGGGCCGGGATGAAGGCGGGCGGAGACGCCGGTCACCGTCACGTCGACGGTCGCGCCGGCGGCGCGCACCCGCGCCAGCAGGTCGTCAAGCTGGGCCAGGCCGGCGACCTCGGCGAAGGGCGCCTCGTCGGTCGACGAGCGCAGCATGGCCAGCATCCGGCGCATCTCGTCGAGCGCCTCGTGCGCCACCTCGCCGATGACGTCGAGCGTGCGCCGCGCGGTCGGTGGATCGGCGTCGAACACGTACCGGCCGAGGCCCGCCTGCACCGACACCACCGACATGTGGTGGGCGATGACGTCGTGCAGTTCCCGGGCGATGCGTCCCTGCTCGCGGACGACCGCCCGGCGGGCCTGCTCCTCCTGCTCCCGCTCCAACCGCTGGGTGAGGACCCGCAGCGTGGCCCGCTGTTCCGCCGCCCGCCGCGTCGCCTCTCCGAACGCCCAGGCGATGAGCGCCACCATGACCGCGGTGGCCGGGCCGGCCAGTTCCATGCCCGGCTCGACCAACCGGTTGCCCCACAACAGCACCGCGTTCGCCGCCACCGTCGCGGGCACCGACACCCGCGGCCGCCGGTACGCGGCGACGGAGTAGACGGCCAGCGCCACCGCGAACGTGATCGCCGAGTGGTAGTACCCGATCGTGAGGTAGACCGCGGCCCCGCCACAGGTGAGCCAGCACACCGCGACCGGGTACCGGCGACGGGCGATCAACGGCACGTGGACGACCGCCAGCAGAACCCGGCCGGTCGTGTCGACGTCGGTCCACAGGCCGTAGGGATCCGGCATGCGCCACACGAAGTACTGCGAGAGCGCGACCATCCAGACGGTCAGCGCCACGTCGAAGACCGCGGCCACGCGACCGGAGGGCAGTAGCCGCACCTCCACACGATATGCGAACACCGATCGGCCGTCATCAACCCCTGAGTTGACCGCGCAGGTTGTAGGCCCGCGCACCGCCGGTACGGTTGATCACCCGGGTGGCGGGCCGTACCGTGGCCGCGTGCGTGAGCAGGGTCCGCCGAGATGAGTTCCCGATACGAGTCCCTGGTTTTCGACGTCATCCCGGCCGGCTGCCGTCGGGCGCTCGACGTGGGGTGCGGTAACGGCGAACTCACCCGTGAGCTGCGCCGGCGAGGTGTGCCCGCGGTCTTCGGCATCGACCCGGACGAGCCGTGCATCCGGCGCTGCCGGGAGCACCCCGAGGCCGGTGACATCGAGTACGTGGCCGGCGACATCCTCACGAGCGAGGCGGGCGGCTTCGATCTCGTCAGCGCGGTGGCCTCGCTGCATCACCTGGACGCCCGTGCGGGACTCCTCCGCCTGCGGAGTCTGGTCGCCCCCGGTGGCGTCCTGGTCGTCGTCGGCCTGGCCAGGCCGGACCTGCCCAAGGACCTACCCGTCGAGATCGTGGCGCAGGTGGTCGGTAGGGTGCGGCGCCGGCCCGGCGCGCCGGACGACAGCGCCCCGACCGTCTGGCCGCCACCGGAGCGGTACTCCACGATGCGGCGCCTGGCCACCGAGCTGCTGCCCGGGGTGGAATGGCGACGTCACCTGCTGTGGCGGTACTCCCTCGTGTGCCGCAACGCTTGACCCTGACCCTGGGAGAGGCTGCACTCTGGCTCCATGGTCGAGATTCGATTGCGTGACGTGCCGGAGATTCGGGTCGTGAGCGAGACGGCCACGGTCGATCAGGCCGGGTTGGAGGCGTGGTTGCCGGGCGCGATGGCCCGGGTCGCGGAGCGTGCGCGGGCGGCCGGTGGTTTGCTGGGGACCGCCGCCTGGCCGTTCGTGGAGCGCCCGGCCGACCCGGACGAGCCGGTGTTCGTCACCATCTACGAGGGCAATCCGAACGAGGGTCCGACCGCGGTCGAGGTCTGCGCGACGGTCGCGGTCGGCGGTGACCGGGCGATCCCGGCCCACCGTGAGGCCTTCGCCCGGGTCACAAAATCACAGGTGACCGGCGGAGAGCTCGGCGGGGTGTACGAAGCGGTCGAGAAGTGGGTGGTGGACAACGCTCTGGCCGTCGCCCGGGCACCGCGCGAGGTCTACTGGACCGACTTCAGGTCGGCCGCGGCCGACGACGAGGTCTTCGACGTCGCCTTTCCGGTCACCTGATGCCCGGCGGGCCCGGCCTCCTGACCATCGGCGAGTTCGCCCGCCGATGTGGGCTGTCGGTCCGGGCCCTGCGGCTGTACGACCGGATCGGCCTGCTCCGGCCCGCCGAGGTGGTGCCGGGCACCGGATACCGCCGGTACTCCGCCCGTCAGCTCTACGCCGGCCGGCTGATCGCGTTGCTGCGCCGGCTCGACATGCCGCTCACCGAGATCACGGCGATCGTCGGCACGCCCGGCCCCGACGCCGCCGGGCGGCTGGCCGTCTACTGGACGGGGGTGGAGCAGCGCCTCGCGGCCCAGCGGGAGCTGGCCGACCGCCTGGTCCGCAACCTCGCCGCCGAGACGCCGGTCGCCGACGAGCCGTGGGACGTCTCGGTGCGTGACGTCGCCGAGCAGCGGGTCCTGAGCGAGCTGCGCTACGTCACCGCGCCCGAACTGGGCTGGATCCGGGACGCCACCGCCCGGCTGACCGCCCAGGCCGGTCAGTGCGGCGGCCCGGTCGGGCCACGGTTCGTGGTGTTCCACGGCGACGTCAACGAGGACGCCGACGGGCCGGTCGAGGTTTGCGTGCCGGTCCGATCCGGGACCGCCGGCCGCGTCGAGCCGGCGCACCGCGAGGCGTACATCGAGGTGATCAAGGGGCACTTCGAACCGCCGCAGATCCTCTCGGTCTACGACGCGGTCCGCCGCTGGGTCCACGACCACGGCCACACCGTCGTCGCGCCACCACGCGAGGTCTACGGCCATCCCACGACGCCCGACGCGGCCGCCCCGGGCGACCTGGTGTGCGACGTGGCCCTCCCGTTCCGCTGACGCACGGCGCGACCGCGCGCATAGCATCATCGGATGCATGCGGGAACCCAGGCACGGATCGAGGCCGCACGCACGGCGCGGTCGCTCGACCTCTCCCGGTGTGGACTGTACGAGCTGCCGGACGCGGTGCGTCAGCTCACCCATCTCGAGTCCCTCGACCTGAAGTTCAACAACCTCGACGACCTGCCCGACTGGCTGACGGACCTCGACCGGCTGGTGGAGCTCGACGTTCAGCTGAACCACCTGGAACAGGTGCCCGCCGTTCTCGGCGAGCTCACCGGGCTCCGCGTGCTCAACCTGAGCGAGAACAACCTGGAGGGCGAGCCGCTCGACTTCCTCGGCGGGCTGACGAACCTCACCGAGCTGTTCCTCGTCGACACGCGGTCGGACCGGCTCCCGGAGAGCATCGGCAACCTGACCCGGCTCACGAACCTGGACCTGTATCTCGGCTGGTTCACCTCGGCACCGGAGAGCCTGCCGGACACGCTCGGACAGCTGACCAACCTCACCCGCCTGGAACTGTCCCGCACCGGCCTGACGACGGTGCCGGAGTGGATCCGCCGCCTGACCAACCTGCGGGAGCTCGGGCTGTGGATGAACGAGATCTCCGAGATTCCGGAGTGGCTCGGTGAACTGACCGAACTCACGGAGCTGACGCTCCCCGACGACGATGACCCCTGACAGACCACGCCGTCAGGACAGGGCCGCGGCGTGCCGGCGGACGGCCTCGACCGCCATGTCGACCCGGGCGCGGTCGGTGCGGTGGTTGAGGACGCAGATCCGTCCGGTGTAGCGGTCGTCGATCGTCGTGCTGGACAGGAAGACGCGGGCCTCGGCGTTGACGCGGTGCAGCAGTTCGGCGGTTTGCCCGCCCCGGTGCTGGAACGCCACCACCGACAGTTCCGGCGCGCCGAGCACGTGCAGGTGCGGGTCGTCGCGCAGTTCGGCGTGGGCGTACGCGGCGAGGTCGAGCTTCTCGTCCAGCGCGGACCGGAACGCGTCGACGCCGTGCAGGTGCAACGGTAGCCACATCCGCAGGCCGCGGCAGTCGCGGGTCAGCTCCGGCCCGTACGCGGCGAAGTCGGGCACCGAGCTGTCGCGGATGTCCTGCAGCACATGGCCTTCGACGCCGGAGTGGGCGCGGCGCAGGAGTTCACCGTCGCGCACCAGCAGCGAACCCGTGCCGAACGGCAGGAACAGGCTCTTGTGCGGGTCGACGACCAGCGAGTCGGCCCGCTCGATGCCGCGCAGCCGGCTGCGACCGCGCTCGGTCAGTTGGAAGAAGCCGCCGTAGGCCGCGTCGACGTGCAGCCAGATCCGTTCCTCGGCCGCGATGTCGGCCAGCGCGGGCAACGGGTCGACGGCACCGGTGCCGGTGCTGCCCGCGTTGGCGACCACCGCCAACGGCCGCAGCCCGGCGGCCCGGTCGGCGGCGATCGCGGCGCGCAGCGCGTCCGGGTCCATTCGAAGCGCACCGTCGACCGCGACGGTCCGCACGGCCCGGACCGGCAGTCCCGCCAGCCGCGCGGCCTTCGCGACGCACTGATGGGTCTGCGAGCTGACGTACACCGTCGCGGCGCGGAAGTCGTCGGGCAGCACGGTGTCGCGGGCGGTGACGATCGCCGACAGCGTGGCGATCGAGGCACCGCTGGTGAGGACGCCGGCCGCGGTGTCCGGCAGGCCGAACAGGTCGGCCTGCCACCGGATCACGTCGGCCTCCAGCGCCACCAGGCCGGGCGCCACGTGGGCCAGCCCCGTGTACCGGTTGAGGACGGCCGCGACGAGGTCGGCGATGGCGGCGCTGACGAGTCCGCTGCCCGGGATGTACGCCAGGTGGCCGGGGTGGCCGGCGTCGAGGCCCTTCGCCGCGGCCCGGTCCACAATGGACAGCAGCTCGGCGAGCGGGCGGCCCGTGTCGCCGGGCGGCCGACGGAGCTCCGGATCGGCCAGCAGTTCCGGGACGCCGTCGAAGTCGGACACCGGCGCGTCACGGATCCCGTCGACCAGGCCGACGAGGTACTCGGTGACCTCGCCCATCATCGTCCGCAGGTGGGTGCCGGTCGGTTCCAGGGGACGGTCTCTTGCGATCATCAACCCATGTTGGACCACGACGAGTTCCTCCGTCGCTATCGTCGCCGCGGGCGTGGGCGACCGCCCCGAGCTCGGGTACGGCTTCGGCACCCGACGGTGGCGTGCTGCTGTCCCTGATCGACGCCGGCGAGTTGCCGGGCACGGCCCGGATCGTCGCGGCCGGGACCCGGCTGCGCGCGGCCGGCGCGTTCGCGCCGATGCCCACGGATCGGCCGCACTGGCGCCCGTGACGGCGTTCATCGTCGGGCGACGCAGATCGCCGGGAAGTGTGGCTTCACGTCCCCTGCGGACGTACCGTCCCACCCATGGACATCGAGCTGCGTCATCTCCGGGTGATCTGCGTGATCGCCGAGACGGGCAGCGTCACCAAGGCCGCCACGGCCCTCGGCCTGCCCCAGCCCGCGCTCACCACGCAGCTCCAGCGGATCGAGCGGGCGCTCGGCGGCCGGCTGTTCGAGCGTGACCGGCGGGGCGCCCGGCCGACGGCGCTCGGCGAGCTGGTGCTGACCCGGGCACGGGTGCTCATCCCGGCCGTCGAGGGTCTCCGGGACGACGCCGCGCAGCTCGTCCGCACCGGCGCGGCGATGGCCCGGTACCGGATCGGGGCCACCAACGGCCCGATCACCGGCGGCCTCGTCCAGCGGCTGTCCGGGGCCCACCCGGGCAAGGAGGTCTCGACGCACGCGACGTGGTCGGCCGACGAGCTGGCCGACGCGGTGCACGGCAACCGGCTCGACTTCGCGCTGATCGGTGCCTGCGCCGATTCGACGCCGGCCGCGGAGCACGGGCTGATCTGGCGCACGGTGTGCGTGGACCCGGTGTGGGTGCTCATGCACGACGGCCACCCGCTCGCCGGGCGGCCTGAGGTGGCGCTCTCCGAGCTGGCCGGCGAACAGTGGGCGAGCGCGCCCGGCGACGGCTGCTTCACCGACTGCTTCGTCGCCGCGTCCGCCCGGGCCGGCTTCACGCCGCGGCACATCTTCGAGATGGACGTGGGCGGCTGTGTCGACTTCGTGACGGGCGGCGCCGGTGTCGTGTTGTGCCAGGCCACGTTCCGCGGGCTGGCGGGCATCACCATGGTCCCGATCGCCGGGACGCCGCTGCGCTGGCGGCATCTGGTCGGGTGGCACCCCGACGGCGTCGCCGCGGACGCCGCCGACGAGGTCGTCGCGCTGGCCGTCGCCGCGTACGAGGACGTGATCGAGCAGCGACCCGCGTACGCGGCCTGGCTGGCGGACCACCCGGACTTCGGCGCCGCGCAGCGTAGCGTGCAAATAGCGAAAAACATCGATTGAACCGGCCGGCGCGTTTCTGCGTAGGCGGCGGATGGACACCGTGCCGTCACACCGTGCCTACGAAAGGAGGCAGCAGGTGCGAAACGGTCGTTTACGCCTCTTGTGGATCGGACTCGTCGCCGCGCTGGTGGTCGCCACCGGCACGGGCAGTGCCGCCGTCGCCGGTAACGAGACCGACAGCTCGCAGAACACGTTGGCGGTGCAGTTGAGCGGATACCAGGAGGATCCGCTCGTGCTGTCGACCACCGGGAAGGGCTTGTTCCTGGCCCGTGTCGACCTCCGCAAGCAGGAGATCACGTACCGGCTCACCTACGACGGCCTGGCAACCACCGTCAACCAGGCGCACATCCACCTCGGCGGTACCCACCAGAGCGGTGGCATCAGCGTCTTCCTCTGCACCAACCTCGGTAACGGCCCCGCCGGCACCCAGGCCTGTCCCGCCTCCCCGGGGACGGTCACCGGCACCCTCCGCCCGGCCGACGTCATCGGTCCGGTCGGCCAGGGCATCGCGGCGCAGGAGTTCGCGGAGCTCGCGGCGGCGATCCGGGCCGGCGTCACGTACGTCAACGTCCACACCAGCGCCTTCCCGGGCGGAGAGATCCGCGCACAGCTCGATCACGATCACCACTGATCCATCCGGCGGGCCGGCCGTGGACCACAGCGCGGCCGGTGTCCTTCCCCGCGGTCGGCCCGCCGGCCACCCGTCATCGCGACGCGAGGTCCTTCGGACGCACCGTGACGGCGTACGCGAGCAACAGTCCGACGCTGGCCAGCCCGCCGACGACGAAGACCGTGCGTACGGTCCACAGTTCGGCGATCAGGCCGCCGAGGGCGGCGCCGACCGGCAGCACGCCCCAGCTGATGACCCGGCTGGCGCTGTAGACCCGGCCCAGCAGGTCGGCCGGGGTGACGGTCTGCCGGACCACGCCGACGATCACCCGCCACACCGCCGACCCGGCGCCGCCGACGGCCATGGCCGCGCCGATCGCGAACGGGTTCGTCGTCACGGCCGGGGTGCCGATGAGCACGATCGTTCCGAGCACGTCGACGGCCAGCAGCAGGTGGTCGCCGAGCCGCCGCCGCAGGGGGACGACGAGGGCGGCGCCGACGATCCCGCCGGCGGCCATCGTGGTCAGCAGGACGCCGTACGCCGCGGTGGAGAGGTGACCCGGGCCGGGCGCGACCAGGTACACCACCAGCACCGCCGTCCACGCGGCCCAGAACACGTTCATCGCCGCGGTGAGCAGGGTGAGGTTGCGCAGCAGCCGGTTGCGCCAGAGGAACCGCAGGCCGGCGGTGACGCCGTCGCCACCCCGCGCCCCGACGGCCGCGACCCGGTAGCTGCCCCGCATGAGCGCGAGCAGTGGCACGGTCGCCAGGAACAGGAGCGCGCCGACCCCGGTGACCGCGGCGAGCCCGACGATCGCCAGCAGGCCGGCCAACGGCGGTCCGACGAACTGGTTGGTCACGTTCTGCGCGACCTCGAGCCGGGCGTTGGCACGATCGAGGTTCTCCGGCCGGTCGACCGACGCCGGCACGAGTGCGGCGAGTGCGGTGTCGACGAGGGTCTCACCGACACCGAGCACCAGCGCGGCGAGGTAGACCCAGCCGATCGACATCAGGTCGCCCAGCAGCAGCACCGTGAGCACGCCGAGGGTGAGCGCCCGCACCAGGTTCACCACCACGATCAGGCGGCGCCGGTCGACGCGGTCGACGACGGCGCCGGCGTGCAGGCCGAACAGCGGCCAGGCGAGCGTGAGAACCACCGTCACGCCGGCCACCAGCCCGGCGGACGACGTGAGCCGCAATGCGATGAGCGGCAGGACCATGAGGTACATGGCATCGCCGAGATTCGCGGTGCCGGTTGCCGACCAGAGCGCGTTGAAGGTGCGGCCGAGGCCGCCCGGCCGCTCGACTCTTACCGGTGATGTGGTCATGAGCGGTAAGAGTAGGGCGCGCCGTTGTTACCGGTCAATGTGCTTACAATGGTTAGATGACGGAGCGGGAGGTCGCCAACCTGGAGCTGTGCGGCAACGCGTTGTGTCTCGACTTCGCGAACACCGTCACGTCTCGCCGGCACACCACGGCGTACGACTACGTCGCCACGTACCCGGCTCTCCGCCGCTGGCTGGAGCATGCCGGCGGGCCCGACCCACACGTACCCGTCGCCCGGCAGGCCGCGGTGCTGCGCGAGGCCCATCACCTTCGCGACGCGATCTACCGGACGTTCTCGGCCGTCGCCGGCGCCCACCCTGTTCCCGCCGCCGACCTCGCGTCCGTCGGCGACGCGTACGGCCGGGCGGTCTCGCACGCCACGATCGCCCCGCGCGACGGCGGAGGTTTCCACCTGCGGCCGGCCGCGCCCGGCGCGGAAACTCCACTGTGGACGATCGCGCTGTCGGCCGGCGAACTACTGCTCGCCGGCGACCACGACCGGCTCGGTGAATGCCCCGGCTGCGGCTGGCTGTTCCTCGACACCAGCCGCAACCGGACCCGTCGCTGGTGCAGCATGGCCACCTGCGGCAGCCGCGACAAGATGGCCCGTCACTACCGCCGGTCCCGGGCCTGAGGAAGCCCGAGCAGCGCGGCGTCGTCGCCGGTCAACCGCAGCCCGCCGGCCGCGATGTTCTGCTCCAGGTGTGCCAGGGAACCGGTGCCGGGGATGAGCACGAGGTTGGGTGAGCGGGCCAGCAGCCAGGCCAGCGCCAGCTGGGGCACGGTGGCGCCGAGGCGGCCGGCCACGGCGGACAGGTGTTCGGCGGTCAGCGGCTGGAACCCGCCGACGGGGAAGAACGGGACGTAGGCGATGCCGGCCTCGGCGCAGGTGTCGACGAGGGGATCGTCGTCGCGCGCCGCGATGTTGTACAGATTCTGCACGCACACGATGTCGGTGACGGCGCGCGCCCGGGCGACCTGGTCCGGGCTGACGTTGGAGACACCGAGGTGCCGGACGAGGCCCTCGTCGCGCAGGGACGCGAGCGACTCCAGTGCGGCTTCGAACGGGGGCTCGACGTGTCCGCGGTCGCCCATCCGGAGATTGACCACGTCCAGCCGGTCCACGCCGAGCGAGCGCAGGTTCGCCTCGACGCCGCGGCGCAGCCCGTCGGGGGTGACGCCGCGCTGCTCGGCGGCGGACCGCGTGATGTCGTCGCCCTCCACCAGCGCGCCGACCTTGGTCACGATCACCAGGTCGGCCGGGTAGGGATACAGCGCGGAGCGGATCAGCTCGTTCGCCGCCACGCCGTCGCGCGCGTAGTAGTTGGAGGTGTCGAGGTGGTTGACGCCGAGCTCGACGGCCCGACGCAGGATCGCCAGCGCGGTGTCGCGGTCGGGCCGATCGCCTCTCGGCCAGCCGGTGAGCTTCATGGTGCCGTAGCCGACCCGGTTGATGGTCAGGTCGCCGCCGAGAGTCCACCGCTGGTTCCCCATGATCATTCACCCTATCGGGTCAGGTGGTCGGTGCCACCCGGACGGCCGTCATCGCCGCCGCGGCGGCGCCGGTGTGATCGCACGGTGGCGCCCGGCGGTGGTTCGCCGCCGGGCGCCGGATTTCGGACGGACGGGCTCAGCCGCGCACGACGACCGCCTGTGTCGTGGTGGCGGCGGCCGTGCCGTTGCACAGGACGGCCTGGCCGGTGGCGACCAGCGTCGTCGAGCAGCCCTCGTTGTCGGTGACGACGAGGGTCACCCGGAACGTCCCGGCCCGCGGATAGACGTGCGTGGCGCGGGGACCGGCGGTGGTCAGGGTGGTGCCGTCACCGAAGTCCCAGCGGTAACGGGCCACGGTGCCGTCCGGGTCGGTCGACCCCGACGCGTCGACGGTCACCGACCGGCCGGCGACGCGGGTCGCGAAGGCGGCGACCGGACCCTGGTTGGGCAGGACCGCGGCCGAGTTGTACGCCGGTCCCTCGCCACCGGTCTCGAAGGGCGAGTCCGCGAAGGGCAGCAGCGTCCCCGCGGTGCCGACGCCGAACGCGCCGAGCAGACCGGAGTCGTCACCGCCGGAGGTGAACACGAACCGCCCGTTCGGCATGGTGGTGATCCCGACGGGGAACGGGAAGTCGCCGGCCGGGATCGGCGATCCGGGCAGCTCCGTCAGCGCTCCGTCGGAGCCGGCGGCGAAGGCGGACACCGCACCCGGACCCTCCCCGGTGGGACAGGCCCCGCCCGGGCTGGCGACGTACACGAAGCGGCCGTCGGGTGAGGTCGTGATCCCTTCGGGGCAGTCCGCCACCGGGTACGGCGAGCCGGGCAGCGGCGTCAGTTGCCCGGTGGAGCCGATCGCGAAGCCGACGATCCCGTCGGTGTCCTGGCAGACCAGGTAGAGGCGGCGGCCGTCGGGTGTCACGGTGATGGCCCCGCAGAACCGGCCCACCCGGATCGGCGCCCCGACCGCGGTGAGGCTGCCGTCGCGGTTGACGGCGAACGTGGTGATCGCGCCGACGGAGGTGTCCCGACCCGGGCCCGGATCGCCGTGCCCGGCGTACAGGTAACGGCCGTCCGGCGTCAGCGCCAGCCCGCGCGGGTTGGCGACCGCTGTGGCCTCGGTGTCGATCGGGGTGAGGCTGCCGTCGGGGTTGATCGTGAAGGCAGTCACCGTGTTGCTGACGACGTGTGCGACGTACAGGGTGTGCCCGCGCGGCGTGACGACGATGCCCAGCGGGGTGTCTCCGCCGGTGTAGACGGTGCCCGCCGGGGCCAGCCGGCCACCCGCTCCGACCGTGTAGGCCGAGATCGTGCCGATCTCGTCGGCGTTGGCCGCCCAGGCCCGCCGGCCGTCCGAGGTGAAGGCCAGCTGGCGCACCCCCTCGCGCGCCTTGACCGACGCGTCGGCCAGGGTCGGGCGTCCGGTGTCCACGTCGACGGCGAAGGTGGAGATGCTGGGGGTGTCCGAGTTGGTCACGTAGACCGGGCGTGCGGGCGCGGGCGCGACTGGCAGCGCGGCCGTCGGCTCGGCGCCGGCGGTCCCCGAGGTGGCCACCACGCCGGTCGCCAGGAGGCTCACTCCCGCGAGAATCCGGATTCTTCCGGTGATGTTCAATGGCACGCTGATCCTCTCCTTGCGTCGGGGTCCATTCATGGGCCATGGGAGAGGCGTTCCATCGGGTTCCGTCCCGTTCCATCCGGAAACCGCTCCGGGCACCGGGTGCTGCCCCGATACTGGGGGCGTGGGATGGGCGAGCAACGTGTCGGTGGGCGTCCGGCTGACCGTCAACGCGGTGGTGACGCTCGCGTTGCTGCTCGGCGTGGCCGCCCTCGGGTACAGCGTGACGTCGAAGCAGAGCCGGCTGGCCGGCGAGGCGAACGACGCCGCCCTGGTCGTGGAGGCCGCGAAACAGGTCAAGTTCCGCAGCGCCGACTTCAACGGATGGCAGACCGCCTACGCCTTCGACGTGGCGCGGGGCCTGCCCAACGCCGTCGCGGACAGCAGCGACAGCCGCAAGCAGTTCCTCGCCGCCGCCGACGCGTTCCAGGACGAGCTCGGTGCGCTGGAGTCGCTCGCGCACAGCGCGGCGATCCGGGCCACGGTCGCCGCGATCCGGACCGCCTTCACCGACTTCGTCGCCACCGACCAGCAGATCGTCGCGCTGTACCGGTCGGGTACCGCCGCTGACCGCGTCGCCGCCGACGGGCTGATCCTGGGCCGGGAGATCGAGCTCTTCACCACGATCGCCACGTCGGGTGACGAGGCCGTCGCGCTCGCCCAGGCCGACGCGAAGGCCAGCCAGAAGGAGCTCGACGACGCCGGATCGTCGGCCCGCCTGTGGATCATCGCCGTCAGCGTGTTCGCGTTGCTCCTCGCCCTGGCCATCGCGTTCGCGCTCCAGCGGAGCATCGTCCCCCCGCTGCGTTCCGTCTCACGGGTCCTCGACGCGGTCGCCGACGGCGACCTCACGCAGACCGCCGACGTCCGGGGCCGCGACGAGATCGCCACGATGGCGGCGTCGCTCGACCGGGCGAACGACCGGACCCGCCGGGTCGTCGCCGCGGTGGCCGAGAACGCCCGGACGGTCGCGGCCAGCGCCGAGGAACTCTCCGCGACCAGCGCGCACATCGCCGCGGCGGCCACCGAGTCCTCCACCCAGTCCGAGATGGTGGCCAGTTCCGCGGAGGAGGTGTCCCGCAGCGTCCAGACGGTGGCCTCCGGCGCGGAGGAGATGGAGGTCTCGATCCGCGAGATCGCCACCAACGCCAGCCAGGCCGCGACCGTCGCCGGCGCGGCCGTGGACTCGGCCGGGCAGGCGACGACCAGCGTCACCACGCTCGGCGACGCCTCCCGGGAGATCGGGGCCGTGCTCCAGGTCATCAACGCGATCGCGGAGCAGACCAACCTGCTCGCCCTCAACGCCACCATCGAGGCCGCCCGCGCCGGCGAGAGCGGCAAGGGCTTCGCCGTGGTCGCCTCCGAGGTCAAGGACCTGGCCCAGGAGACCGCCCGGGCCACCGGCGACATCGCCGCCCGGATCGAGGCGATCCAGTCCGGGGTCGCCGGTGCGGCCGGCGCCATCGGCGAGATCACCGACGTCATCGGCCAGGTCAACGCCTACCAGCAGACGATCGCCGCCGCCGTGGAGGAGC
The DNA here is from genome assembly GCF_016863635.1 of Virgisporangium aurantiacum. Classification (GTDB taxonomy): domain Bacteria; phylum Actinomycetota; class Actinomycetes; order Mycobacteriales; family Micromonosporaceae; genus Virgisporangium; species Virgisporangium aurantiacum. The sequence continues at coordinate 61,635 of NZ_BOPG01000032.1, read as the reverse complement.
AGACCGCCACCTCGCAGGAGATCAGCCGCAGCATCACCGAGGCCGCCACCGGCGCCAGCACGATCGCCGAGAACATCACCGGCATTGCCGACGCGGCGAACGAGAGCACCAGGGGCGTCAACGAGACGCAGATCGCGACCATGGAACTGGCCCGCATGGCCACCGAGCTCAACGCGCTGGTCGGCTCCTTCCGGTACTGATCCGCATCCGGCATCCGTGACCGGGAGTCGCGGGCAAAGTTGACCGTGGAAGAAGAGGCTTGCTATGACAGACCCATTCTTCCTCGATCAACTCAGCCGACTCATTGTCTGTGGCCGGGTGAGCGATCCGCGCCCGGATCTTGGAAACAAATGTCTGCCGCAACCGACCCTTCTCTCCCACAAGAGGTCGCGGTTTGCCGTCTCACGATGCGGACGTCGGGCCTGGCGGATCGACGAGCACCAGCGGTGGGCGCGGGGGCGGGCGCACAGGCGGGTCGTCGGGGAGCATCGGCACGGCGTAGATCCTGCTGACCGCCACGGCGGTCAGCAGGATGGCCGGCAGAAGGGCACTCGCGGTCATGAGGTAGGCGGCGACGGCGACGGCGGTCACGGCGGTCCAGCCCAGCATCGACCAGAGCCGGTGGGAGAGGTGGACGAACCCGTAGCCGAGAACCGTGAAGGCCGAGACGTGGGCGAGCGGTAGCCCGAGGGCGCCGTACCCGACGGCGGGCGGCAGCACGATGAACACGACGGTGTCGCCGAGACACCCGACTACGGTGTCCCGGACCGCTCGGCGCCGCGCCGCCGCGTCGCGTCCGTCGTGACAGCCGTGCTCCGAGTGCGCCACCGAGTGCTTCAGTGCCAACAGCACGGCGACCGCGATCGCCCCCATGGTGATCCCGGTGGCGGCGACCCAGCCGCGGCCGGTCGGCAGGGCGAGGCCGAGGTTCCGGGCGGTGACGCCGGGAGCCAGCAGCAGCACGCCGCCCAGCGCGAGGTGGCCGGCGTAGCGCCAGCGCGACACGCGTTCCAGGCGGTCCAGTTCGGGTTCGGACAGCCGGGGCCACCGCCAGCAGCGGTACGCCGGCAGCACGAGCGTCATGTAGCCGACGAACACCGCGAGCGCCCCGGCGAGCACCCACGGTACATCGATCTCCAGCCATGCCCATCGCACCGGCGCACGGTAGCACCGGTCGTTACGACGGCAGGCTGCTGCCGACCTCGTCCTCGGTGAAGACCTCGTCGCGGCGCCGGCGGATCGTCGGCAGGACCGTGACGATCAGCGCCATCGCCGCCAGGGCCAGCAGCGTGCCGGAGAGCGGACGGGTGACGAACACCGTCGGGTCGCCCCGGGAGATGATGAGCGCCCGCCGCAGGTTCTCCTCGAGCAGCGGCCCGAGCACGAAACCGAGCAGGAACGGCGCGGGCTCGCAGCCGCACTTGATGAGGACGTACCCGAGGATCCCGAAGAACACGATCGCGTAGACGTCGAAGGGGTTGAGCGCCAACGAGTACGTGCCGATCGCGGCGAACAGGATGATCATCGGGAACAGCACCTCGTACGGGATGCGCAGCATCCGTACCCACATGCCGATCAGTGGCAGGTTCAGCAGCAGGAGCAGCGCGTTGCCGATCCACATCGACGCGATCAGGCCCCAGAACAGTGCCGGTTCGTCGTTGATGACGTTCGGCCCCGGGGTGATGCCGTGGACGATGAACGCGCCGACCATCAGCGCCATCACCGGATGCGCGGGCAGCCCCAGCGTGAGCAGCGGGATGAACGACGTCTGCGCCGCGGCGTTGTTCGCCGACTCCGGACCCGCGACGCCCTCGATCGCGCCCTTCCCGAACTCCTCCGGCCGCTTCGAGACCCGCTTCTCCACCGCGTACGACGTGAACGACGCGAGCACGTGCCCACCGCCGGGCAGCACGCCGAGCGCGGCGCCGAGGCCGGTGCCGCGCAGGATCGGACCGACGACGCGGCGGCGGTCCTCGGCGGTCGGCCACAGGTTCGTCACCTTGCCGACGATCGCGGTGCGGGTGGCCTCGTTCTCCAGGTTGCGCAGGATCTCCGCCACCCCGAACAGGCCGACGGCGACCGAGACGAAGTCGATGCCGCCGTACAGTTCCCGCTGGTCGAACACGAACCGGGGCGTGCCGGTGTAGATGTCCTGGCCCACCGTGCCGAACATGACGCCGAGGGCGATCATCGCCAGCGCCTTGAGCGTCGACCCGCGCGCCAGCGCGATCGACACGATGAGGCCGAACAGCACCAGCGCGAAGTACTCGGCCGGGCCGAACTTCAGGGCGACCTCGGCCAGCGGCGGTGCCGCCACGGCCAGCACGACGGTGGCCGCCGTGCCCGCGATGAAGGACCCGATCGCGGCGACGGCGAGAGCCGGTCCGGCCCGGCCCTGGCGGGCCATCTCGTGCCCGTCGAGCGCGGTGACCGCCGCCGACGACTCGCCCGGCAGGTTGATCAGGATGGCGGTCGTCGAGCCGCCGTACTGCGCGCCGTAGTAGATGCCGGCCAGCATGATCAGCGCGGTCACCGGCTCGAAGTTGAACGTGATCGGCAGCAGCATGGCGACCGTCGCCGTCGGGCCGATGCCGGGCAGCACACCGACGGCCGTGCCGAGCAGCACGCCGATGAAGCAGTAGACGACGTTCTGGACCAGCAGCGCGGTCGAGAAGCCCAGCGCGAGATTGTCGAGAAGTTCCATCAGACCCCGAGCCACGGGCCCCAGAGCGGGATCCGCAACTGGAGGCCGACGACGAAGATGAGCGTGCTGGCCACCGTGAGGCCGATGGCGACCAGCACGGCCCGCAGCGGCCGCACCCGGGAACTGGCCAGGGTGGTCAGCAACGCGGTCACCGCCGACGCCGGCACGAACCCGAGCCCGTCGACGGTGAAGCCGAAGAACAGCAACGCGGCCACGATCGCGGCGACCGCGCGCCAGGGAACCGCGCCGAACGCGATCACCTCGCCGGCGATCAGTCCTTTGAGGACGATCGCCAGGCCGAGCGCGACGACGATGACGCCGACCAGCAGGGGGAAGTAGCCCGGGCCCATCCGCAGCGGGGTGCCCAGCTCGTAGCCGAGCGACCCCACCACGAACGCGCCACCGATCACGACGAAGATTCCCCCGGCGAGGACGTCCGGGAAGGACCGGCGACGCTCCACGTCAGGTTGCCTTGACCCCGGCGTCGGCGATGATCTTCGCCCAGGTCGTGAGCTGCTCCTCCAGGTAGGCCCGGTGTGCCTGCGGCGTCGCGTCGTCGGCCGGTACCGGCGCGGTGCCGAGCTTGGCCATCTGGTCGATGACCGCCTGGTTGGCCAGCGCCTTCTTCAGCGCGTTGGACAGCTTCTCGACGATCGCCTTCGGCGTGCCCTTCGGCGCGTACAGGCCGTGCCACACGCTGACCTGGAGCTGGGGCATCCCGAGTTCGGCGGTGGTCTTCAGGTCGGGCAGGCTCTTGACCCGCTCCGGGGTGGTGACCGCGTACGCCTTCACCTTGCCCGCGGTGATCTGGCCGGTGGTGTTGGTGGTCTGGTCGCACATGAAGTCGACCTGGCCACCGACGAGGTCGGTCAGCGCGGGGCCGGTGCCCTGGTACGGGACCTCCTGGAGCTTGACGCCGGCGGCGTGCTGGAACAGCAGTCCGCACAGGTGGGACGCGGCGCCGATGCCGGCGTTGGCGAGCGTCACCTTGCCGGCGTTGGCTTTCACGTACGTCACGAGGTCGGGCAGCGTCGCGGGCGCGAAGTCCTTGCGGGCGACGATCGTCATCGGGACCTCGGTGACGAGCCCGATCGTCTCGAAGTCCTCGAGCGGCTTGTAGGGCAGGTTCTTGTACAGGGCGGGCGCCGTGGACATGCCGATGTGGTGCATGAGCACCGTGTAGCCGTCCGGCTTGGCCCGCGCGACCTCGCCGGCGCCCACGGTGCCGCCCGCGCCCTCCTTGTTCTGGACGACGATCTTGACGCCGAGCTCCTTGGCCATGGGCTCGGCGATCATGCGGGTCACGGTGTCGGTCGGGCCGCCCGCGCTGAACGGCACGATGAAGGTGATGTTGTCGTCGGGGTAGTTTCCGGCGTCGCCGTCGTCGGAGCCGCCGGTACCGGAACAGGCGGCGGCGAGTGAGACGGCGGCGATCGCGACGATGGTCCTGGTCGTGCGCATGGCGCGACCTCCTCATCAACGATTGCAGCTCATCGATGGTTCCCGGGGACCGCCACCATACCGCCATCGATCGATCGCGATGCCGATCCGAGATCAAATCGTCGCGCGCCCGGCCGGCCCGGCCGTCCCGCCCGGTCCGGCAGGATGGCGGGGTGGACATCCGATGGGACCGCGTGTTCCTGGCCCGACACGGCCAGACCGAGTGGAACCTGCAACGACGTCGACAGGGTCAGCTCGACTCGCCGCTGACCGCCGGCGGGGTCGAGCAGGCCCACCGTCATGCCGCGCACCTGCGGCCGCACGCGGTCGACGCGATCTTCGCCAGCCCGTTGGGGCGGGCCCGGGCGACCGCGGACATCATCGGGGGCCACCTCGGGCTGCCGGTCGTCGCGATCGACGAGCTGGCCGAGGTCCACCACGGCAGCTTCGCCGGCCTGACCGACGAGGAGATCGACGCCCGGGATCCCGACAGCTGGCGCCGGCGCTCGGCGGACAAGTACGGCTGGTCGTTCCCCGACGGCGAAAGCTACGCCGACGCCGACGTCCGCGCGGGCCACGCGCTCGCCCGGATCGGCGGCTACCCGGCCCGTCGGCCCCTGCTCGTCTCCCACGAGATGATCGGACGCATGCTGCGACGGCACCTGCTCGGCCTCGATCCGGACGAGGCGCTCGCGGGTGTCCAACCCCACGACGTCATCTACTCGATCGACCCTCGCGGCTGATGACGGAACGGTTGACCGTGCGGGCGCTGCCGTACGTGGTCTACCTCGTGGGCGCCGTCGTGGTGCTGCACAACCTGTGGGCCGATCCCGGTGGCCTCGTGCTCCGGGACAACTATCCGGACCAGGTGCAGTTCGAGTGGTTCCTCACCAACGGCGCCAACGCGGTCGCCCACCTCGAGAACCCGTTGTTCACGGCCAAACTGAACGCGCCCTACGGCGTCAACCTGATGGCAAACACCTCAGTGCTGGCCCTCGCGCTGCCGCTGGCGCCGGTGACCCTGATGTTCGGCGCCGACACGACGTTCGTGGTCGTCGACACGCTCGCGCTGGCCGGCACGGCGTCCGCGTGGTTCTTCGTTCTGTGCCGGTTGCTGAACCACCGGGCGGCCGCGGCGGTCGGCGGGGCGTTCTGCGGGTTCGCGCCGGCCATGATCTCGCACGCGAACGGCCACCCGAACATCGTGGCGCAGTTCGTGCTGCCGTTCATCGTGCTCGTCGTGCTGCGGTTGGGCGGGCCGGGCGGCGGGCACGCGCGGCGCGGCCTGGTACTGGCCGGGCTGGTCGTGGTGCAGGCGTTCATCAACGAGGAACTGCTGCTGTTCACCGCTCTCGCGCTGGGCGTGTTCGTGAGCGTCTACGCGGCGTCGCGGCCGGGGGAGGTGCTCCCCCGCGTCCGTGGTGCGTTGCTCAGCCTCGCCACGACGGCGCTGGCCGCGGGCGCGGTGCTGGCCTACCCGTTGTATCTGCAGTTCTTCGGCCGCGGGGCGTACCACGGGCTGCCCGACGACGTCGTGCTGTACGGCGCCGACCTGGCCTCGTACTGGGCGTTCGCCCGCCGGTCCCTGGGTGGTGACCTCCGGATCGTGAACGCGTTGACGCAGAACGCGACCGAGGAGAACTCGTTCTTCGGCTTTCCGCTGCTGCTGGCGCTCGCCGTGGTCGTGGTCTGGCTGCGGCGCGACGCCGTCGTGCGGGCGCTGGCCGGCACCGGGTTCGTCTTCGCGGTGCTGTCGCTCGGTTCGCGGCCGCGGCTGGCCGGTGCCGACCTGCGGGTGCCGATGCCGTGGGGAGCGCTCGACGGGCTGCCGCTGTTCGACTCCGTGGTGCCGACACGGTTGGCGCTGGTCGTCACGCCGGTGGTCGGCTGCCTGTTGGCGATCGCGGTGGTCCGGTACGACCGGCTGGTGACGGAGCCGGCCGACCGGGCGCCTGCGACCGGAGCGCGGGTGGCGGGGCTGGTGGTGCTGGCCCTGATGCTCGGTCCGCTGGTGCCGACGCCGGTGCCGGCGGCGGCGCGTCCACCCGTACCGGCGTTCTTCACCACCGGGATCTACCGCGACCACCTCCCGCGCGACGCGGTCGTTCTCGGCCTGCCGCCCGGTTGGGGGCCGGGCCTGCGCGCGATGCAGTGGCAGACGGCCACCGGGCTGGACTTCAGGATCGTCGGTGGCTACTTTCTCGCGCCCGATCCCCGCACGTCCGATCGCACCGGGATGTTCGGGCCGGTCTATGCGCCGACGCTGTCGATGCTGCTGGACGTCGCCGAGCGGGACATGTCCATCGAGGTGACGACCACGCTGCGGGCCGGCGCGGTGGCCGACTTCCGGAACCTCGGGGTGACGACGCTCGTGCTGCCCGCCGACCATCCGATGGCGACCGAGCTGCGCCGGGTGGTCGACGGGCTGGCCGGCCCGGGCCGGCTGGTGGCCGACGCGTGGATCTGGGACGTCCGCTGATCAGTCCACGGCGGCGGCGCCGTAGGCGACGTCGTGCCGCGCGCTCCAGATCACGACGCTGCGCGTCGACCACTCACGTCTGTCGTTGGGAATGATGTACGTCTGGTTGCCCTTGTTGCCCTTCAACGCGCCCAGCTTCATATGCTGGCCGGTGCCGTACACCCGCCAGCCCGACCTGTCGTGCTGGACGGGTTGATCGGACAGCCACACCTCCAGATCGGGGCCGTTGACGGTTTCGAAGTCGATGAGTTCGAGCTGGGCCTCCGCCCCCGCCCGCCCCTCCGGGAGAACAACCTGGACCCGACCGGACGTCTTGTGCCGCTGGGCGACGAAGGTGCCGGTGGACTGCATGTACAGCTCGACGGCGTTGGTGCGGGTCGGATCGGGTTCCCCCGGCGGGCGGGTGGAGAGCGGGTCGTTCACCGTGGTGTCGTACGCCCGCATCCAGGGTGCGTACCAGTAGAGCCCGTATCCGGCCAGTACGGCGGCCAGCACGGCCACCATCAGCATCACGGCCTTGCGCGGTGGCCTCCTCGTCATGGATCAACTGAACCGGCCCCGGGCCGCCGCGCCCACTACGGGATGCTCACATTCCGGTCATGGTCGGATAACGACCGATCCCGATGTCTGTCAGGTGAGGAACCCGACGGTGAACAGGACGGCCGGGTTGAGCTGGCCGCCGCCCGGCTGGTAGCACCGGACCCGCAGGTTCAGCGCACCACCGCTGACGGTCCACGAGAAGATCGTGCAGTACATCGGCGGGGTGCCCATGATGCCGGCGAACGCGTGCCCGCCCGCCGCGCCGGCTCCGGCGAACGCGACGATGTAGTCCCCGTCGTCGTCGACCTCGGTGATCACCGGGGCGACGTTGCCCGGGCTGGACCAGCCGGCCGCGGTCGGGGCGGCGCCGTAGTTGTCGACGGTGGCCGACACCGGCACCACCGCCCGGCTGTAGGAGAGCACGAACCGGCTGTTGGCCGGGTTGCCGGCGGTGTCGAAGCAGCGCACCCGCAGCACGCCCGGGTCGACGAAGAGGTCGGGGTCCATCACCTGACAGGTCACCGCGGTCGTCCCGTACGCGGTCACCCGCAGCGCGCCCGACCGCCAGTCCCCGCCGATGTCCTGGCCGAACGCCCCGAGCTCGACGGCGTACGAGCCGGTCCCCTCGCCGAACACCGCGATCTGCTGCCCGGTGGAGTCGTACGAGTACCCGGGCAACGGCACGTACCCGCCGACGGGCGGGGTGGCGTCGTTGCTGTACAGGTAGCCGCGCGCGGCACCGTCCTTCCGGTTCGAGACGTGTGCGACGAACCGGCTGTCCGCCGCCGCGCCCGCGGCGGTGAAGCAGCGCAGGTTGATGAGCTCGTCGCCGGCGACCGGTCCCCAGTTGGTCACCGTGCAGATGGTGTTGCCGCCGTACGCGCTGACGTGCGCGACGCCGCCCTGCCCGGCCATGGTGACGAACCGGACCGTGTACCGGCCGACACCGGTGCGGGTGATCTGTACGGCGCCGCCGGCCGAGTTGTGCTCGTACCCGGTGGTCGAGGTGTAGCTGGCGGCGGTCGGTTGCCAGCCCCACACGTAGCCCTCGATCGGCGGAACGATCGTGCCGATCGGGGGGTCGGGAGCGGCCGCCGCCGGCTCGGCCACCGCTATGGAGGAGAGAACACAGACGAGCACGAGGATTCTGGAGATTCGCATGCCGGCAAGAGCTCCGGACCGTCCGCCGACCAACACTTTTCGGCGGCGCGCCGGTGTCGGGAGCACGACACGGGGTCGTCAGTCGCGGATCGGGTCGGTGGTCCAGTCGGCCCGGTCGGGGATGAGCCGGACGGACGTCAGCATCGCGATCGCGTCCTCGACGCTGATCGGCACCGACCCGCCCGCGCGGCCCTGTGCCGACACGATGACGTTGTGCGTGCCGTCGTAGGCCATCGCGACCAAGAGCCGGTCTCCGGTGACCAGCACGTACACCTGGTGCCCATCGACCTGACGCACCTCGGGCGGCGTCAGCGGCCGACCGTCCTTCGCGGTGGCGCCGCCGTTGTCGGTCAACAGGAAGGTCGGCACCACGGCGACCGACACGCCGTCGCTGCGGCCCTCGCCCGAGAGGTAGGACTCGTCGTTGAACACCAGCATCGTGGTGACGTTCGGACGCGTCTCGCGGTTCGCCGAGATCAGCGCGAGCGACGGTGGCACGTGCGCCACCGTGACGTCCACCGGCACCGGCGTGGAACCGTCGAACCGGACCTGCTGCGCGATGCGCCGCCAGATCGTCTGGTTCTGCTCGACCGTTCCGGGTGCCTGCCCGCCGACGACCGCGTACGCACCCGGCTCGTACTGCCACACGATGCCGTTCAGGACCGGACGGGTGTGCGGCTCACCGGGCTTGTAGTGCGTCTCGATCGTGTACGACCGGGCCGGCGCCGACCCGACCGGCTCGGTCGGCGACGTCGAGAAGTCGAGCTGGTTCTCCGTCTTCGGGCCGAGGAAGAACGGCGTGAACCCCGGTGCGTACATCGTGATGGTGACATCGGTGGACTGCGGCGTGTCGCCGTCGCCCACGCTGTACGAGACCGACTGGCTCGCCGCCGTCATCTGCGGCCCCATGACCGTCCGCGCCCCGTCGGGCAGCCAGCCCGGCGCGATCCGCAGATACAGCAGCGGATCGAACCCGGCGACCGTGACGCGTGCCGGCGGCACGGCGGGTCGCACCGTCGGCGCCGGCGTCGACGGCAGCGCCACGCCCAACCCCGCGACCACGGCCAGCGCGAGCGCGCCGGCGCCTCCGGTCACGAGCAGGTGCCGGCGACGGCGACGGCGCCGTCCGTCGGCGAACACCCGGTCGAGGTCGACCAGCGACTCCGGCACGCCACCCGGCGGATCCTCGTGCAGGAGCACCTGCATCCGTTGTTCGTCCAGCATCTAGTTCCTCCCCAGTTCCGTGAGCGACGGTGTGAGCCGGCGACGCATCGCGGCCAGCGCGACCGAGGTCTGGCTCTTGACCGTGCCCGGCGAACAACGCAGCGCGTCAGCGGTCTGTTCGACCGACATGTCGTAGAAGAAGCGCAGCACCAGCACGGCCCGCTGGCGCGGCGACAGTTCGGCCAGCGCCGCGCGCACGTCGACCTCGGCCGGCACGTTGTCCAGCCGCACGTCGTCGCCGCCGACGTCCGGCACCCGGTCGACCAACCGCACGCGCGCCCAGCCCCGGCGTTGCTCGTCGATGACGCGGTGCACCAGGACCGCCCGCACGTACGCGTCGAGGTTGTCCACCTGCCGGATCCGCTTCCACTTCACGTAGACGTCGGTCAGTGTGCGCTGCACGACGTCATCGCCCCGGGTCCAGTCGCCGCACAGCAGGTGGGCGGCTCTCCGTAGGCCCGGCAACCGGGAGCGGACGAACTGGCCGAACTCCTCGTCGATGGCATCCGCCATTCGGGACCTCCACGCTCTCTCACCACTACGGCGTAGTGGGGACGCGATTCGGTTGGGGGTCCACCGGTATCAGGACGGGGAGCCGATCAGCTCGGCGGCCCGGACGCCGGCGGCCAGGACGGTGGGGTCGCCGGTCCAGGCGTACACGTCCGCGGCCGTGTCGCTGAGCTTGATGACGTGCTCGTCGCGGTGGTGGACGGCTTGGTCGAGGAGGGTGGCGCCGTCCGCCGGGGATGCCGGCCGGGGCGTGGCGACCGGGTGCGGGGGCGCGTAGGCGGAGACGAGCGCGGCGCTCACCGCCCAGACGGCGTCGAGGCTGGGCGTCCACAGCTGAGGTGGCAGGGCGGGGAGGGTCCGGAGCACGGCGTTCGGCGCGGTCGCCACGTGGACCAGGATCACGGGACTGGCCTGCCCGTGGTCGACGTACACCCGGGTTCCGGTCGCGACCAGGTCCCGCAGCGCCGCCGGGACGTCCTCCGGCGAGTTCGGCCGTGGACCGGGGCCGGACCAGCCGGGCAGGTCGTCCAGTTGGGCCAGCCGCGCCGCGACCCGCCCGCTCTGGTCCGGGATCCGGGGGACGGCCGTGAGCGCCGCCGCGCGCCAGGGCGATTCCGGGCCGGGCCCGGTGGTGCCGGGTACCGGACGCCAGCGGGCCGCCCAGAACGCCAGCGCGTGCGCGAGTTCGGTCACCGCCGGAGAAGCGGCAGAGGCGGGAGAAGGGGACGCGGTGCCGAGCAGGGCGCCGACGGCGTGGCTCACCCGGATCACGCCGTGGGTGGTGCCGGCGACGATGCCCGGCAGCAGCCTCGGCCACCATTCGGTCAGGACGTCCCGCCAGGGGCGTTCACGCACCGCGCGGGTGAAGTACTCGGTCCAGTCGGCGACCCGGCGGCCGTCGCCCAGCGCCTCGTGCCAGGCGGTCGGGTCGATGGGCCACCGGGGGGACGGGAGGGCGTCCAGCCGCGTCAGGTACGCGTCCAGCCACCCGTGGACGCGGTCGGCGTGGCCGCGGCGGACCATCGTCTCGACCGCCATGGGGCCGTGATTCGTCAGCGTGTCTTCGCCCCATTCGGGGCCGGCGAAGGCGAGGCGCTCGTAGGCCTCGTCGAGGATGCCCGTGGTCATGGGAAGACGGTGCCCGGACCCGCACCGGCTGTCGACGATTAGATTCTGGTCTAATCCTCGCGATGATTCGCATCCGACTGGGTCTCACCGACGTGGGCCGCATCCGCTTCGGGTTCTCGCCGCTGGCCGAGACCGTGCTGAGCCTGCGCACCCTCGCGACGAAGAGCGCACTCCACACTCCGTGGCTGCGTCGGGTCCTGCCGCTGCCGGCCGGCGTCGACGTGGAGCTGCTCACCACGCTGGTCCCCCGCGCCGGATACATCCCCGACTTCCTGCTCCCGCCGGCCCGCGCCCGGGCGGCCGGGTTCGACTCCGGCCTGGCCCACGTCGCCGGCACCGACCCGGCGCTCGTCGCCGCGCAGCTGCACCACCTGTCCACGCACCCGGTCGCGTTCCCGGCCAAGGGAGGGGACGCCCACCGGGCCCTGCTCCGCGGGCTCGCGGCCGATCCCGCGGCGGCCCTCACCCGCGTCACCACCGAGCTTCGCCGGTACTGGCAGGTGGCCGTCGAACCGTACTGGCCCCGCATCCGCGCGCTGCTCCGGGCCGACCTCTCCTACCGGCTCGACGAACTCGCCACCGGCGGCGTCCAGCAACTGTTCCGGACGCTGCACCCGCTGGTCGCCCTGCGCGGCGACGAACTGCACGTCACCAAGTACTGGGACGGCACGGTCGACCTCGGCCAGCGGGGGCTGCTGCTGGTGCCGTGCGTCTTCGCCTGGCCCGACGTCGTCGTGCGTACCGCCGACCCGCAGCCGGCGCTCACCTACTCCCCGCGTGGCCTGGGCCGGCTCTGGAGCGGACCGGCGGAGCGGACCGACGCGCTCGCCAACCTCATCGGACGCAGCCGGGCCGCGGTTCTCGCCCAGCTCGACCTGCCGATGACCACGACCCAGCTGGCGTGCCTGCTCGACCTGACCCCGCCCACGCTCAGCGTCCACCTCAAGACCCTGGAGGCGTCCGGCGTCGTCACCGCCCGCCGCGACGGTCGGTCGGTCCTCTACCAACGCACCCACCTCGGCGAGGAACTCCTGCGCGCCGGGTAGCCGCCGTTTCTATGCCGGCTTCCAGGCCCGCGGCTGGAGGAACGGGTCCAGGTCGACCCGGCCGGCCAGGTTGTCCACCACGCCCACGAGCGACGCGAACACGCACTCGGCGACGAGGTCGAGCACGTCGGCCTGGGTGGCGCCGGTCGCGGTGAGCCGGTCGAGGGTCGCGTCGCTCACCTTGCCGCGGGTGGTGACGCACTCGCGCGCGAACTCGTACACCGCCGCCTGACGCTCGTCGGCGGGCGGCGAACCGGCGCGCATGGCGGTGATGTCCTCCTCGGCGACGCCGAGGCCGGCGAGGAGGGTGGAGTGGAACGCCACGCCGTAGTGGTTGTCGACGGCCACGCCGGTCGACAGTCCGGCCACCTCGCGGTCGACCGGCTCGATCCCGGCGACGGCGCGGCGCAGGCCGTCGAAGCCGTGCAGGAGCGCGGGCGACTCGGCGACGGACGCGGCCAGGTGGGGCACGAAGCCCAGGTCCGCGTTGATGCCGTCGAGCACCGGGCGGGACGTCGCCGGCGCCGACTCGGAGGTGTGGATGGTCAGTTTCATGGATGGACCCCAATCCGGTTCGGAAGGACCGGTCCATCGTGTGTGCCGTCGCGGGGCGGCGCCATTCCCTGCCAGGGAAGGGAATCGGCGAGCCGCCGACAGTAGGATCGGCCGCGTGAGCCTGACCAGGCTGCCGGCGTCGCCGGTTGGGGATCTCGGCGGCCTGCTGCGGTACTGGCGGCAGCTCCGCCGGATGAGCCAGCTCGACCTGTCGGTGGAGGCGAAGACCACCGCGCGCTACGTCAGCTTCGTCGAGACGGGACGGGCGAACCCGAGCCGCGAGATGGTGATCCGGCTGGCGACGGCGCTCGACGTGCCGTTCCGGGAACGCAACGCGCTGCTGGCCGCCGCCGGGTTCGCGGCGCTGTATCCGGAGCTGCCGCTGGACTCGCCGGCGCTGCGGCACGTGAACGCCGCGCTCACCACGATGATCCGCCATCACGAGCCGTTCCCGGCGGTCGTCATGGACCGCGGCTGGAACGTCGTCCGGGCGAACGCGGGCGCCCGGCGGCTGTTCGGTGGCCTGTCGCGCCCGGAGCCGATGCCCGAGCCGGCCAACGTCCTGCGTCTGATGATCGGGCCCGGCCCGGTGCGCGATTCGGTGCTGAACTGGGAGCCGGTGGTCGCCACCCTGCTCGCGCGGGTGCGGCGGGAGGCCGTCGGCGGGGTTCTGGACGCCGCCACCGTCGCCCTGCTCGACGACCTGGTGACGCTACCGGAGGTGGCCGCGATCGAGCGCGGCGACGAGTCACCCGCCACTCCGGTGCTGGACGTGCTGTTCCGGTTCCGCGGTCACCGGCTGGCGTTCTTCTCGCTGCTGACCACCGTCGGCACCGCGATCGACCTCACGTCGCAGGAGCTGCGGGTCGAGGAGTTCTTCCCGCTCGACGACGCGACGCACGCGCTCTGGGAATCATTCCCCACGGGTGAGGGATTCCCCGATCACCACGATCACGCTGAGGGGACGTGAGCCATCAGCCAACGGAGGAGTTGAGATGTCCTCGCCCTCGTCAGCGGTGCCGCTGTCGGCATCGGAGTCCACGGCCACCAGCGGTTTCCTGCGTGCGGGTTCGGCCGCCGCCGTCACCGGCGTGTGGTGGCTCTCCCTCATCACCGGCACCCTGTGGACGCTCTACGGGATGTTCGTGCTGAGTGTGCGTCCGGGCAGCGTCGCGTCGCTGGCGTGGTTCGCCGGCTTCGCCTTCATCTTCGCCGGGATCTCCTACATCCTCACCGCGTCCCGGGTGGACAGCTGGAAATGGCTGTTCTACGTCGGCGGCGTGCTCGGCATCCTCGCCGGGCTGGGCGCGTTCGTGTGGCCCGGCAAGACCCTCTACGTCGTCGCCGTGTTCATCGCCTGGTACCTGGTGATCGGTGGCATCCTGTCGATCGTCGCGGCGTTCATGGGCGCGAAGCGGGACTGGTGGTGGATGGGTCTCATCGCCGGCGTCCTCGAGGTGATGCTCGGCATGTGGGCGATCGGTTCACCCGGGCGCGAGCTGCTGTTGCTGGTCAACCTCGTCGGCATCTACATGATCTTCTTCGGTGTCGCGGAGATCTTCGCCGCCTTCTCCGTCCGGTCTCACCGCAACGCGTCCTGATCGGACCGGACGTCGAGTTTCGGTCGCATCGCCGGGGTGTAGCGGGCCGAGCAGCCCTTGCCCGCGCCCTTCGCCTCGTACAGGGCCAGGTCGGCGTGGCGCATCAACAGGTCGGCGTCGTCGGCGGGCCCGGCGTCGGCGACTCCGATGCTGGCCCGGACATGTAACGTCTGCCCCTCCACCACCAGCGGTTCGGTGACGAGGCGCAGCACCCGGTCCACGGTGATGTCGGCCTCGGTGGGGTCGCAGTCGTCGAGGAGGACGGCGAACTCGTCACCGCCGAGGCGGGCGACCAGGTCCTGCGGGCGCACCCCGCGGCGCAGCCGCTCGGCGACCGCCACCAGAAGGGCGTCGCCCGCGGGGTGGCCGAGGGTGTCGTTGACCCACTTGAAGTCGTCCAGGTCGACCAGGGCCAGGCTGACCCGGCGGTCGTGCCGGGCGAGCGCCAGGTCGACCTGTTCGGCGAACAGGGTCCGGTTGGCCAGGTTGGTCAGCGCGTCGTGCGTCGCCTGGTGGGACAGCTGCAGGTGGTACGCGTGCGCCTCGGTGATGTCGCTGGTGTTGGTGACCACTCCCCCGACGGCCGGATCGTGGAGCAGGTTGGTGAACGTCACCCGGACCCAGCGCCAGCCACCGTCCATGTGGGCGATCCGGATCTCCGCCTTCCGGGGCCGGCTGGCGTCGACGACGACGTCCCGGAAGGTCTGGCCGACGGTGATCCGGTCCTCCGGATGCACCGTCGGGCCCTGGGTACCGATCAGCTCCTCCGGCGCCTGGCCGGTGATCCTGCCGATGGCGGGACTGATGTAGGTCACCTGACCGTCCGGGCCGCAGATCGCGATGACGTCCGCCGCGTTCTGCACCAGGGCCCGGAACCGGCTCTCGTGCCGGCCCAGCTCGCCGAGCAGGCGCGCGTTGTCGCGGAAGGCACCGATCTGCCGGACGGCCACCAGCCCGGTCAGCGTCACCGCGGCGATACCGACCACGAGCCGGATCTCGCCCTGCCCCCACAGGTTGACCAGCAGCAGCCCGTCGACCCCGGCGACCGCGACGTACGGCAGCACGCTGAACAGGCGTCGGTCGGTCGGCCGCGAACCCGTGCCGGTGGCGTCGGCGGCCCGGCACTGGACCACCGCCGCGGCCGTGGTGAACACGTAGGTCGCGGCCCGGCTGACCAGTTCGATGCTGACCTGCGGCCGGTCGGCGAGGGCCGGCGAGGCCATCATGCCGGCGACCTCCAGCAGGAAGCCACCGGCGAACAGCCGCAGGGCCAGCGGGTCGACCGCCCGGGATCCGGACATGACGACCTTGACCAGGCCGAAGAGGATCACCGAGATCAGCACCATCACCGCGCTGATCAGGGTGCCCTGATCACCCATCGGCGTGCCGCCGAGCTGGGTCCGGGCGAAGTACCACACGAACACCACCGCACCCAGCGCCACCGTGACGATGTCGAGCAGCAGGCGCTGCCGCTCCCCCCGGTTGCGGGCACCCAACGGCAACCGGTACAGGGCCCACAACAGCAACAGCATCGGCGTGACCGAGTACCCGGCCTGCAGCAGCGACGGCGGCGGGATCGGGCCGTCCAGGTAGGCCCGGAAGTCCACCACCGTGCCGACCAGCGTGATGACCGCCGACGCGCACACCGCCCGCCAGAACCGCCGACCCACCGGCTGTGCGGACGCCTTCCAGGCCCGCCACGACGCGACCATCATGACGGCGTTCGCGCCGACCACCGGCGCGATGACCAGGATCGGCGGACCGGACGCGGCGCGGAAGTTGATCGCGTACATCAGCCCCGACAGCGCGGCGCACACGCACGCGGCCACGAGGAGCGACGCCCGCCCCGAACCGGCCCGCGCGTTTCTTCCGGCGGCGAGTCGGATCCACGTCACATCCCGCTTGATCGGCCCACCGGCGCCCGAACTGAGGCCATCGGACCGCCGCGCTCCCCGGAAAACGGGGTGACCGCCCGCGCGCCGTGTCCATACTGTCGGTCGCATGAGCGACGAGTCCACCGCCGTGACGTGGCGGCCCCTCACCACCGGTGACGCCGACGCGGCGGCCGGCCTCCTCAACGCGATGGAGGCCGTCGACAGGGTCGGTGAGAACTTCGACGCCGAGGACGTGCTCCAGGAACTGGAGGACCCCTACGCCGACCTGGAGCGCGCCAGCCTCGCCGCCTTCACCGGCGACCTGATGATCGGCTACATGAAGGCCACGTACCGGGCGGCCACGGAGGTGGACCGGGTCTTCGTCGACGGCGGGGTGCACCCGGACCACCGGCGCCGCGGCATCGGCGGCACCCTCCTGAAGGCCGGGGTGGCGGCGGCGAAGGTCCTGCACGCCCTGCACCACCCGACGCTGGAACTCGTGGTCGAGACGCACAAGGGCGAGCACATCGCCGGTGTGGCGGAGCTGTTCGGCTCGCAGGGCTTCGCGCCGGTCCGCTACTACCAGCACATGGAGCATCCGCTCGGCGACGCGATCCCCGACACGGCGGTCCCCGACGGGCTGCGGGTCGAGCCGTGGTCGGAGCGGACCGACGAGGAGTTCCGGTTCGTCCGCAACGAGTCGTTCACCGACCACTGGGGTTCGGCGCCGATGCCGGCCGACGCCTGGAAGAACAGGATCACCAACCACACCTTCCGGCCCGACCTCAGCTTCCTGCTCCGCGACGAGGCGAACGGGGCACCCGCGGGCATGCTGGTCACCATGTACTGGGAGGCCGACACGGTGGCCACCGGCGTCCGCGACGCGCACTTCATGCTCATCGGAACCCGCCGGGACTACCGGCGGCGCGGCGTCGCCGGCGCGTTGATCGCGCACGCGCTGCGGGCCGTCGCCGACGGCGGCTACGACCGCGCCAGCCTGGGCGTCGACTCGGCGAACCCGACCGGGGCGTTCGGGCTCTACCGGAAGGCCGGGTTCGCCCCGACGAAGCGGTTCGTGCGCTGGGCGCTCGACGCCTGACGTCTCAATGGACGCGGACCGCGCCGCGCATCTCGTGCACCGGCCGGAACCGGTCGTCGTGCAGGGTGATCAGGCTCAGCAGCAGGATGAAGAACAACGCGTTCGCGCGGTTGAGTTCGCCGTCGCCGCGCCCGAGCAGCCAGGCCGAGACCAGCACCAGGCCCACGTTCAGCAGGACCCGCGCGCCGAAGGCCGCCAGCGCCGAGTCCAGGCTGCGACCGCGCCGGGCCACCCACAGGCTGACGGCGGCGTTGACGACGACCACCGCGGCGACGCCCAGGAACAGCTGCAGCTCGGTCGACCGGCGGTCGGGCATGACCTGCCCGAAGATCACGCTGAGGAAGCCGACCAGCACGACCTTCTCGACGGTGGCGGCCGACCACACCCGGCCGTGGGCGGCGACCCACCGGTCGCGGTCGGCCGCGGTGGCCATGTCGGCGGGCAGCGGATCCGCGGCGACGCGCAGCGCGTGGTCCCGGTCGGGCAACCGCGGCCGGACCACGAACCACAACACCGCCGCCACGACGAGGATCGCCGCGAGAATGGCCGGCCCCAGCCACGGAACCTGCTTCAACGTGTCGGTGAAGTCCCGTTGCGCGATGTGGATCCAGTACTCCTGCGGAAGCTTCACGAAGATCCAGATGGCGGCCGCCGTGACGATCCAGAACCGGGCGCCGAACCGGCGGGGGTCCCAGGCCAGGCGCACGATCTCGTACGCGATGAAGAAGTACTCGAACGTGTTCGGAAAGATCAACAACAGCGGACGCCAGTCGGTCAGTTCGAACGCGACCACGCCGACGAGGCGGTAGAAGTACAGGAACCGGGACACGCCCAGGGCGGCCTCGTTGGTCCAGTTGCGCAGCGTCGACAGGTAGGCGATCGCGAGGTAGTAGACGTCCATCGCCTTGTCGTAGCCCTGGTAACCGGGCGGGTCGTAGCCGAGCGTCTGGAAGATCGTCTGGTCGACGCCGTCGAGGATGAGGCAGGACACGATCGCGGGCAACGGGAACCGCGGTATCAGCAACGGCAGGAGGAACCGCGCGCCGACGACGGCCACGAACACGGTCAGCTCATCGAGGTCCACGGGATCAGCCGCCGGCGCTCGGCGTGGTCGTCGGCGTGGTCGTCGGCGCCGGCTGTTTCGCGTCCGCGATGGCTTTCTGCACCGCCGCGACGGTGGCCGCGTCGACCGTGCCCGTCGCCGGGACGCCGAGCGCGGTCTGGAACGCCTTCAGCGCCTCGGTCAGGGCCGGCGTCCAGGCGCCGTCGACCGGGCCGGTCCAGTAGCCGGCGAGCTTCAGCGTCTGCTGGACCGCGGCGGTCGAGGCGGTCGCCTGCTGGGCGGCGGCACCGCCCTTGGCCTGGAGATCTGCCTGCAGCGCCGCGTCGGTGGCCTTGTCCACGGTTCCGGTCACCGGCAGGCCGTGCGCCTTCTGCAGGGCCGACACCGCGTCGACCGTCGCCGGCCCGTAGATCCCGTCGACCGCGCCCTGGTAGTACCCGGCGCCGGCGAGGGACTGCTGGAGGGCCGAGGTGTAGGCACGCGCCGCGGCCTCGGCCTGTTTCTGCTGCTCGTCGTCGAGGCAGCCGGCTTCGTGGAACAGCCGCAGCCAGGACATCTGCAGCGCCACGGCGGCGGCGTTGAACTGCTGCGACGCCTGCTTCAATGGCGTCTGGTCGGTGATCCCCTGTTGCGCGGTGGTGAAGTCCGCGTCGGCCTGCTTCACCCGGTTCACCGTGGGGCTCGACACCAGCGGCGCCGCGCTCGGACTGGCGGGCGGCGGCGTCGGCGTCGGCAGCCCGGACGCCTTCGCCTGTTCGGCGGCCAGCGCCGCGGTGGCCTCCGCCAGGTCCTTCTGGGCGTCGGCCACGTCCTCCTGCGCCTGGGTCACCGCGCCGGCCTTCGCGACGACGTCGTCGCGCGGCGCGGCCAGCGACTTCCCCGCGTCCTTGACGTCGCCGACGGTCGGCGCGGTGTCGGTGAGGACGTCGGCGTAGCGGTCCAGCGCCGTGATGTACGTTGCCGTCGAGGTGCAGAACTCGGTGGTCTTCGTGGCGAATTCCGCCTGCGCGTCCGCGAGCGCCTTCTGGGCCTTCGCCACCCGGTCCTCGGCGCGTTCGGGGTCCGGGTCGTCGCCGCAGCCGACCAGCATGATCGTCAGGGCACAGGCGGCACAGATCCGCATGACCAGGCGCATGCCAGGACGGTGCCATCGCCGGCCGGGCCGGGCGTCATCCCCGCCGGATGACGCGCCCCCCGCCTGACCGGTGGGATTTCGCCGGAGCGGCGCCGCCGGTACCGTGTCGAACAGGAGCCACCACTGTGCGACGCCCGGAGGTGACCATGAAAGCGAAGATCGGCGACCGGCTCGTGTGCGAGGGCCAGCACGTCGGAGACCGGCAACGCGTCGGAACCATCATCGAGATCAGCCACTCCGACGGCACCCCGCCCTACCGCGTCCGCTGGTCGGACGGCCACGAGACCTACGTCTCCCCCGGCCCGGACGCCCACGTCCAGCCGGCATCCGGAGGCTCGTGACCGTCGGTCAGATGTACTGGTCGATCACCGGCGTCAGTCGTTGCGCGATCTTCGCGTGGCCGGCGTCGTTCGGGTGGACGCTGTCGACGAGGTCGGCCGTGCCGATCCAGCCCGTCGTGTCGACGAAGTGGACCCGGCTGTCACCCACCGCCGTAACGGCGTTGCGCGTCTCGGGCGCGTAGCGGCCGCGGAACGTCGCCATTGCGAAGATGTGGGCGTTGGGGTACGCCTGCCGGACCCGCTGCAGCATGACGACGTAGTTCTGCTGGAACTGCGTCGTCGACACGTTGTGACCGACGTCGTTGGTGCCCAGGTTGATCACCACCGCGGTCGCCTGGTAGGTGGCGAAGTTCCAGTCGTCGGTGGTGGCGTAGCCCGACGAGCGGCGGAACCAGTCCATCATTCCGTAGCAGTCCTGGCTGACCAGGCACGCGCCGCCCTGGGCGACCTGGGTGTGACCGGCACCGAGCGCCTCGCCGGTGAGCCACGCGTAGGCGGTGAACGGGCGGTCGGCGTTCGGCTGCCCGACCGTGATGGAGTCGCCGATGAACTCCACGAAGTTCTGCGGCCTGGTGATCCGCGCGGTCTGCCCGCCGCCGGCCAGGATCAGGCCGCCGAAGACCGGATCGCCGGTGTAGGAGCCGGCCCGCTCGCGGTAACCGATCCGGACGGTGTGCGTGGTGCCGGACAGTCCGGTGGCGAGCGTGACGTTGCCGGACACGTTGCGCCGCCACTGCAGCGGGCCGCGGTCGACGGAGTAGTACAGGTCGATGGCGTTGCGCTGGCGCACCCCGATGGAGCTTCCGGTGAACTGCGCGTCGAGGTAACCGCCGGCCCAGCCCATCGCGTAGTACGACGCGTTCGACCGGTCCCACCGGCCGTAGTACTGGATGTTCGCGTCGTTCGGCTGCCCGTTGCCGCCCGTGCCGCCGGCCACCACCTCGAAGTCCAGGTAGTCGATGTTGGCCAGGCCGTCGGCGGTGGTCGGGCTGAACGCGATCGTGGTGCTGCCGGCGGTCACGGCGACGGTCAGCGTCTTCGTCACCCACGTGGTCCACGCGCCGGTGCCCTCGAACGTGGTCCCCGCGACCCGGGCGCCGTTGACGAGGATGTCGGTCGGCCGCGCGGTGGTGGTGCCGTTGGCGAACCGCACGCCCAGCCTCGCGGTGCCGGCCGTCGGCGCGCTCACGGTGAACTGTGCGGCCGCGCCGACCGCGTTGCCCGCGTTGCAGAACCCGGACCCGGAGAAGCCGGCGTGGTTGGTGTCGATGGTGCCGTTGCAGGACGCCGGCGCCGTTTCCGCCTCGTACCGGGTCGGCGCCGCCGTTGCGGGCGTGGTCGTCAGCGCGACGCCCGTGGCGGCCAGCGTGACGACGAGGGCCGCGCGCAGTGTTGGTTCCATTAAGTTTGGTCTCCAAACTAAGACGGACGTCAATATGATGACCGTCCCGCCCGGAGGTGTCAACGAGGCCCCGGCGCCCCACCCCGGCCGAGGCGGGCCGCGACGTCTGCCGGACGCCAGCCCCACGGAGCGGCGTCGTACCCGGTCACCTCGCGCACGAGGCGTCGCTCGAGGCGTTCCAGGAACGGCCCGGCGGGTGGCGCCGCACCCGCGCCCAAGGTCTGGTAGCCGTAACAGGAGCACTGCTTGAGGCCCTCGCCGACGGTGACCCCGATCGGCAGCGGCGTGAACCGGTACGCCGCGATCGGTGGCCGCTCCTCGTCCGACGACGCGGCCGCCTCGTAGTTCTGCTGCCAGATCTCGCGACCCAACCGGTCCGGATCGTCGGTGAGCGGCTCCCAGGACCGCGCGTCGATCGGCCCGTGGACCGCGAGCTGCATCAGCACGTCGATGTCGAGCTTCGACAGCACGAACGAACTCACGGCACCCGACTCTGCCACAGCCGACCCGGCGGCCACGCGGCACGCCGGGTCGTCAGCGGTGCCGCTCACTCCCCCGACGAGTACGGGAACGCGCACACGGCCTGCGCCCGGGTGGTGAACGGACCCGGTGCGCCGGTCGGGTCCACTGTGGACTCGACGGTCACGCTGTCGTCGGCCGGGAAGAGCGAGGTGTAGCCGGCGTGGCCACCCGCACCGGTCATCGAGGCGCCGAGCCCGATCCGGCGCTTGGTTCCGGGACACTCGACGTCCACGGTCCTGTCGCCGGCGGTGTTGTCGCTGTCCTGTTCCACCAGTTCGTAGCCGAACAGCGAACCCGGTGCGGCACACACCGCGAATGCCCACACCGACCAGTCGGCGGCGGTGCCGCCCTCGCGCTCGACGGCGCGGCTCCGCACGGACTGGGTGGCCGTGTCCAGGACGACGTCGTCCAGCACCACCTCACCGTTCCCGGTCACGACGCGGCCGCCCGCGGAGACGACCAGATCCCCGGCGGCACAGGTCGCGGTGACCGACTTGGCCGACTCGCTGTCGGTGGGCGAACGCATGCTGACGACCCGGGTGTCGCCGATGAACCCGAGGTCGATGTTCACGTGGTAGGCACAGACGACGTAGGCGTGCAGCTGCCACGCTCCGGCCTTGCCGCCCGGAATCGCCTGCGCGCCGACGAGCCAACCGGTCTGGCTCGGGCTGGGCTGGCTCCGCACGATGTGGACGCGCCGGGCACCGCCGATCACGTCGGCTCCGCCGCCGAGCACCTCGGCGTCGCCGGGGCAGGTGACGAGCACCTCCTTCGACGGCGACAGGTCGAACGCCGACGCCGCCGTCTCGACTGACAGCGGCATCGGGGCGCCCTGTGCCGCCTCGCCCGCGGTCAGGGCACCCGCCGCGAGCCCCGCGGCCACCGCGACGGCCAGGACCCGTCGCCTGAGATTCTGAAACATTCTCCGTGTACTCCTCTCAACGAGATGACGCCGTCGAGAGAAGTTCCGGCACCGGAGGACAACACATTCGAGGTGTCGCGTACCTGACGGCACACGTCCCTCAGTGCCCACCGCCCAGCCCGATCGACTGGCCAGGGGTCGGCGGGCCGTAGTCGCTCTTCTCCTTGCCGCAGAATCGGCAGACCGAATAAACCGCTTCCGTGCCGCCCAGCTCGGGATTGACCCGCCGATCCCAACTGTGCAGACGCACGAAGCACCGCAATCGTCTGAACATCACTACCTCCCGCCGTTCGGGATATCCCATCTCGGCGTTGATCGCCAGCATGGAGGCGCCCACGATCGTGAACACTCCCCGTGATCGGATCGAGTTCGCGGGCCACGCAACCGAACCGGCGCCCGGACCCGACGGATAGGCAGAGGGAGGGCGCATGGATTTCGCCGAATACGTGTCGGCGCGTACCCGGGCGGTTCACCGGTCGGCGTACCTGCTGTGCGGCGACCGGCACCGGGCCGACGACCTGGTGCAGGCCACGTTCGTCTCGTTGTTCCTGCACTGGCGGCGGGCGCGACGGGCCGACAACCTCG
This sequence comes from Virgisporangium aurantiacum, assembly GCF_016863635.1. Taxonomy (GTDB): domain Bacteria; phylum Actinomycetota; class Actinomycetes; order Mycobacteriales; family Micromonosporaceae; genus Virgisporangium; species Virgisporangium aurantiacum. Next base: position 38,304 of record NZ_BOPG01000032.1, on the reverse strand, counting down.
ACGCGTACGTGCACCGCATCCTGGTGCGGCGGTACCTCGACGAGAAACGGCTGGGCTGGAACCGGGTCCGCCTGATGTGGACGACCCCGGAGCCGCGGCCGGCGGATCCCGGTCCCAGCGACGACCGGGACCTGATCATGGACGCGCTGCGCCGGTTGCCGAAGGGCCAGCGGACGGTGCTGGTGCTCCGGTACTTCGCCGACCTGTCCGTCGAGGACACGGCCGACGCGATGGGGTGCTCGCCCGGCACCGTCAAAAGCCAGACGGCGCGGGCGTTGGCGGCGATCCGACGGCACTTCCCCGAGGAGACGAGACAGCGATGACGGTGGACGAGGCCGAGCGGGTACGTGCGCTGCTCCGGGACGTGGACTTCCCCGAACCGCGGCACGACGTCCGGGACACCGTGCGGATCGGGCGGCGGCGCCGGGCGGTCCGGTGGACGGCCACGGTCGCCGCGGGGGTGGCGGTGCTCGCCGGGGCCGCGGCCGTCGCGCGGATCCCGGCGTGGGAGACCACGCTCCCACCGGACGCGACGGTGGGGCGCCCGGCCACCGGCTGCACTCCGGAGGACCTGCCGCTGCCCGGCGGCGTCACGGCGGCGACGGTCACCGGCATCGACCCCACCGGCCGCTTCGTCGTCGGCCTCGTCGCCGGCGCCGCCGACCGCGACGCCGGCATCGTGTGGACCGACGGCCGGCCGCGGCTGCTCCCGGCCGGCACCGGCGGCGTCGCGGCGGTCAACGCGTCCGGGGTGGTCGTCGGCACGGCCGCGAGCCCCGACGGCAGCCCGGCCTGGGTCTACCGCGACGGCCGGGTCGACCGGCTGCCGGTCCCGCCCGGCGGTGCGGCGAGCGCGGTGGCCATCAACGCCGGGGGCGACATCGCCGGGGTCCTGCACCGCGACGGCGCCACCGTCCCGATCGTGTGGCCCGCGAGTGATCCCGGCACCTACCGGCTCCTCGACACGCCTGGGGCTCCGGTGGTCCACGCGATCACCGACACCGGAATCGTCGTCGGCGGGATCGAGGACGGCGGGCCGTACCGGTGGGAGCCGAACGGCACCGGCCGGCCGCTGGCCACCCTGCCCGGCGCCGCCGGTGGCGTCGCGGTCGACGCGGCCGGAACCTGGGCGACCGGCCTGCTCCACTGGCGGATCAACGAACCGAACCCGCAGGTGATGAACTTTCCCCCGGGCGGGCTCGCCGCGGTCCGCTGGAACCTCACCACCGGCGACGTGGCCGCGATCGGCATCGACGCCATGCCGGCCGCCGTCGACGCGGCCGGGCGGATCCTCCTGCCGCGGGAGCCACCCCGGCTGGTGGGTCCGGACAACAACGTGCGGCCGCTGCCGCCGGACCGGCGACGCCATTCCACCGTCGCGGTCGGAATGAGCGACGACGGCGTCATGGTCGGAACCTCGTCGGCCCGCGACACCAAGGAGGCCGACCGGCCGCTGCGGTGGGCGTGCGTCAGCTGAGGAGACGGGACCTACGCCGAGGTCAGCGGATCACCCCGACGCTCCTCGCCGCGCGGATCCAGGTTGGGAACTCCGACAGCAGCCGCGCGTACAGGTCGGCGTCGGTGAGGGTGTCGATGTCGTCGACCGCGAAGAACCCCGCGTTGTCGACCCGCCGGCCGGTGAGCGCGTCGAGGCGTTCCAGCACCCCGTAGTTGGCCCCGTCGACGCCGACGAACTGCCAGAACATCGGCCGGTCGGCGCTCTTGCGCAGGATCGACTCGATCTGCTGGCTCCGGGACACCCCGCCGTCGGAGAGGAACAGCACCAGCACCGGCGGCCCCGGCGGCAGCGCCGCCACCGTCCGCACGACGTCCTTCATGACCTTCGGCTCCTCGTTGCCGTAGCCGAGCGCCTCCCCGTCGAGGGTGCCGTCGGGCCGGAACATCGGCACCGGGTCCGCCGCGAAGTCCTGGATCCGCCCGGGCCGCACGTAGCGGCGGGTCCACTCGGGCAGGTCGGCGACGGTGAGGTCGGGCAGCCGCGTCATGGTGCTGGCGAAGATCCAGGCGGCGAGGACGCCGTCGGGGGTCAGCTGCGCACCGACGGCGGCGAGCCGTTCGACGACCCGGGCCACGGTGCCGTCGTGGTAGGCGTGCTCCAGGGAGCCGGACGCGTCGAGCACGAGGAACACCCGCGCCCGCACCCCGGCCGCGTCCTGCTTCGCGAGCACCTCGCCGACGAGCCGTTTGCGCAACGACAGCCGGTCACGCACGTCGGCGGGCAACCGCTCCTCCCCGGGCGTCGCGACCACGGCCACGGCCGGCGCGGCGACGCCCGGCACGACCGACGGGGCGCCGTCGGCATCGGCCTCGACGGCGATGCCGTAGGTCCGGGCCAGCCCGGCCAGGCCGTCCGACCAGCCCTGCCCGACGGCGCGGAACTTCCACCCCGCCCCGCGCCGGTACAGCTCACCGAGCACCAGCGCCGACAGCCCGGCCAGCTCCGGCGGGTCGAAGCGCAGCACCGGCTCGTTCCCCACCTCCCGCACCAGCAGGTGCAGCCCCGTCACCGCGTCGAACGTGCCGCTGTCCACCGACACCGCCAGCGCCACCGTCGCGACCTCCGCGGGCACCGACGGCAGCGCCACCTCGAGCCGGCCGGCCCCGGTGTGCAGGCGGACGGCGCCGGAAGCGTGCCGGGGATGGTTGTAGAAGACCATGTCCCCGTCGCCGCCCACCCGGCCGTCGGCGCCGAGGAGCAGCCCGGTGAGGTCCACCGTGGGACCCGCCGGGTCCCACCGCACCTCGACCCGGATCGTCGCGTCGGGGACGGGAACGGTGGCGCCGCTGGTCAGCGCGGTCGGTGTCACCGGGGCAGCATAGGGCGCCGGGAGTGGCACCTACGCGGCGAAGCGCCAGACCGTGAACGCGGTCGCCGTGGGCGTCCCGCCCGACGTGCAACCGGCCGTGCTCGTTCAGGTACGCCCCCGACGGCAGCACCGGCTGGCCGTCGACCAGCAGGGGCCGGCTGCGCCCGGTCAGTCGAGCGCGGGCGGCAGGGACCGGGTGATGGCGGGCGTCCCACCGAACTGCTCACGCGTCTCCGCGAACGACGACTGCGACAGGGTGCTGGCGCTCACGCCCTGGCTCACGGCGTACGCGGTGCCCTGGTCCTGGTCGAGCGTCTCGAACCACATCCGTTCGCCACCGGACACGACACCCATCCCCCACCGGTGGGGCAGGTCGGACTCGGCGGCCGTGAACACGATCAGCGGCTTCATGTCGATTTCCTCATCCTCGGACGGACCCGGTACGGGCGTGGACGAATCGGGTTGGTAGTACCGGCGGAACAGCGAGGTCTTGTCGCCGCCCTCCGAGTCCCGGTAGTACGAGATGTGCGTGTGCGACTCGTGATCGGCGGTTCCGGCGTCGGGGAGGATTCCCAACGCGTCGTACCGCGTCACGCCGCCCGAAAGTGACCGGCGGCCGATCACCTCGCGGATGTTGCGCGTGTCGTGCGTCCCGGCCCGGCACTGCGCGATGAGCCAGGCGGTCAGCTCGTAGAGTTGCCGGCCCGACAGGCCGCCGATGTCGAGCGCCATCGCGGCGTTGCTGCCGGGCCGGTCCAGGTCGGTCTGGCGTTTGGAGTAGTCGGTGTTCAGCTTCCCGATCATCGCGAGCACGTCGTTGCCGACGTGGTACCCGCCGCTCGACCGGTGCGACTGGTCCCCGATGATCCCGATCGAGTCGACGGGGATCCCGATGCTGATCAGGTAGTTGCGCGCCTGGATGAGGGCCGGATCGGCGTAACTCATGCGGTCCCTTCGTTCATGGGCCCACGAGGTTCGGCCGGTGGGCGAGTGCGGTGGCCTGGCCGGGACCCAACGTGCGGGGGGTGATCAGGCGGTCACAGCCGCCCCAGAGGACCCGGGCCCGCGGCCCGCACCGCCGGGCGAACGCCGTGACCAGGGCGGACTTGCCCAGTCCGGCCTCGCCGGCCACCAGGGCGACGCCGCCGCCGGTGGCGCTGTCGGCCAGGAGCCCATCGAGCAGGCTCAGTGCCGCAGAGCGTTCCCACAACTCCACGCGTCGACACTAGCCGCACGCGTCCCACGGTTCTGGCCCTTAGGTTGGGCGGCTTCCCCCGTTCCGGGTCGCCGACCCGGCCGTAGCGTGCCGCCGGTCCGACCCGTGCCGGGCCCGGCCGTCCGGGCCCGGCGCACACCCCTGTGTGCGTAACCTGTTTAGCTGTGGACGAGCACGATCCGGTGGAGACGTTGGAGCATCCCAGCTGGTGCGACCGGGCGCACTGCACCGCCACCGTGCCGAGACCCGAGTACCGGGCCGGCGAGACGGGCTTCCACCGGTCGGCACCCGTCACGCTCGGCGACGTCCCGCACGTCGGCGACATCGTGCTCGACCCCGACCTCAACCCGCTCGTCGCCTTTCTCGCCCAGCCGGCGCCGCCGTGGGAGCCGGTGACGTACCTCAAGGCCGGAACGACGGCGGACCCGGAGTTCCTCTCCCTCACCGCCGCACAGGCGCGGGCCGCCCTGCGACAGCTCGACGCTCTGGTCACGTTGGCGCACGCCGACTCCTAGGGCGCCGTCCACGCCACCGGCAGGTGCTTGACGCCGTGCTGGAAGTTCGACCGCAGACGCGCGCACGGGCCGCCGGCGCGCAGGGTCGAGGTGCGCCGCAGCACCTCGGCGAACAGGGCCCGCATCTGTGCCCGGGCCAGGTGCGCGCCGAGACAGAAGTGCGGGCCGTGGCCGAACACGAGGTGCGGGTTGGGGCTGCGCCCGATGTCGAACCGGTCCGCGTCGGCGAACACGGTCCCGTCCCGGTTCGCCGAGGAGAACGACACGACCACCTTGTCGCCGCGGCGGATCGGTTGCCCGCCGAGCTCGCAGTCGGCGGTCGCGGTGCGGCGGAACGTCATGACGGGCGTCCACCAGCGCAGCATCTCCTCGACCGCGGTGGGCAGCAGGCCCGGGTCGGCCCGCAGCCGGTCCTGGGCGTCCGGGTGTTCGAGCAGGGCGACGCACGCTCCGGGGAGACCGTTGCGGAGCGTCTCGTTGCCGGCGACCGCGAACAGCCAGAACATGTTCTCGAACTCCTCGACCGACACCTGCCCGCCGTCGTCGTCGACCTGGGCCAGCAGGATCGACATGACGTCGTCGCCCGGCCGCCGGCGCTTCTCCTCGGCCAGCAGGTGGGCGTAGGCGTACAGGTCCGGCATGCCCTCCCTTGTTCGCGGGTCGGGCTGTGACCCGGCGGCCGGCCGCAGCGCCACCGCCTCGCGGGCCATCGGCGTCCCCTCCGCCGGGTCGAACGTCGCCGACGACGCGTAGTCCGGATCCTGGTAGCCGATGACCCGGTTCGACCAGTCGAACAGCAGCCCGCGGTCGCACTCGGGCATGCCGAGCACGTCGGCCAGCGCCAGCAGCGGCAGGTCGGCCGCGACGTCGGTGGCGAAGTCGCACACGCCGGCGGGACCGGTGAAGACCCGGTCGCAGATCGCCGCGGCGTGGGCGCCGATCCGGTCGGTCAGCTCGCCCACGGCGCGCGGGGTGAACGACCGGGCCAGCAGCCGCCGCAACCGGGAATGGTCCGGCGGGTCCATGTTCAGCATCATCGAGCGGACGTAGGTCAGCGCGGCCGGCGTGGCCGGGTCACGGATCTGGGTCGCGCCCAGCCACGACGAGAACAGCTGCGGCCGGCGCAGCACGGACTCGACCTCGGCGTGCCGCAGCACGAGCCAGAACCCCGGCCCGCCCGGCCAGCCGAGCACCGGCACCTCGTCGACCCACACCACGGGGTGCCCGGCGCGCAGGCGGGCCAGCGCGTCGTACGGCACCCCGTCGACGTAGGTGTTCGGATCGAAGACGATCTCGGTGTCGGGACGCGGCACAGGAGAACCGTATCGTCGTCACGCCGCCCGATCGACCGCGCGCGCGGACGACGAGGCGACCGCGGGCCGTTCCAGTGGGGTGAAGAATCCCTTGGCGGCGGGCGCGAGCGCGCCGACGTGGTTCATCTTCTTCGGCACCGCCCGGCCCGCATACGACAGCTCGGCGGCCGCGAGCGGCTGGTGGACCTCCGTGAACCCGCCGTCCGGCATGCGCCGGATGATGCCGGTCTCCACGCCGTGCACCAGCACCTCGCGGTCGTGCTGCTGGAGCGCGAGGCAGACGCGGTGCGTCAGCCAGTACGCCACCGGCGGCAGGAGCAGCAGTCCGATCCGGCCGGCCCACGTCACGGCGTTCGTGCTGACGTGGAACGTCAGGGCGATAACGTCGCCGGCGCCCGACAGCGTCAACACGAGGTAGAACGCGAGGGCCATGGCACCCAGCGCGGTGCGGCGCGGGACGTCCCGCGGGCGGTCGAGCAGGTGATGCTCCCGGTGGTCCCGGCGCACCCGCGCCTCGATGAACGGGTACGCCATGGGCAGCGCGACGAGGAAGGTCGGCAGCACCACCGCCGCCCAGAAGATCGGGTGGACGGTGTACCCGGCGATGCTCAGCTCCCACGGCGGCATGATCCGGACCGCGCCGTCGAGGAACATGAGATACCAGGCCGGTTGCGACAGCGCCGACGCGGCCGCCGGTTGTGCCGGCCCGAACAACCAGACCGGGTTGATCTGGAAGAGGCCGCCCAGCACCGCGACCACGGCGCAGACGAGCAGGAACAGTCCGACCTGCTTCAGCCCGTACCCGGGGAACATCCGCCGGCCGACGACGTTCGTTTCGGTGCGGCGAGGGCCCGCCCACTGGGTCGACCCGTGCCGGAGCCGCAGCCCGACCAGAGCGAGCATGAGCGTCACCAGCAGCCCGGGAAGCAGCACCACGTGGAGGACGTTGAAGCGGCCGACGATGACGTCGCCCGGGAACTCACCGCCGAAAACCGACGACGCCAACCAGCTGCCGGCCACGGGTACCGACAGCAGGATGCTCTGCAGGATCTGCATGCCCGTACCCGACATGCCGTCGTCCATCATCATGTAGCCGGTGTAGCTGGTCACCAGGGCGGCCCAGAACAGCAGCAGGCCGACGACCCACTTCAGCTCCCGCGGCTTGCGGAACGCGCCGGTGAAGAAGACCCGCAGCAGATACATCACGATCGTCGCGATGAACAGCATCGCCGCCCAGTGGTGCATCTGACGCATCAGAAGGCCACCGCGCACGTCGAAGGAAATGTCCAATGTGGACGCATAGGCCGCCGACATGTGCGTTCCCCGCAACGGCACGTACGACCCCTCGTACACGACATCCTTCATCGAGGGCTCGAAGAAGAGCGACAGAAACGTGCCGGTGACGATGAGCACGACCAACGAGTACAGGGCGATCTCGCCCAGCAGGAAGGACCAGTGGTCGGGAAAGACGCGGTTGAGTATGCCCCGCAACGGTGTGGCGACCCGTAGCCGGGCGTCCACCGCCGTCCCGGTCCGGGCCGACAACGCGGCGCGGTCAAGCCTTCGACGTTTCATGTCGGCCCCGCTCGTGTGGAGATGTCCTTCCACCGTGTGACGAGAGAGGGCCGAGCCGTGTGACCGTACGGCTCCGTGACGCGCACCACCGTGGCGGGCGTCACGCGTCCGCCGAACCGTCGAGTCACATCCGTTCCACCCGGAAGTGGGGTGACGGCGCATTCCCGCATCGGGCCCGGTGCTTCGGGCCGACAATCCCCGCATGTCCCAGACCGAGGTGCTGGTCGCGCGGCCGCCCGCCGGTGGCCCCGGCCGCGGCCGCAGGCCCCGGGTCTACGTGTCGTCGCCGGCGCTCGATCTGGCCGATGCGCGCCGCCGGGTGATCGACGTCGTCCGGCGCAGCGGCTGCGAGGTGGTCTCGATGGAGACCTACGGCGCGGACGGCCGCCCGCCGGTCGAGCGGTGCCTGGCCGACGTCGGCAGTTGCGAGGTCTACGTCGGGATCGTGGCCTGGCGCTACGGTTCGGCGCCGCCGGGCTCGCGCCGGAGCTTCACCCACCTGGAGTACGAGGAGGCGGTCCGCCTCCGCAAGCACGTCCTGCTGTTCCACCTCGACGAGAAGGCCTCGTGGCCGACCGCTCACGTCGACCGTTCGCAGGGCGCGGTGCGCCGGCTGCGTCGGGTTCAGGCCAGGGACCACATCGTCGACCAGTTCACCACCCCCGACCAGTTGGCCGACGGTGTCCGGCGCGCGCTGCACCGGCTGCTCGGCGAGAACACCGCGCCGGTGCCGGGTCTGCTCCCGTACGTCCCCGACCGGCACGCCCAGCAGGAGGAGCTCGCCGAGGCCGCGCGTGGCGACCGTCTCGGTCTCTCGCCTTCCGTCGTCGTTCTGCACGGCGCGGCGGGACAGGCGCACCACAAGTTCGCCGAGCACATGCAGGAGCAGTTGCTGGCGCGGCACCTGCCGGCAACCGGAACGGTGCACATGTTCGCGGTCGCCCTGCGCGCCGCCGAACTGGACCAACCCGACGTGATCACCCGCCGGATCGCCCGGAGTTGCTCGCTCGACGCCGACACCGACGTGGCGACGCTGGCCGCGCGACTCCACGAACTGGGCACGCTGACGATGCTGCGGTTCCCGGTCGAGGTGGAGCTGCGCTACGGCCGGCCCCAGGTGCGGCAGGTCGACCGGCTGGTCAGGTACTTCGAGACGTGGCCGCGACGGCGTCCGCTGCGGGTCCTGCCGGTGATCTCCGCGCAGTACCGCGCGCCCTCCGGGTGGGCCGAACGTCTCCCCTGGCGTACGTCGGGTGCCGCCCGCCTGGCCGAGGCCGTGCGGAAGGTCGCCGGATCGGCCGTCGTCCTGCCGGAGCTCAGCAACGTGGAGATGTTCGAGGTGGAGGTCTGGTCGGAGCTGCCCGACGTACGCCGGTTCCTGGGCGGCGGCGATCTGGTGCCGGCGATCCGGCGGATCTTCGAACAGCACGAACGCACCAGCGGGGAACGCGGCATGCCGATGGAGAAACTCGCCGCCGCGTTGACCTACCTGCTGCGGTCCGAGGCGACGAACACGGAGATGGCCTGATGCTCGACTTCTATACCGGCGTGGTCCGGGCGTCGACGGCTTCGATGCCGCCCTCCCCGTCCGCCCGGCTGGCCGACCCGGCCGCCTACCTGCCGGCGCCTGACCTCGTCGACGCGGTGAACGTCGCGCTGCTGCTCGGCCAGCCGCTCCTCCTCACCGGCGAGCCGGGCTGCGGAAAGACCCAGCTCGCGGACAACCTGGCGTGGTCGCTCGGCCTGGGGCCGCTGCTCAAGTTCGAGACGAAGTCCGACTCGACCGCCGACTCCCTCTTCTACCGGTACGACTCGCTGCGACGCTTCGAGGCGTCGTCGCGCCACGAGGTCGGCGATCCGGCCCGGTTCCTCACCTGGACGGCGCTGGGCCGGGCGATCCTGGCCACGCTGCCGCCCGAGCAGCGCGCCCGGTTCTGCGCCGCCGGCGACGACGGATCCGCGCCGCGGCGGTCGGTCGTCCTGATCGACGAGATCGACAAGGCGCCCCGCGACTTCCCGAACGACGTGCTGAACGAGCTCGAGCACCTGTATTTCCGCATCCCCGAGCTCGGTGACGTCGTGCTCCGTGCCGACAACCGCCACCGCCCGATCGTGGTGATCACCAGCAACTCGGAGCGGGACCTGCCCGAGCCGTTTCTCCGCCGCTGCGTGTTCCACCACGTGACGTTCCCGGACGACGAGACCCTGCGCAGGATCGCGCTCAGCCACCTCGGTGCCCATGTGCGTGGTCTGGACCCGCTGCTCGACCAGGCGGTCTCGCTGTTCACGGCGCTACGCGCGGACGGCACCGGTCTGTCCCGCCGGCCCGGACTGGCCGAGTTCCTGAACTGGTTGGTGGTGCTCGCGCACGCCGGCACCGACGGGGACCCGCTCGGCGTCCGGACGCTGCACGTCACGATCGGCGTCCTGGCGAAGACCGCGGCCGACGTCGAGCGGGCGAACGGCGTGCTGACCGCCTGGCTCGCCGACCGGAACCGGTGACCGTGCCGCCCGACCCGGACCGGGGTACGGCCGTCGAGGCGACGCTGTGGAGTGTGGTCGGCCGGCTGCGGGCCCGGGGCTGGCACATTTCGCTGTGGGAGATCCAGCGGGCTCAGGACGTCGTCGCGTATCTCTTCGCCACGCTGGGCCGCCCACCCTCCGACGACGAGCTCCGACGGTACCTGCGGCCGGTCTTCTGCGCGCGGGACGGCGAACTGGAGGTGTTCGCCGAGGTCTTCCGGGACAGCGCGCCCGCGGCGGCGCCGGGGTCCGACGACGATTCCCGTCCGGCCGTCCCGCCGTGGCGGCACAGCCTTCCGATCCTGCTTCTCTCGGCCTTCTTCGTGATCGCCTTCGCCGTCGTGCTCCTGCGGCTGAACCTGGGCACCGGCAGCTCTGGCGGGGAGAGTGGATCGGGCGGCCCGGCGTCCGACGAGGATCCGGGCTGGCCCGTGTGGATGTGGTCGGGCCTGGTCGCGTTCCTGGCCGCCGGCGCCGCGACCATGCTGCTGGCGTTCCGCAAGCGGCTGCGCCGGCGATCGACGTCGCCGGCGCCCGGCCCCGACGTGAAGCTCGGCTGGGAGACCACCCACCCGCTGGATCCGGCCGACAGCGCCCGGCTCGCCCGGACGCTGCGGACCCGCATCCGCGAGCCGGGCCGCAGCACGCTCGACGTCCCGCGGACGGTCGACGCCTCGCTCCGGGCTGGAGTCCGGCTCACGCCTCGATTCGTGGAGTACAAACGCGCTCCCGAATATCTCGCGGTCATCGAGCAGCACAGCGCGGGCGACGTGCTGGCCGGCCACTACGCCCGCGTCGTCGATCAGCTGGCCGCACAGGGCGTGGCGATGAGCCGGGTCGGCCTGCAGGCGCGCTCGCAACTCGTCATCGACCGGGCGCGTGGCCCGCGTCACCTCGACACGCTCCACCCCACCAGCGAGCGGGAACGGGTGTTGCTGTTCGCCCGGGACGCGTCGCTGCGCGATCCGTTGACCGGCGCGGAGCGGCCGTGGCTCGCCCGGTTCGACCGGTGGGCCGAGACGATCCAGGTCGATCCCGACGCCCGGTACGCCCGGCCGCTCCGGCCGGTCCACCGGGTCCTGGACGACGTGCGCGCGCTCGACCCGGCGTGGGCCCGTGAGCGGGTCCGGTCGGAGCCGGCCGGGCTCGCGCTTCCGACCGTTTTCGAGGAGGACGACCAGGTCTGGATCGAGGCGGTGCCGCCGCCGCGCGACGCGCTGGTGCGGGCGATGGATCTGCTGGGGACGGCGTTGGGGCCGGGCGGCTGGTACTGGCTGGCGACGTGCGCGGTGTATCCCGAGATCAGCTACGAGTTGACGGTCGCGCTCGGCCGGCTGGTCCACGCCGACGACGGCCGACCGCTGGCCGACCACCTGCCGATCGAGGTGCTGGCCCGGCTGCCCTGGTTCCGGCACGCCTACATGCCGGACTGGTTGCGCGCCGGCCTCATCGTCACGCTGTCGCGCGGCCAGCTCGGCGCTGTGCGGTCGGCCGTCCACCAGATCCTGACCGACGGCCTTCTCCCGACCGCCGGTGCGGGAGCCGGACTGTCCGTCACCGAGTCGGGTCCGGGAGCCGGCCGCGGCGAAGCCCCGACGGACCGCGTCCACCTGACCGACCCGACGCTCCGCCGTCGGCAGCTCGCGGCGGCGGCGCCCAGGGCGTTGGTGGCGGCGATCCGGCGGCAGCGGCACCGGCTCGCGATGACGGGACTCCCGGCCGACGCGCCGGCGCCCCGGGTGCGGCGGGCTCTCGTGGTGAGCAACGCGATCGTGGTCGCCGCGACGCTGATGTCGACGGTCGGCGTCGCGGTGATGGTCGGGCAGACCTTCGGCTCACCCGATCCCGATGCCCTCTACGAGCGTTGGCGGGCCCGGGACTTCTGGCCCGCGGTCGCATTCTTTCCGATGCTGACGTCCTTCGTGGCGGGGATGTTCTCCTGCGTCGTGTCGGCGGCGGCCGGCCGACGACGCGGATTCGTTCTCGGTGCGGGCCTGTCGCTCCCGCTCATCGTCGCCACGTCTCTCCTGAACGACGACAATCTCCTGCCGCCGAACCTTCAGGCGGCCGTGCTGGTGGTCGAGCCGGTGTTGGCCTGGGCCTGGATTCTTCCGACGCTGTCCTGGAAATTCACCTCCACCACGACGCCGTGGACCCGGTTCCAGCGGCGGAACCGGGTGATATTCGCCGTCGGCTCCGGCGTCGCCTCCCTCACGCCGATCGGAGCGGGCCTTTTCTACCAGGAGAGTTGGTTGCATTGGGGCCTAACCAGCCTGACGCTGGCCGGCCTCGGGGTCGGGCTGGGTACGGCGTACGTCGGCGGCGTGCGCGTCATTCCGCTGGCGCTCGGGGCTACCGTCCTGCTCGGCGACCGCTTCGGGTTCCTCGCATCCGATCCATACTCGATTCTGCTGCTCTACGCGGCCGCGGTCGCGGTACTGGTCGGCTTCGCCTTGCAGATGGGGCGGTTCCGGGACCGGCCGCCGCCCGAGTTCTGGGAAACCCGGTGGGGCGACTGGCAGCGGCCGCTGACCGCAACGGCGCCCGGCATCGTCGGCGCATTGGTGTTCGTCCTCTCCGGGGAGGACCCGCTGGCAACGGCCTCAGGTGTGGGCATCGCGGTCGTATTCGCCCTGCTGAGCCTGATGACCGACCGGGTGGGCGCGTTCGTGGCCCGGCATCGGCTCGACACGCGGTCCCCGCTTCATCTCGATTGAGTGGCCAGTGCCTCCGCGCGGGCCAGGAACAGCGTCCGCTCGTCCTCGTTGCGGGTCAGTTCCGCGGCCCGCTCGAACTCGGCCCGGGCCTCCGCGATCCGCCCGACCCGGGCCAGCAGGTCCCCGCGCACCGCCGGCAGTTGCGGATATCCGCGTAGGGCCAGGCCCAACGATTCCACGATCGTCAGGCCGCGCGCCGGGTCGCCGGCCCGGCCCACCGCGACCGCCTGGTTGAGCCGCACCACCGGTGAGGGCCGCAGGTAGGCGAGGACCTCGTACAGGGCGGCGATGCGTTTCCAGTCGGTGTCGGCGGCGGTGTGCGACCGGGCGTGGCAGGCGGCGATGGCGGCCTGCACGGTGTACCAGCCGCCGCCGAGCGACTCGGCGCGGTCCAGGGCGGCCAGCCCGCGCCGGATCAGCAGCCGGTCCCAGCGGCGCCGGTCCTGGTCGTCGAGCAGGACCGGCCGGCCGGCGTCGTCGGCGCGGGCGGGCAGCCGTGACGCCTGCAGTTCCATCAGGGCGACGAGCCCGTGGACCTCCGGTTCGTCCGGAAGCAGCCCGACCAGCACGCGCCCGAGGCGCATCGCCTCCCGGCACAGCGCCGGCTGGGTCCAGGATTCGCCGCCCGTCGCCGAGTAGCCCTCGTTGAAGATCAGGTAGAGCACTCCGAGGACCGTGCCCGTCCGGTCCGCGAGCTCGGCCGGTGTCGGCATGGTGAACCGCACGCCGGCCGTCGCGAGCGTCCGTTTGGCCCGCACGATGCGCTGGGCGGCGGTGGCCTCCGGGATGAGGAACGCCCGCGCGATCTCCGTCGTGCTCAGCCCGCCCAGCAGGCGCAGCGTGAGCGCGACGCGCGCCTCGGTGGAGAGGACGGGATGCGCCGCGGTGAAGATGAGCCGGAGCAGGTCGTCGCCGATGTGGTCGTCGAGGGAGTCCACGAGCTCGTCCTCGCCGTCGCGCTCGACCGTATCCGCCCCGACGATGACGAGCTTGCCGGCGTACCGCTGGCGGCGCCGGATCGCGTCGATGGCCCGGTGCTTCCCGGTGGCCCGCAGCCACGGGCCCGGATCGGCGGGGACGCCGTCGCGGGGCCACTGCTCGATCGCGGCCACGAACGTGTCCTGGGCGAGTTCCTCGGCAAGCCCGACGTCGCCGACGAGCCGGGCGAGGCTCGCGACAAGCCTCGCCGACTCGATCCGCCACACCGCTTCGACCACGCGGCGCACGGCTGCCGGATCAGTGCTCATGCCGGCGCCGGGAAGTCCTCTGGGCCGAAAAGCTTCAGGACGTCCACCTCACCCTCCCAGCCGGGCCACAGGTCGCGGTGCGCCTTGAGGAACCGCGCGGCCCACTCGACCGCCTCCTCCTTCGACCGCACGTCGTAGATCGCGTAGCTGATGACCTCCTTCGACTCGGCGAACGGCCCGTCGATCGTGGTGAGCTCGTTCCCGGCCAGGCTGAGCCGGGCGCCGCTCGCGCTCGGGGCCAGGCCCGCGGTGTCCAGGAGCGCACCGGCCTGCGTGGCCTCCTGTCCCAGGGTCATGATGGCCTCCATCAGCTCGGGCGGTGGGGGCGTGGTGGAGTGCGTGCCGCGGAGCAACGTGAGGTAGCGCATGTCATCTCTCCTATCAGAGGGTGGTTCAGAGGGAACGGCGGTAGTGGGCGAAGACCACCGTGAGCCAGCCGGAGGCCAGGATCACAGCGCCGGTGAAGGCCAGCAGCGCCCAGGCGGCCCCGCCGGTCGCGGCCATCGCGACGAACGAAACCAGGAACACGATGCCGGTGACGCGCGAGAAGAGCGCCAGTCGCGGACGGTTCTCCCGGCGCAGCCGGCGTCCGAGGACCTGGGACGCCCCGAACAGGCCGAGGAAGCCGATGCCGCCGACCACGAAGTGCAGGATTCCGTGCCAGCTCACCGGCACCACCTCCGGCGTGCCGACCGGAAAGCCCCGGCCGGGGTCGGCGCGGAAGATCCCGGACCCCACCATGCCGGCGCCGTAGAGCGCGATCAGCACCGCCGCCGCGCGGCTCCCGGTCGCCCGGAACAGGCCGGCGGCGCCCGCGACGACGAGCGCGCCGGACACCACCAGGTTCGCGCTGTGGACCCAGCCGAAGGACCCGTTGGCCAGCATGCTCCACGCGTGCCGGGACGGGTCGAAGCCGTCGCGGACCGCGACCTCGATCAGGGACACCACCACGTACAGCGGACCCCCGACCAGGCCGGCGGTCAGCAGATCGTCTCGTCGGCGTGTGCTCGTCAACATGGTGTTCTCCCCACCGGAACGGGCCGCTTCCCGGCCTTCGCCCTGTAGCTCGAACAACGGCACGCCGTTTCGACACGCGGTCCAAAAAATCTTCAAAGAATTCGGGGACGCCGCTACAGCGGCCGGATGTACACGATGAAGTCGCGGTACTCGCCGACCTGGTCGTAGAGCCGGCGGGCGGTGTCGTTGTGCTGCTGGGTGTGCCAGTACAGCCGTCCGCAGCCCCGCTCGCGGGCCCAGTCCGACACGGCCTCGATGAGGCTCCGGCCGACGCCCCGGCCCCGCACGTCGGCGTCGGTGAACAGGTCCTGGAGGTAGCACAGGTCGGACGAGGTCGTGCTGGCATGGACCAGGAATTGCGCGATGCCGACCAGGCGGCCGTCGAGGCGGGCGCCGAGGACGTGGATCCGGTCGTCGCGGCGGAACTCCTCCCACGCCTGCTCGTAGCGCTCGGCCGGCCAGGTGCGGTCGTAGAAGGCGTTGTAGCCGGCGAACAACGCCTCCCAGGTCGCGCGGTCCTCGGGCTGCAGCGGGGCGACAGTGATCATCTGCCCAGTGTCGCCGATGACACGGGCTCCATCGCCGACCGGACCGAACGCAGGTTGGTGCGGACCACCACGCTGAGCATGAACACGCCGCACACGGCCTGCTCGACGCGCAGCCAGCCGGGGAACGCGCCCGGCCAGGCGACGACGGCGACGATCGCGGCCAGCACCACGATCGAGATGACGCGCAACCGGCGGAACGAGGCGCGGTGGCCGGCGGCCGCGCGGCGGGCGAACAGCAGGAGCACCGCCGCGCTGGCCGCGACCAGCGGGGTGCGGATCCAGACGGCCGGGGTGACGAGGGCCGGGTGGTGGCGCAGCACCACCGCGGCGACGACGGTGGACACGCTGATCACCAGGAAGGCGGCCAGCAGCTTGACGACGGTGTTCAGATGGTCGTTCCTCATGCCGCCCAGCCTGCGTCCCGGTGCCACGGTCGGGCATCGGCGCGCGGACCGAAGTCCCGTCTCCACCCGGGGGTGAAGACGCGCCTACACCCGTGCGCCGATGCCGGTACGGCGAGCCTCGCTCTAGGTTCGAGAGGTGCAGACCGAGGAGCCCGCGCTGACCCGCCTGCGGGTCGTCCGGTGGATGCAGTTGCTGACCCCGCTGATGCTGGCCTGGTTCGGCTGGGGCGCCGCCACCGCCGACCCCGGATTCGGGCTCACCGGGAGGCGGCTGATCGTCGTCCTGGCCGCCGCCGTGTTCGTGGTCGGGGTGTTCGGTCGCAACGCCACCGCCGGGCCGCCGACCGGGACGGCGCACGCGGTGTTCGTCGGTGCGATGCTGGTCAGCTCGGTGACGCTGGTGGCGGTGCAGCCGGGCGGCCCGGGCTCGGTGGCGGTACTGGTCGCGGTGCTGTGCGCCGCGACCGCGCTGATGCCGGTACGGGTGGCCGTCCCGGCGTTGATCGCGGCGTTCGTGGTGCTGGAGATGGTGGCGACGATCACCGGGCAGGGCTTCGGCTTCCTGGCCGTGCTCGCCGGGTTCGCCGTTCTGTTCGGTCTGATGTACCTGGCGTTCCGGCTCGCCGAGGCGCAGCGCGAGACCAAGCGGCTGCTCGCCGAGCTGGAGGCCGGCCAGGCGGCGCTGGCCGAGGCGGCCGGGCTGGCCGAGCGGCAGCGGCTGGCCCGGGAGATGCACGACGTGCTCGCCCATTCACTGTCCGGGCTGACGCTGCAACTGGAGGGCGCCCGCATGCTGGTCACCGACGATCCGACCGACCCGCGGCTGCCGGTCGCCGTCGACCGCGCCCACCACCTCGCCCGGACCGGCCTGGAGGAGGCCCGCCGGGCCATCGGCATGCTGCGCGACGACGACCTGCCCGGGCCGGAACGGCTGCCGGCGCTGGCCGAGCAGTTCGCCCGTGACCAGGCCGTACCGTGCGACTTCACGGTGCTTGGGGAGCCGCACCCGTTGGCGTCGCAGGCGCGGCTGGCCCTCTACCGGGTGGCCCAGGAGGCGCTGACCAACGTCACCAGACACGCGTCGCCGAGGCGGGTCTCGCTGCGCCTCGCCTACGAGCCGACGGCCACCCGCCTGACCGTGGAGGACTTCGCGGCCGGGCCGCCGGTGGTTCCCTCGGCTTCCGACGGTTACGGGCTGACCGGGATGCGCGAGCGGGCCGAACTGCTCGGCGGCACCCTCGACGCGGGTCCGACCGGCCACGGGTTCCGGGTCGAGCTGGCGGTGCCGGCGTGATCCGGGTGCTCATCGCCGACGACCAGCGGGTGGTCCGGGAAGGGCTGGGCATGGTGCTCGGCCTGATGAAGGGCGTCGAGGTGGTCGGCGCGGCCGCCGACGGCGCCGAGGCGGTGACGCTGGCCCTGTCCGCACGCCCGGACGTCGTGCTCATGGACCTGCGGATGCCGCGGTGCGACGGGGTCGAGGCGACCCGCCGCCTGCGCACCGAGGCACCCGAGGTCAGGGTGGTGGTGCTGACCACGTACTCGGACGACCGGTCGGTGCTGGAGGCGTTGCGGGCCGGTGCCCGCGGCTACCTGACCAAGGACGCCAGCGGTGAGCAGATCCACGAGGCGCTGCGGCAGGTTCTCGACGACCAGGCCGTCATCGACCCGGCCGTCCAGCGTCATCTCGTCGACGCCATCGCGGCTTCGCGGCCGGCTCAGTCGACGTTGCGGGACGGGCTCACGCCGCGCGAGGCCGAGGTGCTGTCGCTGATGGCCGGTGGGCTGTCCAACGCCGAGATCGCCGCTCACCTGGTGGTCAGCGAGGGAACGGTGAAGAGCCACATCAACCGCCTGTTCGCGAAGATCGGCGCCCGCGACCGGGCCCAGGCCGTCGCGTACGCGTTCCGGCACGGCCTTTCGTAGCCCCGCTCCGGACCAGCTCACCCTCGTCGCGGTCCATTGACAAAAAAGTCCTTTACGTAAAGACTCATTTTCGTCATGAGAGATGTCGTCTACCTCGACCAGATCGAGCAGGCCGAGGCACTGCTCAAGCCGCAGCGGATCGAAGTGCTGCGGCTGCTCGCCGAGCCCCGGTCGTGTACCGAGGTGGCGGTCGAGCTCGCCCAGACCCCGCAGCGGGTCTACTACCACGTCAAACGGCTGGTGGAGGCCGACCTGGTCCGCCAGGTGGCCGAGCGCCGGGTGCGCGGGATCAACGAGGGGATCTACCAGGCGGCCGGCCGGTCCTACTGGCTGTCCCCCGCCCTGGTCGGCCGGATCGGCCTGCGCCAGACCCGCGACCAGCTCAACCTGGGCTACCTGGTCGACCTGATGGAGGACGTCCAGGCGGACGTCGCCGCGCTCGACCTCACCCGGCCCGACCTGCCCTCGATCGCCGTGTCCGGAGACATCCGGGTGCGCCCGGAGGAGCGCAAGGCGTTCCTCGACGAACTGCAGCAAACCTTGCAGGACCTGTTCACCCGCTACGGCGGTGCCGACGGCGACGCGTTCCGACTGGCCGTCGCCTGCTATCCGAAGGGAACCCCCGATGACCGAACCTGACCTGCGCCTGCGCGCGGTCGTTCCGGCCCCGTTGAAGGTCACGTACGAGGCGCTGACCGACCCGGCCGCGTTGCGTGTGTGGCTGGCCGAGCACGCCGAGGTCGACCTGCCCGGCACGTACGCGTTCTGGGGCCGCTACACCCCGGATGGCGCCGAGCCGCACCAGCGCGTGCTGCACGTCGACGAGCGCACCATCCGGTTCGCCTGGACCGTCGACGGGGTGGAGACCACGTCGCAGTTCGAGCTGGCCGAGGACGCGGACGGCACGCTGGTGACGCTGAGCCAGACCGACCTGCCCAGTTTCGAGGACGTCATCGCCGACAAGGCCGGTGCCCGGGGCGCGCTGCAGACGTTCTGGATGCTGGCGATCGCCAACCTGGCGGACTATCTGGCCGGCCGCGAGCTCACGCCGAAGTGCGACTTCACGTCGACCGAGTTCACCGCGTCGATGGTGATCGACGCGTCACCGGAGACGGTGTTCGAGTCGATGACGCAGTCGGAGCAGTTCCGCCGGTGGTCCGGCGCCAACATCGACATCGAGCCCCATGTGGGCGGCCGCTTCGCGATGGGCGGGTTCGACCTGGACCCCGGCGGCGCCAAGTTCGTCGAGTTCGAGCCGGGCCGCCGGGCGACGCTGCGGTTCGCCGACGGCATGCTCGACAAGTGGGAGCTGGAAGGCTCCGACGGCAAGACCCGGCTCACCGTGACGCAGAGCGGGTTCGACCCCACCAACCCGCCGTACCCGGGCTGGGCCGGCTGGCTGACCGGCCTCGCCGCGCTGCGCCGCTACCACGAGCTCGAGCAGTGGCGCCCGATCTGGCGTCAGATCGAGATCGCCGGCGTACCCATGGGCATGTTCACCACCGACGACTGAGCCGAGTGCCCCGGAACCCGTTCCGGGGCACTCATCCGCGTCCGTTCCGGCGGATGATGGAGGGCATGCTTGCGATGAGCCCGCCCTCGCGCGACATCGTGCTGTCGACCGGGTCCGTCGCGCTCGTTCCGCTCGACGCGGGCCACCTCGACGACATGTGGGCGGCGATGACCGAGTCGGCCGGGGCGTTGCGCGGCACGATGGCGTGGTGGCGTGACGACCAGACGAAGAACGACATCGCCGCGTGGACGTCGTACGCGGAATCGGCGTGGCAGCAGGGAACCCTGTACGCGTTCAGCGTCGTCGATGCCGCCGGCGGGCGTTACCTCGGCGCGTGCTCGCTGGAGAACGTCGACGCGACCCGCGCGTCGACGAACCTCAGCTACTGGGTGCGGTCGTCGGCGACCGGTCGCGGAATCGCCAGCGGCGCGGCCCGGCGGCTCGCGCGGTGGGCGGTCGACGACCTGGGGCTGGCCCGCGTCGAGATCACCATGGTGGCCACCAACGCGGCGAGCATCGCGACCGCCCGGAAGTCGGGCGCGGTGTTCGAGGGGCGCCTGCGGAACCGGGCCCGCTGGTCGGGCGAGTCCCACGACATGATGGTCTTCTCGTTCGTGCCGCGGGACTTCACGTCGTCCGCCGGCTAGGTGGGGCGCCCGGCGATCTGCTGGTCCGGCTCGGCGGCGTCATCCTCGGAAGCGGCGTCATCCTCGGAAGCGGCGTCGTCCGGTGGACCGGTGGCGCTGTCCGTCGGCTCCGGCAGGGCGTCGTCCGGTTGCCAGCGGGCGATCCGGAACAGCGCGGCGCCGACCGCGATCGCCCCGATCACCGTCAGCGTCACATACGACGGTGGGTGGGTGACCGAGCTGTCCCGGGCCCACACCAGGGCGACCCACACCACCCCGAAGTAGAGGACCTGCAACGCGACCAGCGCGTGCGCCACGCGTCGGGGCAGGACGGCGATCACGGTCGCCGCCAGGAGGAACAGCAGCATCGCGGTCGCGTACGAGCCCTGGAAGGCGAACGTGAGCGCCGGCGCGTTGCCGAACATGAGCAGGACCCAGCAGAGAAGCGCCCCGGCGGTGACGCCGAGCAGCAGCCGGAAGCGGGCCGGGTCCGCACGGGTCCACAACCGCCGCCGGACGAACGGGAGCAGGAGCAGCAGCCAGCCCACGTTGAGCGTCTCCAGCGACGGGGCGACGTGGCAGAACTCCTTGTGGCGCAGCACGTTGCCGGGTCCGAGGGTCGGCGACACGCAGCCCTCCGACGTGTAGAACAGTGCGCCGACGTTGTCGGCCTTGTTGAGCGCGATCCGCTTCACGGGCGTGTCGGTGTACGCATCGACGAGAACAGCCGGGAACGACCGGGGGTCCTCCTCCGCCTGTCCGGCGAGATGCCACTTGAGCAGCCGGTCGCCGGGCGGGTCGTACAGCCGCTGGTACGCCGTCCAGGTGCCGATCAGCACCAGGGCCAGCACCCCGATCGTCAGCAGCTGACGCAGTGGGGGGCGGTACCGCGGAAGCAGCAGTGCCACGCCGACCGGTATCAGCGTGAACACGGCCCCGGAGTGCGACAGCATCGCGAGCGCCACGGCCAGCCCGGCAAGGCCCACCGTCCATGCGGTCAACGGCCGCGGCGGTTCGCCCGGCGCGGGTCGGCGATCGCCGGGGAACAGCAGCCCGATGGCCAGCAGCACGAACGCGCCGGCGAGCAGCTTCGGCCACACGAAGTACGTGTTGAGCAGGAAGAAGCCGTTGAACACGCAGAGTGCGAAGACGATCGCGAACCGGCGGCCGGACAGGCGCAGCATCCGGCACATCGCCCACAGCGCCGGAATCCACAGCAGCTGCAGGAGCTGGCCGATCACCTGGTAGCCGGTGACCTCCCACGCCGTGGTCAGGGTCAGCGGCGACTGCTGCAGCGCCACGGCCGCCTGCAGCGGCGGACGGTCACTGCCCTGGAAGGTCCAGAACGTGTCGCGCGCCCGTCCGTGGGCGACGTTCTCGGCGAACATCTGGGGCAGGACGTTGTCGCCCGGCAGCTGGGACACGTGGCAGCTGTCGTGCACGATCGTCGCCGGCGAACGCCAGGTGCAGCCGTCCGTGACCCCGATGTAGAACAACGCGACGAGGAACATCAACAGCAGCGGCAGGCCGATGTCCGCGCTCCGCAGCAACCGGCGACGGTCGCCCCGCAGCAGCGCGACGACCGCCGCCGCCGCGACGACGGCCGTGCCGGCGGTGTAGGCCAACCCGGCACTGCGGTGGAGCAGATACGCCCAGAATGCCAGGTACGCGACGAGGCTGCTGATCAGCGCCGCCACCAGCACGGTGAGGTGGGCGGGGATGCGTTTCCGACCGAGCAGGACCAGCGCGGCGAGCAGGCCGGGTGCCAGGAACCATGCGCCCTGCAGCAGCAGCAACGGTGGAACCAGGAAACCTGACCGCATCCGTCCCCCTCGGGTATATGTCGCCTGAAATACACCTATTTACCGCCATCGCAGCACGGCCGGGAAGGCCGCCGGCACAGCGTAGGCGATACGACACGAGAGTCTCCTTCGTGTATGGTCTCCCCGTTCTTTGGGGAGAAACGGCGTGGGGACGGGGAGCATGGGTCAGTTCCAACGGGCCGCGGTGATCGTGGGTGGATGTGGCCGGGTCGGCCTGCCGCTCGGCGTGGCGCTGGCGTCCCGCGGGCAGACCGTGACCCTGTACGACATCAACGCCGCCGCCGTCGACGTCGTCAACTCGGGTCGCCTGCCGTTCACCGAGGACGGCGCCGCCGAGCATCTGGCCGAGGCGGTCCGGGCCGGCACCCTCGTCGCCACCACCGACCCGGCGAGCGTCGCCGCCGCCGAAGTGATCGTGGTAGTGGTCGGCACCCCGGTCGACGAGCACCTCAACCCCGATCTCGGCGCCGTGCCCCGCGCGCTGGAACGCTGCATCGACCACCTGCGTGACGGTCAGCTCGTCGTCCTCCGCAGCACCGTGCACCCGGGCGTGACGACGCTGACCGAGCGCCTGCTCACCCGGCACGGGTTCGACATCGACGTGGCGTTCTGTCCCGAACGCATCGCCGAGGGACACGCGATGACCGAGCTGTTCGAGCTGCCGCAGCTCGTCTCGGCGCGGGGCGAGCGCGCCATGCGCCGCGCGTCCGAGTTCTTCTCCGTGCTCACCGACAAGATCGTTCCGCTCCAGCCCGAAGAGGCGGAGCTGGCGAAGCTGTTCACCAACACCTGGCGGTACATCAAGTTCGCCACGGCGAACCAGTTCTGGATGATGGCCAACGACGCGGGGCTCGACTTCGAGCGGATCCGCCACGCCATCCGGTTCGAGTACCCGCGTGCGGCCGACATTCCCGGCCCCGGGTTCGCGGCCGGCCCGTGCCTGCTCAAGGACACGATGCAGCTGGCTGCCTTCAACAACAACAACTTCGTGCTCGGCCACACGGCGATGCTGATCAACGAAGGCCTGCCGTTGTACGTGGTGTCGCGGCTGGAGCAGTCGTTCGACCTGGGCAAGCTCACCGTCGGCATCCTCGGCATGGCGTTCAAGGGCGGCAGCGACGATCCTCGGGAGAGCCTCGCCTTCAAGCTCCGGAAGATCCTCATGCTCAAGGCCAACGAGACCGTGTGCACCGATCCGTACATCGACGACCCGCGTTTCCTCCCGCTGCCGGAGGTGCTGGAGCGGGCCGACCTGTTGGTGATCGCCGCGCCGCATCCGGAGTACCGGGACCTGACCACCGACAAGCCGGTCGCCGACATGTGGGGCATCGCCGGGCAGGGAATGCGGTTGTGAAGCCCCAGGTGAGCGTCGTCATCCCGGTGTACCAGGAGGGCGATGCCATCGTGTCGTGCCTGCGCCGGATCCGGCGGGAGGTCACCCTGCCGTGCGAGATCCTGGTGGTGCACGACATTCCGGACGACTCGACCGTTCCGTACGTGGAGGCGATCGGGGCGGAGGACCCGCGCGTGCGCGCCGTCCTCAACACCTACGGTCGCGGGCCGGCCAACGCGATCCGGTTCGGCGTCGACGTCGCGGTCGCACCGGTGGCCGTCGTCACGATGGCCGACGGCTCCGACGATCCCCGCCAGATCGACGAACTCGCCCGGCTGGTCGACCGGGGCGTGGTGGTCGCCGCCGCCTCCCGCTACATGCCGGGCGGCCAGCAGGTCGGCGGCCCGCGTCTCAAGCGGATGATGTCGCGCTACGCCGGCCGGTCGCTGCACTGGTTCGCGCGCGTCGGTACGCGGGACGCCACCAACAGCTTCAAGGCGTACTCGACGGACTTCGTCCGCCAGGTCGGCATCGAGAGCCGCAGCGGGTTCGAGATCGGTCTCGAGCTCACCGCGAAGGCGGCGCGGATGCGGCTGCCGGTCGCCGAGCTGCCGACCATCTGGCTCGACCGCCAGCTCGGCGAGAGCCGCTTCGACCTGGCCCGCTGGCTACCGAGCTACCTGCGCTGGTACCGCTTCGCCTACGGGCGGCAGCTGACCGCCGAGCAGATCCGGGCCGGCGCGGCGGACCGGGCGCGGAAGTACGCGGACGCGGACGTGGCACCGACCCCGGTCGCCGAGTACGTGCCACCGCAGCAGCCGTAGCGTTCCCGCCGGTCTCGTGCGTCGGCGTCATCGTGTTCAAGTAGGGAGAGGTTCGTGGCGAAGGTTCTGATCACCGGTTCCGCCGGGTTCATCGGCGGTTATGTCGTGGAGGAGCTGCTCCGCCGCGGCCACCAGGTGGTGGGTGTCGACAACTTCTCCAAGTACGGGCCGGTGAGCCACAGCTACGACGACGATCCGAACTACCAGTTCGTCGAGGGCGACGCCCGCGACGCCCAGCTGCTGAGCGGCCTTCTCGCCGACTGCGACCACTTCATCGCCGGTGCCGCCATGATCGGCGGCATCTCGTACTTCCACGCCTACGCCTACGACCTGCTCGCCACCAACGAGCGGATCATGGCGGCGTCGTGTGACGCGGCGATCGAGGCGCACCGGCAGGGCCGGCTGCAGAAGGTCACCTACCTGTCGTCGTCGATGGTGTTCGAGTCGACCACGCACTGGCCGTCGAAGGAGGGCGACGAGCGGACCATCCCGCCGCCGCTGTCGTCGTACGGGTTCCAGAAGCTGGCCGTGGAGTACTACGCCCGCGCCGCCTGGGACCAGTACAAGTTGCCGTACACGATCGTGCGCCCGTTCAACTGCGTCGGCGTCGGCGAGGGTCGTGCGCTCGGCGAGGCCGAGGTGCTCTCCGGCAACGTGAAGCTCGCGATGTCCCACGTCGTGCCCGACCTCGTGCAGAAGGTGCTCAAGGGGCAGGATCCGCTGCACATCCTCGGCGACGGCAACCAGGTGCGGCACTACACGTACGGCGGCGACCTCGCGCAGGGCATCGTGACGGCGATGGAGCACGAGGCGGCCCGCAACGAGGACTTCAACGTCTCCACCGCCGAGTCCACGACGGTCCGCGAGCTCGCCGAGGTCATCTGGCGCAAGATCAAGGGCGCCGACGTGCCGCTGCGGCTCGTCAGCGACGACCCGTACGAGTACGACGTGCAGAAGCGGGTTCCGGACGTGTCCAAAACCCGCGACGTGCTCGGCTTCACGGCCACCACGTCCCTCGACAAGATGCTTGACGAGGTCATCCCGTGGGTGCGCCAGGCGGTCGCCGACGGGCGGCTCTAATCGCACGCTCACAATTTCGGTCCGGACCGTTGCGGAGATAAATACCCTTCGATACTGTCCGGCTCATGAAACGGGGACTGGCAAGGCTCACCACATCTCTGCTCGCCGTCGGCGTGCTGCTGGCCGGTGCGCTCACCGGCTCGCTCACCGGCGCCGACCGCGCCTACGCGGCGAGCGAACCCGCACCGGGCGGCAAGACCAACTTCACGGTCTCGGTCGGCGGGTTCGCGGCCAACACCACCACCAACTGGTTGCGCATCAGCGAGTACACCTTCGACCCCGCCCAGGGGACCGTGACCGGACGGTGGTGGCGGTGGAACCAGACGTCCATGCGTGACATCCGGGTGGACACCCCGGTCGCGGCCGCCGGCTGCGGCCCCACCCAGTGCTACGCGCGGACGGCGAAGCGGTACCTGTCGCCGCCGTCGGAGACCGTCACCGGCACCTACCACGTGGTCGACAACGCGCTGACGATCTTCTGGGGCACGCTTCAGGAGAACTGGACCGTCACGCCGGTGCTGAGGACCGACGGGTCGGTGGACACCAGCCTGGTCCAGCTCGTGTGGGCCGGCGCCGGCACCGGCTACACCGCGACCGTCGGCTACGGCTTCGGGTCCAACGCCAGCTTCTCGGTGAGCGCGAGCATGGCCCAGTTGATGCTGCCGGAGAACAAGGTCAACTATCCGTACGCCTACAGCGGCATCCACGCCGGCACCCTCACCTCGGGTACCAGCAACCTCACGTTGTGGAACTTCAACCAGTGCCAGGACGGGCGGTGCCTCGGATCGACCTCGCGGACCAAGCCGGGCAAGGGCTGCACCGACTACCCGCCGGGTGACAGCGCGGACATGGCGACGATCAACTACTACCTCGCCCAGTTCGCCGGCGACCGCCGCAACGCCTACGAGCACTGGTTCCGGTGCCTGGGCTACCGGACCAACACCGGCCAGACGTGCTACAAGCTCAACTCGCACGTGAAGCCGCTGCTGCAGGTGATCGACGACGCCGGCCGGTTCCGCGGCTGGGTCGGCGCGGAGACCGCGTACTACTCCCTGCACGAAGGACAGTCGGACGGCAGCCCCACCCAGGACTCGCTGAACGTCATCAAGGCGGGCCCCCGGCTGCTCGCTCCGTAGCGGCCGGCAGCCGCACCGCGACGCGGAGGCCCCCACCGGCCCGGCCGGTGAGGGAAAGGGTTCCGTCGTGGGCCTCGGTGATCCGCTTGACGATCGCCAGGCCGAGGCCCACGCCCGCGTCGTCGGTGCGGCTGCGGTCCGCACCGCGCCGGAACGGCTCGACGAGCGTGGGCACCGACTCCGGGGTGAGCGTCGCGCCGGTGTTCTCGACGGTGAGCACCACGGCGGTGGGTCCGACGCTCGTCGTGACCCACACGGCACCCGCGTCGGGCAGGTTGTGGACGATCGCGTTGTGCACGAGGTTGGTCGTCAACTGCAGCAGGAGCGCGTGTGACCCGACGGCGGGTGCCACGTCGCCGCCGGTTTCGATGGTGACGCCGTGCTTCTCGGCGAGCGGCAGCAGCGTCTCGGTGGCTTCCTCCGCGACGAGCGACAGGTCGACGCGTTCCCGCGGGAACGACCGCCGATCGGCGCGGCTCAGCAGGAGCAACGCCTCGGTGAGGTTGATCGCCCGGGTGTTCACGTCGCGCAGCCGCTCGACGAGCGTGCCGGGGTCCCGCGTCGGATCGAGCCGGGCCACGTCGAGAAGCGCCTGCGAGATCGCCAACGGGGTGCGCAGTTCATGGGACGCGTTGGCGGCGAACCGCTGCTGTTCGGCGACGTGTGTCTCCAGCCGCGCGAGCATGGTGTCGAAGGCGTCGGCGAGTTCGCGGATCTCGTCGCGGCGGCCCGGTAGCCGGATCCGGTGCGAGAGCGATCCGTGCGTGGCCCGGCGGGTGGCATCGGTGATGCGGGTCAGCGGGGTGAGCATCCGGCCGGCGAGGATCCACCCGCCCACGAGCCCGAACAGCAGCAGGAACACCAGCATCTGGGCCGCCCGCGGAGCGAAGGCTTCCAGGAGATCGTCGCGGGTGGGACTGTGCAGGAAGGGCACGTCGGATCCGGCCGGGTCGCGGGTCCCCGGCGGCGGGTCGGGGACGTAGCGCAGGAGGAACACCCACACCGTGGCGAGCAGCAGCACCCCCGCGACCATGAGGAACCCGGCGTAGCTGAGGGTCAGCTTGAGGCGGACGCTCAGGCCGGGAGCCCTGGTCACGGCGCCGTGTCGATCCGGTAGCCGACGCCGGCCACGGTGGCGATGATCCACGGTTCGCCGAGCCGTTTGCGCAGGGCCGAGACCGTGATGCGCACGGCGTTGGTGAACGGGTCGGCGTTCTCGTCCCAGGCCCGCTCCAGAAGGTCCTCGGCGCTGACGACACCCCCTTCGGCGGCGACGAGAACCTCGAGGACGGCGAACTGCTTGCGGGTCAGCGCGACGTACCGGCCGTCGCGGTGGACCTCGCGGCGGAACGGGTCCAGCCGCAGGCCCGCGATCTCCCGCACGGGTGGCCGGCTGTGGCCGCGCCGGCGGTCGAGCGCCCGGATCCGGAGCACGAGCTCCTGGAGCTCGAAGGGCTTGGTGAGGTAGTCGTCGGCGCCGAGTTCGAACCCCGAGGTCTTGTCGTCGATCCGGTCGGCGGCGGTGAGCATGAGGATCGGGATGCCGCTGCCGGACGCGACGATGCGCCGGGCGACCTCGTCGCCGGTGGGTCCGGGAATGTCGCGGTCCAGGACCGCGATGTCGTACGAGTTGACCCTCAGCAGCTCCAGCGCCGTGTCGCCGTCGTTGGCGATGTCGGCGGCGATCGCCGCCAGCCGCAGCCCGTCACGGACCGCCTCGGCCAGGTACGGCTCGTCCTCGACGATCAGTACGCGCATGTCTGGAGCCTATTCGGCGCGGTGCGCCACCAGGGGCGCGACGCCAGCGCGGCCAGGGCGGCGCCGGCGGCGTTGATCAGGACGTCGTCGATCGAGGACACCCGGTCCAGCCGCAGGACGTACTGTGCGGTCTCGATCAGGACCGAGCAGCCGCCCGCGAGCGCCAGGATCCGCGGCGCCGACGCCAGCGCCGCGAATCGCATCGGGGCGAAGAACCCGAGCGACGCGAAGACCAGCAGGTTGCCGCCGATCCCGAGCGACCCCATGGTGACGAGGTCCCGCAGCGGGACCAGGCTCACCCGACCGGGCACGACGCCGGCCCCCGCGCCTGGCATCAGGGTCATCCACAGGAAGGGCAGCGTCCCGTAGACCATCCCCACCTCGGCCAGCGACATCCGCCACGCCGAGGCGACGCCGGCGGCCCGGCGCCGGTGCGCCAATGCCCACACCACCACCGCGGCCAACGGCAGTCCCACCAGCGTCATGAGCACCACGCCGTTCTCCGTGTCGTAGCAGCCGTTCCAGTGCCCGCCCAGGCAGCTCGGAACCGACATCATGAGCATCCGCCGACCGGTGAACACCGCGCCCGCCACGCCCAGGACCGCCAGGCCCACGAGCACGATCCCGAGCGTGCGGTTCGGCGGTGCCGACAGGGTTTCGCTGTTGTTCATGCCCTCATCGAAGCGGGCGGCCCGTTGCGGTGGCGTATGCGTTTTTCGATACGCCGACGACAGGTGGCGCCCGCCCGGGGACGGGCAGACGCCACCCGCGCCGCGATCAGAAGTTGTGGACGATCTCGTTCGTCCGGAGCCGGACGGGGTTGAAGTCGGTGGTGCAGTCGTTGAATTTGACCACCACGTACACCTCGTCGGTGCCGTCGTCCTCGTTGAGCACCCGCCAGTTCACCCGCTTGTCGAACTCGATGCCGAGACCGTTGGCGCCGAGCCGCGGCCACCCCGGCGAGATCGGCAGGTACGTGAGGAAGTCGTCGTCGCCCGGCGGCGGGCCGGACTGGAACCCGGGCGTGTTCCTGGTGTCCGAGCCCCACAGTTCGGCCGAGAAGTTCGCCGGGCAGTTCAGGATCGCCTGCTGCGCGTAGTCCGGCGGCACGTTGATGTCGAGGCCGACGTGGACGTCCCAGTCGCCGTCGCTGTAGCCGCCGATCAGGATGCATTCGTTGTAGCTGGTGGTGTGCCAGAGGTACCCGCCGAAGTTGCACGCCTGCTGGCCGATCGGCGCGGCCGACGCGGGGGACGCCGCGACGAACAGCGCGCCGAGGACGACCGCCACGAGGCCCGCCGCCGTGACAGCCCGCCGGGTCGTGCGGCGGAACCGGATGCCGAGAATGGTTCGCATCGTTACTCCCTACTCTGGTTCGGCAATTGCCGGCGGACGCTAGCCGGACCGGTTCACGCACCGGTCATCAAAAGGTCATCCCGCAGGTCGGGGCCTGGCGACGGGCGACGGGCCCGACCGGTTGCCGACCGGAAGGTGACAGCAGTCGATCCGCGGGGCGGCCTAGAGTCCCGGTGTGGTGGCGACGGGCATCGACATCGTGGTGCTCGGGCCGGTCGAACTGTCCGGTGTGGACCTGGGTCCGCGCCGGCAACGGTTCGTGTTCGGCGTCCTCGCGCTCCAGGCCAACCGCGTCGTGCCGGTTCGCCGCCTGACGACGCTGATCTGGCCCGACGGTGGGCCGCGAACCGCGGTCCACGCGGTCCGCGTCGCGGTGTCGCGCCTGCGAGCGGCTCTGAAGGACGCGGGACGCGGGGACGTCCGCATCGCCACCCGGGGCGACGGTTACGTGCTGCTCGCCGACCCGGCCTGCATCGACGCCGGCCGCTTCCTCGCGCAGCTCGAACTCGCCCGCGGGTGCGACGATCCGCGCGAGCGGATCACCGTCCTCGAAGCGGCCCTCGCGTTGTGGACGGGCGCACCGCTGGCCGGCACCGCCGTGCCGGAGATCCGCGAACTCGAGCACGCGCGGCTGGCCGCCCGCCGGGACCTGATCGACGCCCGGCTCGCCGCCGGCGAGGGCGCGCGACTCGTGCCGGAGCTGACCCGGTTGACCGCCGAGCACCCGTACGACGAGCAGGTCCACGGGTGGCTGATGCTGGCGCTGTACCGGGCCGGTCGGCAGGCGGACGCGCTGGCCGTGTACCGGCGCCTGCGCCAGGCGCTGGATCTCGACCTCGGGATCGAGCCGGGCCAGCCGCTGCGCGATCTCGAACGCGCGATCCTGCGGCAGGACCCGGCCCTCGACCCGCACCCTCCCCCGGCCTCCGGGCCGACGGCCGAGCCGGCCACCGAACCCACCACCGGGCCGGTGCCGGCCCAGTTGCCGCCCGCGCTGCCGGCGTTCGTCGGACGCGCGGGCGAACTCGCCGACCTCGACGCCGCGCTCACGCCGTCGACCACGGGTGTTCTCGTCGTCTCGGGCACGGCCGGTGTCGGCAAGACCACGCTGGCTGTCCAGTGGGCGCACCGCGTCGCCGACAGGTTCCCCGACGGCCGCCTCTACGTGAACCTGCGCGGCTTCGACCCGGCCGGAACGCCGCTCGACCCGGCCGCCGCGGTACGTGGGTTCCTCGACGCGTTCGCCGTGCCCGCCGACCGGGTCCCGCCCACGCTCGAGGCGCAGACCGCGCTGTACCGGAGCCTGCTGGCCGACCGACGCGTCCTCGTGGTGCTCGACAACGCCCGCAGCGCCGAGCAGGTCCGGCCGCTGCTGCCCGGCGGCACCCGGTGCCTGACGGTCGTGACCAGCCGCAGCCGGCTCGCGCCGCTCGTCGCCGCGGAGGGTGCCACGCCGGTCACGCTCGACCTGCTCACCGACCCCGAGGCGCGGGAACTGCTCGGCCGCCGGGTCGGCCGCCGGCGGGTCGACGCCGAACCGGTCGCCGCCGGGGAGATCGTCGCGCGGTGTGCGGGGCTGCCGCTCGCGCTGGCCGTCGTCGGCGCCCGCGTCGTGACCCGGCCCCGGTTCACTCTCGCCGACGTCGCCGGCGAACTGCGCCGTCCGGTGGACGGGCTCGACGCGTTACGGGCCGGCGACGCGCACACCGACGTCCGATCGGTGTTGTCGTGGTCGTACCGCACCCTCTCGACGGCGGCCGCGCGGCTGTTCCGCCTGCTCGGCCGCCACCCCGGCCCGGACGTGACGGTCGCGGCGGCCGCGAGCCTGGCCGGCGTGCCGGCCGGGCGCGTGCGGGAGCCGCTCGACGAGCTCACCGGCGCGCATCTGCTCACCGAACACGCACCCGGCCGGTACGTCACCCACGACCTGCTCCGCGCGATCGCCGCCGAGCGGTGCGACCGCGTCGACCCGCCGGCCGAGCGCACGGCGGCGAGCCACCGCGCCCTCGACCACTACCTCCGCACCGCCCACGCCGCGGCCGTCGCGCTCGACCCGCACCGGGACGCGATCGCGCTGGCGCCCCCGCTGCCTGGCGTGACACCGGAACCGGTCGACGATCACCTGCGGGCGCTCGCCTGGTTCGACGCCGAGCGCGCCGTCCTGCTCTCGGCGGTCGACCATGCGGCGGCGAACGGCTTCGACGCGCACGTGTGCCAGCTCGCCTGGGCGCTCGCCGACGTCCTCGAACGGCGCGGCCGGTGGCCGGAGTTCGCCGCGACCCAGCGGGCGGCGCTCGCCGCGGCCCGGCGGGCCGGCGACGTGGGCGAACAGGCCCGGGCGCACCGGACGTTGTCCCGCGCCTATCTCCGGCTGCGGCGGCTGCCGGATGCGCACCGGCACCTCGGACACGCCGCCGACCTGTCCCGGTCGCTCGGCGACACCGCCGGGCAGGCCCACGCGCACCTGAACCTGGCGGAGTTGTCCGCGCGGCAGGGCGCGGAGCGGGACGCGTTGGACCACGCCCGGCGGGCCCGCGACCTGTTCCGGACGGCCGGTCACCGGTCGGGGCTCGGCCTCGCCCTCAACGCCGTCGGCTGGTTCCACGCGCGGGTCGGCGAGTACCCGCAGGCGCTCGACGCGTGCACGGGTGCGCTCGCCCTCATGCGGGACCTCGGCGACCGGGCCGGGCAGGCCGCCACCTGGGACAGCCTCGGGTACGCCCACCTGCACGCCGGCAACCGGGGCCGGGCGGTCACCTGCTACCGGCGCGCCGTCGCCTTGTACCACCTTCTCGGTGACCGGTACGAGGAGGCGACATCGCTGGCGAACCTCGGCGACGCCTTCGCGGGCCGGCACGCGTCGGCCGACCGGGCGGCCGACGCGTGGACGCGGGCGCTGGCGATCCTCGACGAACTCGGGCATCCCGACGCGGACGGCGTCCGGAGCCGGCTGCGGCGGGACTACCCGTCGCCCGCGCGGCCGTGACGTGCGTAGAGGCACAGATGGCCGACGAACGCCGGCTGCGGGAGGGCCCAGTCGAGATGGAGATCACCGTCGACCCAGGCGGTGGTGCGGGTCGCCCGCACGTCCCGACCGGTGTCGCGGAGCGCGTCGAGGACCTCGTCCACCGGCCAGCCGAACAGGTCGATGTCGTCGAGCCCGACAGGAACGTGGGGGCGGTCCGGCGTGCGGCTCGCGGACACGCCGGTGAGCACGCCGGACTCACCGGCGAAGAGACAGACCCGGAGGCCGTCGAGAGCGAACGCCCGTGCCCAGGCGGCGCCGCAGACGAACGTGTCGCGCAGGTCCGCGAACGGCTCGACGCTGCCGCGGACCTCGTCGAGCGTCATGCCGAACCGGAGCGACCGGCCCGCCCACGGCAGCCCGGCACCGCGACCCGGCACCAGCGTCAGCACCATGAACCCACGCTGGCACAGGTCGGGTCGCGGTGGAAGCGGCTCCGCCGCCGTCGGCAGCGGAGCCGCTCCCCCTTCGCCTACGCGATCTCGTAGGCGCGGATGATCGTCTGCTTGACGCTGTTGCCGGCAGTGTCGGTCGACGCCGCCCGCAACGAGACGAACCCGGCCTTCGCGGGGTGCCTCAGGAGCACCACGCCGTGCTGGCCCGACCGCACCACCGGCGCCCGGCGCCAGGTGGCCCCGTCGTCGAAGGACACCTCGACGGTCAGCGTGCGGGCCCGGCCCGCCGCCGAGTCGGGTTGCCCCTGGACCTCCACCGGTACCGCCCAGACCTTTCCGGCCGGGGCCGTGTTGGTCGGGCTGAGCGGTGGCGTGAACCGGATCACCGACAGCGGCAGGTTCACCGGCTCGGTGCCCGGCACGGTGCCGGAGCGGAACGACCACTCCGTGTTCACCGTCGTCGACAGCTTGTTCGGGGCGGTGCGGTTGGTGTCGACCCGGACGGTGAACGCGGCGGCACCGGGCGGGACCTCGGGCAGGTAGACACCCAGCGTCGGCTCGTCGTAGATCACCTGACCGGCGCGGGTGACCACGGTGTGCCCGGTGGAGTTCGAGAACACCGACCAGTTGCCCGCGCCCGCGAACGTCCCCACGCCCACGAACATCTCGTTACCCAGCCGCGCGGCACCGTCGAACGGACCGAACGCCGGCCCGAACACCGCGGCGTTCTGCCGCTCCGACGTCCGGCGACCGGCCGTGTACGCGATCGGCGCCGCGATGTGGATGTTGTCCGGGTCCAGCCAGTCACCCTCGTACAGTTCTTTGTTCCAGGTGAGGCCCGGTCGCACCGCGAAGTAGTCGGTGCGCGTCCCGGGCAGCGTGACCGGCACGACGCGGCCGACCGCCTGCCCGCCCGACTCGAAGGTGCCCATGGCCACCGTGGAGCCGTTCGGAATCCCCTGGGACGAGTACGAGGTGTCGACCCGGGCCAGGTCACGATCGGTGAACCGGCCCGCGTACCCGGTCGGCGCATACCCCTTGAACTCCTCGGCCACGGAGTAGGAGTACGGGCTGGGCGTCACCAGCGGGCCCTCGTCCGGCACCGGGCCCTTGACCAGTTGGCTGCCGACCGACGAGACCAGCATCGGCTGCCGCTCGGCCGGGTCGATCTGCCCGATGAACAGCCCCTTGAGGCTGGTGTCGAACAGCACGAAGCTGGACCGCCACTCGTCGGCCTTGGTGAAGGTCAGGTCGACGTAGCCCACGACCTGCGCCGCGTCGGCCGCCGGCACGCTGACCGACATCGGCTTGGCCACCCGCGCGTCGACGGTCAGGGTCAGGTCGCGGTCGATCGCGACCGTCGGATCGACCACGCGCCACCATTTGAAGGCGTCGAAGTCGACGATGTTCCCGATGAGGGCGTACCGGCCCTTGGGCACCCGGGCCTCGATCCGGTCGGGCGAGTCGAGGTCGATCGGTTCGCCGGTGTCGAGGTTGACCAGCGTCGCGTACCCGTCGGTGGTCGGCCGGCCGTTCTGGTCGATCCGGTTCACGGTGACGGTGTAGCTCTCGAACTCCTTGTCCACCGCGAACGGCGTCACCACCTGGGCGGTGCCGGCGGTCGCGACGAGCCGCCCGCCGTAGCGCCCGTCCGGCACGTTCGCGCGGGTGTCGGAGGTCAGCGTCACGGCGGCGGTTCCGCCGGCCGGCACGGTGACGGTGGACGCGGACAGGCTGAACAGGCCGGCCGGCAGGTCACCGGAGAGCCGCAGGTCGAGTGTCACGGCGGCGGCACCGGCGTTCCGGTAGGTGACCGTGCGCGCGTCGGGCGTGTCGTCGGCGTGCGGCCACTGCTCCAGCCCGAAGCTGACGCTCGCCGGGCTGGTCGTCACCGTCTGGGTGATCGACCGCGCGACGTCGACCCGGCCGGCGCCCTGCGCGTAGGTCGCGATGTCCGGGTTCGGCTTCGCCGACGCCATCAGCGCGGCCTTGATCTCCGTCGCGGTCCAGGTGGGGTGCTGCTGGGCGAGGATCGCCGCGGACCCGGCCACGTGCGGGGTGGCCATCGAGGTCCCCGAGGCCGAGACGTGCGTGGTGCCCGGCGGCGCGCCGATGTCGGCGGTGCGGCTGAGCGCCGCGGTGATGTCGACGCCCGGCGCGGTGATGTCGGGCTTCAGTGCCGCGTCGCCGACGCGCGGGCCGCGGCTGGAGAACGGCGCCAGGTTGTCGGACTTGTCGACCGCGCCGACCGTCAGCGCCGCGTCGGTGCTTCCCGGCGATCCGACGCTGCCCTCGCGCGGATCGTTGCCGGCCGCGACCACGAAGAGCATCCCGAACTCGGCGGTGAGCCGCTCGACCGCGGCCTCCACCGGGTCCTGCGCGGGCGTGTCGGGCCCGCCGAGGCTGACGTTGGCCACCTTCGCGCCCTGCTCGGCCGCCCACTGCATGCCGGCGATGATCGTCGATTCGGTGCAGTCCTCCAGGCTGCACACCTTCGCGGACAGCAGTGACGCGCCGGGCGCCACTCCCTTGTAGCCGCCCGGAGCGGCGCCGGTGCTCGCGATCGTGGCCGCCACGTGGGTGCCGTGGCCCACCAGGTCGGAGTTGTCGGGGTCGGTGGTGAAGTTCGCGGCCGCGACGACGCGTCCGGCCAGATCGGGGTGACCGGCGTCGACGCCGCTGTCGACCACGGCCACCTTGATGCCGGTCCCGTCGAAGCCGGCGGCCCACGCGGCCGGCGCGCCGATCTGCGGGACGCTCTCCGTCAGCACCGGCTTGCGCTTGCCGTCCAACCAGATCTTCGACGCCGGTCCCCCGCGCGCCGTACCCTCTGCGCGCACGGTCGCCGACAGGCCCTGCCACACGGCGCCGATGCCCTTCTTGGCGACCGTCACCGCCGTGCCACCGGGGATGGTGCGGGCGACGGTGACGCCCGCCGCGGTCGACCGGGCCGCGCCGGCCGTTCCGGTGACGATGAGCGGGAGATCGCCGCGCTTGTCGTCGTAACCGAACTCGATCAACGTGGTGACGTCGAACAGCCGGCCGTCGACCGTGCCGGCCCGCAACAGCGCCCGCACGTCGCTCGGCACCACCCGCAGGTGCCCGTCGACCCGGCTGGCGTCGAACGTCACCCGCTCGCGGCCGGGTCCCGGCTCGATCCGGAGCCGCTGGGAGCCGCTCACGGTCACCTTGTCGCCGGTGACCAGCGTGACGGTCGCCGGCTCGCCGCTGTCCTTCGTGCTCTTCGTCGCCGACCGGTCGAACGTGCCGGTGCCCGGCCTGGCCTGGGCGATGCCCGGCGCACCGATCAGCGCGGTGGGGGCGAGCAGCACCGCGGCCAGCAGACCGCCGAGCGCTCGTGTTCGGGATCGCATCCGCTCTCCAGTCATGTCGATGGATGTCCTATACATCGACACCTGTCGAGACGGGCAAAAGGTTGCCTTCTCAGATGGTCTAATCCACGCAGGTGGGGCAGCCGGGGTGCACCGTGCGGCCGGCCATGGTCACCACGGGCGTGGCCGCCACCAGGGGTGAGTCGGCCGGGAGGTGGCCGGCGTTCACCGGTTGCGGCGGGCCAGTCGGTTGGTCCAGCCAGCCGATCCCGATGCAGTCGAGGCGGCTCTTCAGATGGTCGATGAGGCAGACCGCCACGGTCTTGGGCGGGACGCCGACGGGCGCGGCGTACCCCTCCGTCCACGGATAGTGCATCGCGGCCGCGGTCGCGCTGCCGTGGGCGTCGTAGACGGCGACCGCGAACACGTCGGTGGCGACCGGCGGACGGCAGGGACGGAGCGTCCCGGTGATCGTTCCGGCCCACACCTCGCGGACGAAGGTGCCCGGCTGGTAGTCGGCCAGGACACCGGTCGTCGACGTGGGTTCGCCGGCGCAGCCCAGCCAGGTGGGACCGTCGTCGGTGGTGGTGACCGTCGGCGCGCCGAGGGCCAGCAGGAAGGCGGCCGTCCATACGAGTTTCATGAGGTGTTCCCCCCGTCGGTGGTGGATCGGGAGCCCAGCACCAGGCCGAGCTGGAAGCGGGTCTGCACCCCGTAACGCTCCATGAGGTCGCGGACCGTGTAGGCGATCGTGCGGACGCTGAGACCGAGTTTGGCCGATACCGCGCTGTCGGTCGCACCGGTGGCGAGCAGGGCGACGATCGCCTGCTCCCGGGCGCTCAGCGCGGCCGGCGGCACCCAGCCGCGGGGTCCCGGTTCCATGGCGGCGCTCCAATGTCGCAGGAAGAACGAGACCAACTCGTCGACCACGGCGGGCGCGGAGATCTCCCAGACCCCGTGGGAGAACAGGGCGGCCGGGTTGAGCGGAACGAACGCGGTGGCGCGATCCATGATCATCAGCTTCGTCGGCTGACGCGGAAGCTCGCGGTACCGCAGGCCGTAGCCGTACAGCTCCCTGGTCTGTTCCTCGCTCCGGTCCTCGGCGCTCGGTGGTACGCCGAGGGTCCACGCGGTGACGCCCCGCTGCAGTGCCGCCCGGCCGGCCGGGATCCCGGCCTTGGCGCTGGCGGCGGAGAACGCGGGCTCCGGGCTCATCGCCAGGTGCTCGCGGCGCTCGGCGGCGACCAGTTCGGCCAGCCGGGCGCGCACGGCCGGGACGCCGTGGATCGGCCGCGCCGTCCGCAGGGCCGTCCCGGCGGAGACGACGATGTCCAATGTGGACAGTTGCCGCGGCAGCCGGTACCGGGCGCCGGCGAGCTGCGCCTGCCGGGCCCGCAGCACGGTCACCACCGTCGTCGGGCTCGTGGCCCGCCACGTCCGCTCGTGCGGCCCCGGCAGCACCGAAGCGGCACCGAGGCCGTGCAGTTCCTCCAGGCCGGCCCGGATCTTCTTGACCGGCAGTTGCAGCGTGCGCGCGAGCGCGGCGTCCGACTTCGCGCCGAACGTGGTGAGCATCCGATACACCAGGTCCCCGTGCGCCGAGACGCCCCATCGGGTGAGCGTCGGTACCGGCATGTCTGCCTCCCCC
The DNA here is from genome assembly GCF_016863635.1 of Virgisporangium aurantiacum. GTDB lineage: Bacteria > Actinomycetota > Actinomycetes > Mycobacteriales > Micromonosporaceae > Virgisporangium > Virgisporangium aurantiacum. Next base: position 626 of record NZ_BOPG01000032.1, on the reverse strand, counting down.
GTCGAATGGCGGCATTATTTGCGGACGCCGGAACCGGCGTCATCAGACGAACGGGTGACCGGCGGCCGCCCGGGCCCGGGTCCATGCCCGGGTCCGTGCCTGCGGTCGACGCATCGACCCTGGTCGCGATCCGTGTCCGCCGGAGGTTGCGGCGCATGCGTGTCGGCGTCCCGACACCGCGTGGTTGCGTCTTTGTGCAACGCCGGTCCGGCTCGCGGATATCGGTAGGACACAATGTGACGTCCGGGCTTTGCGATTTCGGCTCATATCACTACGGTCCATACGCGGGAGGAATCGATGGTCCGTAGACGAACAATGCTGGGTGCGACCGCCGCGACGGTCGGGGTCCTGACGACCGCCGCGTGCGGGAACGACAAGCCGGCGAAGTTCATAGCAGGCACCGACGGTGACGCGGCGGGCGACGCACCGGCGTCGAACTCGTCGCCGCTCGCGGTGACCTTCGCCCCGGCGACCGGCGCGGCCAACGTGTCCGTCACCGAGGCGGTCACAATCAGTGTCAGCGGCGGCACGCTCGGTGCGGTAGCGGTCACGGCCGCCGGCAAGACGCTGGCCGGCTCGCTCGACGGTGAGCAGCGCATCTGGCGGTCCACCGCCCCCCTCGAGTA
>NZ_BOPG01000031.1 GCF_016863635.1 Virgisporangium aurantiacum | reverse complement strand
CCAGACCTACACCGTCGGCGTCACCCTGGTCGACGGCAAGGGGACGCAGAGCCAGCAGACGAGCACGTTCACCACGATCAAGCCCGCCTCGGTGGCGAACGTCTCGTTCCAGGCGAACTCGTTGCAGAGCCTGAAGAACGGCGCCACGTACGGCGTCGGGCAGGTCGTCATGGTCCACTTCAGCAAGCCCGTGAAGGACCGGGCGGCGGCCGAGAAGGTGATGACCGTCCGGGCGGAACCCGCCGTCGAGGGTCGCTGGCGCTGGATCGACAACCAGAACGCGCACTGGCGGCCGGCCCAGTACTGGGCGGCCGGCACCAAGGTCACCGCGGCGGTCAGCGTCCGCGGGGTCGACCTGGGCAACGGCGTCTGGGGCGGCGCCAACGCCACCACCAGCTTCGCGATCGGCCAGTCGAAGATCGCGATCGCCGACAGCGCGACGCACCGCATGAAGATCTTCATCGACGGCGCGCTCGTCAAGGACATGCCGATCAGCATGGGCAAGGGCGGCACCGTCAAGGGCAACAACGGCGAGACCATCAACTACTGGACCCGCTCCGGGGTGCACGTGATCCTGGAGAAGGCGCAGAACGTCCGGATGACGTCGGCGAGCTACGGCATCACCGACCCGAAGAACCCGAACTACTACGACGAGAACATCACCTACTGCTGCCGCATCACCTACTCGGGCGAGTACGTCCACCTCGCCGACTGGAACATCTCGCAGCACGGCAGGGCCAACACGTCGCACGGGTGCCTCAACGTCGGACCGGACAACGCCAAGTGGTTCTACGCGAACTTCGGCCTCGGCGACGTCGTCGACGTCAAGGGGACCCCGCGTCAGATGGCGCTCGGTGACGGCATCGGCGACTGGACCATCTCCTGGGACAAGTGGTGAGCACGGGAGCCGTTCACCCGACCGGCACGGATGCCCGTCCGGGTGTTCCGGTCGGCGTGGAGGTCCGCCGGGCGACCCAGATCCCCGCGACGGCGAGCCCGAACGCCAGCCCGTACCCCGCCAGGTAGGCGGCGTACGGCGCGGTCGCGATGAGTGCGGCGAAGAGGGTGCCGCTGACGGCCAGCACGGTCGTCGAGTGCAGCGAGTCGGACAGTTGCAGCGACGAGCTGCTCCGCCCCTGCTGTCCCGCGGGCGCGAGCCGGAGCGTGAGCGCGGACATCGTCGGATAGGACACCCCCATGCCGAACCCGCCGAGGAGCCAGCCGCCGACCACGACCGGAACCGGCACCGCGGGCGCGACGACAGCGGCGGCCGCGGCGACCCCGACCGCGATGAGCGACAGGCCGAGGGTCAGCCGTGCCCGCGGGCCGAGCCGCTGCCCCAGGCGGGACTGGTACCACGAGCCAAGGGACCAGGCCAGCCCGCCGACGGTGAGCGTCAGCCCGGCCGCCGACGGTGAGAACCCGCGCTCACGGGTCAACATGAGCGGAATGAACACGTCGGTCTGGATGAACGCGGCGCCGGCGAACCCACGCAGCAGCACCACGCTCGGCAGTCCCCGGCGCGCGGTGAACGTGCCGGCCGGCAGTAGTTTCGGCGTGACGAACACCAGCCCGGCGATGCCGGCGCCGATGAGTACCACCGCGTCGACGCCGCCCCGCTGGCCGCCGAAGTGCAGCAGTCCGACACTCACGGCCGCCGCGACGGCCCACCCGACGATGGACAGGTCGGCGGTCCCCCGCTCGGCCGGCGGCAGGCCGCGCAGTCCCGGCGCGATGAGCAGGATGGACGGGACCGCGAGCAGGACGACGCCCAGAAACACCCAACGCCAGTGCAGGTGCTCCACGATGAGCCCGGCGATCGACGGCCCGGCGATCGACGGCAGCACCCAGGCGCCGGCGAACGCGGCGAAGACCCGCGGGTGCAGGTCGGCCGGGTACGCGCGGCCAACGACCACGTAGAGCGCGACGACCACGAGCCCACCGCCGAAACCCTGCACGGCCCGGCCACCGACCAGCACCCACATGTCGGGTGCGGTTCCCGCGATGAGCAGCCCGGCGATGAACAGTGCGACGCCGGCCCAGGTCGGCCCGGCCGGTCCACGCGCGTCGCCCCACGCCCCGGCCACGACCATGCCGACGACCGATGCGGCGAGCGCGCCGCCGAATGCCAGCGCGTAGAGGGTGAGGCCGTCGAGCGCCCGCGCCACGGTCGGCATGGCCGTGGTCACGGCCACCGCTTCGAAAGCGATCAGGGTGACGAGAGCGATCATGCCGAGAGTGAGCGCCCGGTAGGGCGCGGACAACGAACTCACCGACCCATCCTCGAACCTCAAGCCTGCTTGAGGTCAACGGAAGGTGACCTCCGCTACGGGAGCCGCGTCAGCGAGACGTGAGCGTGGCGAGAACGCCGGCCGATACCGTTCGCCGGGTGTCCCATCCGCCGCAGTATCCGGACCAACAGCAGTACCCGTCGCAGCCGTACGGATACCCGGCGGCACCGGCGTACCCGCCGCCGTACCAGGGCGGCCCGCCGCAGTACCAGGGCGGCCCGGTGCCCTATCCCGGTGCGCCCGTGCCGCCGCGCCGGCCCGCCCGGTGGCTGGTTCCGGTGCTCGTCGGCGGCGTCCTCGCGATCGTCCTCGCCGCCGGCTGCGGGTTCGTGGTCTACACCCGCGTGAGCGGTGACGGCGGACAGTCCCCGGGTGCCGCCGACGGAAAGGGCGGAAGCAGGATCCCCAACGTCGACCGGCCGGGCTTCCAGGACCTCGAGGAGTCGATCGTCGACCCGGCACCGTTGACGGAGAAGGCCGACGCGCCGCCGGTCACCGTGGGAGGTGCCCCGGTCGTCCCCGCGTGTTCGCTGCTGAGCCTCGCCGAACTGACGCAGGCCGGCGTGCGGCTGAGGCCGAACCCGTTGAAGGGCGGCTACCAGCGGTCGTTCTTCGACGGCAAGGGAACCGGCACGATGGAGGCCGGCAGCGACTACACCCTGCCGATCAGCCCGCAGAACACCTGCGAGTACTTCGGGTACGAGGGCTCGGTCAGCATCGACGTGTTCCAGGAGCAGTACACCAGCCCGAAAGCGATGGTCGAGGGCATCGAACGCTACGAGCCGCAACAGGCGATCAAGGGCGTCACGGTGACCAGGCAGCCGAAGACGTCGACGTCCACCGAGGGGAAGGAGTACGCGGTCTTCGCCATGCGGCTGGGCAAGACCCTGGCCCGGGTGACGCTGCTGATCGAACAGGGCAAGCTGGCGACGGTCCAGCCGAAGGTGCTGGACACCGTCGCGGGCAGGATGGCGGCCAACACCGCCAAGCCGGTCGGCAACCCGGTGATCGGAATCGACAGCCCCGCCTACCCGGTGGCGCCGCTCGACGCGTGCGCCGTTCTCGCCGCCGAGGACTTCCAGGCGCTGACGAACGTGCCCGCGGCGCCGTTCGCCCAGGAGGAGATCGCGACGGCCGTGGGCCGCATCAACTTCAGCCTCGGCACCTCGGTCAGGGACCGGAACGAGTACGCCTACGTCGAGACCGGTTGCCAGCGGACCACCGGCGAGACGACCTCCAACGACCGCGTGTCGCTCAAGCTCGACGTCCGCAGCTACACCGGCGACAAGGCGGCCGCGAACGACATCGCCGCCACCGGACCGTACGACAAGGGCCAGCCGATCAGCCGGACCGTCGGCGACGAGTCCTACTGCGTCACCTTCACGTACGCCCGCGAGGCGGGAGCCCTGGTCTTCCGCAGCGGCCGGTACCACCTGGTGCTGACCCTGATCGATCCGAAGAACCCGACGAAGGGCCAGAACCCCGCCACCATGGCGGAGCGGCTGGCACCCATCGCCGACCGGATCATCCCCCGGCTGGAGAAATGATGCGCCGCACCCATGCCAGGTACGGGCTGTCGTGCGGGCTCGCGCTCGCCGCCGTGACCATGCTCGGATGCGGTCTGCTGCCGGGCAGGAGTCGTCAGTCGTCGCCGGGCTCGGCCGTCCCGGTGCCGAGCACTCCCGCGGCAACCGCACCGGCGGGCCGGTACACCGAACCGGCCGACCCGTGTGCGGCCGTGGCGACGGCGACGGCGCAACGCTTCAGGATGGACCGGCCCACAACGGTGTCGCTGCCGGGCATGGACGCCGATCCGAACACCGGCAAGCTCGTGTCGTACCAGAACCTGAAGTGCTCCTGGAGCATCGACAACCCGGCGAAGGGGCCGGACGGCCGCCCGAACTACATCGACGTGACCGTCACGTACTCCGTGATCGACCGCACCTTTCCCACCGCCGTGGACGTCGCCAAGGGGATCTACGAGCTCCGCAAGGAAAAGCAGGCGGGCGACGCCAACCGGAGCGTCCAGCGCACCGACTCGCCGACCGGTCTCGGCGACGAAGCGTCCTACTCCTTCGCGGTGACCACCAGCAGTCTCGGCCAGAGCGGTGACGCGGTACTGCTCATCCTGTCGAGCAACGCCACGGTCTCCATCTCCACCAGCGGCGCCGACCTCCTCATGGACCGGTCGAAACCGGTCGGCCACCAGTTGTACACCAAGCCGCTCGCCGAGGGGCAGTTGCAGCCGACGGTGCTGGGCATCGCCGGCGAAGTCATGAGCCTGCTCGGTTGAGTACGTCGAGGAGCCCGGGAACCATGTTCGCGAACCGCACGGCGCGGTCGACCCGCGCCGCCGTCGTCGCCCTGTGGGCGGTGGCGCTCGTCGCCTGCGGTGACACCACCGGGCCGGCCGGGCAGTCCGGCCCGCCCGCCGGTGCCGCCTCGGCCTCGCCACCCGAGCCCGCGTTCGCCACGCCGGCCGACGCGTGCACGGTGATGCCGGCCGACCTCGCCAAGGCACTCAAGGTCACCGGAACCGACCGGACCGGCAGCAGCCCGCTGACCTGCACCTGGAAGCTCGACTCCGGCGACAGGCACAAGGCCCGCACGATCGGCGTGACGTACGAGGCCTGGGACGAGCTGAGGCTGGCCAAGTCGACGTACGAGGCGTCGAAGCGCACCGACATCGCGTCGGGTCGCGGCGCCAACGTCACCATCCGCGAGAGCGGTGACGTCGACCAGGTCGGCACCCAGCGGCAGGGCCAGCACTACGACGAGGGCTACTACTTCTACGGCACCTCCGAGATCGCCGGCATGACCCTCGGAAACGGCACCGTCGTCCTCCGCCGCGGCAACGTCACCCTCACGATCACCGCGCAGGGCAACGACGTCCTCCCGCCGTACACCGGCAAGCTGCGGTCGAACCCGCTGGTGAGCGCCGAGGCCAAGCAGATGATCGACCGGACCGCCGACGCCTTCGCCGCGGCCGTGTCGCCCGCGGTCACCGCTCGGTAGGTTGTCCCGACGAGGTCGCGATCCACGTCGTCACCAGCCGGTCGCCGGCGACCGTCCACTCGAGACGGACCGGTCCGCTGTGCGGGCCCGGGAACGTGAAGCACCCCACCGCGTCGGCGGTGGTCTGTACCGATTCCCCCGCGATGGTCACCAACAGCACGAGGGCCTGCTCCGGCGGGATGAGCTGACCTTCGATGCCGTCCTCGCCCAGTTCGATTTCCACCTGGCGCGGGCCCGAGCCGAAGAGCAGCGTGCGGCGCGGTTCCGCGTGGCCGTTGCGCACCAGCGCACTTCTGTCGACGTCGCTGTCGAAGAGCAACAGGGCGAGTTCGGCGTCGGGATCACTTGCCCGCCACCGGCGGGCGGCGCGGGCGGCCTCGACGACCTGCTGTTCGATCGCGTCCGAGTGGAGGGCTTGGCTCAGCTCCAGAGCGAGGTCGTCGTCATCGTTCCAGTTCGGCCGTGACATGCCGCGCACCTCCCGCCTTCACTTCGGTAGGGCTCCGAAGGTACGACTGGACCGCGGCGGTCTGGCGCAGCTTCTCCAGAACACGCCGGCGAGTCGGCCCGACGCTTCCGATCGGAATGTTGAGGATGCGACTGATGTCGGCATAGGTGGCGGGCGGATCGCTGCTCAACAGGGCGATCAGCCGCTGTTGCTCCGGTGAGAGCTCCGCCAGTCCGTCGCGCAGAACCTGATGGCGTTCGGTCGCCAGCAGGGCGTCGCCCGCGTCGGGGGCGTCGGGCGCCGTCATCGACGTCAGCGTCGCCGGGTCGACGACCACGGTGCGGCTGCCGCGCTGGGCGTACCGCTGGCACTCGCGCCGGGTCGTGGTCACGAGCCAGCCGGGCAGTGCCGCCGGCTCCCGTATGTGTTCCAGTGATTCGATGAGGCGTAACCATACGATCTGACTCACATCCTGTGCGTCCGCCGGACGCAACCGGTACTGGCGTATGACGACGGCGACCAGGCGCGCATGGCGTCGCACCAGTTCGTCCCAGGCGTCGTCGGCGCCGTTGATGCTGGCCTTGATGAGCATGGTCAGGTCGTAGTCCCGCACCCTCTCCACGACATGTCCTTCCATCGGTGACAGATCTATGTCGAGTCTGTGGGCTAGGAACGTTTCGGGCCTGCGGTTAATACGGTCCGGAGGGGTGACGGTGACGACGCCGGACGGCCGATTCCGGCCGCAGGAACGACCAGCCGGGAATCGGGCCCGCGGTCGCGACGCGTCTCCGATCCGATTTCTGCATGAAGTCCCCTATCGATTTGAAGGCACGCAAACCGGAGTATTTACTACCGGAACGGTGACGCCGCTCCGTACCATTCCCCGATAACCCCCTCCCCGGCTGCGTTCGGAGTCGGATGTCTTGACTGAACAAGAGCCCACAGCCGACCTCGTGATACAGGCCAGGCGCGTTCACGAGAACGTCATCGCCGACCCCATGAGGTTCCGGTCCGCGGCCGCGGATCTCGTCGGCCGGGCCAGGCGGGCCGGCGACCGCGAGGCGCTGGTGCTCGCGCTCCGGGCGCTCGCCTGGGCCGAGCGGGCCAGGTTGGCCGACGCCCAGGCGAAGATCCTGCTCGACGAGGCGGCGCGGATCGCCCGCCGGCACCGGCTCGATCATGCGCTCGGTGACGTTCTGCTCAGTCGCGCGGCGGTCAACCAGGAGCTCGGCCGGATGGGATCGGCCCAACGCGACCTGGACCTGGCCGGCGGGCTCGTCGCCGTGGGCAGGGCGGTCGAGGTGCGGTTCCAGCGGGCCGTACTGCACCAGAATCTCGGCCGGCTCGGCCCGGCGGCCACCGCCTATCGCGAGCTGCTGGCCCGGTCCGACACGCCGGCACGCATCAAGGTGATCGCGGGCAACAACCTCGCCATGATCGATGCGCAGGTGGGTCGGTACGGCGAGGCGTTCCGCCACCTCGACGGTGCGGCCCGCCGGGCCGGGCAGGTCGGCCCGGCCCTGGTCGCCATGGTGCTGGAGACCCAGGCCTGGGCAACGGTGCAGGCCGGTCGGCTGGTCGAGGGGTTGCGCCTGTTCGAGGAGTCCGCGCGGGCGCACGAGGCGGCCGGTCTGCCCCTGGGCGAGCACTTCGTGGAGTACTCCGACGCGTTGATGGACCTTCGCCTGCTGCCGGAGGCGACCGCGGCGGCGCGGTCGGCGGCGGACGTGTTCCGCACCATGGGAGTGCCCCTGATGGGTGCGGAGGCCCAGCTGCGGATCGCGCAGCTGGCGATGCTGCTGGACGATCCGGTGGCGGCGGAGCGGGCGGCCGCCACGGCCGTCGAGAGCTTCGGCCGGCAGGACCGCACCGTATGGAAGGCGCGGGCCGTACTCGTGCGTACGGAGGCCAGGCTGCGGGCCGGCAGCGTCGACGCCGCCGACCTGCGGCGGGCGCGCCACGTCTGCGCCACGCTCACGTCGGCCGGCCTGGCGTCGTCGGCGGTGCACGCGCACGTCGTCGCCGGGCGGATCGCGGCGAAACTGGGCCGGGTCGGCGACGCCGTCCGCTCGCTGGAGCGCGCCGCCGAGCTGGCCACCGCCCGGCCCATCCTCGTCCGGCTGCTGGGCCGGGTCGCCGCGGCCCTGGCGGCACGCATGTCGGGCCGGCGCGGCGAGACCCTCGCCAACTGCCGGCGCGGTCTGCGCGACCTCGCCCGGCACCGGGCCGCCCTACCCTCGGCCGAACTGCGGGCGCTGGCGTCCGGACACGGCGTCGAGCTCGGGCAGCTCGGGCTGGAGGTGGTGATCGAGGCGGGCGCCCCACGGCACGTCCTCGACTGGATGGAGCGCACCCGGGCCGCCGCGCTCCTCGCCGTCGAGCCGGCCGGAAGCCGCGACATCGACGACGATCTCGCGGCGCTTCGGGCGGCGTACGCCGAGGTCGAGGCGATGACCCTGCAGACGAACCGGGGTCCGACGGCCGAGACGCTGCTGACCCGCCAGGCCACGATCGAGTCGCGGATCCGCCGGGCCACCTGGCAACGCCACACCAGCGCCGGACCCGCCGCCACGCCGATCGGCGTCAGCCGCCTGCGTGAACTGCTCGCCGGCCGGATCCTGGTCGAGTACGGAATCCTGCACGACCGGCTCATGGCCATCGTGGTCGAGCCCCGACGCTCCCGGGTGGTCCCGCTGGGAACCGCGGGCACCCCCGCGGTCCACCTACGGGCGTTGCTCTTCGCGCTGCGGCGCCTCACGGAGAGCCGACCGCCCGCGTCGTTGGCGGCCGCCCGGCTGAGCGCCGACCACCACATCGGGACGCTGCGTGAGCTCCTCCTCGATCCGCTCGCCGTGGCCCCCGACGCCGAACTGGTCGTCGTGCCGGTGGGCCAGTTGCACGGCGTCCCCTGGCCGGCGATGCACGACGGTCCGCTGTCGCTCGCGCCGTCGGCGCGTTTCTGGGCCCGGACGAGGACGTCCGCCGTGGATCGACGGCGCGCCCGCCGGGTGGTGCTCGTCGAGGGGCCGCACCTGCCCGGTGCGACGGCGGAGATCCGCCGGTTGCACCGCCTGTATCCGGACGCCACGGTGATCACGCCGCCGCACAGCACCACCGCCGCGGTCGTCGACCTGGCCGACGGGGCGGGACTCGTCCACCTCGCGTGCCACGGCCTGCTCCGATCGGACAATCCGCTGTTCTCGTCGCTGATACTGAGCGACGGGCCGCTGACGGTGCAGGAGTTCCAGGCGCGGGGCGCGGCGCCGAACCGGTTGGTGCTCGCGTCGTGCCAGTCGGGGATCGACGTCAGCTACGCCGGCGACGAGGTGCTCGGCTTCGTCAGCGCGCTGTTGGCGCGCGGCACGGCCGGCATCGTCGCCAGCACCGCGGCCGTTCCCGACGTCGCCGCCGTCGACCTGATGTGCGCCCTGCACGAGGGCCTGATCAGCGGTCGCACCCTGGCCCACGCGCTCCACGCCGCGCGGGCCACGCTGGACCGGTCGGATCCGGCCGCGTTCGTGAACTGGTGCACGTTCACCGCACACGGCGCCGCGTGACGGGTCGGACAGCGGGCGGGTGTATTACCCGGCACCCGGAACTCCTCCTGTTCCTCCGAGAGAGGAGGTGATGACCCGTGGCCGAACGTCGATCAACAACCCAGCGCCACGAAGGACATCGCCGTCGCGACCGCCACCGGATCGTCGGTCTCGCCCCCGCGCGCCGCGAGCAGGGCGGACGCGAACGACGTCCCGTCGCCCAGCTCCCGGTGGATCCGCAACATGAGCCGGCTGGTCGCCGCGTCGTTCACCGGAACCACACTCGCGAGGAGGCTGACGGTGCCCAGCGACACCAACGCACCCACCATGCCGAGCAGTTCGTCGCCGCCCACGTGGGCCGCGAGGGCGGAGTCGCAGCTGGACAGGATCAGCCGGAACGGGGCCCGGCGCAGCCGGGCGAGGTCGTACACGGTGAGCGGGCCGTCGTCGAGGTGCAGGGCCGAGAACAGGGGATTCTCCCGGCGGAACGTGCCGTGCGCGGCGACATGCGCGGTCCACGCGCCGTTCAGGGCGGCGAGGGTGCGGTCGGCGGTTGCCAGGCCGTCGCCGAGAACGACCGTGCCCGGAACGAGCCGCCCGATCTCGCGGGCCTCGGAAGCCGCGCTGTCCAGTCCCGGGCCGATCACCACGACCGTGCGTCGGGACCGCGGCGGGTGGGCGCGTCTGGCCCGCAGCCAGACCACGGCCGACGGCACCACCCGCACCGGCGTGCGGCGCAACGACGGGATCAACGCCCACGGAACGGCGTGCAGGCGACCCGGCGGGATCAGCACGAGTGGACCCTCGTCCGTGTCGGCCGCCGCCGGACCGAGCAGGGCCCGCTCCAGCCGCTCCCCCGCTTCGGCCAGACCGTCCAGGCCCGCTGCGTACGGCCGCTCGTAGGCCAGCCGGCGCAGCATGGACCGGGCCAGTTCGACCTCCCGGACCGCCGCCGCGAGCGGTCCCACCTCGTGCAGGCGCACCCGCCGGCCGGTCAGGGTGACGGCGTACAGCACGTCGTCCACCGCGACCAGTTCGATCATCCGATGGCCGTCGAGCTCGTCCAGGAGGTCGGCCACCGACGTCAACCCGGCGGCGCCACGGCGCGGGCCGCCGGCGGTCCGCCGGGTGCGGGTCCGGACGGAGCCCTCCAGCCGGTGCCGCTCGGCCTGGAGCGCGGCGGTGCCGGCGCCGGCCGCCCGGGCCAGTTGCAGTTCCCGCATCACGTGCCGCAGCGCGGCCAGGTCGGCGGCCAGATGGGGATCGTCGGGCGGCCGGGCCGGCGGGGCGGCGAGCGCCACCGCCCGCCACTGTTCGCTCCAGATCAGCAGCGTCCGGGCATCGCCGCGACGCAGCGCGTGCTGCTGGGCGATCGTCGCGAGGTGCGCGCCCCGGGCGGCGGCGTGCGCCCGCAACTCCGTCGCGCCCAGCGTGTAGAGGTGTTCGGCGGTCGCGGCGAGGCCCTGGCGGCACGCGGCCAGCGTTCGACGACCGTCGCCGGTCGCCTCGGCCCGCAGCGCGTGGGCGAGCCAACCGACCGGACGTCCGGAGATCGGGCCCTGCTTCCGGAACTCCGCCGCCCGCGCCAGGTGCCGGTCCCGGACCGCCGGCCCGGCCAGCTCGGCGGCCAGCAGGTGGGCGGCCGGAGCCTCCTCGGCGCCGAGCGCGTCGAGGCGGGCGGCGATCCGGGCCGTCCGGCGGGCCAACGACGGCCCGCGTTCGTCGCCCCGGTACCGGGCCTGGAGCAGGAGGAACGAGGTGCGGGCCTGCCACCACGGGCGGCGCTGCGCGCGGAAGAGATCACGGGCGACGGTGGCCCGGGCCACGGCCAGCGTCACCTCGCCGACCTCCGTCGCGGCCCGCGCGGCGGCGAACAGCAGTTCCGCGCGGCGCAGTGCCGGTGCGGTGGCATGGCGCTGGACGGCGTCCTCGGCCACCGCCAGCGCCTCGTGGGCGAGCCCGGCGGCGAGCAGCATCGTCGACCGGGTCGCCGACAGGTCGGGGGCGGGTACCGACAGTGCCGCGAACCGGGCGGCCGCCTCGTCGAGCAGGCCGAGAGCGCGGGGCAGATCGTCGACGTGGAAGGCGATGTGCGCCCGGTTCTGGGTCGCGATCGCCGCCTCGTACTCCTGGCCGGCCGCGGCGAGCCGGCGGCCCGCCTCGGTGATGTCCCGGTCGGCCCGCCGGGCCTGGCCCAGCGCGAGGTACACCTGGGCCCGGTGGCTGCGGGCCCGGGCCTCCCAGACGAGGTCGCCGCCGCGACGCATCGACGCGATCGCCCGGTGCAGGTCGGCCAGCGCCTCCCGGTAACGGCCGACCTCGCGCAACATGCCACCCCGTCGCATCAGGACCCGCCCGGTGAGCAGCCCGGAGCTGGCCGTGGCGGCCTCGTCGAGCAGGTCGAGAGCGGCCGACGTGCGACCCGCCAGCCCGAGCGTCACGCCCAGCGACGCCTGCACCTCGGCCACCCGTGCCACTCGCCCGGTACGGCGGGCCAGCGCCAGCGCGTCGCGCAGTTCCGGTATGGCGGCGGCGATCTGGCCCCGGTCGCGCAGGACGATCGCACGCACCTGACGGGCGATCGACGCCGCCTCCGCACCCGGGGCACCGGTCAGGACGGCGTCGGCCGCGGCGATCGCCTCGGACGGGCGCGCCAACGCAAGCCGCAGAAGCCGATCGGAGTCCGCCTCCATCACCCCGGATTCTATGGACGCCATGTCGACCCGGAACACAAGGAGATCTGATGGTCACCAAGCACGAAGTACAGCGAGGCCTGATCGAGGACGGATTCCGTGCCGCCGGTACCCCTGTCGGTGCCGGTTGGTCGTGGACCGCCGGACCGGTCGGGACGGACGGGCGACCGCAGCCGGCCGAGTTCCTGTACCGGGAGCGCCACATCGTCGTCCGGGAGGAGTTCGTCGACGCCGTCACGGAGCTGCTGACGGCGGAGGTGCGGACCCGGGGGAAGGCGAAAGCGCGCGTCGTCGCCCGGCCGGTGACGCACGGCGTCCGGCTGCTCCGGCTCCCCGGCAGCCTCCCGGTCGTCGACGCCCTGCAGCTCGTCGCCGCGAAATTCGGGCGCGGCGTCGCGACCTACGACTACGTGATCGCGTTGTCCCAGGTGATCACCGGTTGGTGCGCCGCGAGGGAACCGTGGCCACGGCTGCGCGGAACGGCACCGGTGCCCGGACCCGTCGACGATGCGGACGCCGGCGAGAACGTGCGGGTGGTGATCCTCGACAACGGCATCGACCAGGCGACCGTCAACGCGAACGACTGGCTGGCGGGCGTCGTCGGCGACCCCGACGAGGAGGTGGTCACGGACGACTCCGGCAACGTGCGGATCCATTACGCCGGTGGGCACGGCACGGTCACGGCCGGACTGGTGCGCATGATGGCCCCGCGCGCCGACGTGCGGGTGGTCCGGGCGTTCCCGGTCGCCGGTGCCGCGTTCGAGACCGATCTCGTCCAGCAGATGGAGGGGATACTGCAGAGCTCACACCCGGACGTCATCTGCCTTCCCGCCGGCACGCGGGCCGCCGACGCCACCGGCCTGCTCGCGTTCGCCACCTTCCTGCAGAACCGCCTCAGCCTGCACGCGGGGGTCGTCGTGGTCGCGGCGGCCGGCAACGACGGAGCCAACGAGTCCTTCTGGCCCGCCACCGGACCGGGAACGGTGACGGTCGGCGCCCTGACCCGGGACGGTTCGGCCCGCGCGGAGTTCACGAATTTCGGCGGCTGGGTCGACGTCTACACGGTGGGCGACGAAGTGGTCAACGCGTTCCCGACGGGGAGGTACACGTACTCCGAGCCGCCGCGCGAAGGGCAGGAGGCGGACTTCGAGGGCGTCGCGGAGTGGAGCGGCACCTCGTTCTCGGCGGCGATCGTCGCCGGAATGATCGCCGCCAGGATGTGGCGGGACGGGCTCAGCGGCACCGACGCCGCGGCGGCCCTTGTCGACGAGGCCCAGGACGCGCCGGTGGCCGGGGTCGGTGCGTGTCTGCTGCCGCCGTCGTAGCACAGGGTGGTGCGGCCGGTGTCGCCGGCCGCACCACGCGGATCACGCCGTGACAGCCGGTCAGCGCCCGTGGTCCAGGCCGAGGACGAAGAACGTGTGCCAGTAGTTCGCCTTGTCGGGCAGCCGCGCGCTCTTGCCGTCGAAGATGGTCAGGTCGGCGGGGCCGGCCAGGCCGCATGCGCGGGCGGTTCGGACCAGGACGCCGGCCAGCGCCGGACCGTCGACCGCGCCCATCGGGCCGCCGAGCAGTCGCCACTCGGGTCCGCCCTGGCCGTAGGGGTCGTCGGGGACGGCATCGGGTGGCAGCCAGCCGAGCGCCCGCGCGTCGACCGCGTCGTCGAGGAACCCGCCGATCACCAGCCGGTCGCGGCCGGGAAGCACGTCGAACCCGAACGTGGAGTTGCCGATGACAGGCCCGAGGGTGAGGCTCAGCGCCTCCTGCTCGGCCGACACGGTGGTGAGCCAGCCACCGAGCGCGCGTTCGAACCCGTCCCAGTTCCCGTGCGGTGTCACGCCCGGGATCTCGTGACCGTCGAACGAGTGGCCGTGCGCCGCCTCCGCCTCGGTGTACGCCGGCTCGGTCCAGGCCAGCTCGCACAGGACGCCGTCGCCCGGCCAGCGGCGGAGGAGCCAGGCCTCGGCCGGGCCGGTCGGGTGCAGCACCAGGACCGGGCCGTCCGGGCCGGCCATCAGCTCGACCGTGTCGCCCGGCTCCGGACGCCGCCACCGCACGTACGGGCTCCCCCACGACGGGCGCGCGGAGTGCGGTGGCCCGAGCACGCCGTAGGTCCCGCGGACCGTCGCCGGGCCGAGCACCGCCGACACCGCGGCGGCCGCCCGCCGGAAGTGCCCGACCTGCGCGGTCACGTCCGCGCCACCGCCGCCCAGGCCGGCCGTGAGGTACGGGTACTCCCCGTGGGTCAGCCGGGTCCCGGTGGGCGGGGCGTCGGACCAGTCGGGTCGCGCGTCCCGGAACTGCCGGGCGAGGGCACCGATCCGCTCGTCGGAGAATTCCGCCGTCTCGTCAGCCATCCGGGTGAGTATTCCGGGTCGGCTTGTTGTCACTACGGCCGGGATGAAGATCGCCGAGTGCACACTCACAGTGACCGAGGGTGATCAACGCCGAAGGAGTGATCATGAGCCTGACACCGGCGAGCGGGTTTCTCGTCCAGACCCAGGCGGGCGACGCCAAGCACGGCAACTTCGAGGTCGTGGTGCCCGACCTCATCCGCGGCGGGCTCTCGCACTACTGGCGGAACAACGGCGGCGACGGGCAGTGGGTGCTCCCGAAGGCACCGGTCGGCACCGCGCGGTACACCTCGACCTCCATCGCCGAGAGTGACCACAAGTTCGTCCCGGGCAACGAGCAGGGCAACCTCGAAGTGCTCGCCCGGCAGGAGGAGCCGGCGGGTGACCGGCTCGACTTCGCGTGGCGCGACAACGGCGGCGGCTGGGCCTGGAACGGGCCGTTCGAGGTGAAGCTGCCGCACGGGGTGGCGGCGCCGGCGCTCGTCGCCGAACGGGCCGACAATCCTCCCGGCCCGCTGCGGGCGGTGGTGCCCATGGAGAGCGGCGGCTTCGCCGAGTTCGAGCGCGTCAGCGGGAACTGGATCGAGGTGGCCCGGGTCGACGGGGACGTGCTGCAGGGCGTGAGCTTCCTGCTGTCGTTCGTCGGGTCGGAGGCCTGGCCGAGCGAACGCGACGAGTACGGCGACCGCGTCGTGGCCGCGGTGGCGGCCAACGGGACGCTGCAACTGTATGCGCGGCAGGGCTATCCGTCGCCGAACCCGCGCACGTGGAAGGGGCCGTACCGGTTCGGCGAGGAGATCCTGCCGACGCAGTTCGGCGGCCCTTTCCGCGGGCGTCCGAGCATCATCATGAGCAGCTTCAACCAGAACGTCTCGGCGGACCCGCCGGTCATCAGCGTCGACCAGGTGCGGTACGGCAACTACGAACTCGTCGTCCCGATGCAGCCCACCGGCATCGCGCACATGTACAAGGACAACGACGTCCTGCAGGGCCCGGGCAACGACCCGTGGGCGAACTGGAGCTCGTACACCACGTTCGGCCGTGGCCAGTACGACGAGGTGTCGCTCATCCAGAGCAACTACGGCGACGAGCACGGTCACCTGGAGGTCGCGGCCCGGCGGCGGGACATGGCCGGATTCGACTTCTACTGGCGCGACGACGACCTGACGACCTGGCACGGCCCGAACTACATCCGGTGAACCGCTTGACCCGGCCGTACCGGATGACCCACACTCCTAATCATGTTAGGCAGTCCGAACCGCGATAGGAAAACCGAACGCCGTTCGGCGACGCGGCGGGAGATCATCGACGCCGGCTGGCGCCTCGCGCGCGACAAGGGTCTCGCCCAGGTGACCCTGCGCGAGGTGGCCGAGCTGGTCGGCATGCGGGCGCCGTCGCTCTACACCCATTTCGCGTCCAAGAACGCCATCTACGACGCGATGTTCGGCGACGCCTGGACCCAGTACCGCGACTACGCAACGGCCGCGGAGTCCGGCGAACCACCGACCAGCCGGGCCGCCCTGCGGTACTACGCCCGGGTCTACTTCGACTTCGCCGTCGCGTTCCCGGCCCGCAATCAGCTGATGAGCCTGCGGACGATTCCGGACTTCACCCCGACCGCGAAGGCGTACGCCCCGTCGATCGCGGTGATGACGGACCTCACCGCCCGCATGGCCCGCCACGGGGTGACCGGGCAGGAGGACATCGACCTGTTCGTCGCGATCGTCGCCGGCATGGTCGACACCCAGCTCGCCAACGACCCCGGCGGTGACCGGTGGTCCCGCCTGCTCGACCGCGCCATCGACATGTTCTCCGACAACCTCGGCATCACCGATGAAGGGAGTCGACCGTGACCACCACCCGAACGACCGCGCCCAGCCGGTCCACACGGCGGGTCGCGCCGATCGACCACGACCCCGCCATGCGGCTCGCCGCCACGGAATACGAACGGGGCGGCGAGCTCCTGGCCGGGCTCGCGCCGGAGCAGTGGGCGGCACCGACCGTCAACACCGGATGGGACGTCCGCGCGACCGTGGGTCACATGGTCGGCATGATGGACATGGTCAGCGGCGTTCCCCGGCTCATCCGCCAGCAGGTCGCCGCCATGCGGGCGGCCCGCCGCGCCGGCGCGCCGACGTCGATCGACGAGCTGACCGCGCTGCAGGTGCGCCTCAACGCCGGGCTGACGGCGGCGGACCTGGTCGCCCGGTACCGTGCGCTGGCCCCGAAAGCGGTGCGCGGGCGCCGGCGGGTACCGGGCCTCGTCCGCCGCCGGACCCTCCCCGAACGCCAACTGGTCGACGGGCAGCTGGAGTGGTGGACGATCGGATACCTCGTCGACATCATCCTGACCCGCGACCCGTTCATGCACCGCCTGGACATCCACGCGGCAACCGGCCTTCCGCCCCGGATCACCGCGGAGCACGAGGGACGCATCGTCGACCAGGTCGTGCGGGAATGGGCCGACCGGCACGGCCGGCCGTACACGCTCGACCTCACCGGCCCCGCGGGCGGCCACTGGTCCAGCGGCGACGCCGAGCCGATCAGCCTCGACGCTCTGGACTTCTGCCGCATCGTGTCCGGCCGACCCGCCGCGACGACGGCGGTCGAGCCCACCGGGCTCCTCACCACCGCGGTGCCGTTCTGACCGGCGCCGGGCGGGCGCTCGTGGCACCCGCCCGGCGTCGTGGTGCTACGGGCTGGTGCAGGTGAGCGTCGGGGTCGAGTTGGTTCCGCTCCACGTCCCGTTGAAGCCGAACGAGGTCGACGCGCCGGCACCCAGCGTGCCGTTGTGCGGTGCGTTGCGGACGGCGTGCGCGGCGCCGCTGGGCGTGTCCACCCCGTTCCAGAGCTGGCTGATGGTCTGGCCGTTGGCGAACGTCCACCGCACGATCCAGCTGCCGATGGCCGAGGTGCCGGCCCGCACGGTGACCGTCGCGCCGAAACCGTTGTTCCACTGGCTGTCGATCCGGTAGGTCGCCGAGCAGGCACCGGGCGGGGTGTTGGGCGACGAACTGCTGCTCGAGGGCGGGGTCGACGGTGACGACGAACTCGGCGGCGGGCTGTTCGGCGGCGGGCTCGACGGCGGGGTCACCGGCGGCGCGACGCCGTTGGCCAGGCTGAACGCCAACTGGGGCTGGAAGCTGCCGGCCTGGAACGCGCACCCGTCGGCCTCACCCGGGAGCTTGACCCACAGGTACCCGTCGATGTTGGCGTCCCCGGTGTCCAGCGTCGGGTACCGGCCGAGGCGCCGGTCGGTGTTGTCGTCGCCGCACCAGTCGCCGGCGGCGCCGCCGTTGCGGCTGGTGTCGATGATCTGCCGCTTACCGGAGACCCCGGCACCGTTGAGCGCGGAGATGATCTGCCGGCCGTAGTTGACCTCGCTGCTCGTGGAGTTGAAGTTCGACACGTTGGTGTAGAACCCGTCGGCGAACTGGATGCCGGCCGCACGCAGCCGGTTGGCCTGCTCCGACGCGGAGTTCCAGGTGGAATGGCCACCGTCGAGGTACACCTTGGCGTTCGGGTTGGCGGACTTGATGGTCTGCGTGGCCTGGCTCAGCGCGGCGTTGCGGGCGGCCAACGTCTGCTGGTTGAGGCAGGTCTGCAGCGCGATCGAGTCGGTCTCCAGGATGATCACGACGAGCCGGTTGCCGAGGCCGCGGGAGAAGTTGCCCACCCACGTCTGGTACTGGTTGAGATCCGGCGCGCCACCGGCGCTCGCGCCGCCGCAGTCGCGGTTGGTGATCTCGTACACCGAGATCACCGGTACCTGGTTGGCCGCGTTGGCGGCGCCGACGAAGGCGGCCGCCTCCTGCTGCGCCGTCGAGATGTTGAAGTTGGCGAACCAGCGTGCCTGGGGTTGGCTGGCGATGTTGGTGCGGATGACCGCGGCGCGCGAGTCACCGCCGTTGGCGGCGACCCACCGCACGACGTTGGAGTCGGGGTCGCGGTAGAGCGTGCCGGACAGCGAGCCGGCCGACGCCGACCCGCTGCCGAGCCAGACGCCGGCCGCGGCGACCGCGACGACGCCGGCGACGAGCACCGGCGCCATGCGGCGCATTGATCGAGGGACATGAGTGAACAATGTCCTGCCTCCTGGGGGTGAAGAGACGGGCGGGGGTCCAGCGACCGTCGCACGTTCTTCCGCCGGATGCCACGCGAGGCGTTACTGAAAACGGTACATATTCGGCAACATATGGGAGTGCGACTCAACCACAGGACGGTCGGCGAGATCGACTCGCCGATCGGCACGACGTACGCGCTCGTCGACGGCCGGGACCCGGGCGGGCTGCTCGACCTCGCCCAGGCGGCGCCGCGGTACCCACCGCCGCCCGAGATCGTCGACCACATCGCCGCCACCGCGCGCCGACCGGACGGCTCGGGCTACGTGGAGATCGCCGGGCTTCCGCGCCTGCGGGAGGCCGTCGCCGCCGAGGTGCGGGCCGCCTACGGCGGGCGGGTGGACGCCGACCAGGTCGTCGTGACGGCCGGCTGCAACCAGGCGTTCTGTCTGGTGGCGTCGGCGCTCGCGGGTCCCGGCGACGAGGTGGTCCTGGTCCTGCCGTACTACTTCAACCACGACATGTGGCTGCGGATGAACGGCATCGTGCCGGTGTACCTGGAGACTCCCACGGCCGCGGAGGCGGAGCGCGTGATCACCCCGCGGACGCGGGCGATCGTCCTGGTGTCGCCCGGCAACCCGAGCGGGGTGACGGCCGATCCAGCCGCGATCGTGGACCTGTTCCGGGTGGCCGCGCGCCACGACATCGCGTTGATCCTGGACGAGACCTACCGGGTCTTCCGCGACACCGAGGAGCCGGCCCATCCGCTGTTCGCCGACCCGGACTGGCCGCGGACGCTGGTGAGCCTGCACAGCTTCTCGAAGGAGTTCGCCATCCCGGGCCACCGGGTGGGCGCGGTGATCGGCTCGACCGACCTCGGCCGCGAGGTGGCGAAGCTGCTCGACTGCGTGGCGATCTGCGCTCCCCGGATCGGGCAGGAGGCGGCCTGGGCCGGCCTGACGATGGCCACGGACTGGCGGCGCGCCCGCGCGCTGGAGGTCGCCGCGAAACGGCGGTGGTTCACCGAGGCGATGGAGCGCCGGCCCGGGGGCTTCGAGCTGGTGTCGGTCGGCGGGTTCTTCGGCTGGATCCGGCACCCGTTCGCCGGGCGCCCCACCGGGGACGTGGTGCGCGACCTCGTCACCCGGTGCGACGTACTGGTGATCCCCGGCACCGCGTTCATGCCCGACGACCGCCGGATGCTACGGGTCAGCGTCGGCAACGCCGACCGGGCCGCGCTCGTCGACTTCGCCGACCGCCTCGCGCGGTTCGCGCGGTAGCCGATCCGGGAGCGGTGCAGGTCTCAGTGACGGCACAGGGTCCGAGGAAGATCATTGGGGCATGACCCAGGTGCTCGATCGACCCGCTGCGGTGCTCGTCGCGGTCTCCCGGCCCTGGTTCTGGCCGGTGTCGTGGGTGCCCGCCTACGCCGGCACCGTCCTCGCCGGCCGGGCCTGGCTGCCCGATCGGGCCGACCTGCCGCGCGCCGCGGTGGCGCTGCTGGTCCTCGGCCCGCTCATCTGGGGCGCCGTTCTCGCCCAGAACGACCTGTACGACCTGCCCAGCGACCGTGTCAACCCGCGTAAGGGAACCGCCCCGCTGGTCACCGGCGCGGTCTCCGCGTCCCGCCTCCGCGTCTGGTACCGCGTCATCGCCGTCGCGGCGCTGGTCGCGGCCGTGTTCGTCGGGCCGCTGTTCGTGCCCGGCGTCCTCGGCGTGCTGCTGCTCGGCTGGGCGTACAGCGTGCCGCCGCTGCGGCTCAAGACCCGTCCCGGCTGGGACGTCGCAGTCAACTCCCTCGTCGTCGGTGTCGTGTCGCCGGCGGCCGGCTGGTCGATCACCCGCCCGCCGTGGGAGTTCCCGTGGGAGTTCGGGCTGATCGGTTTCCTGTTCACTGCGGCGCTGTACGTTCCCACGACCGTGACCGACCTGGCCGCCGACACGAGCGCCGGCGACACCACGTTCGCCGTGCGTTTCGGCCGCCGGTTCGCGTACCGGCTCGGGCTCGTCCTGTGGGCCGCGGCGCTGCTGATCTCCCTCGCCTGCGCCTGGCTCGACGTCGTCGTTCCGCGCGCGACACTCGTGCCGCAACTGCTCATGGCACCGGTCCTGTTCGCCGTCTACGCCGCGCTGACCCGCCGCCCGTCCATCACCAGACTGGCGATGATCTCGATGCTGTTCGGCATCCCCACCATCGGCTTCGCCGTCGCCTACATCGGCGGGCTGCCCGGCATCCTCCGGTAGCGCAAGGTCGCGGCCTGAGACAGCGGCAACGGCTATCATGCGGGCCTGTGAAGCCCGGGAGTCTGATCATGCATGCCGCGGTCGTGCACACGAGGATCGCTCGGCTGCCATGTTGAAAGTGCTTGTGAGCGGCTGCCTTGGCGGCGCCCCGATCCGTTTCAACGAGACCGGTGTGCCGGTCAGCTCCCCGATCTGGCGACGGTGGGCGTCCGAGGGACGTCTCGTGTCACTGTGTCCAGAACTGGCCGTCGGCTTCCCGGTGCCGCGCCCGCCGGCCGAGATCGTCGCCGGCAGCGCGGCCGACGTCCTCGACGGTCGGGCGCGGGTGCACGAGGTCTCGGGCCGCGACGTCACGGAACTGTTCCGGGCGGCGGCCCGCCGAGCCCTCGACCGGGCGATCCAGTCCGGTGTCGCACTCGCCGTCCTGGTCGACGGCAGCCCGACCTGCGGCAGCACCTACATTCACGACGGGACCTTCACCGGCGTCACCGTCGCCGGGCGCGGCGTCGCGGCCGAGGCATTGCGCCGCCACGGCATCCCCGTGTTCGCTCACCATGAACTGGACCGGGCAGCCGCCACGCTCGCGGACCTGGAACGCCGCACCGACCGCGACTGACCCGGCGGCGCATCGCCGGGTCTGCTGCTCGATGCCGCGATGACCTCCTCAGGCACTACAGCCGCGAGGTTGACGCCCAGGCCGGGAACGATTGGACGCCGCGGCCGGACGCTGGTAGCCTCCACGGCGCCGTGACACTCCTCGAGGAGGTGAGACCCGTGAACGTTGTTTCGATGTGGGTGCTCCCCCTCGTCGTCACGGATCGGCCACTGACGTAGGTGTCGCCGAGGGCGCCCGACAAGGCGACCCGAAAGGCACCCATCTATGAATCCTGTGGAATTCAGCCATGTGCTGATCTCGCGCGTGGCGGCCGACCAGTGGCACGCGCTGGAAGACGACCTCGTGATCGGCCGCGGTGCGATGTCGCACCGGCCCGACGGGCTGATGTTCGTCAGCATCGACGCCTGGCACGACGCGGCCTTCGCCCGGCTGGCCGAGGTCATGCTCGCGGCCCTGCCGAGGCCGCTGCACACGGTGGTCGACGAGGCCGATCTCGACCTGACCGCCCAGTGGCAGCGTGCCGGCTTCACGACCCGCCGGCGCGAGTGGGAGTACGCCGTACCCACCGACCCGCACGCCACCGGCCTCGGCCCGCCGCCGCCGGATGTGACGGTGCTGGGCCTCGGCCGGGCGGAGGAGGCACCGCTACGCGACCTGGACCGCACCATCCGCGCCGAGATCGAGGCCGGTCCCGGCTGGCAGGACATGCCGGCCGAGGTCATCGCGGTCCCCGGGCTCGACCCGTCGAAGTACATCGTGGCGACGCGGTCCGGCCGGTACGCGGGTCTGCTGCGGGTCGCGATGATGACCCGCCGGCCCCGGATCGGGCTGATCGCCGTCCGGGCCGACCACCGACGCGGCGGCATCGCCCGGGCGCTGCTGGCCCACGCGCTGGGCGCGCTGCACCGCGTCGGCAAGGACGCCGCCTCGGCCGAAATCACCGAGTCCAACGTGGCCGCCACGGCGCTGTTCGAGGGCATCGGAGCCCGGCGCACCGGCAGCAACCTCGAACTCGTCATCCGCTGACCGCACGAACCGAACGGAGGGACCGACGATGGCTAGAACATCGACCGGCATCGAAATAGAAGGCACCGTCCTCGAATGCCTGCGCAACGCCATCTTCCGGGTGGAACTCACGAACGGCCACAAGATAATGGCCCACATCAGCGGGAAGATCCGGAAGAACTACATCAAGATCCTTCCCTACGACCGGGTGCTCGTGGAGCTGAGCCCCTACGACCTCACGAAGGGCCGGATCATCTTCCGTTACCGCAACTAGGCCGGTTGGGCGCCGGCGTTCATGGCGTGCAGGAGGGCGTGCTCGGTCAGGTCCTCCCGGGTCAGCGAACCCGACACCGCCCCGCGCCGGAAGATGACCACCCGGTCGCAGACCTCGGCCAGTTCGGCCGGGTCGGTCGAGCACATCAGCACGATCTTCCCGGCCGCGGCGAGCCCGCGGATGATCTGGTGCATGTCGGCCTTCACCCCGACGTCGACGCCGCGGGTCGGGTCGTCGAGCAGGACCACCTCGGGGTCGGCCTGCAGCCACTTCGCGAACACGACCTTCTGCTGGTTCCCGCCGGACAGCGACCCGACCGGGTCGCCGGGTTCGGCCCGGATCCGCAGGTCGGCGATGTGGCGCCGGGCGATCGCCGCGGCCCGCGACCGGCGCAGCAGGAAACCGCCGTCGCGGCGGGCCAGCCAGCCGACGCTGGTGATGTTGGCCGCGACGGTGGCGTCGAGCATCAGGCCGAGGCCGGTCCGGTCGCCGGGAACGAACGCGATCCGGCGCCGGACCGCCTCCGTGGTGGTGCGCGGCCGGCCCCGGCCGTCGGGCAGGTGGACGCTGCCGGCGGTCGGCACCGCCCGGCCCCAGAGCAGATCGAGGACGGCCGAGTGGCCGGCGCCCTGCAACCCGGCCAGCCCCACCACCTCACCGGCGGCGGCGGTGAGGTGGACGCCGGACAGGCGGCCGGCCACGGTGACGTCCTCGATGACGACTCGGCGGCCCGACTCAGGCCCGGCAGCCATCGGGGCCGCGCCGGCGGGTGACGCGGCCGCGGCCTCGCCGAGCATCGCGGTCACCATCTCGGTGACGCTCAGCCGGCCGATCGGCACCTCGCTGCGCACGTTGGAGCCGTCGCGCAGGATCGTCACGCGGTCGGCGAGCGCCGTCACCTCCTCCAGGAAGTGCGACACGTACAGCACCGCCACACCCCGGCCGGTGATGGTGCGGATCACCGCGTGCAGCCGCTCGACGGCCGGTGCCGGCAGCGCCGAGGTCGGCTCGTCGAGGATCACGATGTGCGGGTCGGCCAGCAGTGCCCGGCAGATCTCCAGCAGCTGCCGGCGGGCCAGGTCCAGCTCGCCGACCCGGGTCCGCAACGGGATGTCGCCCAGGCCCAGTTCGTCGAGCAGCGGACCGGCGCGGCGGGTCATCTCGGCCCGGTCGAGCCGGCCGAACCGCACCGGCTCGGTGGTGACGAACAGGTTGCCCAGCACGTCCAGGTCGCCGAAGAGGCTCAGCTCCTGGAACACCACCGCGATCCCGTGGCGGCGGGCGTCGGCCGGACCGCCGAGCCGGATCTCGGCGCCGTCGACCGTGAGCCGGCCGGTGTCCGGCGCGGTGACGCCGGCCATGATTTTCACCAGCGTGGACTTGCCCGCGCCGTTCTCGCCGAGCAGCGCGTGCACCTCCCCCGGTGCCAGCCGCAGGCCGGCACCGGACAGCGCGGTCACGCCGCCGTACCGCTTGGAGATGTCGGTGGCGTGGAGCATCGGTCAGCGGGCGTCTTTGAGCGGCCGGAGATACGAATCGGGGTCCGCGAAGATCTTCTTCGCGTCCTCGGCGATGCCGGCGCGGCGCGACGCGTCGTCCTTCTGCCGGGCCAGGATCTTGTCGATGTTGCTGCTGTCGACGATCAGGCCCGGTGTGTAGAACCAGCCCTTCGGCAGGTCCTTGCCGGCCTTCACGGCCTCGGCCAGCAGCCGCATCGCGACGTAGCCCTTGAGGTAGTGCTCCGGGGAGATGGTGACGAAGTTGGTGCCGTCCTTGACCGCCTCCAGCGTCTTCGCGTCGAGGTCGAAGCCGCCGGACAGCCACTTGCCGCCGGTCTCCTTCTTCAGGCGCGCCAGCGAATAGCTGTCGGCGTCACCCACCCCGAGGAACGCCAGCGCGCCGGCGTTCGCCCGGACCTGCGACGACCACGCGTTGTAGCTCTGGCCGGGATCGCTGAACGTCTGGAACGGACCCTTGACCGTGATGCCCGGCAGCTTCTTGGCGAACGTGTCCTGGATGCCCTTGGCCCGCATGTCCAGCACCGGGACACCGGGGTTGGGCACGCCCAGCACCACCGTGCCGGACGCGTTCGGCGGCAGCCGCTTGATGGCCTCGTCGGCGAGTTGGGTGCCCAGTTCGTAGTTGTCGTTGCCGACGTACAGCTCGACCTTGCTGCCTTCCAACGGCACCGTGTCCAGCGCGACGATCGGGATGCCCTTGTCGACCGCCTGCGCGTAGGGGCGGGTGAACAGGTCCGGCGCCAGGTTCTCGACCACCGAGCCGTCCTTGTGGGTGGTGGTCGCGTTCTGGAACATCTGGACCTCCTGCGGCCCGTCGGTGGTCGGCGGGCCGACCACCAGCAGGTCGATGCCGCCGGTCTCCTCCGCGGCGAACTTGCCGCCGTTGGCCATTTCCAGCGCGAAGTTCAGGCTGATGTTCGCGACGACGAACGACATCTTCTTGTCGCCACCGCCGCTTCCACCATCGGAATCGGAGTCGCAGGCCGTCGCACCGAAAGCGCCGAGGGCGGCAATGAGAACGAGGACGGCGGGCAAGCGGGTCATCGAGAATCCCTTCAACGTGAGCGGCGGGCGGCCCTCGCCTGGCGCAGCCCGCTGTCGAGCGCGACGGCCAGCAGGATGACGGCGCCGGTGGCGAAGGTCGTCCAGTTGATGGGGACGCTGAAGAAGACGAGGCTGGCGGCGACCACGCTCAGGATGAGCGAGCCGATCGCCGCGCCCGGCACCGAACCGGTGCCGCCCCGCAACGGCGTGCCACCGATGATCGCGGCGGCGATCGCCATCAGCTCGTAGCCCTGGCCGACGGTCGGGTCGCCGGCCGCGAAGAACGACAGCGCCAGCACGCCGGACAGGCTGGCGAACAGTCCGGTGACGGCCAGGGCGGTGATCCTGACCCGGTTGACGGGGATGCCGGTGAACGCGGCCGCCTCCGGGTTGGAGCCGACCGCCCGGACCTGTGCGCCGAACCGGGTCTGGGTGAAGACGACGGTCATCACGGCCACGGACAGGATCAGCGCCCACACCGCGCCCGGCAGCCCGAGCACCTTGCCGCCGACCACCTGGAACAGCGGGTGGTCCAGGCTCAGGCCGCCGACCTGGTGGCCGCCGCTCAGCGCGAGCGCGAGCCCCTTGTAGAGCGACAGCGTGCCGAGCGTGGCGATGAACGACGGCACCCGGATGTAGGTGGTGAACAGCCCGTTGGCGACGCCGAGGACGGCACCCGACACCAGCGCGAGCGCGGCGGCGAGCCACGGGTCGAGCCCGCCGCGGATCAGCAGCGCGCCGATCACGATGCTCAGCGCGTACGTGCCGCCGACCGACAGGTCGACCTCGCGCATCGCCAACGCGAACACCATGCCGACCGCGATGATGCCGATGTAGGACGACTGCCGGGCGATCTCCAGCAGGTTGCCGGAGTCCCAGAAGTCGTTGCGGAACCCGCCGACCACGACGACGAGCACGATCAGGACGCCGAGCACGCCGGCCTCGTCCACGATCCGGAAACGGCGTCGCCCCCGCGTGGACGGCGGCGGAGCCGGCTCGCCGGGCAGCTCGGTCTTCGGGCCGGACATCGACATCCACCGCCTCCTTCCGCACTCCGGCAGGTGTGCAGCAGGGTGGTCGCGGAACGTCGGGCTCACAAGGGATGCGTTCCGCCCAATGAAATGCGGGCCTTGTCGGCGGGCAAGGCCCGGGTGGACGCTGCGGCAATGCGCGTCGCCCTCGTCACCGGATCGGCCCGCGGCCTCGGGCAGGAGTTCGCCGTCGCGCTGGCCGGCGCGGGCCATGCCGTGGTCGGGCTGGACATCGCCGACCAGGTGGAGACGCGGGACCTGCTACGGGCGGCGGGCGGCCGGTTCCTGGGCCTGACGGTCGACGTCACCGACGAGGCGGCCGTGGCGGAGGCGGTGCGCACTGCGGTCGACCGGTTCGGTGCCCTGCACATCGTGGTGAACAACGCGGGCGTCTACCCGCCGATCGAGTTCGAGAAGACGACGCTGGCCGACTGGCACCGCGTCATGCGGCTGAACCTGGACGGCCCGTTCCTGGTGACCCGGGCCGCGCTGCCGCACCTGCGGGCCGCCGGGTGGGGGCGGATCGTCAACATCGTCTCGGCGGTGGTGTTCCTCGGGCCGCCGGAACTGGTCGCCTACACCACCTCGAAGGCCGGGCTCGTCGGGTTCACCCGGTCGCTCGCCACCGCGGTCGGCGGCGACGGCATCACCGTCAACGCGATCGCGCCGGGCCTGCTGGACACCGCGACCGCCGCGGCGACCACCGGCGCCGACGGCGGTTTCGAACGGGTCCGGGCGCTGCAGGCGGTCCCCCGCACCGGACGCGCGGACGACCTGGTGTCCACGCTGCTGTACGTGTGCGCCGAGGGCAGCGGGTTCCTCACCGGTCAGACGATCAACGTCGACGGCGGGTCGGCAAGGCATTGATGAGACCCGTAGACGCGCTGCTCGCGATCCTCCGCGACGAGGGTGTGCGGCACGTGTTCGGCAACCCCGGCACGACCGAACTGCCGCTGCTCGACGCGCTCGCCGACGCCCCCGACCTGCGCTACGTGCTCGGCCTGCAGGAGGCGTCGGTGGTCGCGATGGCCGACGGGTACGCCCGCGCCACCGGCCGGACCGCGTTCGTCAACCTGCACGTGGCCGCCGGCCTGGCCAACGGGCTGATCGGCCTGATCAACGCGGCCCGGTCGCGGACCCCGCTGGTGGTGCTCGCCGGCCAGCAGGACCGTCGTCACCTCCTCCAGGACCCGATGCTCTCCGGCGACCTGGTCGGCCTCGCCCGCCCGGTGGCCAAGTCGGCCGTCGAGGTGCAGCACGCCCACGACCTGCCGACGGTGCTGCGTCGGGCGTTCGCGGAGGCGGTGCGGGCGCCGGCCGGCCCGGTGTTCGTCTCGGTGCCGATGGACCTGCTCGCCGAGTCCTCGACGGTCGCGGTGCCGGAAAGATCCGTCGTCGCCGGTCCCGGACCCGCGGTCGACCTCGACCGCGCGCTCACGCTGTTGGGCGACGCGACCGCGCCGGTGATCGTCGCCGGCGACGGGGTGGGCCGCGACGGCGCCGTCGCCGACCTGGTGTGCGTGGCCGAGCGGCTGGGCGCGCCGGTCTACCACCAGCCGATGCACGACGGCGTCGACTTTCCCGGCAACCACCCGCTGCACCTGGGCATGCTGCCGCCGCGCAACGCCGCGATCCGGGCGGCGCTGGAGCCGCACGACGTCGTCCTGATCGTCGGCTGCCACGCGTTCATGCCGCACCACTACACGCCCGGTCCGGCGATCCCCGACGGCGCCGCCGTGGTGCAGGTGGACGTCGACCCGGCCGAGCTCGGACGGAACTTCCCGGTCGCCGCGGGCCTGCAGGGCGCGCTCGGCCCGACGCTGCGGGCGCTGGCCGCGGCGCTGCCGGACCGGTCGGCGCGGCAGGCCGCGGTGACGGTCCGCTCCGCGTCGGCCCGCGCCGAGCGGGACGCCGAGGCCCGCGACCGGTACGGGCCGGCGCCGCTGGACCCGCTCGCCGCGATGCACGCGGTGGCGGCGGGGCTGCCGGCCGACGCGGTCGTGGTCGAGGAGGCCATCACCGCCGGCATCGCGCTGCGGTCGGTGCTGCGGCTGGACCGGCCCCGGTCGTACGTGCACACCGTCGGCGGCGGGCTGGGCTGGGGAATCGGCGCGGCCGTCGGCACCCGGATGGGCGACCCGACCCGACCGGTCGTCGCGGTGCTCGGCGACGGGTGCGCCATGTTCGGCCTGCAGGGACTGTGGAGCGCGGTGCGCTACCGGCAGCCGGTGACGTTCGTCGTGGTGAACAACGGCGAGTACCGGACGCTCAAGGACACCCTCGACGCGATGGCCGGCCGGTCGGCGCAGCTGGGTTCCTACGTGGGCCTCGACCTGCCCGGGATCGACTGGCGGGCCGCCGCGGCGACGTTCGGCCTCGAATACACGCGGGTCGCCGGCGCCGACGCGCTGCGGGCGGTCGTGGCGGAACGGCGATCGGAGCCGCTGCTGGTCGACGTGCCGGTCACGGGTCATCACTGACTCTTGCTCTTGCTCTTGCCCGTCCGGCGCCCAGGCACCACGATCTGGGCATGCCCCCACCGGAGCACCGACCCGAGGCGCCCAAGTCCGTGCTGGCGCGGGGACTTCGCCTGCTCGACGCGTTCGGGGCGACCGACGGGGAGCTGAGCCTGAGCGTCCTCGCCGAGCGCACCGGCCTGCCCAAGCCCACCGCGCACCGGCTCCTCAACGAGCTCGTCGCCTGGGGCGGGCTGGAACGCACCAGCGGCGGCTACCGGCTGGGCATCGGCCTGTTCGTGCTCGGCCAGCGGGTGCCGCGGCACCGCGCGCTGCGCGAGGCCGCGCTGCCGTACATGGAGGACCTGTACGAGGCGACGCACGAGAACATCCACCTCGCCGTTCCCTCGGACACCGACACGCTGTTCCTGGAGAAGGTGAACGGGCGCCGGTCGACCCCGATCGTCTCGCGGGTCGGCGGTCGCCTGCCGGCCCACTGCACCGCGACGGGCAAGGTCTTCCTCGCCTACGGCACCCCCGACCGGATGCGGCAGGTGTGCGAGGCCGGGCTGGCCCGGCTGACCCCGCGGACCGTCATCATGCCCGGCCTGCTGCGCCAGGAGGTGGCCCGGGCCCGCGAGCGGGGCTACGGGCTCAACCGGGAGGAGGCCGAGGTCGGCGTCTCGGCGGTGGCCGCCCCCGTCTTCGACCGCCGCCGCACCGTGATCGCCGCGATCTCCGTCACCGGATGGGCCCGGGACCTGGAACTGGAACGGCTCGCGCCGGCCGTCCGCACGGCGGCGATGGCGCTGTCGCGGGAACTGGCCCGCGACGGCACCTGACGGTCAGCGCAGGGCCAGGACCACCGCGTAGTTGGAGTCGGTTTCCGGCCCCGGCTCGACGGTGTCGATCCGCCATGGTGACCCGGCCAGCACGTCGGTCAACTCCGCGACGGTGAGAAGCCAGTACTCGAACCAGTCCGTCGCCACGTTCGCGTGCCGGACCCGCAGCCGCAACTGGCCGCCGGACCGCCCGCGCTCGCGGTTGCGCGCGTGGTAGGCCGCGTGCACCGGGTCGACGGTGCGGTACGGGTCGGTGCCCGAGCCCAGGATCCGCGCGCCCGGTGCCGCCACCGCGCCGAGCGCCGCCAGCCGACCGGGCGCCAATTCGGGCGACCCGAGCAGGCCCAGGTTGTTCCCGAACAGCAGCAGCGTGTCGAACGGCCCCGCCGGCAACCGGTCGATGTCCCCGAGGGAGACGTCCAGGCCGCGGTCGCGGCACACCGCCACCGCCCCGGCCGACGGGTCGACGCCGTGCACCTCGAGACCCCGGTCGCGCAGTGCGATCATGTGCCGCCCGGCGCCGCAGCCGACGTCCAGCACCCGCCCCCGTGCGTGCGGCAGGACCGCCGCCTCCTGCGGCGACCAGGAGTCGACCCCGCTGATGTAGCGGGAGGCATCGGTGGCGCCGACGAACCCGTCGTCCCGCTCGACGACCTCGATGGCCCGGCCCGGCACGCCGCCGGCGGCCCAGCACCGGCGCAGCAGGTTTCCGAACGCGTCCCCGAGCACCGGTCCCGTCACCGTCGAAGACTCTCACTCCGTCCGCAGGGCGTCCACGACCTTGACCCGGCCGCCCGTGCGGAGGACGGCGTTGCGGTAGATGCGCCCCGCCAACCACACCAGCCCGACGATGAGCAGCAGCGTGAGACCGATCGACACGGCCACCTGCCATACCGGTGCGACGCCGAGCGCCGACCGCATCGGCATGAGGATCGGCGCGAAGAACGGAACGAGCGACAGCACCGCCACGAACCCGTTGTCGGGGTCGGACGGAAGGACGAAGACACCGGCCAGGTACGGCAGGGCGATGAGCAGCACGGCCGGCGCGGTGACGCCGCCGACGTCCTCCTGCCGGGACACGAGCGCGCCGAGGGCGGCGAACACGAGTGCGTAGACGACGTAGCCGAGCAGGAACCACACCACCGCCCAGAGTGCCGTGCCGCCGGCGAGGCCGGACGGGAACGTGACCGAGTCGGTCGCGTAGCCGGTCGCCAGACCCGCCGCCAGCACGGCCGCGAGTTGGGCCAGGCCGACCAGCCCGATGCCCAGCACCTTGCCGGCCATGAGTTGCCACGGTCGGATCGTCGCGAGGAGGATCTCGACGATCCGGCTCGTCTTCTCCTCCACGACGCCCTGCGTCACCAGCTGTCCGTAGATCATGATCGCCATGTACACGAGGAAGCTGACGGCGAACGCGAGCAGCAGCCGGGCGCCCTCGTGCTCGCGCGGTGGGTCGAGGGTCCGCACGGCGAACGTGACCGAGTCGACGGCGTTGTTCACCGCCACCGGGTCACCGCCCACGCGGGCGATCTGCTCGTCGAGGGCGATCCGGCGGGCGAGCACGGTGAGGGCGACGCGCAGGTCCTCGGGCAGGTCCTCCTTGACGACCACCCGCAGTGCGGCCGGCGTGCCCGTGACCAGGGCGTCGAGCTCGCCGTCGTGAACCCGCCGCTCCCCGGCCGTCTCGTCGACGGCGCTCGTCGTGACGGTCTCCCCGACCGACGACGCCACCGACCGGAACGGTTCGGCCAGGTGCGCCACCGACGGCGTGAAGCCGACCGTGCTGTCCGTTCCGCCGGCACCGATCAGGTTGGCGGCGACGACGGCGCCCACCACGGCGAGGACCATGATGACGCCGCTGATGCGGTACACCTTCGAGCCTGTGCGCGCGCTGATCTCGCGGCCGGCGACGAGCCGCACGACGCCGGTCATGCGTCACTCCCGTCCGTGCTGACGACGTGCCGGAACAGGTCCGCCACCGAGGTCCGCCGTTGGCCGGACCCGCGCACCGGCTCGATCGCGACCATCCGCCCACCGCGGACGATGCCCACCCGGTCGCAGAGCCGTTCGACCAGGTCGAGCTGGTGGCTGGAGAACATCACCGGGATGCCCTCGGCGGCCTTCTCCCGCAGCACCTCGCTCATCACGTCGACCGCGACCGGGTCCAGGCCCGAGAACGGCTCGTCGAGCACGAGGACCCGCGGATCGTGCACCAGCGACGCGGCGAGCTGGACGCGTTGCTGGTTGCCCAGGCTCAGCTTCTGCACCTCGTCGTCGCGGCGACCGGCGACGTCGAGGCGCTCGAGCCACCGGTCGGTGGAGGCCTTCGCGGCGGCGGCGGACATGCCGTGCAGGCGGGCGAGGTAGGTCAGCTGGCTGCCGACCGTCATCTTCGGGTACAGCCCGCGCTCCTCCGGCAGGTAGCCGATCCGGCGCCGGGTCGACAGCGTCAGCGGCCGGCCGGCCCACCGGACCTCGCCCGCGTCCGGCGCCAGCACGCCCAGGATCACCCGCATCGCGGTGGTCTTGCCGGCGCCGTTGCTCCCGACGAACCCGTAGAGCTCCCCCGCGCGGACGTCGAAGGTCATGTCCCGCAGGGCGACCACCTCGCCGTACCGTTTCGAGATTCCGTCGACGTCAAGCCCGTCGGTCATGTCGCTCCCCTCGCCCAGATGTCGCAAGCTTTGTCTCAATATGGTGAGACAAAGCTTGCTACAAGTCAACGCGATACCGTCCTTGGATGCGTCCGGTGCCGTCCGCTGATCGCACGCTGGTCGTCCAGCGTTTCCAACTCGCCGCGACCGCCTCCGTCTTCATGGGCGCGAAACTCAACGAGTCCGCCGACCGTTTCTTCGACACGATCGCGCGCGTCGGCGCCGAGGACCCGGCGGTGTTCGACGACGTGATCGCGCTGGTCGAGGGTCTCGCGCGGCAGGCGTACCACCCGATGATGCTCGCCGCCGAGGCGCTCGCCGGTTGCCTGCTCCGCTCCGACGACTTCGCGCCCGTCGTGCGCGGCTGGGCGCACCGCCCGCATCCCCGCGCGAGAACCGCCGCCGTCGCCGCGTACTCGAAGGCGTCCGACTTCGACCGCGCGAAGGTCGACGTCGACACGCTCGCCGAGCTGATCGTCCGTCTCGACGCCGCACCGGGCGACGCCGACAAGGTCACGCGGTCCTATCTCGGCCGGATCGCCTGCAAGCTGCGCGACACCGACGACGGCGCGCGCCTGATCGAGCTGATGGCCGGCCGGGGCCCCGAGTTCCGGATCCAGGCCGCGCACGCGATCGCCTCCGACCTGTCCACCGAACCGCCGGAGCGGCACCTCGAGGTGCTCCGCGCCATGACGCCGATCCCGCTGTCGAACGCGGAACCGCCACGGCGCTACTTCTGGCTCTTCCTGTCGCTGATCTACGACGCCGACCCGTCGGTGGCACGGGACGCCCAGTACGCACTCCAACTGATCCGCACCTCGTGGCCGGAGTTGTGGAACAGGTTCGTGAACTTCCGCGGCCGGGTCATGGCCGACGCGCCGGCCGTCGACGGGATCGCGGCGCCGCCCGGGCCGTACGCCACCGACGCCGCGGCCGCCGTCGACGCGGCCCTCGCCGACCTGCGCGCGCGTACCGGCCGCGAGTGGACGCGTGACGAGCTGGCCCGTCTCACCCACCACGACCTCGCCCGTTCCGAGGACCCGGCACCCGACTCGCGCGGCGTCCTGTTCGCGCTGCGGGCGCCCCGCGAGAGCAACCAGCAGTGGGGGGTGCTCACCTGGGATCCGGACCTCCTCGACCAGGACCAGCAAGCAGAGGCCGCCGGGGAGGAACCGATCCGCGCCGTCGGGTCACCGAGGCTCTTCCTCTCCTACCGCTGGAGCCACGCGGTCGACACGAGCGGCGGCCTCGACTTCTTCGCCGGTGCGCTGTTCGGCCGCGGATACGACCTGGTCTTCGACCGCGATCCCCGCCACCTCGACAAGCACCTGACGGCCTACGACGTGCTCCTGCTCCTCTACGGCTGCACGCACTTCGTTCCGCTGCTGACCGACGAACTCGTCGACTATCTCGCCGGACCGCCACGCACCGGGAAGACCCCGATCGACCTGGAGATGGAACTCGCCCGCACGCTCGAGGCCGAGGGCAGGCTGCGGTGGCTTCCGACCCGCCTGGACAGTCCCTGGCCGTCGGACGAGCTCTTCCCGACGCGGCTGTTCCAGGTGGTCGCCACGTTCCCGGACGGCCGCCGGGAGGAATCGGAGCCGATGGAGCGGATCCGGGTGCGCGCGGCGCTCGCCCGGGCCCGGGCGATCCGTGACGTCGTGAGCGTCGAGGTCCACGACGTCACACCGTCCGCGTGAGCGGAGGTACCGCATTGACGCGGTGCCGGGATCCCACCCGGCTTGCCGCCCCGACCGCTCGTGGATCTTGGAAAACGATGGTCGCCATGGCAACCACAGATTTCCAAGATTCGGAGTTGGCGGGTGTGCTCGCGGCCGACCGTTCCCATGATCTTGTGTTCATCGATACCTGGTAATCTCCGTTGCCAACGGGGGAGGTACTCATGCGCAAATTCTGGGCGCGAGCCATGTCCGTCGCCGTCATCGTCGCGGCGGTGGTTGTCGGCGGTAAGGCCACCGCCGACCCGGTTCCGATTCCGGATCCGTACGTCTTCACGTCGGCCGATGTCGGGTTCATCGACGGCAGTGACCCGGCCGGCCGGGCCGGGCGGATCGCCGACATGGACGCCTACGTCGGCGCCAAGAAGCCGATCATCCGCATCGACCTGTTCTGGGACCAGGTGCAGCCGTGCGCCACCTGCCCGCTCAACTGGACCGCGCTCGACGCCATGGTCGACGCGGCCTACGCGCAGGGCGTGCGCGTCCTGCTGATTCTGGACTACTCGGTGCCGTGGGCGAACGGTGGCCGCGCCAACAACTACTTCCCGACCGACGACGGCGCCTGGGCCGCCATCGTGGCGCAGGCGGTGGCCCACTTCGGGCCCAGAGTGCAGGCGTACGAGGTGTGGAACGAGCCGAACATCAGCGCGTTCGGCAACTACGGCGACAACAGCGTCGACGTGCGCGCAGGCCGCTACTGGGAGCTGACGAGGATCGCCTACCAGCAGGTGAAAGCGGGCTGTGCCGGCTGCGTGGTGCTGGCCGGCGGCTCGGCGGGCGGCGACGCCTACACGGTGAACAACCGGATCTACAACGACAACGAGGCCCGGGACTGGCTGGAGTGGGCCTACCAGCACAACTTTGGCGGCTACTTCGACGCCGTGGCCTACCACCCGTACCCCGACTGGGGCGGCGGCCACCTCCCGTCGTACGCGAAGATCCCGTGCGACCGGGACTGGTACCGGTTCTGGTCCGGGTTCGGGCCCGACGATCCCGCCTGCGGCGGCCTCGCGGCGCTGCGCGACGTGATGGTCCGCCACGGCGACGCGGCGAAGAAGATCTGGGCCACCGAGTTCGGGTTCCCCAGCGCCGGCTCGCGGCAACCCCAGTCACCGGAGCACGTCCGCGACGCCCTCGAGGAGGGCGTACGGATGTGGCGGTCCCGGCCGTACACCGGGCCGCTGTTCGTCTACTCCTTCCAGGACACCCAGAAGGAGTTTGCGTTGTGCGCCAACCCGAACGAGGGCGAGTGCCACTTCGGGCTGCGCGACAACGACGGCAATCCCAAGGAGCCGATGTACAGCGACGTCCGCGCGGCGTTGTCCGGGGACACCTGGCTGGCGGCGCTCTCCCCCGGCCGGTCGCTGTTCCGCGGCGCGGCGATGACGTCCAACGACGGCCGGTTCACGCTGTGGATGCAGGCCGACGGCAACCTGGTGCTCTACGACGTCCGCACCGGCACCCCGAGGGCCAGCTGGGTCCAGGGGAACCAGCGCGCGTACCGGCTCTCCAACCAGCACGACGGCAACCTCGTCCTGTACGACCAGGCCGACAACGCGCTGTGGGCGTCCGGCACCAGCGGCAAGGGTGACTCGACCCTCTGGCTGCAGGACGACGGCAACCTCGTGCTGTACGCGCACAACCCGGCCCCGCCGAAGCCGACCTGGGCGAGCAACACCGTCGTTCAGTGAGCAACCGGGTGGTCGGGGGGCGAGACCTCCGCGAGCAGGGCGAGACACCTGGCCATGTCCGGATCGTCGTCGCCGAGCACCTTGCGCAACCGCGGAAGCGTCTGCCCGGCCAGTTCGTGAGCCGCGGTCGTGTTGCCCAGCAGCAACTGGTCCTCGGCGAGATGCAGGGCCGAACGCAACGTGTCGGGGTGGTCCTCGCCGAGCACCTCGCGCCGCTCGGCGAGGGTGCGTTCCTCCAACTGCCGGGCGTCGTCGGTCCGACCCAGCAGGCGCAGGTCTTCCGCGAGGTTGTGGGCCGCCCGCAGGGTGTCCGGGTGCGACTCGCCCAGAATCTCGCGATACCGCCGGAACGTCTTGTCGTGCAACTCCATCGCGGCGGCGAGGTCGCCGAGAACTCTCAGGTCGGCCGCGAGATTCGTGGCCGACAACAGGGTGTCGATGTGGTGCTCGCCGAGCACGTGACGCCGTCGGGACAACGTCTCCTCGTTCAGGGTGCGTGCCGCGTCCGCGCTGCCGAGCAGGCGGAGATTGACCGCGACACCGTTGGCAGCGTGCAGGGTGTCCGGGTGGTCGGACCCGAACAGCCGATCCGACGTCACCATCACGTTCTCGTAGTACCCGAGCGCTTCGGCATACCGGCCGAGATGTGACAGCCCGTGCCCGACGCGCACGGCAGCCGTCAGGGTGTGCGGGTGCTCCGGCCCGAGGCGGGTTCGCCAATCGTCGACGAGCTGCCGGGCCAGGTCGAGACCGGCCTGGGTGTCTCCCCGCACCAGCAGGTACCGGCAGGCCTCCAACAGGACGGCCCGGGTGTCGTCGTCCGCGTCGCTCGCGACGGCCACCAGCAGGTGGGGAAGCAGCCTGGCCCAGGGGTGCCACGTCGCCGGATCGTCCGGACGGCCGGGGCGGGCCACGGCGAGCACCCGGTGGATGATCCGGCGGAACTCCGCCTGGCGCGGCTCCGCCAGTTGCCCTCGGACGACCGCCTGGACCAACGGGTGCAGCTGAAGCCCCTCCTGGTCGACCCGGGCCAGTCCGAACCGGCCGACGTTGCCCACCACGATCCGCAGCGCCCGCCGTTCCCGGACGATGGCCGACAGGGGTTCACCGAGTTTGTTCGCGGCTGCCGAGAAGAGCGTCAACGGGATCGGCGCGGCGCCGAGGAACGCGCAGAGCCGCAGCAGTTGCGAGCCGGCCGGCTCCTGCGCCTCCAGCCTGGCCATCGACAGGGCGACGGCCGCCGCGAGCGACGCCGGGTAGGACACCGGCCGGCCGTCGTCGAGAATCCTGGCCGCCTCGGTCTCCAGAAGGTCGAGATACTCGGCGACCGGCATCCCGGTCTCGGCCAGAATCGCCGCCGCCTGGGCGACCGCGAGCGGAAGGTCGGCCAGCGCGGCGGCCAGCCGGTCGGCGTCGGGCTTCGTCATTCCGGAGACCTGACGCCGGAGCAGCGCGACCGACTCCCGACGCGCGAACAGCTCGACCTCCATGACGTGTCCGACCTCGGGCCAGCCGGGCGTCCGCGACGAGATCAGCACGTGGCCGGGTCCGTCGGGCAGCCAGGTGCGCAACTCGTCGGCGTCCTCCGCGTTGTCGAAGACCAGCAACCACCGGCCGGTTGTCCGCAGGTGGCGACCCAACGCCCGGACGGCGAGGCGGGTCTCCGCCTCCGCTCCGGTCACTCCGGCCTCCGCGGCCGACGCCGCCAGCTGTTCCCCGATCAGCTCCGGCTGGTCGGCGCGGATCCACCACGCCAGGTCGTAGTCGTTCGCGAACCGGTGCGAGTACTCGACGAGCAGTTGGGTCTTGCCGACGCCCCCGATCCCGTGCAGCACCTGAATGCGGGCGGTACCGCCGGCGAGCAGTTGTTCCCGCAGGCGGATGAGCATCCCGTCGCGGCCCACGAAACTGGGGTTCCGCGGCGGCACGTTCCACGTGCCGGGCAGGACACCCGGCAGGCGCGGGCCGGACACGGTCACCGCCGAAGCCGCGGAAGCCGAAGCCGAAGCCGAAGCCGCCGAAGCGGACACCGCCGGACCGCCCGGAAAGTGCGGTGGCCGGTCACCGGGTCCGACGGGGCCGCCGACGGCGCCGAGCAGCGTCTCCCGCGCCCGGTCCTCCGGCATTCCGAACAGTGCCGGCGCGATCAACGGTCGGAGCAGGCTGGGTACGTTGGCGTCCTCGATACGAACCGGCACGAGCCGGCGCGACCGCTGCTCGTCGTGCAGCAACGCCGCGGACCACTCCGCGGTCGTGTACCGGTGCGCCTCGAAGTACGCGGACGAGAACAACGCGAGCACACAGTCGGCGTTCTCGAGCGCGTCGCGCATGCGGACGACGAAGTTGTCGCCGGCCGCCCAGTCCCAGGTGTCCAAGCTGACCGAGTGGCCGGCCGACATGATCTGCCAACCGGCCCATTCGGCCCACGCCCGGTCCCGCCCCGCATGGCTGACGAAGACGTGCACCTCACGACCTCGAACAGATCAGGCCGCCCACTTGCACCTGTTCGATCCCGGCGGTGGTGATGCTCCGAACGGCGTCGTGCGGGTTCAGCACCATCGGCTCCTCGTGAATGTTCAGCGAGGTGTTGATCAACGTGCCGGAGCCGGTGCGGGACCGGTACGACGCGAGCAGCGAGTGGAGATCCGACTGCGCGGGCCGGACGATCTGCGGGCGGGCGGTGCCGTCGCGGTGGACCGCGCCGGGCGACCGCTCGCGCATGGTCCGCGAACAGGCGACCGCGACGGTCATGTACTCGGCGGACCACGAGACCGTGCGCAGGCCCTGGTACAGGTCATCGGCCTCGTCGGCGAGGGTCATCGGCGCGAACGGCATCAGCTCCGATCGCCGCAGCATGCGGTTCAGTACCGGCGGAACGCTCGCGTCGCACGGCGCGAAGATGCTGCGGTTGCCCAGGGCACGCGGTCCGTACTCGCCGCGACCCACGAACCGGGCGACGATGTGACCCGCCGCGAGTGCGCCCGCGAGATGTTCCTCCGGATCCACGTCCGAACGAACCGAGAAGCCCGCCGACCGGAAGGCGTCGGCGGCCTCGCGATCGGAGTACCCGGGGCCGAGGAACGCATCGCCCATCGCGGGTGGTCGCCGGCCGTGCAACTCGGCGAACAGGTGTGACGCGGCGCCGACCGCCAGCCCGGCGTCGGACATCGCGGGATGGACGAACAGCCGGTCGACACCGGCGAGATCGGCGATCCGGCGGTTGACACTCACGTTGGCGAACAACCCACCCGCCACCACGACCGTGCCGACCTGATCGACGGCCAGGTGGTATCTGATCAGTTCACAGATGATGTCCTCGGTGAACTGCTGAACGGTGGCGGCGGCGTCCTCGACCGGGATGTTGGCGACCAGTTTCTGCACCCGCTCGTGGTACTCGATCATCAACCGGTGCGGGTACGGCCCGAGCGGAAGACCCGTGCCGAGACCGCCGCGCCACCGTCCCGTGGCCGGGTCGTAGCGGAACAGGTCGGCCAACCGGGTGTACACGGCCTCGTTGACCTTGCCGCTTGCCGCCAGTGCGGTCACCTTGCCCTCGTGCCGGAGTCCCTCGAAGCCGCAGGCCACCGTGAACGCGGAGTACAGGTGACCCAGCGACCGGGCCGCGTCGATCGTGTCCAGCGGCCGCATCCCGTGCCCGCGGCCACGCGCGATCAGGCCGGACAGTCCGTCACCCATTCCGTCGAGGACCACGACCAGCGCGTCGTCGTCGGGCGCGCGCAGGAAGGCACCCGCCGCATGGGCGGTGTGGTGTGGAACGTGGCGCACGACCGCGGCACCGGGCCGGGCGCGGTAACCCGCGTCGACTCCCGTCGACCGCAGCGTCGCCAGGCACTTCGCGATGCGCCGTGCCTGGGTGAAACGCGGCAGTTGGAGGAGATCGAAGAAGTCGCCGCCGCCGAGCGCGACGCTGTCGAGCCGGGCCGACTCGCCGTCCCGGACGGCGTCGAGAAAGGCGTTGGTCGCGAGCCGGACAAGGTCGTCGGGAGCCGCGAGGGCGAGTGCGACATGCGTGATCGGTTCGGCGGACTGCTCGACGCAGTACGCGATGCTCCGCACCGGACCGGGCACTCCGGGACGCCGCGAGTCATGGTTCTTGATCCGCGAAAAGCGCTCTTCTTCCACCGCGGCGACGATGTCGCCGGTCTCCTCGGAGATCACCGCTGCACACGAGTTGTGTCCGTCGTACAGACCCAAGATCGCCATGAAGCGTGCCCCTCTCCACACGGAGGGGTTCATCGTAGTGGTTGCCGTACGTGCGGCAACCACTACGGAGGCGGACACGCCCTCGTCGCCGTCAGTGGCCGACGGTCTCGTACGCCTCCGGGTTGACGACCGCCGCCGGGCGATCGCCGCGGGCGTAGGCCCGCACTGCCGCCGCGGCCTGTTCGGCCGCGCGGCGGGCGGTCTGCACGGTGGCGCCGGCCAGATGCGGGGTCAGAACCACATTGGACGCGGTGAGCAGCCGGTCGGTCGGCGCCGGCGGCTCGGTCGCGAACACGTCGAACGCCGCGGCGCCCAGCTGTCCCGACTCCAGCGCGTCGACGACGGCGTCGTAGTCGACCAGGCCGCCGCGGGCGGTGTTGACGAGCACGCCGCCGCGCGGCATGCGGGCCAGCCGGGCCGCGTCGACCAGGGTGCGGGTCTCCGGGGTGAGCCGGGCGTGCAGGCTGACGACGGACGAGCGGGCGAACAGCTCGTCGACGTCGGTGACGAAGCCGGGACCCTGCTCCGCGTACGGGTCGTACACCAGCACCTCGGCGTCGAACGCGCGCAGGATGCGGGCCACCCGGGCGCCGATCTCGCCGTACCCGACGAGCCCGACCGTGCTGCCGCTCAGCTCGTGGCCGGCGGCGTCGAGCGCGTAAAGATCGCTGCGCCACTCGCCGGCGCGCACGGTCGGGTGCACGTCGGGGATGCGTCGCAGCGCCGCCAGCAGCAGCGCGATCGTGTGCTCGGCGGCCGCGACCGCGTTGCGGCCGGGCGTCGCGCACACCACCACGCCGCGCTTGGTGGCCGCGGCGACGTTGACGTTGACCGGGCCGCCGCGCGTGCACACGACTAGCCGCAGCGCGTCGGCGGCGGCGAGCACCCGGTCGGTGAACGGGGCCATCTGGGTCACCGCCACCTCGACCCCGTCGAGCGCCGCGATCAGCTCGTCCTCGTCGCCGGACGCCTCGTCGACCTCGGCCACCGGCCCGTACGGTTCGTACGGCCACGCCGACATCAGCGTGGTGACGTCGGCGTCGTCGTCCAGCGCCCGGATCACCAGTTCGGGCGTGACGAAGTGGTCGCCGGCAACGAGGACCCTCACCGATGTTCTCCCCACCATGGTCGTGCGTGTTCGATCGCGTCGAGGTAGCGCTTGTACCGGGCCTCGTACCCCGGCGCGGCCGGGCCGGGCGACACCACCGTGCCGGCCGGTGCCGGCCAGGGCGGCAGGTCGAGCGCCCGGCGGGCCGCGAGCGCGGCGCCCCGCGCACCGGTCTCGTCGCCCGGCAACGCCCGCAGCGGCCGGCCCAGCACGTCGGCGAAGATCTGCAGCCATTCGGGGCTGCCCGTCCCGCCGCCGCAGACCACCAGGTCGCCGGTGAGCCCGGCGGCGGTCAGGCAGTGCCGGGCCGCGTACGCGATGGCCTCGCAGGTGGCCCGCACGACGTCGGCCCGGGTCACGGCCAGGTGCAGCCCGTCGACGCGGGCGCGGGCGCGCGGCTCCACGAACGGCGCGCGCTCGCCGGCCTCGGCGAGGAAGGGCAGCACGGTGACGCCGTTGGCGCCGGTCGGGCTGGCCGCCAGCAGCGCCGGCAGGTCCCCGACGCCGGCGCCGACGAGGCCGAGCGTCCAGTCCAGGGCGGCGGCGCCCACCATGGCCGGCATCGCCCGCAGCCACCGGTCCGGCTCCCAGGTGCACAGCGTGAGCCCGGCCGGCTCGCCGGACGTGTCGACGGTGTCGGTGAGCACCTGGCAGGCCAGCGTGGTGCCGAGGATGAGCAGCCCGTCGCCGACCTCGGTGACGCCGCCGCCCCACGCGCAGGCCGGCAGGTCGTAGGGTCCGGCGACCACCGGGAGACCCGCCGGCAGGCCGGTGCGGGCGGCCGCGTCGGCGGTCAGCGTGGCCATGGGCGGGCGGTGCACGGGCGCGAGCAGGTGCCGGTAGGGCGTCAGGCCGCACAGGGCGAGCAGGTCGTCGGCGTACTCACCGGTGCGCGGGTCGAGGAACGGCACCGAGGCGTCGGACGGGTCGGTGGCGCGCAACCCGGTCAGCCGTTGCAGCACGAGATCCTTGCAGTAGCCGGCGGTGGCGGCGGCGGCGAGCGTCGCCGGTTCGGTGTCGCGCAGCGCGGCGAGGATCGGCGCGGCGGCGCCGGGGAACAGGAACGTCCCGGTGCGGCGGAAGAGCGTGTCGAGGACGCCGTCGGCCGCCCACGTGGCGAGGATCGCGGCGCCCCGCGCGTCGAGCCACGACACGGCCGGGCGGACCGGGGCGCCGGCGGCGTCGGCGAGCCACAACCCGTCCCCCTGGCCCGTGATGCCGACGCCTTGAACTGCGCTGTCGGCGGCGAGGCGACTCAGGACGGCCTCGACCGACGCGAAGACCGCGCCGGCGTCCTGCTCGTACCGCCCGTCGCCGGCCCGGTCGACCCGCGTCGGCTCGGCCGCCCGCCGCAACGGCGTCCCGTCGTCGGCGAAGAGCACCGCCTTGGTGACGGTGGTACCGACGTCGACCCCGATGATCACGTGACCACCTCGTGCCGGACCCCGAGCTCGCGCATCTCCGCCAGCGCCTGGTCGCTCGCCTTGTTGTCGGTGAGCACGAGGTCGAAGTCGCGCAGCGGGGCGAGCCGGTGCAGGGCGACGCGGCCGAGCTTGGTGTGGTCGGCCAGCAGCACCGAGCGCTGCGCGGCGTGCATCATCGCGCGCTTCACCAACACGATCTCCTGCTCCTGGTGGTAGGCGTAGCCGTGCGCGAGCGCCGACGTCGACGCGAACAGCAGGTCGACCCGCAGCGCCTCGACGGCCTCGATGCACGGCACCCCGAGGAACGAGTCGTGGGTCGGGTGGTACTCGCCGCCGAGCGCGAGCAGGCGGATCCCTGGCCGGCCGGCCAGCAGCTTGATCGTCTCCAGGAAATTGGTGACGACGGTGAGCGGCGCGATGCCCTCGACCAGCAGCTTGGCCAGTTCCAGCGTGGACGTCGAGTCGTCGAGCATCACCGCCATCCCGGGCTCGACGAGGGTGCGCGCGTGCGCGGCCAGCGCCTGCTTCTCGGTCAGCGTCGCCCGCAGCCGGAACGACACGTTGCTCTCGAACACGCTCGACGGCTGGGCGCTCACCCCGCCGCGGTGCTTGCGCACGACGCCCTGCCGCTCCAGTTCGTCGAGGTCGCGGTGGATCGTCATCAGGCTGACGCCGAACTGCTCGGCCAGGTCGGTGGCGGACACCGAGCCCTGGCTGACGACGTACTCGGCGATGTCGGCCTGGCGCTGGGCGGGCTTGCTGCGCTCTGCGGGGGCGGTCGCGGTCATGCGTCACATCCTGGATCGACACCGACGTTGTAGGCCAGCAGGGCGGCGTCTCCCGTCAGATCTCCCTCGAGGCGCAGGACCGTGCGGGACGCGGGGGCCAGCGCCGGCAGCCGGCGGCGGTAGTCGCTCAGCGGCACGCCGAGCGCCGCGCAGACGACCAGCCGGATCAGCGTGCTGTGCGCGACCACCAGGACCCGGCCGTCGGGATACGTCGCCGCCAGGTCGTCGAGAGCGGCCCGCGCCCGGGCGGCGGCGGCACCGGGCGGCTCACCGCCCGGAAAATGATGGGTGACGGGGTCCGCGACGAACCGCTCGGCGACATCCGTGCCCAGCTCCGCGAGGGTGCGGCCCTCGGCGGTACCGAAGTCCACCTCGCGCAGGCGGGCGTCCACCACCGCGGTCAGGCCGGTCGCGCGGGCCGCCGGGGCGGCGGTGTCGACCGCGCGGCGCAGGTCGGAGCTGACGAGTGCGTCGAGGCGGGCTGTGGCCGCCCAGCGGGCGAGCTGCCCGGCCTGGGCCCGGCCGACGTCGTCGAGGTCGATGTCGGAGCGCCCGGCGTACCGGTTGGGCCGGTGCCAGACCGTCTGCCCGTGGCGGGCCAGGTGCACGATCACGCCGCCGCCCGGGTCGCCGTCGCGTCGACGTACCCGCGCCGGACCAGTTCCTCGACGAACCGCCCGTACGGCGCGGCGAACCGGGCGGTGACCGCCGCCCGGGGCTCCACGGTCTCCGCCCGGCGGACCATGCGCCGGGCCGTGATGGTCAGGGATC
The DNA here is from genome assembly GCF_016863635.1 of Virgisporangium aurantiacum. Lineage (GTDB taxonomy): Bacteria > Actinomycetota > Actinomycetes > Mycobacteriales > Micromonosporaceae > Virgisporangium > Virgisporangium aurantiacum. Next base: position 137,231 of record NZ_BOPG01000031.1, on the reverse strand, counting down.
CGGTGCCGGCGGCGGCGAGCACGGCCATGCCGAAGGCCGGCTCGGGATGCGCCGGGCGGTGCAACGGCCGGCCCAGGATGTCGGCCCGCAACTGGGTCCAGTAGCGGCTGTTGCTGCCGCCGCCGGTGACGGTCACCGGGCCGTCGACCCGGGCGCCCAGTTGCGCCAGGTACTCGTAGCTGAGCCGTTCCACGAACGCGACGCCCTGCAGCACCGCGGCGTACCCGTCGGCGTCGTCGCGGGGGGTGCCGAGCAGGAAGCCCTCGGCGTCGGGGCGCACGAACGGGAACCGCTCGCCGCGCGAGGCGAGCGGGTAGCTCACCGCGCTCGACGGCTCGTACGCGGCGGCGGCCGCGTCGTGCCGGGCGAGGTCGCCGCGCAGGTAGCGGGACGGGATCGAGCCGGCGCCGACGTTGGACGCGCCCCCGGGCAGCCAGGCCCCGTCCGGATGCCGGTGCGAGTAGACCGCGCCGCCGCTGAGCCGGGTGCTCGTGACGCCCTTGAGCACCAGCGTCGTGCCGAGCACGGAGTTCCACCGGCCGGCCTCCAGCGCGCCGGCGGCGATCTGGGCGGCGCAGCCGTCGGTCATCCCGGCGACCACCGGCGTCCCCTGTCCGAGACCGGTGTGCGCGGCCGCCTCCGCGCAGACCTCGCCCAGCCGGGTGCCCGGGCGCACGACGTCGGGGAGCATCGCCAGCGGCATGCCGAGCCGGTCGAGCACCTCGGTCGGCCACCGGTGCGTCTCCACGTCGTAGCCGGTCTTGAGGGCGTGGCTGAAGTCGGTGTTGACCGGTCCGCCGACCAGCCGGCCGGCCAGGTAGTCGGCCGAGTGCGCCAGCCGCAGGTCGCCGCGGGCGGCGGCGCGGCGGGTGGCGGCGTCGGCGGTGGCCAGCAGCCACAGCGCCTTGGGCAGGGCCCAGGACCGCTGCATCGGGTAGCCGAGCGCCGCCCACAGGTCGCCGCCGGCCTCCGCGGCCCGGCGCTCCTCGCCGGCCGCCCGCGCGTCGTCGTACATCAGCGCGGGGCCGCGGGCCGCGCCCGCGCGGTCGGCGAGGAGAACCGTGCCCGAGGTGCTGCACAGCGCGACCGCGCCGACGGTCCTTGTCCCACCGGCCGCGTCGAGGGCGGCGTGGGCCGCTTCGCCGAACGCCCGCCACCACGCGGCGGGATCCTGCTCGTGGGTGCGGCCTCCCGGGTGGGCACGGCCGCGCCGGCTGGTCAGCGGCCGGGACCCGTGCCCGAGCAGGCGACCCGACGTGTCGACGACGGCCACCCGCAGGCTCTGCGTGCCCACGTCCACACCGACCCACAACGGGTCGTCGACGGCTGTTGGCACGGAACCCCCTGGATGTTTGGACTGGTCAGCGGACCATATCACCCGGCGGTTGTAATTTAACAGATCCGAGTGTTAGAACTCTGCCATGGCGTTCGACGTGCGTGTGCTGTCGGTGGGTCGTACCGAGATCCCCGGCCCGGAACTGTTCTGGATGTCGGAGTGGGACCGCTGGTTCCCGTTGTCGTTCAACGTCGTCCTGATCCGGGGCGAGGGCGTCACCGCGTTGGTCAACACCGGCGCGCCGGCCGACCTCGGCCCGCTCAACGAGATCTGGGCGTCGATCCTCGGCCCGCGGGCGCGGTACGAGCGCGAGCCTGGGGAGACCGTCGAGGCGGGGTTGGCGTCGCTCGGCGTGCGGCCCGACGACGTGACGCACGTCGTCGTCACGCCGTTCCAGCTGTACTCCACCGCCGGCATCCCGCTGTTCGGCAACGCGGAGATCTGCGTGTCGCGCACGGGCTGGACGCACTTCCACACCACCCACGACCACCCGCACGACAACCGGTGGACGTCGTTCTCGCCGGAGGTCCTCGTGCACCTGGTCACCGACGCGTGGGACCGGGTCCGGCTGCTGGCCGACGACGACGAGGTGGTGCCCGGCCTGCGCACCTGGTGGGCGGGGACGCACCACCGGGCGTCGCTGGCCGTCGAGGTCGACTCGACCGCCGGCACCGTGGTCGCCTCGGACGCCTTCTTCTACTACGAGAACGTCGAGGACAACCGGGTCCTCGGCATCAACGAGAGCATGTACGAGGCGCTCGCCTGCTACGAGCGCACCCGCCGGGTCGCCGACCACATCGTGCCGCTCTACGACCCGAAGGTGTTCGACCGCTACCCCGGCGGCGTCATCGTCTGAGGAGGTTCCCCGTGCGTGCACTCGTCTTCCGCGGCCCGTCCGACCTGGTGGTGGCCGACCGTCCCGACCCCGTGCCCGACGCCGGCGAGGTGCTGCTGCGCATCGTCGCCACCGGCATCTGCGGCTCCGACCTGCACGGCTACACCGGCGAGAACGGACGCCGGCACCCCGGCCAGGTGATGGGCCACGAGACGGTCGCCCGGACCGCCGACACCGGGCGGCTCGTCACGGTCAACCCGGTGATGGGCTGCGGCGACTGCCCGGCCTGCGCGGCCGGCACCGAACAGCTGTGCGCGCGGCGGCGCGTCATCGGCGTCGACCCGTCGGTGTCGTCGGCGTTCGCCGAGTTGATGGTCGCGCCGGCGGCGAACGTCGTGCCGCTGCCCGACGACCTGCCGGAGGAGTACGGCGCCCTGGTCGAACCGCTGGCGGTGGGCCACCACGCCGCGCTGCGCGGGCAGGTCGGCGCCGGCGACCGGGTCCTCGTCGTCGGGGGCGGACCGATCGGGCAGGCCGCCGCGCTGGCGGCCCGCCGCGCCGGCGCCACGGCGATCGCGGTGAGCGAACCGTCGGCGAGCCGGCGGGCGCTGGTGGACCGGCTGGGGTTCGCCGCGGTCGAGCCCGGAGCTCTCGCCGATCTGGATCCGGTGACCGTGGTGCTCGACGCCGTCGGGTCCACCGCCAGCCTGCGCGACGGCCTGGCCGCCTCGACGCTCGGCGCCCGCATCGTGCTCGTCGGCATGAACGCGCCGCAGGTCAGCCTCTCGGCCTACGAGATCAGCACCCAGGAGCGCAGCATCGTCGGCAGCTTCTGCTACACGTCCCGGGAGTTCGCCGACACGGCGGCCTGGGTCGCGTCGCGTCCCCCGGGTCTCGAATCTCTGGTCGACGACCAGGTGCCGTTCGACGAGGCCCCGCGCGCGTTCGCCCGGCTCGCCTCCGGCGAACTCGACGCCAGCAAGGTCCTCGTGCGGTGCCAACCGTGAGCATGCCGCGGATCCGGCAGGTGCGCGCGTACGTGGTTCGCGGGGGCGGGGCGGACTACCACGACCAGGGTGCCGGCCACTGGATCGACGACCACATCGCGACGCCGATGGCCCGCTACCCGCAGTACCGCGGCAGCCGGCAGGCGTTCGGCATCAACGTGCTCGGCACGCTGGTGGTGCAGGTGGAGGCCGACGACGGCACGGTCGGCTTCGGCGTGACCACCGGCGGCGAGCCGGGTGCCTGGATCGTGGAGCGGCACCTCGCCCGCTTCGTCGAGGGCCAGCCGGTCACCGACATCGAGCGGATGTGGGACCAGATGTTCCTCGCGTCCGTCCACTATGGACGCAAGGGTCTGGTGCTGAACGCGATCAGCGGCGTCGACCTGGCGCTGTGGGATCTGCTCGGACGGGTCCGCGAGGAGCCGGTCTACCAGCTGCTCGGCGGCGCCGTCCGCGACGAGCTGGTGTTCTACGCCACCGGGCCGCGGCCCGACCTGGCCCGGCAGCTGGGGTTCATCGGCGGCAAGCTGCCGCTGCGGCACGGGCCGGCCGAGGGTTCCGACGGCCTGCGCGCGAACCTCGCCGCGCTAGGCGCGATGCGGGAGAAGGTCGGCGACGACTTCTGGCTCATGTGGGACTGCTGGATGGCGCTCGACGTCGACTACGCCACCCGGCTCGCCCATGCCGCCGACGACGTCGGCCTGCGGTGGCTGGAGGAGCCGCTGCTGCCCGACGACTACTGGGCCCACGCCGAACTGCGCCGCCGGCTGCCGGCCCGCATGCTGCTCACCGCCGGCGAGCACGAGGCGACCCGGTGGGGCTTCCGGCTGCTGCTGGAGCACGGCGTCGACATCATCCAGCCCGACGTCGGCTGGTGCGGCGGCATCACCGAACTGCTGCGCATCTCGGCCCTGGCCGACGCGCACGGCAAGGCCGTGGTGCCGCACGGGTCGAGCGTGTACTCCTACCACTTCGTGCTCAGCCGACCGAACAGCCCGTTCGCCGAGTTCCTCATGATGCATCCGGACGCCACCGAGGTCGTCCCGATGATGAGTCCGCTGCTGGCCGACGAACCGGTCCCGCGCGACGGCCGGCTCACCGTGCCCGACCGGCCCGGCTTCGGCGTCGAGCTGAATCCCGACGTGTCGCTCGTCCGTCCGTTCTCCCGGGAGGATCCCCGTGCACCTGCTACGACTGGGTGAGCCCGGCGCCGAGCGTCCCGCGGTGCGGGTCGACGACGGCGCCGTCTTCGACCTGTCCCCGCTCACCGCCGACATCGACGGCGCGTTCCTGGCGGCCGACGGCATCGCCCGCGCCCGCGCCGCGCTGGCCGACGGCGCGCTGCCCGCGCTCGACCCGACCGGTCTCCGGGTGGGTGCGCCGGTGGCCCGGCCGGGTGCGGTGATCTGCATCGGCCAGAACTACGCCGCGCACGCCGCGGAGTCGGGGGCGGCCCCGCCCACGCGGCCGATCGTGTTCTTCAAGCACCCGAACACGGTGGTCGGGCCGCACGACGACGTGCTGATCCCGCCCGGTGCCGAGCGCGTCGACTGGGAGGTCGAACTGGCCGTGGTGATCGGCCGGACGGCCCGCTACCTGCCGTCGCCCGCGTCCGCTCGTGGTTGTGTCGCCGGATACGCCGTCGCCAACGACGTCTCCGAGCGGGCGTTCCAGACCGAACACTCCGGCGGGCAGTGGTCGAAGGGCAAGAGCGCGGAGACGTTCGCACCGCTCGGCCCGTGGCTGGTGCCTCTTGACGAGGTCGACCCGCAGGCGCTGAGGCTGCGGTCGTGGGTGAACGACGAGCCGCGGCAGGACTCGACCACCGCCGACATGATCTTCCCGGTGGACCGGCTCGTCTGGGACCTGTCCCAGTACCTGGTGCTCGACCCCGGCGACGTGGTGCTGACCGGTACGCCGGAGGGCGTCGCGATGTCGGGTCGGTTCCCCTACCTGCGGCCGGGTGACGTCGTGCGGCTGGAGATCGACGGGCTCGGCGCCCAGCGGCAGGTGCTCCGGTGACGGGGGTGCTGGCCGGCCGGTCGGCGCTGGTGACCGGCGCGTCCCGGGGCATCGGCCGGGGCATCGCGCTGGGACTGGCCGCCGCGGGCGCCGACGTCGCGGTCAACTGGTACCGGCCGCCGTCGCCGGAGTTCGGTCGCGACAACGGGGCCGACGTGGCGTCGGTCGTCGCGGAGATCGAGGCGATGGGACGGCGGGCGGTCGCCGTCGAGGCCGACGTGTCGAACGGCGCGGCCGTGCGCGCGATGGTCGACGAGGTCGTGCTGAGTCTGGGCGGCCTGGACGTCCTGGTGAACAGCGCCGGAATCTGCCCGTTCCACGACTTCCTCACGATGCCCGAGGAGCTGTGGGACCGGGTGCACGCCGTCAACCTGCGCGGCGCGTTCCTGTGCTCGCAGGCGGCCGCCCGGGTGATGGTCGACCAGGGCCGGGGCGGGCGGATCATCAGCGTGAGCTCGATCAGCGCCCTGGTCGGCGGCGGACAGCAGGCGCACTACACGCCCACCAAGGCCGGCGTGCACTCGCTGATGCAGTCGATCGCGATCCCGCTCGGGCCGCACGGCATCACCTGCAACTCGGTGCTGCCCGGCGCGATCGGCACCGACATCAACCGCGACGACTGGTCCGATCCGCAGAAGCTGGCGTACCTGAACGGCCGCATCCCGATCGGCCGCCTCGGCGAACCCGACGACGTCGCCGGCCCCGTGGTCTTCCTCGCCTCCCCCGCCGCCCGCTACGTGACGGGCGCCGCCCTCCTGGTCGACGGCGGCCTCTACGTCAACCTCCAGTAGCCCCAGCCCACCCCTCCGCGCCGATCTTGGACTTCTTGAGGGCCTACAGGCCCCACTGCAGTCCAAGATCCACGGGGCGTGCGGGGGGTTCGCACAGGGCTGGTGGGGTTTTCACAGGCTGGCAGCTGCGGCGTGCGCCGCGAGTGAAATGGCTGCTCACAGCCCGGAAACACGCCGGTCACGTGATCCTTGACATGCGGATCAACGCGACCGTACGCTCCATCTAACAAAATTTCTCGTGGTTTTAACACTGAGGTTCACAGGGCTTCTCACACAGCCACCCCGGTCCCCCGCCGCATGCGGGCGCCGAGAGCGCCGCGCGGCAGCCGACCCACCCAGGATGTGCGGCCGCGGCGGGACCTTCACGACGAACGATGGGATGAGTACGTCATGACACCGAGAGTTGGTAGCGCCGGAGCGGGCGGCGTGACGCGGGCACAGTTCCTGCGGCTGTTCGGCGGCGTCGCCGCGGGCGTCGCCGTTGGCGGTGCGCTCGCCGCGTGCGGCGACGACGACGGCGGCGACAGCGGGTCGGCATCGCTGAGCCTGATCGGCGTCGCCGACCAGAAGGGGCCACTGGACGTCCTGACCAAGGCGTACAGCGACGCCAACAGCGGCGTGTCGTTCAAGACGACGTACGCGCCGACCGACCAGGTGACGACGTCCGTGCGCACCCAGCTCGGCGGCGGCAACGCACCCGACCTGCACGTGCTCTATCCGGGCAGCGGCAACGCGATGTCCACGGTCGACGTCGCCAAGGCCGGCCTGCTGGCCGACCTGAGCAGCCAGGCGTGGACGTCGTCGATCCCGTCGAACCTCCGGCCGGCGTTCGAGAACGACGGCAAGGTGTACCTGTTCTCCTCAGGCGTCGCCGTGATCGGCACGATCTACAACAAGAAGGTGTTCGAGGCGGCCGGCGTGCAGGTGCCGAAGACCTGGGGCGAGCTGCTCGACGCGTGCGCGAAGTTCAAGTCGGCCGGCAAGGTGCCGATCGCGCTGGGCGCGCAGACCCCGTGGGTCACCCAGCTCATCACGTACGCGCTGGTCGCCTCGCACGTCTACGCGAAGACCCCGGACTTCGACGACCAGATGATCGCCGGCAAGGCCACGTTCGCCGACTCCGGCTGGCAGGACTCCATGCGGCTCTACATGGAGCTGCGCGACCGCGGCTTCTTCAACGACAACCCGAACGGCACCACGCTCGAACAGCAGACCGCGATGGTCGCCAAGGGCGACGCGGCGATGGCCGTGCAGGTGGGTCCGCTGGTGCCGGCGTTCCGCGACGCCGCCGCCAACAAGGACGACATCGACATGTTCCCGTTCCCCACGGCCGACAGCGCCGACCAGGTGTGGGCGTGGGGCGGCGCGAACGTCGGGCTCGGGGTGAGCACGCGCAGCAAGAACAAGGCCGCCGCGCTGAAGTTCATCGAGTTCCTGGGCCAGCCCGACAACCAGAACCGCTGGTGCGAGCTGGTCTCCGCGATCCCGCTCAAGCGGGAGGCCGGCACCAAGGTCGACAAGGCGCTGGAGTCGTTCGTGCCGATGCTGGAGGCGAACAAGCTCGCCCCCATCGGTCAGCGGTGGCCGAACCCGGAGGTGCAGCCGACGCACTTCACGGTGATCCAGGACCTGCTGGCGAAGAAGATCACCATCACCGAGGGCCTGAAGAAGATGGACGAGGCGTACAAGAAGCGTGCCTAGTCACACCACAGCGCGGGGGACGATCGTGAGCGGAACGAAGAAGCGGAACCGGCTGGGGCCGCCATGGCTGTTCGTGGTGCCGGCCGTGCTCTGCTACGCCGCGATCGTGCTCTACCCGAGCGCCGCCGGCGTGCTGTACGCGTTCACCGACTGGTCGGGGATCGGCGACTGGTCGTTCGTCGGCGCCGACAACTTCACCGACCTGGTGCACGACGAGCGGGCCCTCGGCTCGTTGCGCAACACGCTGCTGCTCACCGTGGCGATCGTGGTGGTGCAGAACGGTGTCGGGCTGCTCCTGGCGCTGGGCGTGCACGCCCGGATCAAGAGCCGGTTGGTGCTGCGGGCGGTGTTCTTCGCGCCGGTGGTGGTCAGTCCCGTGATGATCGCCTTCCTGTGGAAGTACATCTACAACCCGGCGCCCGAGGAAGGGCTGAACGGGCTGCTCGGCTCGGTGGGCCTCGGTGCGTTGCGGCAGGACTGGCTCGGTGACCCGTCGCTGGCCCTGTGGTCGGTGGCGGCGATGGTGATCTGGCAGAACGCCGGCTACTCGATGGTCATCTTCCTGGCCGGCCTGGAGGGCATCAGCCAGGACGTGAAGGAGGCCGCGACCATCGACGGCGCCGGGCCGGTGAAGCGGTTCCGGTACGTGGTGTGGCCGCTGCTCGCGCCGGCCACCACCATCAACGTGATGCTCTCGACCATCGGCGGGCTCAAGCTCTTCGACCAGGTCTTCGCCGCGACCAGCGGCGGCCCGGGCACGTCGACGGAGACCCTGTCGACCGTGCTGTACAAGGAGGCGTTCGTGTTCGGCCGGTACGGCTACAGCACGGCCGTGGCGCTGGTGCTGGCACTGTTCGTCGCCGCGGTGTCGCTGGTCCAGATCCGTTACCTGCGCGGCAGGGAGGACAACGCGTGAACCGGTACCGCCCGCGCACGCTGCTGCTGGAACTGCTGATGGTGGCGGTGGCGGTCGCGTTCCTGTTCCCCGTCTACGCGCTGGTGACGTTGTCGCTCAAGGATCCGGCGCAGATCGCGGCCTCGCCGCTCGCGCCGCCCGCCCCGCCGACGACGGAGAACTACTCGGCGGCGTGGTCGTCGGCGTCGCTCGGCACGGCGCTGCTGTCGAGCACGCTGATCACCGTGACGAGCCTGGTACTGCTGATCGCGATCGGGTCGTGCGCCGCGTACTGGCTGGCCCGCACGGCGACCCGCCTCAGCTACGGCCTGTACATCCTGTTCCTGCTCGGCATCGTTCTGCCGTTCCAGCTCGGCATGATCCCGCTGTACAGCGTGTTTTCCGACCTCGACCTGATCGGCAGCTACCAGGCGATCATCCTGTTCTACACCGGGATCCAGCTGCCGTTCACGGTGTTCCTCTACACCGGTTTCATCCGGGCGCTCCCGGCGGAGTACACGGCCGCGGCCCTGGTCGACGGGGCGTCGCACTGGCAGGCGTACACCCGCATCGTGTTCCCGTTGCTGCGGCCGATCACCGGCACCGTGCTGATCCTCAACGCGGTGTTCGTGTGGAACGACTTCTTCACGCCGCTGCTGTACCTGGCCGGTTCGGACCACGAGACGGTTCCGGTGCGCATCTTCGCGTTCGTCGGGCAGTACGTGTCGGACTACGGCCTGGTGTTCGCCGGCCTGGTGCTCGGTGCGCTACCGATCCTGGCGGTGTTCCTGCTGCTGCAGCGCTACGTCATCAAGGGCTTCGCGAGCGGACTCAAGGGATGAGCCTGCCGAAGGACCTCGCCGACGTGCTGGCGAACCCGCCGCGGGCGTTCTCGCCGGTCGCGTTGTGGTGGTGGAGCGGCGACCGGCTCGACAACCGCCGGCTGCGCTGGCAGCTCGAACGGTTCGCGGCCGGCGGCGTCCACAACCTCGTGGTCACCAACCTGGCGCCCAGCGGGCCGAACTTCGGCGGCGACGCCGACGACCCGGTGTTCTTCTCCGACGAATGGTGGGAGACGCTCGACCGGGCCTGCGACGACGCGGCCGAGCTGGGCGTGTCGCTGTGGTTCTACGACCAGATCGGGTTCTCCGGTGCCGACCTGCAGGCGCGGCTGGTCGAGCAGGAGCCGGAGTTCGCCGGGCGGTGGCTCGCCCGCGACGGCCGGGTGACCACCCACGGGTTCGACTACCTCTCCCCCGATGCCTGCGCGGCGCTGCTCGACCGGGTGCACGGCGAGTTCGAGCGGCGGCTCGGGCACCGGCTGGGCACGGTGATCGTCGGCTCGTTCCAGGACGAGCTGCCGGCGCTGCCCACCTGGTCGGCCACGTTCGCCGCGGAGTTCGCCCGCCGGCGCGGGTACGAGCTGGCCGGGCGCGAGAGCGAGCTGTGGCAGCCCGGCGGCGACCTGCTGCGCCGGGACTACCACCTGACCCGGGCCGAGCTGGCCGAGACGGCGTTCTTCCGGCCGCTGGCCGAGTGGCACGCCCGACACGGCCTGTTGTCGGGCTGCGACCAGCAGGACCCGGCCCGGGCCGGGCATCCGGTCGAGGGCGTCGCGCTGTACGCCGACTACGCCCGCACCCACCGCTGGTTCTCCGCGCCGGGCTCGGACCACCACGGCGACGCCCGGATCCACTCGTCGCTGGCCCACCTGTACGGGCATCCGCGGACGTGGATCGAGGCGTTCCACTCCAGCGGCTGGGGCGGCACGCTCGAGGAGACGTTCGACTGGCTGCTGCCGTGGCTGCGCGCCGGCGCCACCCTGTACGACCCGCACGCCACCTACTACTCCACCCGGGCCGGCTGGTGGGAGTGGGCCCCGCCGTCCACCGACTGGCGCCAGCCGTACTGGCCGCACTACCGCGTCTTCGCCGACGCCGTCACCCGGCTGTGCGCGGCGCTGTCGTTGGGCCGGCACGTGTGCGACGTGGCCGTGCTGATCCCGACGACCACCGTCCAGACGGGCAGCCCGGTGCCCGAACCCGCCGTGGATCCGGCGGCGGCCGACGGGCCGGCGGCGCGGGCGCAGCGGGTCTACCTGGACCTGGTCGGTGACATGACGTGGTTCCGCAGCGTGCCCGGTGCGCTGGACCGGCTGCGCCGCGAGGCCGACGTGATCGACGACGACTCGCTGGCGCTGGCCGACGTGTCGGGCGGCCGGGTGCGGGTGGCCGACGAGTCGTACCGGGTGGTGGTGCTGCCGGCGTGCACGGTGCTCGACGCGCGGGTCGCCGACCGCCTCGACGGGTTCGTGTCCGCCGGGGGGCTGCTGGTCGCGGTCGAGGCGCTGCCGGAAAGATCGTCAGGGGACGGGGATGCGCTCGCCCGGCTGCTGGCGCACTTCGCGGCCGGCCGGGCCCACCTGATCCCCTGCGCCGACGACCTCGGCCCGCTGCTGGCCGCGGTGCCGCCGCCGGTGGAGGCTCCGGTGCCGTCGCTGGTCCGGGACGTCGACGGGACCCGGCTGGTCTTCCTGACCGCCGCGGCCCGGGCCAGCGACGTGTCGGTCGGCGAGCCCGACCGGCGCGGCATCTCGCTGGGCTGGCTCGACGCCCGGTACGAGTTCGATCCGGCCCGCTACCGCGACAGCTACGCCGTGCGGGTGCGCGACGTGCCGCCCACCGCCGTGCTGGTCGACCCGTTCACCGGTGCCGCGCGGGCGCTGGACTGCGTGCGGGCCGGTGACTCGGTGGAGGTGCGCGTGCCGTTCGACCACGGCCCGGCCGCGCTCCTGGCGTTCCCCCCGGCGGCGCTCGCGCCGGCTCCGGAACGGACGCCGGCGCTGGAACACCGGATCGACCTCGGGACCCGCTGGAACTTCGAGCTGGTGTCCACAATGGACAACACCTGGGGTGACTTCGACCGCCCGGCCGGTGGCGCCACCGGCCCGCAGCGGTGGGCCGTACGCTGCCGTACGGGTGACGAGGAGACCGCGGCGCACGCCACGTTCGGGCCAAAAGCCCTGGTGGTTGACCCGTCCGGTGGCGTACGGACGCTGGAGTGGTCGACGTCGCGGGGAATCCGCAAGGACCCGATCCATCGGGAGACGCTCGGGCCGAAGGGCCACGTGCCCGAGGAGTTCCTGGCGCTGGGCGTCGTGCCCGCCGGTACCCCGGTGACCGTGCGGTGCGACCTCGTCGTGGCCGACGGGATCGACGGCTGGCTCGCGGTCGGCGCGGCGGCGGCGAAGACGGTGCGGCTCGCCGGCACGGCGCTCGCCTTCGACGACGAGGGCTACCTCGCGACGGCCCCGGTGCGGCTGGCCCCCGGCCGGCATCCGATCGAGCTCACCCTCGTCCCGGATGAAGATCTTGACCTTCGGGCGTACCTCGCCGTGATCGGCGACCGGGAGCGGTTCGCGCGACCGGAATGGATCTCGGCCGCCGGACCGGCCCGACCCGGCGCCACCGTCGTCCTGCGGACCGTGGTCACGGCCGGCACCGTCCAGGTGGCCGCGCGGGAGGCGGCGGTGATCCGGCTGAACGGGGTCGAGGTGGGCCGGCAGGGCGGGTTCGAGCCGTACGCCGCCCAGGAGACCCCGCGCGTGCGCCGCTACGACCTGACCGCGCACCTGCGGCCGGGCGGGAACGACCTGGCCGTCGAGCTGACCGAAGGGGACGTGCGGGCGGCGGTGCTGGTCGACGGCCCGCCGGGTTCGGGCCTGCGGTCCGGCCGGCACTGGACCGCCGAACGCGACGGCCGGCCCGCCGAGGTGGTGGTGCGCCGACGGCAGTACGGCGATCCGGCGGCGCTGCACCTGTGGCGCCGCCCGCACCCGCTGCCCGGGGCCGAATGGCTCTCCGACGAACCGACCGACGGCACGGCGCAGCCGGTCACGGTGCTGCCGGTCACGGTGGCTTTGCCGGCGGCGGTGGAACCCCGCGAGCAGACGCTGTCGTTCGACATACCGCCCGGCGCCCGCTCGATGACCCTGCGGGTGCACGGCGGGTTCGACGTGGCCGTCGACGGCACGCCGGTCACGGCGGACGGCGGACGGGTACCGCTCGACGGCACCGCGCGCACCTGCGACCTGCGCGTGCGGGTGTGCCCCGGCCACTCGCACGGTGCCGTGCTGGCCGGGCCGGTCACGTTCGAACCGGGGCCGGGTGAGATCGGGCTCGGCGACTGGGAGGACGTCGGCCTGGCGGAGTTCAGCGGCGGCGTCCGGTACCGGCAACGGCTGACGGTGGACCAGCCCCCGGCCGGCCCCGCCGTGCTCGACCTGGGCAGGGTCCGCGGCACCGCGGAGGCGGTCGTCAACGGGCGGCGGCTCGGCGTGCGGGTGTGCGCGCCGTACACGTTCGACGCGACCGGCGCGCTGCGTCCGGGCGGGAACGACGTCGAGATCCTGGTGTACGGGACGCTCGCCCCGTACCTCGACGCGGTCAGCCCGACCCACTTCGTGTCGCCGGGCCAGCGGGTGTCGGGCCTGTTCGGCCCGGTCATCCTGAGGTGGTGATGTACGTCTTCGGGTACGGATCGCTGGTCAGTGCCGTGACCGGACCGGTTCCCGCGACCCTGGCCGGGTGGCGGCCGTCGTGGAACGTCGGGTCCGACACGAGCTCGCATCCGGAGCGGGAGTTCCGCGACGCGGCCGGCCGGCCGTACGACGGCGTCGTCGCGGTGCTGGGGATCGAGCCGTCTCCCGGCGGGGTCTGTCCCGGCGCGGTGTTCGCGGTCGACGCCGACGCGTTGCCGGCCCTGGACCGGCGGGAACGCAACTACGAGCGCCGCGACGTCACCGACCTGGTCGACTGGCCGGGAAAGCCGCGCGGGTGCCTGGTCTTCACCTACGTGCCGAGACCCGAGGCCTTACGCCGCCTTGTCGACGCCGGGGAGACCGGACGGGAGGTCGTGGTGCGCAGCCGGTACCTGGCGCTGTGCCGCTCGGTTCCGGTGCCGCCCTTTCCGCTGCGCGACCTGACCCAGCACGTCCGCCTCTCCTGAGCGCCTGCTTGAGTTCCGCACCGGGACTGGAGCATGATCGTGAGCGACCGACCGGACACCGTGGTTCTGGCCCGGAGCGACGAGTCGGAGCCCAGCGTGCATTTTCTCATCGGACGCGCGCGCGAGCAGGCCGCGATCGGCAGGCGGCTCGACGCCGTCGCCGAGGGCGGTGCCGCGCTGATCATCCGCGGCGCGCCGGGTGTCGGCAAGTCGGCGCTGCTGGAGTGGGCCGCCACGGCCGCCGGCGACAAGTTCCGGGTGCTGCGGACCGCCGGTTCCGTCACCGAGTTCGGCCTGCCGTACTCCGCGTTGCACCAGGTGCTGTGGCCGATCCTCGGCCACCGCAACCGGCTGACCCCGCACTACCGGCTCGCCCTCGACGTCGCGTTCGGTCGTACGTCCGGTGCGTCGCCCGACCTGTCCACCGTGGCGATGGCCGCGCTGGAGCTGCTGACGGAGGTCGCGGCCCAGCGGCCGGTGCTGCTGCTCGCCGACGACGCGCAGTGGATGGACCCGGCCAGCCAGCAGGCGTTGGCCTTCGTCGCGCGCCGGGTCGCCGCCGATCCCATCGTGGTGCTCGCCACGCACCGCGAGACGGAGGCGGAGACGCTGCGGCGGTCGACGGTGCCCTTCATGAGCATCGGCCCGCTCGACGCGGAGGCCGCGGCCGTCCTGCTCGACGGCGTCGCCGGCACGCTCGACGCGCGCGCCAGGTCGAGGGTGCTCGACGCCGCGCGCGGCAACCCGCTCGCGCTGCTGGAACTGCCCCGGGCGGTCGACGCCCATGCCGGCCCGGGCCCGGACGCTCTTCCGCTGACCGCCCGCCTGGAGCAGTCGTTCCTGGCCCGCATCGGCGAGTTCGACGCCGCGACGAAGCAGATCCTGGAGGTCGCGGCGATCAGCGACGCCGACGACGTCGCCGAGATCGTCGCCGCGGCCGCGCTGCTGTCGGGCGAGGGTTTCCCGCCGGCTCTGGACCCGGCGGTCTCGGCCGGGTTGATCACGGTCGACGGCACCGCCGTCCGCTTCCGGCACCCGCTCATCCGGTCGGCGATCCTCCAGCGTCTCGGGCCGGACCGGCAACGGGCGTGCCACGCCGCCCTGGCCCGGGTGCTGGTCAACCGGCCGGAACGCGCGGTGTGGCACCTGGCCGCGGCCGCGCTGCAACCGGACGCGGCGCTGGCGGCCGACCTCGAACGGAACGCGGAGCAGGCGATCAGGCGCGGCGCCCCGGCGAACGCGGTGCGGGCCCTGGAGCGGGCGGCCCAGCTGTCGGTCGACGGTCGGAGCGACGCGGACCGGACCTACCGGGCCGCCGTGCTGGCGTACGCGGTCGGGCAGCCGGAGAACGGCGAGCGGCTCCGGCGGCGGCACCGCGACCTCGGGGAGAGCGACCACGACGGCCTGCGGGACGAGTGGCTGAACGAACTGGCCGACGGGGACCGGGGCGGCGAGCCACGCATCGACGCGCTCGTCGACCTCGCCGGGAGGGCCACCGCGATCGGCGACGACACGCTGGCCACCGACTTTCTCCGCGCGTCGGCCCTGCGGTGCTGGAACCTCGCGCCCGGTCGGCCGGTGGGCCGGCAGGTCATCGCCGCCGCCGACCGGTTGGCCGTCGCGGACGTCCCGACGCGGGCCCAACTGCTCGCCTACGGGTCGCCCTTCGACAGCGACGGGCCCGTGCGCGCGTTGATCGCCCGGGTCCCCGCGGCCGCCCGCGACGCGACCACCACCTACCGGCTGGCGCACGCGGCGGCGTGCGCCGGCGCGTTCGACGTCTCCGAGGTTCTGCTCACCGAGGCGGCCGAGCGGCTCCGGTCCGTGGGTCACCTGCACACGCTCGGCCGGACGCTGTCGCTGCTCGCCTGGTCGGCCATGCGCCGCGGGTACTGGTCCCACGCCGTGGCCGCGGCGGAGGAGAGCACCCGGCTGTGCATGGAGACCCGGCAGCCGTTCTGGGAGGCTTCATCGCTCGTGGCGCACGCGACCGTGGCGGCCTTCCGTGGTGAGTTCGCGTCCGCCGAGGACCTGGTGGGCCGCGCCGATCGCATGAACCCGCGCCGGTTCGCCACGGTCGGCGCCGTGGTGCTGCTGGCCCGGGCGGCGATCGCGTCGGGGCAGGGCCACCACGAGTTGGCGTTCGCCTCGCTCGCGCAGTTGCACGATCCGGCCGACGGCGCCTATCACCCGGTGCACGCCCTGTGGTCGCTGGCGAGCCTGGCCGAGGCCGCCGCGGCCTGCGGCGAGGTCGCCGCCGCGCGCTCGCTCATCGACCGGCTGCCCGCGGAGGTGCGCGGGACGACCTCGCCCACGGGACGCATGAACCTCACCATCGCGCGGGCGGTGCTGGCCCCCGACGACGAGGCGGAGTCCGCCTTCGCCGCGGCGCTGTCGCTCGATCTGGCGATGTGGCCCTACGAACGGCACCGGCTGCTCTTCACGTACGGCATGTCGCTGCGCCGGCGCCGGCGGGTCCGCGAGTCCCGCGACCTTCTGCGCAAGGCGCGGGACGGGTTCGACAACCTCGGCGCCCGGCCCCTCGCCGAACGCGCCCGGACGGAGCTGCGGGCCGCCGGGGAGCGCAGCGCCGCACCGGTGGCCGACGTATGGGACACGTTGTCGCCGCAGGAGATCCAGATCGCCGCCATGGTCGCGCAGGGGCTGACCAACCGCGACATCGCCAAGGGACTGTTCATCTCGCACCGGACCGTCGGCAGTCACCTGTACCGGATGTTCCCCAAGCTCGGCATCACCTCGCGCGCGGAACTGCAGCGCATGGCCGCCGAGCACGACCTGTAGGTCGCCGCAACTGCAGTCATTTGACGCACGAGCGGGCCGCCACCGTCGCCGTAACGTTCCCGGCGCCGACGCCTGCGGGCGAGCTGAGCCGACCTTCAGAGAGGACCCGCAATGCCCTTTGTGACCACCACCGACGGCACCGACATCTTCTTCAAGGACTGGGGCACCGGCCGTCCGGTCGTGCTCAGCCACGGCTGGCCGCTGAACTCCGACAGTTGGGAGGCGCAGGCGCTGTTCCTGGCCGCCAACGGCTACCGGGTCATCGCGCACGACCGGCGAGGCCACGGCCGGTCGACGCAGACCTGGGCCGGCAACGAGATGGACACGTACGCGGACGACCTCGCCGCCCTGATCGAGCACCTCGACCTGCGCGACGTGACGCTGGTCGGGTTCTCCACCGGCGGCGGCGAGATCACCCGTTACATCGGCCGCCACGGCACCGGCCGGGTCGCGCAGGCGGTGCTCGTGTCGGCGGTGCCGCCGCTGATGGTGCGCCGCGACGACAACCCGGGCGGCGTGCCGGTCGAGGTGTTCGACGGCATCCGCGCCGGCTCCCGCGCGGACCGGTCGCAGCTGTACAAGGACCTCGCCGACGGGCCGTTCTTCGGCAACAACCGGCCCGGCGCGAACGTCTCGCCGGGCATCCGGGACGCGTTCTGGCTGCAGTCGATGGCGGCCGGGCACCGCAACGCCTACGAGTCGATCGCGGCGTTCTCGGCCACCGACTTCCGCGCCGACCTCGCCACGTTCGACGTGCCGACGCTCGTGATCCACGGCGACGACGACCAGGTGGTGCCGTTCGAGGTCGGTGGCAAGGCGTCGGCCGCGCTGGTCAAGGGCGCGGAGCTGATCGTCTACCCGGGCGCGCCGCACGGCATCACCGACACCCACAAGCAGCGACTCGGCGACGACCTGCTGACGTTCCTCAACACCTACGGAGGCTGACATGACAAGCGCGCCCGACACGATCGTCCTGGTTCACGGCTTCTGGGTCACGCCCCGGAGCTGGGAGCACTGGATCACCCACTACGAGCGCAAGGGCTTCCGTGTCCTCGCGCCCGGCTATCCCGGCTTCGAGGTGGAGGTCGAGGCGCTCAACGCGAACCCCGACATCGTCAACGCGCTCACCGTCCCCGCCATCATCGAGAACCTCGAAGCGGTTGTCCGGGAACTGGCGGCACCGCCGATCATCATGGGTCACTCCGCCGGCGGCGCGTTCACCCAGATCCTGCTCGACCACGGCTTCGGTGCCTCCGCCGTGGCGCTCAACTCGGCACCGACCGAGGGCGTGCACGTGGTGCCGTTCTCACAGGTGAAGTCCACGCTGCCGGTGCTGCGGTCGCCGGCGAACCGGCACAAGGCGATCGGCCTGACCCTGGAGGAGTGGAAGTACGCCTTCACCAACACGTTCAGCGACGCCGAAGCGGAGGCGCTGTACCACCGGTACCACATCCCGGCCAACGGCGGCATCCTGTGGGGCAGCGTCCTGGCGAACTTCAAGCCCGGTCACCAGGACACCTGGGTCGACTACCGCAACGACGACCGGGCGCCGCTCCTGTTCATCTCCGGCAGCGAGGACCACATCATGCCCCCGGCCGTGCAACGCTCCAACGTCAAGCACTACCGGTCGAACACCGTGACCGAACACGTCGAGTACGACGGCTACGCGCACCTGCTACCGGCCCAGAAGGGCTGGGAGGAGATCGCCGACTTCGCCCTCGACTGGGCGATGCGTCACGCCCGATGAGCACGGGTCAGTCCGGGGGGACGGAGTCGACGTCGAGGGCGAACTCGGCCCGTAACGCGTCCGCCTGTTCCGGGGTCAGCAGGAGGTACGCGGTGCCGTCGGCGGAGTCGGCCGCCTCGATGTCGTAGAACTTCCGCGGGTCGTCGCCGCCCGGCGCCAGCAGGTGGAGCTGGCCCCAGATGGCCGACCAGCTGTAGATCCAGTCCCCCGGACCGTGCGCGTCCAGCCACCACGTGACGGGGCGGCCGTCGACCCGGAACGACAGCTGGTCGTCGTCGGCCTCGCGGTCGAAGACCACGTCGGTGACCACGCCGTTGCTCAGGGCCGCCGCCGCTTCGATCACGTCCAGGTAGGCCCGGCCCACGTCGCCGTCGACGCCCTCCACGAACACGGCGACGCCGAGTTCGGCGAACGTCGTGCCGTCGACCTCCTCGACCTCGTCGTCCAGAAACCCGGCGAGGTCCGGGTCGGTGCGGCGGTCGGGCGGCGCGATCCCGAGCTGGATCAGGCGGTCGAGCAGGTCCCCGTAGGTCAACGTCACGCGGTCATCATGCCGGTGTCGTCCGATCGGCGGTGCCGGCCGTCCGACCGGGCCGATCTGGGCGCGCTCCACGCTCAGGAGACGGGACTCACCCTGTCGAAGGGTGCGAAACCGACCTATCGTCGTCGCCGTCCCACTCCCCCGCACCGACCGAGGACCCATCGCCTTGCTGCGCACCGACGAGATCCGCGCGTTCGCCTCCGACCCCGACCGGTCGTACCCGGCCGGAAGCCGTTACACCGACGACATCCGCCCCGGCGGGCTGCTCGACATCGAGGCGGCGCGGCAGTGGACGGCCCGCATCGACCAGTGCCGGGACGCCAACCTCTACAGCTTCGGGCTACCGCTGACCGCCGCGGCCACGGCGCACACCGCGTTCGGCGGCGGCGACCTGCTCCTGTTCTCCACCTACGGCTACCTCGGCCTGAACGGGCATCCGCGGATCGTCGCGGCGGCCGCCGAGGCGGCCCGGCGATGGGGCACCAGTGCCGGCGGCGCCCGCCTGCTGACCGGCACGCTCGAACTGCACCTGGAGACCGAGCGGGAGCTGGCCGCCCACGTGGGCACGGCGGCCGCCGCGCTGTACGCCAGCGGCTACGACGCGAACCTCGCGGCGATCTCGGCCCTCATCGGGCGGCACGACGTCGCGATCGTCGACGCCAGGGCGTATCGCAGCATCCTCGACGGCTGCCGGCTTTCCGGGGCGCGGACCGTGCGGTTCCGGCACAACGACGTCGAGCACCTCGACGCGTTGCTCGCCCGGCACGCCACCGGCGGAACCCGCGTCCTGGTGGCGGTCGACGGCGTCTACTCCATGGACGGCGACATCGCGCCGCTCGCCGACCTCGTCGCGGTCAAGGACCGGCACGGCGCGTTCCTGTTGCTCGACGAGTCGCACGCGATCGGCGTGCTCGGCGCCGACGGCGGCGGGACGGCCCGGCACACCGGAGTGGACCCCGCCGCGGTCGACATCGTCACCGGGTCCCTCGGCAAGGCGTTCCCGTCGGGCGGCGGGTTCGTGGCCGGATCACGCGGCCTCGTCAACTATCTCCAGCACGGGTCGGCCCCGTACATGTTCTCCTCGGCCCTGACACCGGCCAACACCGCGGCGATCCGGGAGACGGTCAGAACCATCCGGGACGAGCCGGAGCACCTCGAAGGCATGTGGAAGAACACCGACCGGCTGCGCCGCATCGTCGAGAACCTCGGGCTGTCCCACGGTGGCACCGAGACGCCGATCGTGCCGGTCATCCTCGGCGACACGTTGCGCACCTACGCGTGGGCTCGGCACCTGCTCGACGACGGCATCTACGTCTCGGCGGTGCCGCATCCGGCGGTGCCGGCGGGCCAGTCGCGCCTGCGCCTGTGCGCCACCGCGGCCCACACCGACGAGGATCTCGACCGGCTGGACGTCGCACTGCGCCGCGTCGCCGCGCTGCCGGACGTCACCGGAGGCGGGTGAGGAACCGCGTGGTCCAGCCGTAGGTGTCGCGGGCCCGGGCGAGGCGGTGGGTCTTGAGCGCCAAATGGTGGTCGGTGCGGGCCAGGCCGTCGGCGAGCCGGATCCCGTGGACGCGGGTGAGGCGGTCGAGGCGGTAGTAGAACGTCGTGCGGTGGATGTTGAGCGCGGCGATCGTGCGGGCCGCGTCGCCGGCGTTGTCGAGGTAGACCTCGAGGGTGTGGCGGAGCATCGGTGCGTCGACGGGCAGCGGGTCGGGCCAGCTGTCGGCGTCGGTGGTGAGCAGGAGCCGGCGGTGGATGCCGAGGTTCTCCCACCCGATCGCGGCCGGCAACGCGGGATCGGTGGCGGCGCAGTCCGCCGCGACGATGGCCCGGGCCGCGGCGGTCGGCACGCGGGCCGCGTCGGCGGGATCGGCCCGGAACGGTTCGCTGTACCCGATGACGTGGACATCGGACGCGTCCGGGCGGACCGCTTCGGTGACCGCGCCGGTGTGGGCCAGCAGGACGAGGCGGCGGCCGTTGGCGGTGGCGGTGCCGAGGATCGCCGGGTTCGCGGCCACTGGGGGCGGCGGGTCGTCCGGGGCGGGAGACCGCCGGCCGTCCCGGATCGCGGTGGACGCCACGACGGCGAACCGCAGGGTCTCCGACCGGACCCGTGGCGCGCGCTGCCCGAGCTCCGCCACCAGGTCCGGCCGGGGCCAGTCGGTGAACAGCTCGGCCAGCAGCCGGTCGATTCCCGGTGCCCGGTCCGGGCGGAGCAGGGCGGCGATGCGGGTGCCGCACGACCGCAGCGCGTCCACGCCCGCGCCGTCGAGCGGTGCGCCGTCGTCGAGGATCCACAGGTAGGCCGCGACGTGGCGGCCGGTGCGGACGGGCAGGCAGGTGCGGGCCGTCATGCCGAGATCGGGGTTCGCCGGCAGCCGCAGCGGCCCGGTGGCGGTGTCGACGCCGTGGGCGCGCTGGTAGGCCAGCACGGCATCCGGGACGCGGCGGGACAGGATGGCCTGGACCCGGACGGGGTCGACGTCGGTTCCCTGGGTGCTGTACCCGAGCAGGGTGCCGTCGGGCGCGTCCAGGCTCACCGAGCGGCCCAGCGCGGCCGCCAGGTCGTCCAGTTCACGCCCGAGATCGCCGCCCTCCATCCGACAAATGTAGGAGACGACCGGGGCGAAGTCCGGTCAGTGCTCCGAAGACGCGACGGCGGCGCCGCTCCTAGGGTCACCTCGTGAGCTCCTCCCTCGTCCCGCGTCCGTGGCTGCCGGAACCGGCCGCTCAGCGCGTCACCTCGACCCTGCGCGGCCTGAACGGGCGCGATCCGGCCGGCACCGCGCGGTGGCTGGCCGATCTCATCGACGAGAACCAACGCATTCACGACGAGCGGTGCGTCAACCTCAACCCGGCCACGAACCGGATGAACCCGCGGGCGGAGGAGATGCTCGCCGCCCGGCTCGGGTCGCGGGCCTCCCTGGGGTATCCGGGCGAGAAGTACGAGACCGGGCTGGAGGCCGTCGAACAGATCGAGGTCATCGCGGCCGAACTGGCGGCGCGGGTGTTCCACGCCGACTTCGCCGAGGTGCGTGTCGGCTCCGGTGCCCTGGCCAACCTGTACGCGTTCATGGCCTGCTGCGAGCCCGGTGACACGATCATCGCCCCACCGCCGACGATCGGCGGGCACGTCACGCACCAGGCCGCCGGCGCCGCGGGCCTGTACCGGCTCACGACGGTCGCCGCCCCGGTCGACGCGGACCGCCACACCATCGACGTCGACGCGCTGGCCGACCTCGCGCGCACCGTCCGCCCGACACTGATCACCGTCGGCGGCAGCCTCAACCTCAACCCCCATCCGGTCCCGGCGGTCCGCGAGATCGCCGACTCCGTCGGCGCGAAGGTCCTCTTCGACGCCGCGCACCTGTGCGGCCTCATCGCCGGCGGCGCCTGGCCCAACCCGCTCGACCAGGGTGCGCACCTGATGTCGATGAGCACCTACAAGAGCCTCGGCGGCCCGCCCGGCGGCCTGCTCCTGGCCAACGACGCCGACCTCGCGCAGCGGATCGAGGCGATCGCCTACCCCGGGCTGACGGCGAACTTCGACGCCGGCAAGACCGCCGCCCTGGCGCAGACGATGCTCGACTGGACCGTGGCCGGCAAGGCGTACGCCGACGCCATGGTCCGGACCGCCGCCGCCCTCGCCGACCACCTCACCGCCGCCGGCGTCCCGGTGTACCGGCCCGGCGGGTCCGCGACCCGGTCGCACCAGTTCGCCGTCGAAGCCGCCCGCTACGGCGGTGGGCAGACCGCGGCCGCGCGACTGCGCCGCGCCAACCTCCTCGCGTGCGGCATCGGCCTGCCCGTCGCGCCCGTTGCCGGCGACCTCAACGGGCTGCGCCTGGGCACCCCGGAACTCGCCCGCCTCGGCATGACCGCCACCGACATGCCCGTGCTCGCGGGGTTCGTGGCCCGCGCCCTCACCGGCGCCCCGGAGGCGGTCGCGGACGAGGTCACCGCGTGGCGCGGCCGGTTCCGCGACGTCCACTTCACCACCGACCGGCCTACTGTCTGACGGTTCCGGTGGCCGGATCCAGGTGGACCAGGCCGTCGCGGCGGCCGACCGCGATCAGGCGGCCGCCGTCGACGAAGTGGGCGCCGCGCGGGGTGGCCGGGTGTCGCGGCGACCGGCCGGCGCGGGCGTCGACGCCGACCGACCACACGGGCGTGCGGGTCTCCCGGTCCAGGAGGGTGACCCGCTCGGGTTCGCGGGTGTGCGGGAGCGAGGTGAACGACGTCGGTCCGGACACGACGAGCCGGCCGCCGGCGGCGAAGTCCATCGTGTGGACGCGGTGGTCGAGGGACCCGAACGTGTCGATCTCGGTCAGGTCGGCGCGCAGGGTGTCGAGGACGCTGACGTCGTCGTCGACGATCCAGGCGACGACGAGGGTGCCGTCCGGCGCGAAGCCGACCCGCTCGACGCCGTGGTAGCCGCCGGTCTCGGCCACGATCCGCCGCCCGGTGACGTCGACGACGGCCAGCCCGTCGCCGCCGCCGGGTGACCACCAGCCGACGGCGAGCAGCCGGCCGTCGGGCGAGAACGCGACCGAGTCGGAGGCGGGGATGCCGTCGAACACGGCGACGAGGTCGTCGAGGCGGTCCCAGCGACGCAGTTCCGGCGGCTGGTTCTCGCCGGCGCCGAGGGCGAGGAGGGTGCCGTCGGGCGAGGCGTCGAGCGCGACGAAGTAGGGCCGGTCGGTCGCGGTCGGTTCTGCCGTGTCGTGGGACCAGCGGACGAGAACGCCTCCGCTCGTGGCGGTCACCGCTTCGGCGCGGTGGGGGTGCCGGGCGCAGGCGAACTGCGGCCCGTCCGTTCCACTGACGCGGAGTGCGTCGGGCGGCAACGCGTTCTCGGCGACCTCGCGCATCCGGGCGCGGAGGGCGAGCCTCTGCTCGTTGTCGCGCAGCACGCTCGGCGGGCGCCGCAGTCGGTGGATCGGCGCGGTCCCGTCGACGTCGCGGTGCGCCACGTCGGCGCCCGCGGCGATCAGCACCTCGACGACCCGGACGGCCTCGTCGTGGTCCTGGTACGGCTCGGACAGGAAGTGCGTGCGCTCGGCCAGCGGCGTCCACCCCCGCCGGTCGGTCGCGTCGACCGGGATGCCGGCCGCGATCAGCGTCCCGATCACGTCGGGCCGGGACGCGGCGTGCAGCGGCGTACGGTTCGCCCGGTCGGTCAGGTGCGGGTCGGCGCCGGCGGCGAGCAGCTCACGAACGGCCCCGACGCCCCGTGCGGTGAACAACGGCGTGCGCCCGTCGCCGTCGCGGATGTTCGGGGACGCGCCGGCGGCCACCAGCGTGCGGACCATCTCCGCGGACGTGGCGAGGTGCAGCGCGGTGCTGCCCGTTCGGCCGGGCAGGTGCGGGTCCGCGCCGTGCTCCAGCAGCACCGCCACGGCACCGACCCGGTCGCGCGGCACGAGCAGGTGCAACGGCGTCAGGCCACCCCGGCCGCCCGAGTCGACCACAGCCCGACCGGTCGGCGTGTCGAGCAGCAGCCGGGCGACATCGGCCGTCGCCGCGTGATGCAGCGCCACCCGTCCCCGCCGGTCCCGGCTCCGCGCCGGATCGGCACCGGCCGACAGCAGCAACGCCACGGTCGCCGCCGACCCGCTGTCCGCCGCGGCGCCCAGTGCCGTCTCCCCCCACGCGTTCCAGGCGTCGACCGCCGCGCCGGCGTCGAGCAGGCGGCGGACCTCGTCGACGTCGCCGGCGTGGGCGGCGCGGTGCAGCGGCGGATCGTCGGCGGTGAACACGTCAGCAGCGTTCGGGAAGCGTGTCGAGGGGGCGTCCGGTGGCCGGATCCAACCGCAGCTCGAACCGCTCGCGGTCGTGCCTCGGGTACGGCGACGGTGGACGGTCGGCCACCACCACGACCAGGTCACGACCGTCGAACGTCACCACCGGGTTGCCGCCCGGCCGGCCGAGCCCGCCGGCCACCCGCGCGCCCGGACCGCGGCCGGTCCAGGCGAACATGCACCGCGCCCCGCTGTCGGCCACGTGCACCACGACCGCGCGTTCCCCGTCGGGCGAGCGGGCCAGCTCCCGGTGGCGCGCCGCCGGCCACTCCGGCGACGCCGTGACCCAGAGCTGGACCGCGCTGAGGGCGACCGTGAACCCACCCACCACCCGCCTGCCGACCTGATGACCTGACCAACGCCCCACCGCGGCGACCGCGCAGCCGAACACGGCGCTCGCCGTCAACCCCACCGCCGGAAGGAACAGGACGCGCTCGACGACCACCAGGTGCCACGGATTCCAGATCGCGAGCCACCCCACCACGACGGTCAGGACGATCACGCCCGTCGCGATCCGCCCGGTCACCCGCCCGGCGGTGGATCGTGTCGGCCCCGTATCGACGTCCCCCATGACCGCATCGTGCCACGCGGCCGCATCGGCCTCCTACCGGTCCGGCGCCAGGGTGTTGTCGTTGAAGTCCCCGGCCTTGGCGGTGCTGATGTCGGGTCGCGGCACCACGTACGGGCCTTCGGTGTTGCTCGACATCGACGCCGACCGTGACGTCGACAGCTCGCCCCACATCTGGTGGAACATCGTCTGGACCTTGTGCTCGTCCCCGGCGGTCTTCGAGCTGATCCGGCCCAGCGCCTGGGAGACCTTCAGGGCGACCTCCTGGGCCGTCGGTGCGCTCACCTCGAACTGCGCGGCCGGATCCGGGGTGAAGCCCTGGGAGATCGTGCTGGTGACGATCAGGGCGATGCCGATCCACATGACGGGTCCGCTGGCGGCGGTCAGGATCGTGCCGACGGAGATGCCGATGAGGGTCGCCCAGGTGTGCGCCTCGGGATCCCGGGCGTTGTTGAGGGCCTGCACCGCCTTGATCGACGTGTCCAGGAGTTTGAGGACCTCGAGACGCTGCCTGACATAGACGGACTTCGCCAGCTCGAGTCCGTCGTGGGTGCCCTTGGCGACCCCGCTCATGTTGTGCGAGACGGTCTGCAGCGGGTTGACGAAGTTGTCGAGGAAGTTGATCTGGAAGGTTCCCTTCCATTCCTCCATGTCACCGCGCACCGAATCGATCCGGGCGATCGCGCTGCGTTGGGTGGAGCCGCTGCCGGGTCGTGCCTCGTCCTGGCTGCCACCGAACCAGCTCTCGATCTGGCGCATGTTGTCGATCATCGGGTTGAGGGCGTCGGGATCCGGCTCCCTGAACTGCTCGAAGGCGGGCACGACCCACTCGTAGTACTCGTTGCGGATCTGGTTGCGGTAGCCCTCCATCTCCGCTTCGGGGATCCGCGTGAGGGTCGGTGCCCCGCCCACCTGGCTGGGCTCCTGGTAGAAGCCGTCGTGGACGATCACCCCGGGCTTGCCGGCCAGGTCGGGGTGGGCCGCCGTCCACTCCTTCTCCAGGGCGTTCCGCCAGGACTCCAGATCCTCGATCGTCTGCCTGATCAGCTCGGCTTTGAGCTTGTGCGCCTGGGACATGAGCGTGCCCGTGTATGCCGCCCCGGCCACTTCCGCCGGTGTCTCGACCTGTCCCATGTGGACGGTTCCCTCCGTGTCGGGCCGACCGCGTCAACGGGGCAGGATCGGCGTGCCGGGGGCGTCGTCCCCGACGGGTGGACTGGACTCCGGGTTGGGCTTGTGCAGAGCCGGGTCGTTGAGGAACTTCGCCAGCTCGTCCGAGCCGTCGGTGTCGGCGGCGATGATCGCCTGCGTCCCCAGCCGCACACCGGCCGCCGCCTCCAGCACGGTCCCGCCGATCTGGGCGTACATCTCCTGGAGCTCGTCCCGCAACTGCGCCCACGCGGCACCGATCGCGCTGACCATCACGCTCGACCCGGGGTAGGCCGGTGCGTTGAGCCCGAACCCGCCCTCACTGCCGGCCGCGGCGCCGGCGACGAGCCGGTTCGCGTCGTAGTAGATGTCGGCGATCCGGGGCAGGTGCACCTCCGACACCCGCCAGAGGTGGTACAGCTCGCCACCGGTCACGTCTCCGGCCATCGTCTCCCCGTCCCCTCGTCCTGTGGTCCTTTCATCGGACCCGGTGCGCCCGCCGGCGCTGCGCGGCGACGACCACCGCGACGCCGACGACCAGAACCACCGCGCCCGCCGCCACCACCCACCACAACCACCACGGCGAACCGTTGTCGTCGCCGTCGGTCAGGGGTTCCACCCGCATGAGGTAGACCTGACGCAGGCGGCGGTCGGCGACGTAGACCTCGCCCGACGCGCCGACGGCGATCTGGTCGACCGAGTCGCGGGCCGGCACCGGCAGGGTCAGCGTGCCGTCGGCGTCCATCCGTTGGAGGCCGTGGTCACCGAGCAGATACACCGTCCCGCCGTCGGTCGCGACCCCGTACACCGACCGCAGCGGGGTCTCCGGCGGCGGCCATTGCGGCGTCGTGGCGGTCTTCCACCGGTGATCCCCCACCGGGCCCGAGTAGACGACGGTCGACAGCGTTCCGTTCGCCAGCCGGCGCACCGTACCGGCGTCGGTGATCCAGAGCGTTCCCGCCGCGTCGACCGCGAGGCTTTCCATCACCGGCAGGGCGACCTCGAGCGCGCTGCCGCCCGCGGCGTCCTGGGCCGCTTTCCCGCTGCCGGCGACGGTGGAGATCATTCCGTCCGGCCGCACCGCACGGACCCGGCCGTGCAGTTGATCGGCGATGTAGACGGTTCCGTCGGGACCCGCCGCGACGGCGCGGGGCGGGCCGATCCCGGCCCGGGTCGCCGGCCCGCCGTCGCCGGTGTCGCCGTTGACCCCCGTGCCCGCGAACACCGACAGCCGACCGTCCGGTGTGACCGCGAAGACGCGCAGCAGTGCGACGTCGGCGATGTAGAGCGTCCCGTCGGGACCCACGGCGAGGCTGTACGGCCGGCCCAGGGCCGCCTCGGTTGCCGGCACCGGACCGGTGGGCACGGCCGACGGCGACGGCGCGGGCAGTTGCGGGGCACCCGCGACGGTACGGATCCGGCCGTCGCGACCGATGGCGCGCACGTTGCGCGCCGTGGCATCGCTGACGTACACGGTGCCGTCGCGGCCGACGGCCACACCGGGCGGCTCGGCGAACGTCGCCTCCCGGGCCGGGCCGCCGTCGCCGGAACTGCCCGCCGCGCCGGTACCGGCGAAGATTTCCGGCCCGCCGGGCGCCCCCTGCGCCGTCCCCGGAATCAGCGCGGTACAGGCGCCGACAGCGGCGAACACGACGAGACGCCGAATAGGACGCACGTAAGCTGTGTAACACACGACAGCAAGAAACGCCGCCCCGTCGGGTACCGCTCGATACAGTGACCACGGTCATTGGAGGTGTCGGGTGGAGGACTACGGCGAACTTCTCGACAGAATGGTCATCACGGTCACCTCGCCCGACGGAAACATCCGGGCGACAATCAACAACGCCGTCCGGGTCGACGTCGAGTTCCTGCCCGGTGCCTTCCCGCGGTACGACGAGTATCGGCTCGGCCAGCAGCTCGCCCGCCTCGGCGTCAACACGTTCATCGGCTTCAAGCGCGGCCGCACGGAGGCGTACCGCCGGTCCTACGCGATGTCCGCCGAGGAGGCGGAGCGCGCGGGGCGGCCGAGCACCGATCCCCGCCGGGTCCGCTACGAGGAACAGCTCGACCGGCTCCGGGGTGAGGGCAGGTCCGCCGGCGGTGTCATTCAGGTGACCACGGTCGGAATGCTGCGCTGGTCGGTGGAGATCCGCCCCGGATCGATCCACCGGCTCGGCGAGGAACGATTCCTCGCCGAGATCCATTCGGCCCTCGATTCGTTGCTGACCGACCGCCAGTTGAAAATCATCATGTTGAAGGCCGATCATTTCGATCTCGGCATCCCCGGGCCGTTGCTCGAGCGGATGCGCCGCCTCCAGGCGCTGAAACAACGCGGACGCTGACCGCACCCACGCGTCGCCACCGGCGGACCACAACAACGTGTGGAACAGCTTGATGTCACCGCGACAATGCGGTTGTTCACGTGGTGGCTGTCGCAACCGTCCCAACGAGTCGATCTTGCAGTTGTGCCCGCCCTTTCGCCGGAATTCGCCCGTTTTTCGGCGAGCACAACTGCAAGATCGGCGACGTTGGGTCCGCTCGCGCCTAACGGAGTGCGCGGTACCTGGCCGGCGTGCGGGCGGCCGGGATCCGCGCGCCCGACGGCTCCGGACGCGATACGAACCAGTGCTCGTGCAGCCGGCGCAGTGGCGCCGGCGCCCACCAGTTCCACTCGCCGAGCAGGCTCATCAGCGCCGGCAGCAGCAGGCCGCGGACGACCGTGACGTCGAGCAGCAGCGCGACCGCCATCGCGAACCCGATCTCCTTGACCGCGATCAGGTCGCCGAGCAGGAAACCCAGGAATACCACGCCGATACACAACGCGGCGGCGGTGACCACCGGCCCGGACTTCTCGATGCCGGCGCGGACGGCGTGGTCGCTGTCCACCCCGGGGCCTGACTCTTCCTTGATCCGGGCGAGCAGGAACACTTCATAGTCCATCGAGAGCCCGAACACGAAAACGAACAGCAGAACCGGTGTGGTGACGTCGATCGCGCCCCACGACTCGAAGCCGAACACCGCGTCGCCGACTCCCCACTGGAATACGACGACCAGGACGCCGAGCGTGGCGAGCAGGGTGAGCGCGTTCATCAGCAGCGCCTTGAGGGGCAGCACCAGCGATCCGGTCAGCACGAACAGCAACACGGTCGTGGACAGCAGAATGACCAGCAGCGCGACGGGGAACCGGCCGGCCACCGAGTCGCGGTAGTCGACCAGTTCCGCGGCGGCGCCGCCGACGAGCACCGGGAACGGCGGGTCCAGCGCCCGGATCGCGCGCACGACGTCACGCGAGGTTTTGCCGGCGGTCTCGCCCTCCGGCGTGACGTCGATGATGGCCGCCGGCGCGACGATGTCGGGGCGCGGCTGCATCCGCAGGACGCCGTCCAGCGCGTTGAGCGCGTTCAGGAAGTCGCGGACCTGGGCGCCGGCCGGGTCGGCGTCGACCACCACGACGATCGGGTCGGCCCGGCCGCCGCTGAAGTCACGGTGGACCGTCTCCTGCACCTTGCGGGCCTCGGCCGAGGCGGGCAGTGCGCGGGCGTCGGAGTTCTCCAGGTTGACCCCGAACACGAACGGCAACGACAGCGCGAGCAGGCCGGCCGCGACGGCGAGCGCGACCGGCCCCGGCCGACCCTGTGCGAACGCGGCCAACCGCACGAGCAGACCCGCGCCGCGTTCAGGCAACGCGGCCGAAGACGCGCGGCCACGCGGCGCGGCCGCAGACGCACGGCCACCCGGCGCGGCGCCGCGGCCACGTAGCGCGGCAACGACCGTGCGGCGGAACGCGTGCACGCGGGTCGAATCGCCGGCGGCGGGGATGCGGCGGTGGGCCACGGCGATGAGGGCGGGGACGGCGGTCAGGCCCGCCAGGGTGGCCAGCAGCACCGCGACGGCGCCGCCGCGCGCCATCGCGCCGAGCAGGGGTTCGGCGAACGCGGACAGGCCGGCCATCGCCGTGGCGACGGCGAGTCCGGCGATGAGGACGGTGCGGCCGGCGGTCGCGGTGGTGCGGGCGACGAGGTCCGCGACCGGGGCTTCCGGATCGGCGTCGCGCTCCTCGCGGAACCGGGCGATGACCAGCAGCGCGTAGTCGACGGCGAGCCCGATGCCGAGCAGCGTGACCACGTTGACGGTGAACTCGCTGACGTCGGTGAGCGTGGTCAGTCCGAACAGGCCGAGCAGCGTCACCGACACGGTGGCCAGCGCGGCGACCAACGGGATCGCGCCGGCGACGAAGCCGCCGAGAATCAGCACGAGTACGACCAGGAGGACGACGATCGCGACCGACTCGCCGAGAGCCGCGTCGGCGATGGCCTGGTCGGCGAACGCGCGTTCTGCGAGCGTCTCGCCGCCGACCAGCACGACGGGTGCGTCGATGCGGTGCAGCGCGGCTGCCACCGCGTCCGCTATCTGCTCTTGCCGTTCCTCGGTCAGGTCTCGCGACAGCTCGACCCGGATCAGCGAACTCCGGTTGTCGGCGCCGACCCGCCCGCCCGGAGCGCTGTACAGGTCCTCGACCTCCGCGACGCCGTCCATCGCGCGGAGCTGGCCGGTGACGGCCGTGATGTCGTCGACCAGCGCCTGGTCGAACACGTCGCGGCCACCGACGACGGCGACGACCACCGGACCCTCGGGCTGCAACTGGTCGACCCGCCGGTCCGCGCGCTGCGACTCGGCGTCGGGCCGCAGGCTGTCGGTGGTGGTCAGCCGGTCGAAGACCCGACCTCCCAGGACCATTCCGGCGACGACCAGGACAAGCCAGGCACCGAGCACCGGCCACCGCCAGCGGGCGCACCGACGGCCGAGCGCGGTGAGCATCACCGGGGCATGCAAGCACCTTCGGATCCGGCGCGCCACCAGGCATCCGGGCGGCCACGGCCGCCGATCGACGGGCAGGTCCGACCGGTCGACGAGCGGTCGAGTCGGACAGCCGACGCTTTGGGGATTCTGAATCCCGTTAGCATTCCTCAACTTTCGGGGGTCACTCCGACCGGGGACCCGCGAATGGGAGGGGAATGCCCGTGTTTCGGCGTGGATTCGTCGTGTTGGCAACCGTTATCGCAATAGCGACGTTCGTCGGCCCGTCCCCCGCGTCCGCGGTCGCGTTGCCGAGCGGGTTCCAGGAGCAGATCGTCTTCAGCGGCCTCAGTTCGCCGGTCGACCTGGAGTTCGCGCCGGACGGGCGCATCTTCGTCGCCGAGAAGGGCGGCCGGATCAAGGTCTTCGACGACCTCGCCGACACGACCCCGACGGTGTTCGCCGACCTGTCGGCAAACGTGCACAACCAGTGGGACCGGGGTCTCCTCGGAATGGCGCTGCCGCCCAACTTCCCGGCCGACCCGTACGTCTACGTGCTGTACACCTACGACGCGCCGCCCGGGCAGACCGCACCGGTGTGGAACGACGTGTGCGTCAACGCGAACGACGGGCGCTGCGTGGTCACCGGGAGGCTCTCCCGCCTTTCAGCCAACGGAACCGAGCAGGTGCTGCTGCACGACTGGTGCCAGCAGTTCCCGAGCCACTCCATCGGTGACATCGCCTTCGGCGCCGACGGGATGCTCTACGTCGCCGCCGGTGACGGCGCGAGCTTCAACGTCGTCGACTACGGCCAGCTGCCGTCCGGGGCGCCGACCAACCCGTGCGCCGACCCGGCCAACGAGGGCGGGGCGCTGCGGTCGCAGGACATCCGCACGCCGGGCGACGAGACCCAGCTGGACGGCGCGCTGCTGCGGCTCGACCCGGTCACCGGCGCGGCGGCGGCCGGCAACCCGAACATGAGCTCCGCCGACCCGGACACCCGCCGGATCGTCGCGCACGGCCTGCGCAACCCGTACCGGATCACGATGCGACCGGGCACCAACGAGACCTGGATCTCCGACACCGGGTGGAACACCTGGGAAGAGGTCAACCGGGTGGTCAACCCGATCGCGGGCGTCACCAACTTCGGCTGGCCGTGTTACGAGGGCAACGCCCGGCAGTCCGGATACGACAGCGCCAACCTGCCGATCTGCGAGACGCTCTACACCGCGCCGGCGGGGACGACCACCGCGCCGTTCGTCGCCTGGAACCACGCCAGCAAGCTGGTCGCGGGCGAGGCCTGCCCGACCGGTAGCTCGTCGTCGACCGGCGTGGCGTTCTATCCGACGGCCGGCGGTCCCTATCCGGCCGCGTACAACGGCGCGGTCTTCTTCGCCGACTACTCGCGCCGGTGCATCTGGGCGTCGCTGCCGTCCACGCCGGGCGGCCTGCCCGATCCGGCGAACCTGCAGACGTTCGTCTCCGACGCCGCCAGCCCGGTCGACCTCCAGGTCGGCCCCGGCGGCGAGCTCTACTACGCCGATCTGGGCGGCACGATCCGCCGGATCCGGTACTTCCCGGGCAACCAGCCGCCGAGCGCGGTCATCCAGGCGACGCCCACGCAGGGCCCGACGCCGCTGACGGTGACGTTCAACGGGACCGGTTCCACCGACCCGGATCCGGCTGACGAGGGTCGCCTGCGCTACGCCTGGGACTTCACCGACGACGGGGTGACCGACTCCACGTCGCCGACGGCGACGTTCACCTACACCGCGGCGGGCTCGTACACCGCGCGGCTGACGGTCACCGACACGTTGAACGCGACCCACACCAGCACGGTGACCGTGACGCCCGGGAACGACGCGCCGACGGCGGTGATCGACACGCCGGCGGCGGGCACGACGTGGAAGGTCGGCGACACGATCGCCTTCTCCGGCCACGCCACCGATCCGCAGCAGGGCACGCTTCCCGCGTCCCGGCTCGACTGGGGCCTGGTGATGCACCACTGCTCGACGCCGGACAACTGCCACGCGCATGACATCCGCACCTGGACCGGCGTGGCGTCCGGGTCGTTCGTGGCGCCCGACCACGAGTACCCGTCGTATCTGGAACTCAAGCTCGTGGCCACCGACCAGGAGGGCCTGTCGCACACCGCGACGCGCCGGCTGGACCCGAAGACCGTCAACCTGACGTTCGCCACCGTGCCGGCCGGACTGCAGCTCGCCGTCGGCTCGACGTCGGGCGTCACGCCGTTCTCCCGCACGGTGATCCAGGGCTCGACCAACTCGGTGTCCGCGCCGTCGCCGCAGGGTTCCTCGACGTTCGCGTCGTGGTCCGACGGCGGGGCGCAGACCCACGTCGTCACCGCGCCCACCGCGGCGACCACCTACACCGCGACCTACACGACAACCCCGGCGCCGCAACGGATCGGCTACACCCAGGTCGGCGCGTCGACGGACACCGGCGACATGAACCACATGAACGGCTCGCGGTTCGTCACCGGGTCCGAGCCGGCGACGGTCACGTCGATGTCGGTGTACGCGAAGGCCGTGCAGGCGGCGCCGAACAACCAGTACCAGCTCGCCGTCTACGCCGACGCGAACGGCTCGCCCGGTGCCCGCGTGGCCACCAGTCCGTCGGGCACGCTGACGGCCAACTCGTGGAACACCCGGCCGGTCACGGCGGCGCTGGCGCCGAACACGGCGTACTGGCTCATGTACAACACCAACGGCGACAACAACATGAGCTACGACGCCGGAACGGCGAACCAGGGCGCGTGGAGCGCGTCCACGACGTCGTTCGGCACCTGGCCTTCCTCCTTCGGGGCCGCCAACCGGTGGACGGCGAAGTTCTCCATCTACGCGACGACCGGTGCGGACACCGCCGCGCCGACGGTGAGTTCGACGACCCCGGCCGGCGGCGCCACCGGGGTGGCCCCGACCGCGCCGGTCACCGTCCGGTTCAGCGAGGCCATGGCGGCGGGCACCATCACGCCGGCGAACCTGGAACTGCGCGGTCCGGGCGGCACGCTGGTCAACCGGACGGTCAGCTACGACGCGGCCAACCAGGCGGCGACGATCACGCCGGCGGCGGCGCTGGCCGCGTCGACCCAGTACACGGTGACCGTCCGCACGGGCGTCACCGATGCGGCGGGCAACGCGTTGGCGGCCAACCACCAGTTCTCGTTCACCACGACCGACCCGAGCGCCCCGCGGTTCGGCTACGACCAGGTGGGCGGCACGCTGGACACCGGCGGCATGAACTTCATGAACGGCTCGCGGTTCGTCAACGGCGCCACGGCGCTCACGGTGAGCCGGATCTCCGTCTACCTCCGGACGGTGCAGGCCGCCAACCAGTACCAGGTGGCGATCTACACCGACGTGAACGGCTCGCCGGGCACGCTGGTGGCGTCGAGCGCGTCCGGCACGCTGACCGCGAACTCGTGGAACAGCATGCCGATCGCCGCGACGCTGGCGCCGAACACGGCGTACTGGCTCATGTACAACACCAACGGCGACAACAACCTGAGCTACGACACCGGCAGTGCCAACCAGGGTGCCTGGAGCCAACCGCGGCCGTTCGGCACGTGGCCGGCGTCGTTCGGCACCTCCACCCGCTGGACCGCGAAATACTCGATCTACGCCTCGTAGTTCCGGGAGTAGTGGAGCAGGAGACAGCCGCCGGAGCGGTCGGCGTCGACGAGGCTGAAGCGACGCAGGTCTCCGTCGTCGTCGAACAGGCGGCGTCCGCGGCCGGCCAGGCTGGGCGCGACGACCAGGCGTAGCTCGTCGACGAGGTTCTCGCGGAGCAACGACCGCGCCAGGGTGATGCTGCCGTGGATGCCGATGTCGCCGCCGGCACGGCGTTTCAGGTCGGCGACGTAGCCGGCCGCGGGAGCGGTCACGTGGGTGGTCGCGGACCAGGCGTCGCCCGGAGCGGTGGCGGAGAACAGGATCTTCGGGGTGGTGTTGATGAAGTCGGCGAAGGGTTGCATCGTGGCGGTCGGCCAGTACGGGACCCACTTCTCGTAGGTCCGCCGGCCCAGCAGCACGGTGTCCTGCCGGGCGACGACCTGGGTGAGGTTGTCCATCAGACGTTCGTCGGCGTCGACGAACCAGTTGCCTTCGCCCGGTTCCTCCGCCACGCCGTCCAGGGACATCAACTCGTAGAGCACTACGTTTCGCGTCATGTCACCACCGTCGCCCGCGGTCACCGGAAGGGGAAGGTCGGATACCGCAAGACGCTGTTACCGGTTTCGCAAGACCGACCCGACCGGTTGTCGGTGATACTGGGGATCATGGCCGGTGTCCTGCCCTTCTCGCCGCGCACCGACGTGGAACTGAAGCACCTGCGGGCGTTCGTGGAGGTGGCGGACGGGCTCAGCTTCAGCCGCGCCGCGGAACGGCTGTACATCTCGGCACCGGCCCTGAGCCGGCAGATCCGGACGCTGGAACGGGTCGTCGGCTGCCAGCTGTTCCAGCGCTCCACCCATCAGGTGGAGCTGACCCTGGCCGGGGAGGCCCTGCTCGACAGCGCGCACCAGGTGCTCGCCACGCTGGAACGCGGCATTGCGGCGACCCGCGCGGTCGGCGGCCAACTCGACGCGCGGATGAGCGGGTTGTGGGAGCCGGTCGTCGACGCGCGTGGCCTGGGCGACATCTCCGCGCAACGGCTGGCGCTGGAAGCGATGATGGCGCAGTTCCCCCCGCCGCCGGAGACGTCCGTGATCCCGGTCAACGCGGGCGGCGTGCCGGGCCTGCGCCTGTCCCCGCCCGATCCACCCGACGACACGGTGCTGCTCTACCTGCACGGCGGCGGCTTCGTGATGGGGTCGGCGTTCGGCTACCGGGCCACCGTCGCGGCGCTGATCGCACAGACCCGCACGGCGGCGATCGTGCCCGACTACCGGCTGGCGCCGGAACATCCGTTCCCGGCCGCCGTGGAGGACGCGTACGCCGCCTACGGCTGGCTGCTGGGCAGCGGCGTGGACCCGGGCAGCGTCGTGGTGGCCGGCGACTCCGCCGGCGCCGCGCTCGTCACCCTGCTGCTGGTGCGCCTGGTGGCCGAGAACATGCCGCTGCCGGCGCTCGCCCTGATGCTGTGCCCCTGGCTGGATCTGAGCCGCAACGCGCTGACCGACCGGCCCGATCTGGGGGCCGGAAGCGGCCTCACCGCCGACCAGTTGCGCGGCTTCGTCGACTCCTACACGAACGGACACCCGCTCGACGATCCCGCCATCAGCCCCCTCTACGCCGACCTGTCCGGGCTGCCGCCGATGCTCGTCCAGGCCGGCACCGGCGACCCGCTCCTGGACGACGCCCGAAAACTGGTCGACCGCGCCACCGCCTGCGGAGTGGACGCGAGCCTGGAGCTCTACCCCGTCGACACCCACAACTTCCCGCTGTTCTGGTCGTTCCTGCCGGAGGCGACGGACGCGATGCGCCGCGCGGGAGAGCGGGTGGACGCCGCGCGCGCGGCCCGCGTCTCCCCGCACCGCCGCACCGACGCGTCGTGAGACCTACCGGAGCACCAGCGTCGTCAGCGATCTGGCCGGCAGCTGCGCCGACACGCGGTGTCCGCCGGGCACCCGGGATCCGCCGATCCGTTCCAGCGAGTGGGTCTCGTCGGTCAGATAGGTCGTCGCGTGGTGTATTCCGACGTCGGTGGTGAAAGTGGTATTCACGGTCGCGGTGCCGGCGTTGAGAAGCTCGACGACCATCGAGCCGTCGGCGTTGCGGAAGGCGGTCAGTTTCACGTCGGGGTCGGCGACGGTTGCCGGCACCCGCACGGCACCGGGCCGGACGAACCGTGAGTAGCCCGCGAAGGCCCACAACCGTTTCGAGACGCGGTACCCGTCGCCCGCTGTGGCGATCTGGATGAACGCGCGGGTGGCGCCGAGCGAGGCGCCGACCCAGGAGACGTACCCGGTGGCCCGGCCCACGGCGAACGCCTCGTGGATGCTCTCCGCCATGGAGAACCCGGACGCCGGTGTGCCGTCGTCCCACGCCTCGTTCCAGACGTTGCCGTTCGGGGTCCACTCCGACATCCACACCCGCGCGTCGGTAGGCAGCGGGCCCGAGGCCCGGCTGGCGTAGAAGTGCGCGGTGTGGGTCTTCACGTACCGGTCGGCGGCCGGGTCCGCCTCGATCGCGGCGCTGTACGGCGCCTGGTGCTCCCAGCCGAAGGAGTCGCAGCACACCAGCTGGGTGCCCAGACCCGACCGGCGCAGCGTCGGACCGAACACCTTGATGAAGTCGACGGCCTGCTCCGGGGTGAAGCGCATCGAGGCGTACGAGGCGGTCCAGTCCGGCTCGTTGGTGAAACCGATGTCGGTGATCCGGATGCCTTCCTGCCGGTAGAAGCGCAGATACCGCACCAGGTAGTCGGCGTACGCCGCACGCCAGTCGCCGCTGGCGCAGGCGGTGCCCGGCACGCCGCACAGTTCCCCGCCGTTGGCGTCGGTGCCGTTGGTCTTCATGAACCCGGGCGCGCTCCAGGCGTCGGCGAAGAAGCGCCGCACGCCGTACGCCTGTGCCTGCTTGACCAGCCACACCTGCGCGCCGTCGTCGCCGTCCCAGACGTACTGCGGGACACCCGCCGGTCCGCCCGGGTCGGTGGGAAGGATGGTCTTCATGTGGTCGTAGACGTCGTCGGTCGACGAGCCGACGCCGATGCGCAGGATCGAACTTCCGGCGCCCGTCTCGCGGCTGAACAGCAGGTCGAGAATGGCCCGCGTACTTTCCGGGGACAGGCCACGATCGCCGCGGATGAGCGTCGAGCGTTGGAACGGCGACGCGAAACCGAGCCCGTCGATCGGCTGGAGCCGCTGCCGGAAACCGATGGTGCCGGCGACCCCGCCGGCCGGCGCTCCGGCCGGCGTCGACGCTTCGGCCGGAGCCACGCCGAGGGCCAGAACCGTCGTGGACGCCAGAGCGCATGCGATCGTCGCGCGCACCTTCATCTCAACCCCTGCCGGTTGACCAATCCATCGAAAAGTTTCGATATCTTCTCGAAAGAGGCTATCCGCGGCCGGATCCGCTCGTCAACCTCGGGCCCGGCGGAGGGTCTGAATCAGGTCCCAGGTCGGCTTGAAACCCGCGCTGGCGGGGTCGAACGGATGGGCGGTGAACGCCGCCAGTTCGATCGTCCGGTGCGCCTCCTCCAGATCGCTGCCGCTGTGGGAGTGCCGGTGGCGCAGCACGAGCCCGACCGCGAGCATTCCCAGGAGGCTGGCCCGCCGCGGATCGTCGGGATGGGCGTCCGCCACGGCCTGGCGCAGCCGGGATACGCCCTCGTCCAACGGCCTCGCGCATCGCCGCGACATCCGCGAACCGGTTGTACCGCAGGTTCAGGGCGACGGCCAGGAGATAGGCCCGGCTCGCCCGGTCGGTGTCGGCGGCGCCGGCCAGCGCCGCCCGGCGTTGTTCCACGACCCGGTTCAGCGCCTGTACGCCCGGGTGTGCGTGGCCGGCGGCGTCGTGGTCGGTGCCGGTGCCGGCCTGGTCGCGGCGACCGTGGCAACGGCTCCGACGCGCCATCGGGTGGCGGTCGGCGTCGCGTACCTCTCCGCCCTGGTGATCGGCTGGATCTGGGGCCGGTTGCTGACGGCGACGGTCGCACCGCTGCTGCTGCGCAACGGTCAGCGGATGGCCAGGGTCGGCTACGTCGCCGTCCAGACGACGGTGTTCGCCGTCAGCGCCGCCGTCCCCTACGGCAGCACCGCGTGGGGGGTGGTCGCGGGTCTGCTGGTCGCGGCGCCGTGGTGGATCAGCGCCGCGGTGGAGAGCCGCCGGCCGGTGCCGGCGTACCCGGCGGAGTGGACCCGCTTCGACAGCGGCTGACCGTGCGCCTGCCGACCGGCTTCATCCGGCCGGCGGGGATCAAACCGCCGTGAAGCCACCGGTGCGCATGCTCGTCCCATGGATCCGGACGGCGGCCAGGACGCGGCGGGCGCCGGGCTCGACCAGGGCCTGGCCCCGCTCCCGGGCGAGCCGGAGCGCCGAACGGGCGTGGTCGCGCGCCAGGTCGACGGCGCCGAGGTCGAGGTGGGCGTGCGCCACCTCGCTCAGCGCGGCGGCCTCGACCAGGAGGTGGCCGCTGTCCCGGGCGGTGCGGAGGCCGACCTCGGCGTAGTGGAGTGCCGAGTCCGGGTCCCCGTTCCCGCGGTACGCGGCGGCCAGGACGAGCGCGACGGACGCCACGGCGAACTGGGCGTGGACGGTGTCCGCGAGCCGCAGTCCCTCGTGGCCGAGGGTGATCGCCCGGGGATGGTCGCCGAGCAT
The DNA here is from genome assembly GCF_016863635.1 of Virgisporangium aurantiacum. Taxonomy (GTDB): domain Bacteria; phylum Actinomycetota; class Actinomycetes; order Mycobacteriales; family Micromonosporaceae; genus Virgisporangium; species Virgisporangium aurantiacum. The sequence continues at coordinate 97,947 of NZ_BOPG01000031.1, read as the reverse complement.
GCTCCAGGCGGCGGCGGTGTACTCGTGGGCGCGGGCCTGTGCCCGGACGTCGCCGATCTCGCGGCCGCGGCGCAGTGCCTCGTCGGCATGGGCCATCGCCGGCCGGGGGCGGCCGGCGTCCACCTCGATCTCGGCGAGGTTGAGCAGCGACGCGGTCTCTCCGAAGCCACGGCCGGAGGCCCGGCAGTAGGTGAGGACGAGCGTGTGGTCGACGGTCGCGTCGTCGAGCATCCCGAGCGCCTGCCGGGCGTTCCCCCGGCCGTGGACGGCACGGTGCACCGCTTCGCGGTCGCCGGCGGTGCGGGCGAGGGTCAGGGCCCGTTCGTACCAGTCGACGGCGGTCCGCGGCCGGCCGCTGAAGAGGTGGACGGTCCCGGACAGGTTCAGGGCGGCGATCTCGACCTCGAGGTGACCCGCGGCGCGGCTGACGGTGAGGGCCTCGCCGTAGCAGCGGAGCGCCTCCGCGGGTCGACCCATCCGCCAGTACGCCCGACCCGTGTTGCACAGCGCGTCGCCCTCGGCGCGGGTGTCGCCCAGGTCACGGGCCGCGCGGAGCCCGGCGAGGTAGTGGTCGACGGCCGGGTCGTAGTGGTGCAGGTTGTACTGGATCGTCCCCAGCAGCGCGCGCAGGGAGGTTTCCGCGGACCGGTCACCGCGCTCCCGGGCGGCGTCGAGCGCGGCCGTGCAGGCGGTGACCGCCTCACCGGCGGCGCCCCGGCTGGCGAGGTAGCCCCACAGCGCGTCGGCGAGCCGCCAGGCGCGTCCGCACACCGCGGGACGGACGGCGGCCCACCGGATCGCGGCGACCAGGTTCGGCCGTTCCTGGTCCAGCCATTGCAGCGCGGTCGCCTCGGTGGCCAGCGGGAGGCCCCGGCCCCCCGGCGCCGACGGGGGGCCGGGGTGTTGGTAGAGCAGGCGGGCCGCGTCGGTCGCGGTGTCGATGAAGAAGTCGATCAGCGTGACGACGGCGTCCTCGGCCGAGCCGTCGGCGGCGGCGCATTCGGCGGCGTACTCCCGGATCAGGTCGTGGAGCTGGTAGCGGCCGTGCCGCGGACGGTGCACCAGGTTGGCCGCCACCAGCCGGTCGAGGGCGCGCCGCACGTCCGCGTGCGCCGCACCGGTCAACGCGGCCGCCGCCGGCACTCCGACGTCCGGACCCGGCACCGGACCCAGCAACCGGAACAGCCGCCGGTCGTCGTCGGACAGGCGTCGGTACGACAGGTCGAAGGCCATGCGTACGGCCGAATGCTCGTCGCCGTCGATGGTGAGTTCGGTGAGCCGGCCCGGCGTGGTCATCGCGGCCGTGTACTCGCCGATGCCCCGGTGCGGATCGGCGGCGAGGTTGGCGCCGGCGATCCGGAGGGCGAGCGGAAGGTGGGCGCAGGCCCGGGCGAGTCCGGCCAGCGCTTCGGGTTCGGCCGCGGCCCGGTCGGCACCGAGCAGGTCGGTGAGGACGGCCGCGGACTCGGTCTCGGTGAGCACGTCCAGCGGCACGTGGTCGGCGCCGGGATGCACGGCCAGGCCGCGCAGGTCGTTGCGGCTGGTGACGAGGACGACGCAGCCGGGCTGGCCGGGCAGCAGCGGACGCACCTGCTCGGCGTCGATCGCGTTGTCGAGCAGCAGCAGCATCCGCTTGCCGGCCACCGCGCTGCGGAACAGGGCCGCCCGGGCCTCGACGTCGCCCGGGACCGGGTCCGGCCGGATGCCGAGGGCGGTGAGGAAACGGGTCAACGCCGCCGCCGGGTCCATCGGCGGGTCGACGGCGAAGCCCTGCAGGTCGACGTGGAGCTGGCCGTCGGGGAACCGGGGCGCGATCCGCCGGGCGACGTGCACGGCGAACGCGGTCTTTCCGACGCCGGGCGGACCCGAGATCACCACTGTCCACGGCCGGTGCGGTTCGTCGGGCAGCGTCAGGAGCGAGGCGACCGGGTCGGTACGGCCGACGAACCGGTGGACGTCCGCGGGTACCTGGCAGATGGTGGTCGGCAGCGTTGTCGCGGCGGCGGCATCGGCGGCGTCGGCCAGCGCCAGGCGGTGCACGCGCTGGATCTCCGCGCCGGGTTCCACGCCCAGCTCGTCGGTGAACTTCCGGTAGACGTCGCGGTAGGTGTCCAACGCGTCCGCCCGCCGGCCGGACCGGTGCAGCGCGTGGATCAGGTACGCCCAGAACGTCTCCTGCCACGGCTGTTCGCGGGTGAGCTCGGTGAGTTCCCCGATGATCTCCCGGTGCCGGCCGAGGTCGAGGCTGAGCCGGACCACCCGTTCCCGGGCGCGGAGCCGGTCCTCGCCGAGTCGCGCCGCCTCTTCCCGCTGCAGGGCGGCCGACGGTACGTCGGCGAGTGCCGGGCCGCGCCAACACGCCAGCGCCTCGATCAGCAGCGCCAGTTCCCGCTCACCGGCGCCGGTGCTCGCCGCACCCCGGGCCGCCTCGGTGAGATCCCGGAACCGGAGCAGGTCGACGCGGTCGGGCCGCACCCGCAGCCGGTAACCGGTCGGGCTGGTTTCGATCACGTCGTCGTCGAGGACCCGGCGCAGCCGCAGCACGAGCAGCTGGACACTCTTGCGGGCGCTGGCCGGCAGCCGCTCGCCCCACAGGCGTTCGGCCAGCCGGTCCGTCGACACCGTGGTGTTGGCCTCCAGCAGGAGGCTCGCCAGCAGTACCCGCAGCTTTCCCCCACCGACGACGACGGGCGCGCCACGCCGCGTGATGTCGAGTGGACCGAGTACCCCGAATCGCAGATCCGCCATATCGGCGGCGACCGTACCAACGAACGCTTACGCGCCGCTGACGCCGCGCGGACGGGACCGCCGTTCGGAACGATCGCCAGGTCGGGAGGCACGTATGCTCAGGGCCACATGGAAACGAGAACGGAGCCGGCGTGATCCGGGTGCTACTTGCCGAGGACGTGCGCATGCTCCGGGACGCGTTGGTCGGCGTGCTGGGCCTCGCCGAGGACATCGAGGTCGTCGGTGCGGTCGAGGCCGGTGACGCGATCGTGACGACCGCGCTGCGGGTCCGCCCCGACGTGGCGGTCATCGACATCGAGATGCCCGGGCTCGACGGGATCAGCGCGGCCGTCCAGCTGCACCAGTGGTTGCCGGAGTGCCGGACGTTGATCCTCACCGGCGTCGCCCGTCCGGGCACCCTGCGCCGCGCGATGTCGGCGCAGGTGGCCGGCTTCATGGGGAAGGACGCCGCCCCGGAGGATCTGCTCGCCGCCGTGCGGACGGTGGCCGCCGGCGGACGGGTCCTCGATCCGCAGCTGGCGTTCGCCGCGCTCGACGTCGCCGGCAACCCGCTGACCGAGCGCGAGTGCGACGTGTTGCGACTGACCGCGTCCGGTGCCGAGCCGACGGAGGTGGCGGCGCAGCTGGGCCTGTCGTACGGCACGGTGCGCAACTACCTGGCCACGGCGGTCTCGAAGCTGGGCGCCCGCAACCGGGTCGACGCGATCCGGATCGCCGGCGAGGCCGGCTGGTTGTAACGCGTTTCAGGCGGCGACGGGCACCGCGGCGTCGGGCACCGGCCCGGCCGCCCCGTCGACACGGACCTCGGCGACGAGCGTGAACCGGTCGCCCTGCCGGTGGACGGTCAGCTCGCCGCCGGTCTCGCGCGTGCGTGCCAGCAGGTTGGCCAGGCCGTTGCCGGCCGGGTCACCGACGAGGGTGTCCGGGACGCCGTCGTTGCTGACGCGCAGCCGGATGCCACCGGGAACCGGTCGGGTCTCGATGTCGCACGTCGTGGCGCGGGAGTGCCGTACGACGTTGGTGACGGCCTCCCGGAGCACGATCGCCAGCGGCGACTCGGCCGACCGCCCGGGCGTGGCGTGCAGGTCGACCGCGACCGCGATCCCGGCGGCCGCGAGCATCGAGCGGGCGCTCTCCACCTCCTCGGCGAACGACAACCCGGTCGGCTCCGCCGTGATCGACCGCAGCGAGTTCAGCGCCTCCGCGGCGACCTCGCCGGCCTCGGCCAGCCGGACCCGCGCCGTGCCGGGATCGGTGCCGGCCAGCCCCCGGGCGAGCTCGGCCTTGAGCGCGATCGCGGAGAGGTGGAAGCCGAGCAGGTCGTGGGTGTCGCGGGCGATCCGCAGCCGTTCGCGGAGCACCGCGAGCCGCTCCACCTCCCGGCGGGCGGCGACCAGTTGCTCGGCCGCGAGGGGCAGGCGGCACAGCGCGGCGATCGCGACCATGGTGAGCAACCCCCAGGCCACGGTCAGTAGCGTCCACCAGGCCACCCGCCGCAGATCGGTGGTCAGGTCGACGCCCCACGTGTGCAGCTGGTAGAGCGACGTGCCGAGCACCAGCGCGCCGGCGAGCGCCCAGGACCACGGCCGGCGCACGTGGAAGAGCACGACGCCGGCGACCGGGCCCGCGTACTGGGGCACCGGGGCGACGGGGGTTCCGACGGCGGCGATCACGCAGATGAGCACGATCTGGAGGGTGAGCGTCCAGCGCCACCACGGCGGCGCGGCGCCCCCGCGCGGCCGGACGTGGTGCAGTTGCAGCAGGCTCAGCAGCACGACCAGGGCGATGATGAGGGCCAGCCGCGCCGGGTGGACGGCGTCGTAGAAATCCGACCATCCGCCGGTGACGCGCGAGATCGTGGTGACGAGGAGGTCGACCTCGAGCACGGCCATGATCGCCCACGCCAGCCAGGGTGCGGCGGCGACCGGTCGCGGGCTGCGCGGGCCGCTCGGGCGGCGTGCCTGCACCGGTATCCGCACGTCGACCTCGCCGGTGGCGGGCTCGACCCGCAGCACTCCCCCGAGTTCCCGGACCTCCCCGGCGATCCCGTCGGGATCCGGCGTGACGGGTTCGTCGCCGGCGACGGTCACCCGCATCGAGGCCGAGCCGTCCAGCTCGATCCGGCAGCTGCGCGGTGGCGTCCCGCGCAGCGCGGCGACCACCGTGCGGCGCAGGACCGCCCCCAGCAGAGCGTCGACCGGCCGCGGCAGGTGGTCCGGCACCGGCCCGACGACCACGTCGACGCCGGCGGCGGTGAGCACGGCGCGGGCGGCGGCGACCTCGCCGGCCAGCGAGCGGTCCCGGTAGTCGTCGGCGACGGTCCGGACCTGGGCCAGCGCCTGCCGGGCCGCGGCGGCCACCGCCCGGGCCCGGTCGCGGGTCTGGTCGGGCCCGGCATGGCGCTCGGTCTGCCGCAACGTGGCGAGGACCGACACCAGCCGGCCACCCACGGCGTCCTGCAGCCGGCGGCTGATCCGCAGCCGCTCCAGCGCCACCTCCAGCGACGCGCTGGCGGTTCGCGCGGCGTCCAGGTCCCGGACCAGGGCGCTCAGGCGGGACATGCCGAACAGCAGGAACCCGTTGGCGGTCGCCACGACGACGGCGTAGGCCACGCGCGAGGCGACGACGGCGCCGCCGGTGTCGACCACGCCGGGTTCGAGCGCGATCCGGACCAGCGCGTCGCACGCCACGGCGACGGCCGTCAACGCCCACGAGAGCCGGCCGGCAAAGGTCAGAAGCACCGCCGCGACGACGAAAGCCGCGGGCGGGTCCCAATAGGCACCGAACACCGGATAAGGCCCGTAGACCAGCAGAACCTGCACCGCCAGCAGCCCGGCGGCGCGGGCGCGGGACGGGCGGCGGAACGCGAAGTGGAGCTGCACGGCGCCCATCGCCACGATGACGGCGGCACCCAGCACCTGCTCGACCGGCGTGAACCCGGGGTCCCAGCCGCCCCAGGGAACGAGGTTGGCGGCGCGGTATCCGCAGTAGATCACGACACACAGCACGATCGGGACCGTCGCGAGCCGCATCGGCCTACCGCCGGTCGGAGACACGGACACGCACCACCCTCCTCGACCGACGAGCACACCGATGTTCGCAGCTATGTGCAATCTGCACGGCCGGCCGTGCATTGTGCGCCGGCCGGCCCGAGAATCGGCACCCCGCGGCCCTGCGAAGCGCAGCCCGAATCGTGCGGCAGACACTACCTCGCGCCGTTCGACTCTGTGAACGTCTATGCAGGTCAGACACACTCACCTGGAGGCGGCCGACATGACCGACCCGACCATCACGCCGTTCCGCGTCGCGGTACCGCAGGAGGACCTCGACGACCTGGCCGACCGGCTGGCCCGGGTCCGCTGGGCCGACGAACTGCCCGAGAAGGAGGTCATCGCCGGCGGCTCCGGCGTGCCGGCGCAGCCGGGGTGGGAGTACGGCGTTCCGGTCTCCTACGTGCGCGACCTGGTCGAGCGCTGGCGCACGTTCGACTGGCGGGCGAAAGAGGCCGAACTGAACGAATACCCCCAGTTCACCACCGAGATCGACGGGCAGCGCATCCACTTCGTCCACGTGCGCTCCGAGCAGCCGGACGCCATCCCCCTCGTCCTCACGCACGGGTGGCCGAACAGCTTCGTGGAGTACCTGGGGCTGGTGGGACCGCTGACCGATCCGGGCGCGCACGGCCGGCCGGGTGCGCAGGCCTTCCACGTGGTCATCCCGTCGCTGCCCGGGTTCACGTTCTCCGGGCCGACGCGCGAGCACGGCTGGAGCGCCTGGCGGACCGCTGCCGCGTGGGCGGAGCTGATGCGCCGGCTGGGCTACGACCGCTACGGCGTGCACGGCAACGACGCCGGAGCGATCGTCTCGCCGCTGCTGGGCGAGCTGGACCGGGCGCACGTCGCCGGTGTGCACGTCACCCAGATCTTCTCCTTCCCGCGCGGCGACGAGGGCGAGTTCGACGGGCTCACCGGCGAGGAGTTCGGCGCGCTGCAGTTCGGGCAGGCGTTCGTCGAGCACGCCGTCCACGACCGGTCCCAGCAGGCCCAGCCGCAGACGTTGGCGCATGCCCTGGCCGACTCGCCGGCCGGACAGCTGGCCTGGAGCGGGCAGCTGTTCGGCACCGCGCTCGGTCCCGAGGACGTCCTGACGAACGTCGCGCTGTACTGGTTCACCAACACCGCCGCGTCGGCCGCCCGGTTCTACTACGAGAACCACCGGGCCGCGAAGACCGCCGACACCGCACCCACGACTGTGCCGATCGGTCTCGCCTCGTTCGCCTGGGACATCCACGCCGTCCGCCGGTTCGCCGACCGCGACCACCGCAACATCGTCAGCTGGAACACCTACGACCGCGGCGGCCACTGGGCCACGCACGACGCGCCCGACCTGCTCGTCGACGACATCCGCCAGTTCTTCGCCGCACTCGCCTGAGCCGCCTGACCGTTCGGCCGTCGGGGCCGAGCGGAAACCACCGAAAGGAACCATCGTGACCTTCACCGTATTGACGACCGCTCTCGACGCGCTGCGCCGCGTCACCACCGTTGCCGTCGCCACCGGCCGGCTCGACGATCCGACCCCGTGCACGGAGTGGACCGTCGCACAGGTGCTGTTCCACGCCGCCGGCGACCAGCACGCCTGGGCGGCCACCGTCGGAGCCGGCTCGATGCCGACCTACAACCCGTTCGACCCGCCGCACCGGCTCGACGCCGGCGTCGAGGAGACGGTGACCAAGGCGGTCGAGGCGGCCACCGGTGTCTGGGCCGGCATCGACCCGGCCGCGGCGTCGGTGCCCACCCCGCTGCCGCCGGTGCCGGAGTTGGCGCCCGCGCTCGCGGCCGCCGCGTGCGCGCTCGACGCCGCCGTGCACGCCTGGGACGTCGCCGTCGCCACCGGTCAGCCCACACCGTTGACCGCCGCGCTGGCCGCGGACCTGATGCCGGCTGCCCGCGCGACGGCCGAACCGCTGCGCGGCTTCGCCTACGCCCCTGCCCTGCCCGTCCACGCCGACGACGATCCGGCCACCGCCCTCCTGCGCTACCTCGGCCGTGACCCGCAATGGACCCCCGACGGCCGCTGACCGACAACCGCGTCCCGGGCCGGCCCTCGCCGGTCCGGGACGTTCGTCGGGAATGGTGCCAGTCGGCGCTGTCGTCCCGCTCACGCGCCGCTGACGCTCAGGCCGGCCAGTTGGTCCTGGACCCGGTCGGCGTCGGCGTGGCCGATCTCGCGCAGGATGTCGACGGCCCGCTGCAGGGTGCGGCGACCGACGGCGGCATCACCGGCGGCGATGTGGGCGTCACCGAGATGAGCGAGCGCGTTGGCCTGGCTGTACCGCGCACCGACCTCGCCCAGCAGGTCGACCGCCCGCTGCAGGCAGGTGATGGCCTCGTCGTACTGGCCGAGGTGGTACCGGGCGAAGCCCAACGTGTCCCAGGTGACCGCCACGCTGTAGGCGCCTCCCCCGTCGGCCTGCAGCCGTAGGGACTCCTCGCAGTAGACCACCGCCTGCCGGTGCCGGCCGAGCCGCGAATGCATCCAGCCGAGCGAGTTGAGTGCCCTTCCCTGACCGGCCCGGTCACCCCCCGCGCGGAACAGCCGCATCGCGTGCGTGGCGTGGACGATCGCCTCGTCCACCCGGTCCTGCCGCCCGAGGATCCAGCTGATCGCCCGGTGGGTGTTGGCCCGGCCGATATCGTTGCCGCGTTCGCTGTACAGGTCCAGCGCCTCGTTGAGCATCGCGAGGGCCTCGTCGTACCGGCTGAGGAGACCGTAGCCCCGGGAGAGGTTGCGCCGGGACTGCGCGCCGGCGCGACGGTCGGCCAGCCGGTCCGCCGCCGCGATCGCGACGAGCTGGGTGTCGATGATCTCGTGCCAGAACCCCCGCCGGTCGAGCGCGTCGGCGAACACCCAGGCCAGCTGCCACGCGTGCACGTCGAAGCCTTGTGCCGCCGCCGCCGGGATCATCGCCAGCAGGACGGCGTGCTCGGCGACGAACCACTCGGACGCCCGGTGGTCGTCGTCGACGGGCTCCGGGGTGACCCCGGGCCGGTGCGGCGCCACCGTGATCGGGTCGCGCTGCGCGTTCAGCAGCCTCGCCGCGGTGTATCCGCTGTGGACGTAATGGTCGACCAGGCGACCCATCGCGTCGCGGCGTTGCGGTTCCGTCTCGTGCCGGCCGGCCTGCTCGATCGCGAACGCCCGTAGCAGGTCGTGGAATGAGTACCGCCGCGCCGACGACTCCGCGATCACGTTCGCCGTCGCGAGCTCGGCGAGCAGCGGTCGCACCTCGACGAGGGGCACACCGGACAGGCTGGCGGCGGCGCGCTCGCCGATGTCCGGGCCGGGGTGCAGCCCCAGCAGCCGGAACAACCGGGCCGCGGCCGGGCTGATCGTCTGGAACGACCAGGAGAACACGGCCCTCAGGTCGGCCGCCGGATCCGGGTCCTGGAAGACGCTCAGGTCCGCCTGCGCACCGCGGATCTGCGCGGCCAGCATGCCCAGGGAGGACTCGGGCTGGAGCGCGGCGCGCGCGGCGACGACGGTCAGGGCCAGCGGAAGCGCGGCGCACCGGCCGATGACCTCGGCGGTCGCGGCGGGATCGGCGTCGACCCGCCGCGCGCCGATCCGGCCGTTGAGCAGGTGGGTGGCGTCGGCCACGGACAGTACGTCGAGGGTGACCGGATGTGCGCCGTCGAGGGCGATCAGGCTGGTGAGCCGGTCCCGGCTGGTTACGACGACCATGTTGCCCGCCGACCCGGGCAGCAGCGGGCGGACCTGCTCGGCGTCGCGGGCGTTGTCGAGTACGACGAGCATCCGCCGGCCCGACAGCAGGCTGCGGTACAGGCCCGCCTGGGCGTCCGGATCGGACGGAATCTCGTGCGGCGGCACCCGCATCGCGCCGAGGAACCCGCGGAGCACCTCGGAGGCCGACCGCGGTGTCCCGCCCGGGTCGAAGCCGCGCAGGTTGGCGTAGAGGTGTCCGTCGGGAAACAGGTCGGCGACCCGGTGCGCCCAGTGCACCGCCAGCGTCGTCTTGCCGACGCCCGCCGGGCCGCCGATCACCGTGACCGCCGGAACGGTGGTGTCGCCGACGGGTGCGTCCATGGCGTCGAGCGCCGCCTCCCGGCCGACGAAGCCCCGGATGTCGGCCGGCAGTTGCCGGGGCGCGACCCACCGGGGGGCGGGCGCGGCGGGCACCGGCGGCCCGGCCACCTCGCCGGCCAGCATCGCCCGGTGCAACGCGCGCAGGTCGGCGCCGGGCTCGATGCCGAGGTCCGAACGGAGCTTCCGGTCGATGGCGCGGAACGCCTCCAGCGCCTCGGCCTGCCGCCCGCTCCGGTAGAGCGCCAGCATGAGCTGCTGCCAGAACCGTTCCCGCAACGGCTGCTCCACGGTCAGGCCGCGCAGCTCCGGGATCAGGTCGGCGTGCCGACCCGTGCTCAGCTCGGCGTCGACGCTGCGTTCGATCACCCGCAGCCGCTCCTCGTCGAGCGTCCGGGCGTACGCCTCCAGCGACGCGGACGCCACGTCGGCGAGCGCCGGCCCGCGCCACACGGCGAGCGCGGCGCGCAGATGGACCGACTCGGCCACCGGGTCGGCATCGAGCACGGCCTCGTCGGCCCGGCCGAGCAGGTCGCGGAACCGGTGCAGGTCGAGCGCGCCCGGTGGCACGTTGATGAGGTAGCCGTCACCGTCGGTGGCGATCAGGTCGGGCCGGCCGAACCGTCGCCGCAACCGGTGGACGTAGGTGTGCACCGTGCCCCGCGCACCGGGCGGCGGCTCCCCCGCCCACAGGTGGTCGAGAAGTGTCGACACCGGCACGACCCGGTTCGCCTGCAACAGCAACGCGCCGAGCAGCACCCGGTGCTTGGCGGCCGGCACGGGCACCGGCCGGCCGTCGACCGTCGCGCACAGCGGACCGAGAATGCCGAACTCGATCTCCTGCTGTGTCACCGGTTCCCGCCTCGATAGGGACGCCAAGCAGGCGCGACGGCCGACATACTACACCGGTGTGTCCCGCACCCGCTCAGAACGACGTCATCGGGCGGAATCCGTGTGTCTCCACCGGATCCTCGACGGCGAGCAGTTCCGCTCCCAGCCGGGCCCGTGACCCTGCTCCACCATGACCGTCCACGCGTCCGGTGAGGTTCCCGGTGACGCGTTCAGGGCGGGTTCAGCCGGCTCTGCGAGAATCGGTGCGTCGTGCGTGTGTTGGTGGTCGAGGACGAGCCGCGGCTGGCAGCGGGGCTGCGGGCCGGGTTGGTGGCGGACGGGTTCGCCGTCGACGTCGCCCTCACCGGCACGGACGGGCTGTGGCTGGCCCGCGAGGAGCCGTTCGACGTGATCGTCCTGGACCTGATGCTGCCCGGTGTCAACGGGTACCGGATCTGCCGGACGCTGCGGGACGAGGGGATCTGGACGCCGATCCTGATGCTCACCGCGAAGGACGGCGAGTGGGACGAGGTGGAGGGTCTGGACACGGGTGCGGACGACTACCTGACCAAGCCGTTCTCGCACGCCGTGCTCGTCGCCCGGTTGCGGGCGCTCCTGCGCCGGGGGGCGCCGGAGCGCCCGGTCGTGCTGTCGGCCGGTGACCTGCGGCTGGACCCGGCGGCGCGGCGGGCCTGGCGCGGCGCCACCGAACTCGCGTTGACCGGCCGGGAACTCTCGCTGTTGGAGTTCCTGTTGCGCCGCCGCGGCGAGGTGCTCAGCAAGCGGGAGATCCTGGCGCACGTCTGGGATTTCGACTTCGACGGCGACGCGAACATCGTCGAGGTGTACGTGCGGCACCTGCGCGACAAGCTCGACCGGCCGTTCGGACGGTCCGCGATCGAGACGCTGCGCGGGTCCGGCTACCGGCTGGCCGCCGATGGCGGCTGACATCGGGCGGTCCGTGCGGGGCTCGGTCCGGGTCCGGATGACGGGCGTCGCGGTCGCGGTCGTCGGGGTGACGCTGCTGGTCGGCGCGGTGGCGCTGGTCCTCAGCTTGAACGCGGCCCTGGTCCGGGAGGTCCGCGCGGCGGCCATGGTGCGCGCCGCCGACGCCGTCCGCGTGGTGGCGGCCGGCGGTGACCCGAGCGCGGCGGCGGCCGGGGACGACGACGTGGTGCTGCAGGTGCTCGGCCCGTCCGGTGCGGTGCTCGACGCGACGCCGAACGTGGCCGGGGAGCCCGCGCTGGTCCGGCTCGCCCCGGGCCGGTCCCGCCGGATCGACGTGACGTTCGACGACGACGATTTCCTGGTCGTGGCCGCGGCTGCCGCGGACGGCCGGACGGTGCTGGTGGGGCACAGCCTCGACACGGTCGTCGAGTCGACGCGGACGCTGGCGGTGCTGCTGGCGGTGGGGCTGCCCGTGCTGCTGCTGGTGGTCGGCGCCACGGCGTGGCGGGTGGTCGGCTGGGCGCTGGCCCCGGTCGACGCGATCCGCGTCGAAGCGGACACGATCACCGGCACGCAGTTGCATCGCCGGGTGCCCCGTCCGTCGTCGCGGGACGAGATCGGCCGGCTGGCGGACACGATGAACCGGATGCTGGACCGGCTCGAACTGGCCCGCGCCCGGGAGCGGCGGTTCGTGGCCGACGCGTCGCACGAGCTGCGGTCGCCGATCGCCGCCATCCGCCAGCACGCCGAGGTCGCGTTGGCCCATCCCGACGCCGTGCCGGCCGCGGAGCTGGCCCGGACGGCACACGCGGAGAGCCTGCGCATGCAGGCCCTCGTCGACGACCTGCTGCTGCTCGCCCAGGCCGATGAACAGACGCTGTCGGTGCGGCGCCAGCCGGTCGACCTCGACGACCTGGTGCTGGCGGAGGCGCGGCGGGTCCGGCACGAGGCCGACCACCTGCGGGTGGACACCAGCGGCGTGTCGGCGGCGCGGATCGACGGCGACCCGGCCGCCCTGCGTCGGGTGCTGCACAACCTGGGCGACAACGCCGCGCGTCATGCCCGGCACCGGGTCGCCTACGCCCTGCTCGACCGCGACGGGTTCGCGGAGCTGCGCGTCGACGACGACGGGCCGGGCGTGCCGGCCGCCGACCGGTCCCGCGTGTTCGACCGCTTCGTCCGGCTCGACGACGCGCGCGCCCGCACCGGCGGCGGCAGCGGTCTCGGGCTGGCCATCGTCGCGGAGATCGTCGCCGCGCACGGTGGCGCCGTCGTCATCGACGACGGTCCCCTCGGCGGCGCGCGCGTGACCGTGCGCCTGCCGCTGGCGCCGGACTGATCGTTCAGCCCGGGTTCAGCACCGCGGCGCCATTCTGTGCCGAACAGGAGGTGGAACCATGAAACGGAAGACACGCATCATCATCGTCGCGGCCGCCGCCGCGCTCGCCGCCTCGGCCATTGGCGGTGGAGTGGCCCTCGGCGGCCCGGCGAGTGACGACGAGACGCCCATCACCGGGCCGGCGCGCGCCCGGGCCGAGGCGGCCGCGCTCGCCTGGACCGGCGGCGGCCGGGTGACCGGAACCGAAGCCGGCGACGAGGAGAGCTACTACGAGGTCGAGGTCACGATGCCCGACGGAAGCCAGGTCGACGTGCAACTCGACGAGGCCTTCGCCGTCGTCGGCTCCGAAACCGACCGGTCGGACGACGAATCGGGCGACGAATCGGACCCGGCGTAAGATCCGCACACGTTCCGCACAGGATGCGCACAACGACACGCGAGGATCGCCGGATGACCATCGTCGGCACTGACCGCAGGGGGCGGCGGGTCGCGCGGTCCGTCGGGGCGTTGCTCGTGAGCGCCGGGCTGCTCGCCGGCTGTGCGCTGGTCGACGACGCCCGCCGCGAGTTCGGGTCGGACACCGACCCGGAGGCGGGATCGGCGCCGCGACCGGCAGTGTCGACGACGGGTTCCAGGTCGCGACCCTCGGCGAACCCGACACCTTCATGGTCCCCGTCCACGGCCGCGCCCGGCGTGTGTCCGCCGTCGGGGGTGCTCGTGCGGATGGGCGAGGTCGACGCCGCGATGGGATTGCGGGCGGCGGGAATCGAACTGGTCAACTGCGGCTCCGTTCCCGTCACGCTGAACGGGTATCCGGACGTGCGGGTCCTCGACGTCGGCGGGGCGGCCCTTCCGGTCGCGGTCGTCCACGGGTCCGCGGACATCGCGTTGCTCCCGAACTTCGACACCCCGCCCGCGCCGGTGACGGCCGCGCCCGGCGCGCGGCTGGTGGCGGGCCTCCTGTGGCGCAATCGGGTCGACATGGGTGGTGACGTGGTCAAGGGCACGTACCTGGAGATCGTCCCCGCTCCGGGCCAGCCGGCCCAGACGATCCGCCCGGACGGACCGATCGACCTGGGCACCACCGGCCGGCTGGGCGTCAGCGCCTGGACCGCCCCGCAACGCTGAACCGGACCGTCACCCGACGGAGTTTGGCGTGGACCGGTGCGACGTGCGGGTGGCCGAGCGCGGTCAGCAGGTCGGCGGCGCGCTGCCAGGCGGCGCAGGCGGCCCGGCGCGCGCCGAGGGCGGCGTACGCGTCGCCGAGGTGGTCGACGACCTGGGCTTCGACGGAGTGGTTCCGCTGGTCACGCATCAACCGGGCGGCCCGCCGGTATCCGGTGACCGCCTGGTGGTAGTCGCCCTGGCGGTACCGGGCGTAGGCGATGCTGTCCCAGCTCAGCGCCTCGCCGAACGGGTCGGTGAGGTGCCGATGGAGCGCGATGGCCCGCCGGCAGCAGTCGACGGCCTCCGCGTACCGGCCGAGGTGACCCAGGTGCCAGCCGAGCGCGTTCAACACCACCGCCCGGCCGTAGTCGTGTCCGGCCGCCTCGAACCGGGCCAGCGCCCGCCGGTCCTCCACCAGCGCCTCGGCCGGACGGCCCTCGACGGCGTGGACGCGGGCCAGTGCCCGGTGCGCGAAGCCCTCGCCGACCACGTCGCCGAGTCGCCGGTACGCGGCGAGCGCGTGGCCGAACTCCACCCGCGCCGGGTCGAACCGGCCCGAGGCGCCGTATCCGCGTCCCAGGCCGGTGTGGGCGTGCGCGAGCGCGGAGTCGTCGCCCAGGCGTCGCGCCGCGGCGACCGCGAGTTCGGACACGGCGACCTGGCCGGCCCCGTCGCCGCGCTGGCCCAACTGGTAGAGGCTCACCCAGGCCAGTTGCCAGGTCAGCCGGTCGGCGCCGACGCCGGCCGCGGACCGCACCGCCGCCACCAGGACCTGACACTCGGCCGCGAACCAGGCGGCAGCGGCGGCCCGGTCGGCGAAGCGCTCGGCCCGTACGCCCGCGACCGGTGGCGCCGGCACGGGCCGCCGGTCCAACGGCCGCAACAGGTCCAGCGCCGCGTGCGCGGTGTGCAGGTAATGCTCCAGCAGCCGGGTCAGCGCGCATCCGCCGTCCGCGGCGCCGGACACCTCGATGGCGTAGAGCCGCACCAGGTCGTGCATCCGGTACCGCCGCGGGCTGTCCTCACTGATCAGGTTGGCGTCGACCAACTCACGCAGGACCTTCCGGACCTCACCCGCGCCGTCGCCCGTGCCGGCGGCGCTCACCGCGGCGGCCAGGCCCGTGTCCGGCCCGGGTGCCGGACCGAGCCGGCCGAACATCCGGGCGGCCGGCGCCGACAGCGCGCGCACCGAGGTGTCCAGCACCGCACGCAGGCCGAGCGCCAGTTCGCCGGCGTCGAGCAGGTCCAGGCGCGTCTCCCGGTCGGTCAGGGCGCCGGCGAGGTCGGTGAGACCGGCGGCCGCGCCCGTGGCCGCCTGCGCGGCGACGATCCCCAGCGCCAGCGGCAGCCCGGCGCAGTGCGTCAGAAGCGCGTCGACCGCCGCCGGCGCGTCCGCCAGTCGGGCCGCGCCGAGCCGGATCCGCAGGACCTGCCGGGCCTCGGCATCGGTCATCAGGCCGAGCGGCACCGGGTGCGCTCCGTGCGCCGCGACCAGGGCGGTCAGCCGTCGCCGGCAGGTGACCAGCACCGCGCATCCGGACGAGCCGGGCAGCAACGGTTCCACCTGCGCGCTGTCCCGCGCGTTGTCGAGCACGACGAGGACCCGGCGGTCCGCCAACAGGCTCCGGTACAGCGCCACCTGGGCGTCCGGGTCGCCGGGCACCGCCGCGTCGGAGACGCCGAGGGCGGTGAGGAACGACCGGATCACGACGGCCGGCGCCAGCGGGCCACCGCCGGGGTCGAACCCGCGCAGGTTCACGTACAACTGGCCGTCCGGGAAACGGTGCCGGTGCCGGTGCGCCCAGCGCAGGGCGAGCCAGGTCTTGCCGATGCCGCCCGGTCCGCCGATCACCGACAGGACAACCGCGGTGGACGGCGCGGAAAACTCGAACGCGGCGGTCAGCTCGGCGAGCTCCGCCTCCCGTCCCACGAAAGACCCCGGACACGGCGGCAACTGCCGCGGAACCGGGGCCGGAACCACCGCCGGGACCACCGCCGGAACCACCGCCGGAACCACAGCCGGATCCATGGCCGGGACCACGGCCGGAGCCGGGTCGGTCTCCGGCGGTGACAGGACCGGATCGGCGCGCAGCATCTGCTGGTGCAGCCGGCGCAGCGGTTCGCTCGGTTCGGTGCCCAGCCCGTCGGCCAGCCGTTGCCGCAGGTCCTCGAAGTGGGTCAACGCCAGCGCCCGCTGGCCGCACCGGTACAGGGCGAGCAGCGCCTGGCCCGCCAGCCGCTCGTCCAGCGGGTCCCGGGCGGCGCGCACCAGCAGGTCGGACGCCACCACCTGGTGGCGGCCCAGCTGGAGAGCGAGGTCGTCGCGGGCGCGCTCGGCGACCCGCCGCCGGTGCGTGAGTTCGACGCGCAGGTCGTTCAGCCACGACGTCTCCAGGGCACCGAACGCCGGGCCGCCCCACAACGCCAGCGCCCGTTCCAGGTCGGCCAGGGCACGGCCGGCGTCGGGTGCGGTCCGGGACCGGCGAACCAGGTCGTCGAACCGGTGCAGGTCGACGTCGAGCGGATCGAGCTCCAGCGTGTACCCGCCGTGGCACCGCTCCAGCCGGACACCGGTGACGGCAAGGATCGAGCGCAACCGGGACAGGTAGCCGTAGAGCGCGTCGCGGGGCCGCCGGGGCAGCCGGTCGCCCCAGGCCCGGTCGAGCAGCACCGGCACCGGGACCGGGTGGTTGGCCTCGACCAGCAGGACGGCGAGCACACACCGCTGGCGGTCGTGCCCGAGGTCGAGCGGGCCGGCAGCCGGCCCGGCGTGGGCGTCCACGGTGCCGAGGAGGCGGAAGCGCGGTTCACTCGTGTCGCTCACATGCCTCCCCGGAGAACCGTCGGTACCGGACCGGCACCCAGTGTGCGGCAACCGGCGGCACGGTCGATCCCGCGGTCGATGTCACCTTGCCGACGCCCGGGCCACCGGAACCCCGCCGTCGAAGGTTTCCGCAAGAACCGTCGAAGGTCGCGCACCGACGCTGGGCTCCGCCGCGCCACATGGCGCACACCACTCAGAGGAGAACCCGTTGCGAAACTACTACCGGACCGCGGCGGTCCTGGCCCTGCTGGTGGCCGGGCTCGCCGTACCAGTCACCCCGGCCGTCGCGGCCACCGCGCTCAGCGGCGTACACGAGGAGATCGCCGAGAGTCTCAAGAACTCGGACCCGAGCAAGACCAAGGTGGCGACCTGCACGACCGGCACCGTGATCGGTGGCAATGCCACCATCGTCGATGGTGACGGCAGTGTGGCGATCTCGCAGATCGAGCCGGACATCTCGACCAACACCGTGACGGTCACCGCGAAGGAGACCGACAAGACCGACGCCGACTGGAAGGTCACCGCCCGCGCGCTGTGTGCCGACAAGCCGGCGGGCCTGGACCGGGTGCACCGCATCAGCCAGACGAACTCCGACCCGAAGACCCTGTTCCCCCATTGCTCCGGCGACCAGACGCTGCTCAGCGTCGGCTGGAAGGTCGAGGACGGCAACGGCGAGATCCTGGTGAACCAGGTCGGTGTGGGCACCGACGGCGACGCGGCGACGTCGGCGTCCGTGTCGGCGCGGGAGGACGGCGACTACGACGGCGACTGGACGCTCCACGCCTTCCTGCTCTGCGCCGACCCGATCGCCGGCCAGAACGTGACGTACGCGTCCACGGAGTCCAACTCGATCGACGAGCCGAAGGCGTTCGACGCGACCTGCTCGAACGGGCAGACCGCGACCGGCGGAGCCGCGATGGCCGTCAGCCTCGACGCGGCGACCCAGACGGAACTGCTCCTCGACTCGGTGTACACGCACAGCCTCGGCGGCACGTTCAACTCGTTCCAGGCAACCGCGTACGAGGAGGACACCATCAGCGACGACTGGTACCTGTTCGTGGTCGCCGTCTGCACCTGACGGTCTCATGTTCGTCTATGTCTGTTTGTGGGCGAATCGGTTCGACCGATCGCGCAACCGTTCACAGGGGGTTAACAAGGACGACACACCCCCGTGTGGAAGGACAAGACATTGACGAACGACAAGCCCCGTCGGCGATCACCGGGTCGCGTCCTCATCGGCGCCCTGGCCGCGCTGGCGCTGATCCCGGTCGCTGTCATCAGCGGCGCATCGCCGGCCGGCGCGGCCACCAACCAGTTCCGGGGCATGAACTGGGCCGTGCTCGGTGACAACTTCAGCACCGGTCCACTGGTCCTGAGTGGACTCAGCCAGTCCGACAGCAACGCGACCGTGCGGGCCAAGGCCAACGCCCTCTACGACGACATGGCGGCGATCGGGGTCAACACCGTAAGGCTGCCGATCAACACGCACACCGTCGGCACCACCTGGTGGAACGCCTACCGGGGCGCCATCGACGCCGCCACCGCCCGCGGCTTCAAGGTGATCCTCGCGTACTGGGAGGACGGCGCCGCCTCCGGCGGCCGGATCACCAACATCGCCGCGTGGAACACCATGTGGTCCAACGTGACCTACACCTACGGGTCCAACACCAACGTCTACTTCGAGCCGATGAACGAGCCGCACGGCTACAGCTCGTCGGAGTGGCGCACCGTCGCCGCGAACTGGATGAGCTACCACTACTCGGCGGTCCCGGCCCGGACGCTCATCGGCGGCACCGGCTACAGCCAGGACCTGCGCGACATCTGCAACGACAGCCGCTTCAGCGGAACGCTGCTGTCCTTCCACCACTACGCGTTCTTCTACAGCGCGATGACGTACGACGCGTTCCGGAGCCACATCCAGACCCGCCTCGGCAACTGCGCCTCACGCGCGGTCGTCACCGAGTTCGGCGCGCCGATGTCCACCGGTCTCAACTACGCCAACGCGAGCAGCACCGACAACTTCGTGCGGCACATCCGCGCCGTCACGCAGGTCATGCGCGACAACCAGATGGGCGGCACGTACTGGCCCGCGCTCGGTGGCAAGCCCACCGGAAGCTCCGGCTACGACTACTACTCGATGTTCGCCCTCAGCGGCAGCGGCACCAATCTCAACCTGACCGTCCGCAACGCCTCCGGCCGCGACCGCATCCGGTACGGCTGGGGACTGTGACGCACCGGCGGTGGCGGCTCTCCGGCCGCCACCGCCGCGGAACCCGTGTCACGGGTCGTCGTCGACGATGGTCACCCCGGCCACCCCGAACCCGCCGACGGTGGCGTTGGTCGGCTCGGTGAACGCGATGAGCGCTGCTTCGTCGGCCTCGTCGACCGTGTCGCCCTTCACGGTCAGCGCGATGGTCTTCGACGTCTCCCCCGGCTGGAACGTCAGCGTGCCGGTCGGCGCCTCGAAGTCACCCGGGAAGACCGCGTAGCCGGGCTGCGTGAACGGCGCGTACCGCACCGTGACCGGTCGCCCGCTCGGCGCCGACAGCGTGACCGGCACCTGCACCACCGTCGTACCCGCGTCTCCCTCCACAATGGACGGTGCGAAGCCCGGCTGGACCGCGGGAAGCGCGTCGTCGTCCACAATGGACACTCCACCGACCCCACCGAACCCGCCCACCTTCGCGTTGCTGGCGGCGTAGAAGTGCACCAGCGCCATTTCGTCGTTCTCGTCCAACCGGTCACCGCGGATCGTCAGCGAGACCGTCTTGGCCGTCTCGCCGGGCAGGAACGTCAGGCGGCTCCACACCGCGTCGTAGTCCTCCGGCCAGGTCGCGCTTCCGGGTTGGTTGGTCGAGACGAACTCGGCGGTCACCGGCACGTTGACCCGCTCGGAGAGCGTCACCGGGAACTCGACGGTCTTCGTGCCGGTGTCGCCCTCGACCACGGTGGCGGCGGCCGGTACCACCAGCGCGGGCCGGAACGCCGTGTACGCGTACGCCGTCGTCGCTGCCGTGGCGGGCACCTGGGCCTCGATGACACCGGTTCGCGCCAGCGTCAGGTCGACCAGGTGGTAGGGGCCGTTGCGGGCCGCCGCGTACAACACGGCGCCGCGGAACGACAGCCGCAACTGCCGCGCGCCGGCGGCCAGCGTGCCGGTGACCTCGGCCGTGCCGAGCAGCGTGCCGTCGGCCGTCGCGAGGCCACCGGACAGCGTGTACTCGCCGGCCTGGGCCACCGTGACGTTCACGTCGAGGTTCAGGGCGTCGGCGAGCCCGTCGGGTCCGGTGGCCAACCCGGCCGTGTACGTGCCGGGCAGCGTCGCGCCGCCCGCGCCGACCGGCAGCCGGGCGAAGGCGAGCCGCTGGGTGGCGCCCTCGTGGGTGACGCTGACCGCGTGCTCACCGGTGACGGTGGGCGTGTGGGTGGCCACCGCGTCGGACCCGGACGCCGTGAACGTCAGCGGCGTCTCGGTGCCGTCGGGTGCGGTGACCGTCCCCACCAGACCGGCCGCAGCGGCGTTGACCACGCGGATCTGCCGCGCCTGGTTGGGGGCCGCGACCGGCGGTGTCACCTGCACGGCCAGCCTCGCCGCGGCGGCGCCGAACACCATCACGAGCGCGTCGGCCGGCTGGCTTCCCGGGTTGGCGAGCACCAGCGGCTGGTTCGACGCGCTCTGCACCGTGCCGCCCAGCGCGCGTCCGATCGGGTGGCTCTCGGCCCCCAGCGCGGTTCCGCCGACGGACCCGGTCAGCGCCGTCTGGTCGGTGAGGACCGCCACGTTCACCGACCCGCGACCGCCGATCGGCAGCGTGACGGTCGCCGAACCGCCGGCCGGCACGGTGACGGCCTCGAAGTGCAGCAGCGCCTGCGGATTGTCGGCGGCCGCCCGCGCCCCCGACACGCCACCGGGTACCGCGCCACACGGCCCGTAGTCGCGACCGCGCGGGACGAGGCTGCAGTACGCCCGGTCCGCCACGTCGCCGGAGGTGAGGAGGCCGGAATGGGTGGCCGGGAACTGACCGGCGGAGACGTGCCCGCGGCCGGCCAGGTACTCGACGCTCGACACCGGCACGAGGCCGTCGTTCGGGCCCACGAACGCGCCGTAGGCGAGGCACAGGATGCAGTTGGAGTCGCCGGCGATCGTCCGGTACACCACGTTCGGGTTGTCCTGGACCGACGCGTTCAGCCGGTTCTGCACGAAGTCACTCGTGAGGCCCCACAACGCGTCCTGCTCCCCCCGGCAGGGGCCGAACCGGTTGACGATCCGGCGCATGATGGTGCGCGCGGCGAGCCGCCTGGCGTACCCGGTGGGATCGGTGCTGAGGTCGCCCAGCGACAGGTTGTAGGCGCCGCACCCCACGTCGGCGATCATCGTCCCGCCGTTCGGGGTCGCGATCATCACCAGGTTGCGGACCAGCGGCGAGCGCTCGATCGCCGCGCGGGAGTCGAGCCCGCCCTTGGAGTGGGCGATGATGTCGATGGGCGTCACCCCGAGGAAGGTCGCGATGTCGGCCAGCCGTTGCTGTATCAATGACGCGTTCGCCGCGCTGCTCGCCTGCGACCCCACCCCGATCGGCCAGAGGAACGCCGTCGCGCACGGGGCCGCCTCCTCGATGGTGGCACCGGCCTGGCGGAACTCGGCCACGAGCCGGTCGAGCAGGAACGCGCGCAGCGTGTCGAAGTCGGCGGACGAACCGCCGAATCCGTGCACCAGCGCGATCGGCTTGACCCGTCCGGACACGCACGCCGGGGGCAGGGGCACCGCGGCGTGGATCAGCCGCAGCGACATGGTGCCGGCGGCGGGCTCGGCCGTGAACCGGTCGACCTCGATCCGGTACCGGCCGGTCTGGGTGAGCCGGCCCAGCGCATGCGAGATCGATCCGGTGTGGCAGCCGCTGTTGGGCAGCATCGTGCCGTCGGGTTTCCGGATGCTGACGAACGCCCAGCAGCCCGCCGTGGTCGACGACGTCGTCAGCAGGTTCAGGTTCTGGCCCGCCACCCCGTCGAACGTGACCCAGGCCTCGTCGGTGCGGCTGGCGAAGGTCAGGTTCAACGCGGTGCCCGCGACGGTGATCGCGCCCGTGTGCGTGGGCGGCACCGAGTCGAGTTCGATCGTCACGAACCCGCCGATGCCGTCGTTGTTGCGGTCGGCCTCGAACTCGATCCGCACCGGGCCGATCGCCCGCGGCGTGCCCGGATCGAAGTCGGCGCCCCACGGCACCGCGGGAGGGCCCGAGCACCCGAGCCCCCGGCTGTAGCCCTCGCCCCAGACCAGGTTGAAGAACATGTTGGAGCAGTTCGTGAACTTCAGCCGGACCCGGGCGGCGCCGTCCCACTGGAACGTCAGATCGGTCTTCTGGTGCGAGGCCAGGGTCACGGTGACCGGCGGCCCGTCGACGACGATGGTGCCGGCGGCGAGCGGTGCGGGCGCCGCGGTTGCGCGTCGCGGAACAACCGCCGCCTGGATCAGGCCTGCGACCAACAGAAGGACCGCTGAACGGACCGCGAACCGACGAGCACGCATCGACATGCGGGGATACTCCCAGGCGTCACCCCACCGGGTCCGCATGTTCGGAGACCCTTTAACAAAGGCTTAGCGTTGCCCGCGCCGGCTCAGTAGACCACGAAGATCAGGTCGTGTTCCCGGCAGAACTCGAGCCCGGCGAGCACCTCGGTCTCGAGGAACTCGCGGTCCGCCAGCTCCTCGTCGTCGGCGAGCCGCTTGCGGAGGGCGGCCAGCGTCGCCTCGATCGGGACGAAGTACATCCCGTCGGCCCACGAGTCGCCGGCCTCGACGTTGCCGGCCCCACCGGCGGTGCAGTTGGGGACGTGCAACTCGTCGTCCAGCGCCGACGGCCAGTCCCGCAGGGCGTCGCCGAATCCGCCGCCGTGCGCCAGGATCGGGGCGGCCTCCGCGTCGTCGAGCCACCGGACGGCCACCTCGCCGCTGTAGTAGGTGAACTCGACGACCCGGTCACCGACCGTCTCCCGGAACCGCCGGGTCAGGCCGAGCGCCGCGAACTCCGCCAACCAGGCCACCGCCGGCTCGGCCGGCCCCTCGGCCAGCTCGGCGTCGGCGATCATGTGGAGCATTCCCGTTCCGAAGCTGGTCACCGTTGTATCCCTTCCGGACGCCGCACGCGCGTCCGGAACTGTAGGTGATCAGCGCACGGGTCAGGGTGTCCAGACCACCGACGGGTTGACCTGGCCGGACCAGTTGAAGATGGCCATGTTGTCCCAGCCGTTGCCGCTGCCGTTGATGTTCCTCGGATCCCAGCCGTTGCCCGGCACCGCGTACCAGGTGGGCTCCCAGTAGAAGACGCCGATCGCGCCGGCGTTGCGGGCGGTGTTCTGGGTCCAGGTGAACTGCTGGGCCTGGCCGGCCCAGGTGGCGGGGATGTTGTCGCAGAGCACGGTGCCGGGGATCGAGTTGCCCGTGCCGTCGGCGTTGCCCGTGGTGAACTGGTACGCGGTCTCGGCGATGACGACCGGCTTGCCGTACCGGGTCCGCACGTCGGTGATGACGTTGTGGAGGTTCGCCAGCGTGCCGTGCCACATGCAGTAGTAGGACAGGGCGGTGACGTCCCACACCACGCCCTGCGCCCGGATCCCGTCGTAGAACCAGCGGGCGTTGGCCATGCTGTCCGCGTCGGCGGTGTGGATCATCACCTGGGTGCCGCCGTTGCACGCCTTCGTCGCGTTGTAGCCCTGCTTGAGCAGGCTCGCCAGCGGCGCGAAGTTGTTGTTCGTCACCCGGCCCTGCGGCCACAGCATGCCGACGTTGATCTCGTTGCCGATCTGCACGCTGTCCGGCGTGGTGCCCTGCGCCTTCAGCGAGGAGCAGATGTCGTACGTGTAGTTGTAGACGTCGGTCTGCAACTGGCTGAGCGAGTGTGACGCCCACGCCGACGGCGGGGTCTGCACGCCCGGATCGGCCCAGGTGTCGGAGTAGTGGAAGTCGATCAGAAGCCGCAGGCCCTTGGCCTTGACGGCCCGCGCCTGCTGGAGCACCTTGGCCTTGTTGTTGTATCCGCTGACGGGGTTGTTCCAGATCCGCAGCCGGGCGTAGTTGACGCCCTTCGACTTCAGGATGTCGTACGGGTCGGCCGCGACACCGGACGCGTTGTAGTACCTGGCGCCGAGGTCGAGCGCCCGCTGCAGGGTGGACACGTCCGCACCCAGCATGGTGAGGGGCGCCGCGCTCGCGGGCACCGGAGAGATGACCACCACGGCCGCGAGAACCACGACGGTTGCGAGGGCCCGGATCGACGGTCTCATGCCACTTCCCCACGGGTCGGTCCGGGCGGCACCGGCCGGCCGGAACTGACGGTTCGGCCCGGGGAGGAGGGGCTCGGAATCCGGACCTGGCGGGACCCGGCCGAGCCCACAAGGCCCATCGTATCGATGGACTACTATACATATCGCGCCGAAGTTGTTGTGTGCCAACGTTTGCGCGACCCTGTGACACAGTTCGTACTGCTGCGTCACGCATCAACGGCGGGCCGCCGTGCCGTTATGGGGATGCGGCCGGTCCGGGAGCGCGGGACGCTGTCGGTCGTGGCGTTCGATCTGACCGCGGTCCGGCGCGGCCTCGCGGAGAATCCCGCCCTGCCGTTCGATCTGCTGCGGCCGCTGTTGGACGCGCCCGACCGGGTGACGTGGGCGGCGCTGGCCGGCCGGTCCGACCTGACCCGGGCGGCCGTCCGCCGACTGGCCACGACCGACTCGCCGGCGGTGCGGATCGCGCTCGCGCGTAACCCGGTCGGTGCCGCGCACGGCTGGGATCTCCTCGTCGACGACGCGGACGTCGACGTCCGCACGGCGTTGGCCGATAATCACTGGCGACACGGTGACATCCCGAGGGACTTCCCGCTGCCGGAACCGGCCCAGGTACGGCTGGCCGACGATCCCGCCGGACGGGTGCGGCGCATGATGGCGTTCCGTCGGGACCCCGCGCCGGCCGTCGGCCGCCGCCTCGCCGCGGACCCGTCCGCCGACGTCCGGTGCGAGGTCGCCCGTCATTGGCGTCGGGCGCCCGCCGACGTGGCCCGAACCTGGTTCACCGACCCCGATCCGGGGGTCCGCCGCGCGGCGCTGTTCCGCCACCTACCACCCGCCGAGCTCGTCGCCGGGCTGCTGGCCGATCCGGAGACGCGTGCCGAGGCGGCCGGGCGGGTCCGGCTGGTCCCCGACACCGCCGAGGACCTCGCCAGCGATCCCGATCCGGAGGTGCGCTGGGCGGTGGCGCGCAATCCGACCCTTCCCGCGCCGCTCGTCGTCCGCCTGGCCGACGACCCCGATCCGGAGGTGCGTGCCGAGATCATGCTCCGCCGGGACCTGCCTGACGACGTGCGCGCCCGGGTGGCGGCCTCCGTCGAGCCGCAGGATTACCACGTGG
This sequence comes from Virgisporangium aurantiacum, assembly GCF_016863635.1. GTDB lineage: Bacteria > Actinomycetota > Actinomycetes > Mycobacteriales > Micromonosporaceae > Virgisporangium > Virgisporangium aurantiacum. The sequence goes on along the minus strand of NZ_BOPG01000031.1, from coordinate 72,588 downwards.
CGGGCTGGCTCGTCGACGCCGCTCTCGACGTGCGCCTGGCCCACGTCGACTCGCCGTTCGCGTTCTGTCGCCGGGCCGTGGCATCGTCGAAATGCCTGCCCGCCCCGGCGATCGCCCGGCTCGCCACCGACGAGGACTTCTCCGTCCGGCTCCTGCTCGCCGAGAACCATCCGGAGGTTCCCGGCGCCGTGTTCGCCACCGTGCTCCCCCGCACCGGGCACGCCGCCTGGCTACTCGGCTCGCATCCCAGCATCCCGACCGACCTGCTGGTCGCCATGGCCGGGTCCGACGACGAGAGGGACCGCAACGTCGCCGCCATCAGCCCACACCTGCCCGCGCCCAATGCCGTCGATCTGGCCGAGCACCGCGTCGCCACGACCCGCCGATGCGTGGCGGCAAACGTGGCCCTGCCGCTGTCCGCGATCCTCCGCCTGTTGCACGACCCCGACAGTGGCGTGGTGACCGCCGCTGCCAGCAATCCACGGCTCCCGCCGACGGCCGCCCGCGACCTGCTGGCCGCCGGGTAGCGGCCGTCAGCCGGTTCGGAGGCCGGCGAGGGCCGCGAGTTGCCGCAACTCGCCGAGGTGCACCAGGCGGGCGACCGCGACATACACCGCCGTGCCGACGACGCCCGCCGCGGTGAGCGTGACGAGCGCGGCGCCGTGGCCGGGGCCGGCCAGGGGCGTCACAGCAAGAGCGGCGACGGCGCCGGCGGTCCCGGCGGCGACCGCCACCCGGGCGTGGGTGCGCAGCAGCCGCCGTCCGTCGATGCGGCCCAGCCGGCGGCGCAGGATCGCGGCGGCGGCCACGAGGCCCGCGGTGTAGGCGAGCGCGTAGGCGAGGGGAATCCCGACGACGATGTCGGAGCGCGGCAGCAGCCGGGTCGCGGCGAGGCAACCGGCCACGCCGACGACGGTGACCGCGGTGGTGATCAGCGCCGGCGTCCTGGTGTCCTGCAGGGCGTAGAACCCGCGCTGCAGGATCATGTAGCCGGTGAACGGCACCAGGGCCACCCCGAACGCCGCCACCACGGCGCCCAGCAGGGCGATGGCGGGCGCGGAACTGCGGCCGTGGCCGAACAGCAGCGTGGCGATCTGCGGACCGAGGACGAGCATGGCCGCCCCGACCGGAGCGAGCGCCGCGACCGCCAGCCGCACGGCCCGGGACAGGTCCTCGGTGATCCGGGCGTGGTCGAGTCGGGCGGCGTTTCGGCTGAGCCGCGGCAGCATGGCGGTCATCACCGACACGGCGATCACCGCGAACGGCATCTGGAACACCGCGAACGCGTTCTGGTACGCGCTGACCCCACCCGGTCCGCTGATCGACGCCGCCCGCGTCGCGACCACCAGCAGGACCTGCGCGGCACCGACCGACACGAGCACCCAGCCGCCGAGGCGGCCGATCCGGCGGATCCCGATGCCCCGAGGGTCGAGCCGGGGTCGCACCCCGAATCCGCTGCGGGCCAGTGCCCACACCACCAACGCCATCTGCGCGAACACGCCGACGGTGGTGCCCACCGCCAGCAGCAGCAGATGCGCGGTCGTCAACGACGCGATGTCGGTGGCACCGCCGATCACCAGATAGGCCACGCCGACGGCGATCACGACCAGGCTGTTGACCAGCGGCGCCCACATCGGAGCGGCGAACCGGCCCCGGATGTTGAGCACGGCACCGGCGGTGGCGCTGACCCCGTAGAACAGGATCTGCGGCAGGAAGAACCGGCTGAGCACGACCGCCAGGTCACGCTCCTCGTCGGTGAAGCCGGGCGTGTAGACGCCCACCAGCCACGGCGCCGAGACCATCGCCACCACCGTGACCGCCCCGAGGCCGTACACCATCAACGACAGCAGCCGCTGGGCGTAGACCACACCGTCGTCCGGTTCCCGGAGCGCCGCCCGGGCCAGCAACGGCACCACCACACTGGCCATCGCCCCGCCGACGACGAGTTCGTAGACGGCGTTGGGAATCGTGTTCGCCACGTTGTAGCTGTCGAGCAGCCCGCCACCCAGGCCCAACGCCGAGGCCAGCACCACCACCCGCACGAACCCGGCGACCCGCGACGCCATTGTCGCCACCGCCATGCCGCGGCCCGCACGCCCGGCCGAAGAAGCCTTCGCCATGCCGACCTTCATATCAGCCCGGCGCATCCAGCATGTCGGCGTAGCCGGTCACGCGCGAGACGTGGTGCACCACCTGACGCAGCGTCCAGCCGCCGTTGTCCGGGGCCGTGTCGAGCAGCGCTGTGTCCACTGTGGAGAGTCGTGACCGGTAGCAGGCCGCGAGCCGGGTCAGGCGGCTGGTGGCCTCGTCGAGGTCGATCTCGGTGAAGCGGGCGAAGTCCGCGTCGGTGGTGACCATCCGGCCGTGCCACCGGTCCGGGACGGTGGGCTGGCCGGCCAGCCGGCACTCCAACTCGGCGAGGTGGTCCAGGAGGTGGTCGGCGACGCGGCGCATCACCTTGTGCGGGGTCCAGGCGTTGCCGCCCTTGGACACCGGCCGGCCGTCCCAACCCAACCAGTGTTCGGCCCGCGCCAGAATGTCGGCGACCGCGTCGTCGACGAGCGTCGCCGGATCGCGCCCGTCGGTCGCGGGAGGGGTGTCGTAATCGAACGAATCGACGGTCAGGTATCGAACCATGTCCCGACCATAGACGCACGACACTTCGGCGCCCGCCTTCCGATCCGGTGGGTACCACCGGCCGCCGGAGACGGGACCGGAAGCGGGTGACAGACAACAACCCGACAAAGCCACACTCCCCTGCGCGCGCGGGTCACCGGGATCTACCGTGAATTGACGTTTCGGGCGCGCCCATTCGGAGCGGATCACTGTGGACGGTGTGACGCATGAGGATCGGCGCGGGGAACTCGCGATGACCACCTGAGGAAGGACGTGTCCACCATGCGTACCCACGGAAATCACCGGTGTCTCGTACCACCGTCGCCGCAGGCGCTCGCGCAGCTGTACAGCCGGTATCTCGAACTCGTGAAATCGCGCCGGCTGCCGCCGGACATGACGTTCGAGCAGTATTTCTGGGTCTGGCGTTCGGGGCGCCGAGGTGAGAACGTCGTCGGCCTCGACGACGGTGCGGTCACCGAGGGCCCGAGCGCCGGCGCGCAGCTCATCGACCGGCCGCCCGCGAAGCTGCGCGGCGAGGTGAAGACGATGGTGCTGCTGGTCGACTTCCCCGACCTGCCGCACGCCCGCGACCACGGTACCGGCTACTACGAGTCGATGCTGTTCAGCAACGGCGAGTTCCCCACCGGCAGCATGCGTGACTACTACCGGCTGGTGAGCGGATTCGACGCCGGCTCCGATTCCGGCATCGACGTGACCGGTGAGGTGCACGGGTGGTTCCGGATGCCGCAGCCGGCGAGCTACTACGTCAACGGGGAGTCCGGCATGTCCACGCAGTTCCCGCGCAACGCGCAGGGACTGGCCCGCGACGCGGTGAGCGCGGCCGTCGCGGAGGGCGTGCGGTTCGATGGGTTCGACGCGCTGGGCGAGAAGCTGGTCACCGCGCTCTTCGTGGTGCACGCCGGTCGTGGCGCGGAGGAGACCATGTCCCGCGACGACCTGTGGAGCCTGAAGTGGAACATCCCGCAGGGCGGCGTCGACGTGGGTGACGACCTCCGGGTCAGGACGTTCCTGACGGTGCCGGAGGACTGCCAGGTCGGCGTGTGCGCCCACGAGTGGGGTCACCTCGCCGCCCGGTGGGCCGACTTCTACGACACCGGAGACGTTGCGGCGAAGAAGTCCAACGGTCTGGGCGACTACTGCCTGATGGCGTCCGGAAGCTGGGGCAACGGCGGGCTGACGCCGGTGTACCCCAACGGCATGCTCCGGATGTTCCACGGCTGGGCCGAGCCGCAGGTCATCACCGCGACGACGCAGGGCATCAAGCTGGGGCCGGCCGCCGAGGGCGGCGGGATGCTGCTCGTGCAGAACCCGGACACGATGACCGACACCCAGTACCTGATCGTCGAGTACCGCCGTCGACGCGGACAGGACGCGTACCTGCCCGACGAGGGGGTCGCCGTGTACGTGGTCGACGAGTCGATCGCCGACGTCGACGACGAGCGGCGGCTGGCGATCCAGCTCCTGCAGGCCGACGGCAGGAACGACCTGGCGAAGGTCTTCCGCCAGGGCAACCGGGGCGACGCCAACGACCTGTACCCGTCGCTGGGCAACAACCGGATCGGCCGGTCGACCACGCCGGCGCTCGACCTGCCCGGCGGTGGCTGGTCGGGAGTCACCATCGGGGTGTCCGGCCAGCCCGGCGACGAGGTCATGACCGTCGACGTCACCTTCGGATAGGCCCGACGTCAGTCGTCGATCACCTGGTAGAGCGTGGTCCAGAAGTCGTGGAACGCCCGGGCCGAGTCCGGGACGGTCATGCCGACCTGGGTGAGCAGGATTCCGACGACCTGGTTCTCCGGGTCGGCGTAGGCCGAGGTGCCGGCTCCGCCGTCCCACCCGAACTGGCCGACGGGCGCGTAGTCACCGCGGTAGGTGCGCACCGCCATCCCGAAGCCCCAGCCGCCGTGCTGCCCCTGGCCGAACGAGATGTGCACGTTCTCGACGGCCTGGGCGTGCCGGGCGGCCTGCTGCTCGGGCGTGAGGCGGTTGGTGGTCATCAGCTCGACGGCGGGCCGGGACAGGATCCGCGTGGACCCGTGCGTCCCCTTGTCGAGCAGCATCCGGAAGTACGCGTGGAAGTCGTCGACGGTGGAGTTCAGCCCGCCGCCGCCGCTCGGGAACACCGGGGGTTGGCTGTGGCGGCCGCCCTCGGCCGGGTCCCACACGTGGAACTCGCCGGTCTGCGGGTCGGGGGCGTACAGGGGCGGCAGCCGGTCGAGCTGGTCGGCCGGCACGGAGAAACCGGTGTCCTTCATGCCCAGCGGGCCGAAGACGCGGTCCTGGAGGAACGCGTCGAACGGCTGGCCGGTGACCCGGGCGACGAGCACGCCGAGCAGGTCGTTGCTGATCTGGTACTGCCAGCGCTCGCCGGGCTGCTGCATCAGCGGGAGCGTGCCGAGGCGGCGCAGCCACTCGTCCGGCCCGGGCATCGGCTCCGGCAGGTTGGGCGTGAGGCCCTGCTCGAAGATCGCGGCCATGATCGGCGTGCCCAGCGCCGTCATGTCCATGCCGAGCCCGAACGTCGACGTCAGCAGGTCCCGCACGGTGATCGGCCGGCGCGCCGGCACCGTGTCGTCGAGCGGGCCGTCGATCCGGGCCAGCACCCGCCGGTCGGCGAGCTCCGGCAGCCACTGCTGCACCAGGTCGTCGAGCCGCAGCCGGCAGTCGTCGAGCAGCGCCATCGTCGCCGCGACCGTGACGGGCTTCGACGTCGAGGCCATCCGGAAGATCGTGTCGCGGCGCATCGGCGGGCCGCCGTCGTGGCGCATGGTGCCGAGCGCTTCGACGTGCGTCTCCTCGCCGCGGCCGACCAGGGCGACGAGCCCGGGTATCTTCCCCGACTCGACGTGGCGGGCCAGCACGTCGCGCAGCCTGCGCAGTCCGGCCTCGGAGAAGCCCTTCCCCATGATGTTTCTCCTTGCGTTCGGCATCGTTCGGGAATCACTGAACGATGGGAACGCTACGTTGCGTTCAGAATTTCGTCAACGAAAGCGACGTGCGACACACGTTCGCAACAAACAACATTCGTCGACATTGCAATGGATATGCGGCTGAACGCAACGAGGGATATTGCAATGACGTGCGACTGAACGCATACTGGCGGCCATGCCCGGAGGCAGGCTCACCGCAGACGACCGTCGACGCATCGCCGACGGGCTGGCCGACGGCCTCGGTTACGCCGAGATCGGCCGGAGCCTCGGGCGGCCCGCCTCGACGATCATGCGGGAGGTCACCCGCAACGGCGGGCCTGCCGGCTACGCCGCCGACCGCGCGCACGACGCCACCCGGCACCGGGCGCGCCGGGTCAAGACGGCCCGGCCGCCGGCGCGGCCGATCGCCGACAGCGACCACGGGCGTGATCCGCACGCCGTGCGGGCCTTCACCGAGTCGTTCATCGCGCTGCTCGTGCAGCAGGGCCTGCCCCGGATGGAGGCGCGGGTGCTGACCTGCCTCTACGTCACCGACTCCGGCGCCCTCACCGCCGCCGACCTGGTCGAGCGGCTCCGCGTCAGCCCGGCGTCGGTCTCGCACGCCGTCGGGTTCCTCGAACAGCAGGACATGATCCGGCGCGACCGGGTCCCCGGCGAGCGGCGCGAACGCTACGCCATCGACGAGGAGGTCTGGCTCCGGTCCCTCGCCGCGTCCCTGCGGATGAACGACGCCCTGGCCGACGCGTCCCGACAAGGCGCCGAGATCCTGGGCGCCGCGACCCCGGCCGGCGCCCGCTTCGCGTCCTCCGTCGACCTCCTGAATCTCCTGAGCGAGGCGTTCAGGCAGGTCCTGGACCAATGGAGGGGAAGTCGACGGTGATGTGGAGGCCGCCGCCCGGTCGCGGATAGGCCGTGACCGGTGCGCGGTGGGCGTGGGCGATCGCGGCGACGATCGCCAGCCCGAGGCCGTGTCCGTCGGTCCGGTCGACGCGGTCGGTGCCGAGCCGCTGGAACGGTTGGAACATGCGGTCGAGCTCCGATCCGGGGATCGGATGGCCGCTGTTGCTGACCGTGAGCCGCCCGGGCGGCATCGTGGCGATCTCGACGGTTCCGCCGGAGACGTTGTACCGCAACGCGTTGTCGACCAGATTGGTGACGAGGCTCGCGGCCAGGCGTGCGTCGCCCGGCACGGTGACCGGGTCGAGGGTGGCGGCCACCCGGATGCCCCGGCGCTCGGCTTCCGCGTGGTGGTTCAGGACGGCGTTGCGGGTGACGTCGGCCAGGTCGACCGGTTCCCAGCAGTCGATCGGCCGGTAGCCGGCGGCCAGCGTGAGCAGCGCGTCGATCAGGTGCTCCTGGCGTTCGCCGAGGGCCAGCAGGTCCTCGCAGGCCGATCGCAGGGTGCCGGCCGTCGCGTCGGGGTCGGCGAGGGTGAGCTGGAGCAGGGTCCGCTGCACGGTCAGCGGGGTGCGGAGTTCGTGGGAGGCGTTGGCGACGAACTGCCGCTGCGCGGTGAACGACTCGTGCAGGCGCCGCACCAGGCCGTCCAGGGTGTCGGCCAGGTCGGTGAACTCCCGGTAGGCGGCCGGGACCCGCATGCGGCTGTCGAGGGTGTCGGCCGACATGGTGCGGGCGGACGCGGTGATCAGCCGGATGGGCCGCACCGCCCGCCCGGCGATCAGCCAGCCGAGCCCGACCGACACCCCCGCGATGACCACCAGCGCGACCGCCGAGTACCGCAGCACCTCCGCGACGTTGGTCGTGGCGCCGGTGGAGGGTCCGGTGCCGGGTTTGTGGGTGGTGTTGCCGGTGACGATCAGCGGCAGGTCGACGAACGCCAGCAGCAGCACCCCACAGGCGAACGCGAGCCCGGCGTGCAGCAGCGCCAGCCGGGTCCGCAACCGGCGGCCGGTCACGGCGCGCCGATGCGGTAGCCGCCGTCGCGGACGGTGTGGATGGCCGGTGGTGGGCCGAGTTTCCCGCGCAGCCGCCCGATCGTCGTCTTGACGGTGGTGGTGAACGGGTCGGTCGCCTCGTCCCAGACCCGGTCGAGCAGTTCCTCGGTGGACACGACCCGGCCGCCGGCGGCGAGCAGGTACTCCAGGACCGCGAACTCCTTCGGACCGAGGTCCAGCCGCCGGCCGGCCCGTAATGCGACCAGCCGGTTGGGGTCCAGGGTGAGATCGCCGTTGTCCAGCACCGGGGGCAGCGGCGGCGTGCAGCGGCGCGCCAGCGCCCGGACCCGCGCCACCAGTTCGGCGAAGTCGAACGGCTTGGGCAGGTAGTCGTCGGCGCCCAGGCCCAGGCCCTCCACGCGGTCGCGGACGGTGCCGGCCGCGGTGAGCATCAGCACCCGGCTGCCCGACCCGCCGGCCACGATCCGGCGGCACACCTCGTCGCCGTGCACGCCCGGCAGGTCGCGGTCGAGGACCACCACGTCGTACCGGGTGGCGGCCACCCGGTCCAGCGCGGCGTGACCGTCGAACGCGACGTCCACCGCGATCGCCTCGCGGCGCAGGCCGGCCGTGATCAACGCGTTCAGTGTCCGATGATCCTCCACCACCAGCACCCTCATGGCGCCCACGATGTCAGCCGGCAGGTGACAGCCCGGTGACAGCCGGACGTACCGGGCCGGCACCGGCGCCGGCGTAGACATCCGGGCCATGAGTGACGTGCTGCGCCTGCTGCGCGCGGAGTGGACGAAGTTCCGGTCGGTACCCGGCTGGGCGCGCGGCAGCGCGGTCGCGGGCCTGCTGATCCTGCTGTTCCCGGTCACCGGCCTCGGCGGCGGCGGGCCCGGGCAGGCGAAGCCGATCCCGATCGGGCCGGCCGGCGAGCCGGTCAGCGACGCGTTCTACTTCGTCCACCGTCCGCTCGCCGACCACGGCCGGATCACCGTCGCGGTCACCTCGCTGACGTCGTTGAGCGCGCGCGACAGCGGCGGCACCGCACCGTGGGCGAAGGCCGGCCTGATCGTCAGGGCCGGCCCGGAGCCGGGCGCCCGCTACGCCGCGATCATGGTGACGGGCGGGCACGGAGTGCGGATGCAGCACGACTACCGCCACGACCGGGCCGGGCAGGCCGGCGCGGGCTGGCTGCGGCTGACCCGCTCCGGCGACACGATCACCGGCGAGGACTCGACCGATGGCACCCGGTGGAAGCCGGTGGGCACGGTGCGGCTCCCCGGGTTGGCCGGCACCGTCGACGCCGGCCTGTTCGTGGCCTGCCCGCAGTACGTGCACGGGATCCAGACGGCCGGCGACGTCGCCACCGCCGGCTTCGGCCCGCCGCAGCTGGCGGGCGACTGGCCCGCGGCGGCCTGGACCGGTGACCAGATCGGGGCGCGCACCGCCACCTTCGCCGGCCAGCCGCCGGACAGCCCGGGCGGGTTCGCCGTGACCGGCGCCGGGTTCACCGTGACCGGAGCCGGCGACCTGGCCCCGGCCACCCGCGGCGACATCGTCCCGGCGGCGGCCGTGAACGACCTGCTCCTCGGCACGTTCCCGGCGCAGATCGTGATCGTGGTGGTGGCCACCCTGATGATCACCTCCGAGTACCGGTACGGCCTGATCCGCACCACGCTGAGCGCCGGCGCCGGCCGGATCCGGATGCTCCTCGCCAAGGCCGTCGTCATCGCCGGAGTCACGTTCGTCACCGGCCTGGTCGCCACCGTCCTCGCCGTGACGCTCTGGACGCGGCTGGTCCGCGCCCTCGGCCTCTACCTGTTCCCGGCCACGTCCGGTGCGCTGCTGCGCGTCGAGATCGGCACGGCGGCCATGCTCGCCGTCACCGCGGTCTTCGCCCTCGGCGTCGGCACGATCCTGCGCCGCAGCGCCCCCGCCGTGACGACCGTCGTCGCGGCCACCGTGCTGCCGTACCTGCTGGCGCTGACCCCGTTCCTGCCGCCGTCCCTGGCCCAGTGGCTGACCCGGGTCACCCCCGCCGCCGCGCTCGCCGTGCAGCAGACCCTCGTCCGCCACCCGCAGGTCGACGGCCTCTACACGCCGGCGAACGGCTACTTCCCGCTGCCGCCCTGGGCCGGCGTGGCCGTGCTGTGCGGCTACGCCGCGCTCGCCCTCACCCTGGCCGCCGTCCTGCTGCGCCGGCGGGATGCGTGAACATCGTCCGTGCGGAGTGGACCAAACTGCGCACCACACCCGGCCCCGCCTGGCTGCTCCTGGCCACCGTGACCGGCACCGTCGCGCTCGGCGCCGCCGTCTGCTCACCTGGTGGCTGCGTCGATGCCACCCGGCTCGCCCTCAGCGGCGTGTACCTGGGCCAGGCGCCGGTCGCGGTGCTCGGCGTGCTCTCCATCAGCGGCGAGTACAGCACCCGGCTGATCCACGTCACCCTGACCGCGATCCCGAACCGGCCGGCCGTGCTGGCCGCCAAGGCACTGGTGCTCGCCGTCGTGGTCGCCGCGGCCGGCAGCCTCGCCGTGCTCGGGTCGCTGCTGGTCGCCGGGGTCGGCCTGCGCGACGGATGGGTCGGCGCCGGCACGGTCGCCTACCTGGCCCTGGTCGCCGTCCTCAGCCTCGGCACCGCCGCGCTCGTGCGGGACTCCGCCGCCGCGATCGGCACCGTGCTCGGACTGCTCTTCCTGCCGCCGGTCCTCACCCAACTGGTGACCGACGAGCACCTGCGCCGGCTGCTCGACGGGGCCGCACCAGGCCCCTCTGCCAGAATCGGCGTGGTTGCCGCGTGGTCGGCCGGAGCGCTCCTCGCCGGAACCCTCCGGCTGCGGTTCCGCGACACGTGACGAAATGGGGGCGGTCGTTCATGTACGTGGTGGGTCTGCACGAGATCGACGAGGCACAGGCCGCGGATGTCGGCGGCAAGGCCGCGAATCTGGCGGTCCTGCTGCGGCTCGACGGCGTCAGCGTGCCGCCCGGCTTCTGCGTGACCACCGACGCCTTCCGCCGGGTCCTGGCGGAGACGCCGTCGATCGGGGCACTGCTCGACCGGCTCGACGAAGACGGGGAGGACGTCGGGGCGGAGCTTCGCCGCGCCATCGAGGAGGCCGCCGTGCCCGCCGACGTCGCGGCGGCGATCACGGCCGCACTCGCGGAGGCCGGCGAAGAGGCCGCCTACGCCGTCCGGTCCAGCGCGACGGCGGAGGACCTGCCGACGGCCTCGTTCGCGGGCCAGCAGGATTCGTACCTGGACGTCGTGGGACCGGCGGAGATTCTCCGGCACGTCAGCCGGTGCTGGGCGTCGCTGTTCACCGAGCGGGCCGTGGTCTACCGCCGGCGCAACGGCTTCGACCACCGGAAGGTCCACATGGCCGTGGTGGTGCAGCGGATGATCCACCCGCACGCCGCCGGCGTCCTGTTCACGGCCGACCCGGTCACGGGCGACCGGACGGTCGCCACCGTCGACGCCGGTCTCGGCCTCGGCGACGCGCTGGTCTCCGGCCGGGTGAACCCGGACGTCCTGACGGTCCGGGACGACACGGTCGTCGCCGCCCAGCGGCAGGAACAGCCGGCGATCACCGATGCGCAGGCCGTGGAACTCGTCCGCCTGGGGCGGCGGATCGAGGCGCACTTCGGCCGCCCGCAGGACATCGAGTGGTGTCTCGACGACGACGGCTTCCACGTCGTCCAGAGCCGGCCGATCAGTACGCTCTTCCCCGTTCCCGAGACCGGTGACGGGGCGAACCACGTCTACCTCTCCGTCGGTCACCAGCAGATGATGACCGACGCGATGAAGCCGCTCGGGCTCTCCGTCTGGCGGTTGACCGCGATGGCGCCCATGCAGGAGGCCGGCGGGCGGCTGTTCGTCGACGTCACCCCGCATCTGGCCACGCCCGCGGGCCGCGCCGGACTGCTGGCGCTCGCCGGCCGGTCCGATCCGCTGATCCGGGACGCGCTGGAGACAGTCCTCGACCGGGGCGACTTCGTGCCGTCGCTGCCGGATCCGGGTCCCGGCGAGCCGTCGGTCCGCAGCGGGCCGGTGCACGGCGCGCCCGTTCCGATCGAGACCGACCCGGCCATCGTCACCGGCCTGATCGAGCGCAGCCAGGCGTCCATCGCCGCCCTGCGCCGCGACCTCGCGACGGTCACCGGCGCGGCGCTGTTCGACTACCTGCTGGTGGCGTTCGAGGAGCACAAGCGCGCCCTCCGCGATCCGCAGAACCTCCCGGCGATCATGGCGGGGATGGAGGCCACCTGGTGGCTCAACGACAACCTGCGGGAGTGGCTGGGCGAGAAGAACGCGGCCGACACGCTCACGCTGTCGGCCCCCGGCAACGTCACGTCGGAGATGGGGCTGGCGCTGCTCGACGTCGCCGACGTGGTGCGCCGCCACCCCGAGGTGATGGCGTACCTGGAGGGCGTCAAGACCGAGGACTTCCTCGACTACCTGCACCTGTTCGCCGGCGGCGCCGAGACACGCGACGCCATCGTGGCCTACCTCGACCGCTACGGCATGCGCTGCGTCGGCGAGATCGACATCACCCGGCCGCGGTGGAGCGAACGGCCGACCACGCTCGTCCCCCTGATCCTCGACAACGTCCGGAACTTCGAACCCGGCGCCGCCGCGCGGCGCTTCGAACAGGGGCGGAAGGCCGCGGAGCAGAAGAAGGCGGACGTGCTGGCCCGGCTCCGGGAACTCCCGGACGGCGAGCAGAAAGCCGACGAGACCGAGCGGATGATCGACCGGGTGCGCACGTTCATCGGCTACCGGGAGTATCCGAAGTACGCCATCATCACGCGCTACTTCGTCTACAAGCAGGCCATGCTGGCGGAGGCCGGGCGGCTCGGCGTGTTCGCCGACAAGGAGGACATCTTCTTCCTCACGTTCCCGGAACTCCATGACGCCGTGCGCACCCGCACCGTCGACGACGGGCTGATCCGGCGCCGCAAGGAGGAGTTCCGGTCCTACGAGGCGCTCACGCCGCCGCGGGTGCTCACCTCCGACGGCGAGTGCCTCTCCGGGGCGTACCGCCGCGACGACGTGCCGGCCGGTGCCCTGGTCGGCCTGCCGGTCTCCGCCGGAACGGTCGAGGGTCGGGCCCGCGTCATCCTCGACCTGGCCGACGCCGACCTCGAACCCGGCGACATCCTCGTCACCCGGTTCACTGATCCCAGTTGGTCGCCGCTGTTCGTCGCCGTCGCGGGCCTGGTGACGGAGGTCGGCGGCCTGATGACCCACGGCGCCGTGATCGCCCGGGAGTACGGCCTGCCGGCCGTCGTGGGTGTGGACCGGGCCACCGGGCTGATCCGGGACGGGCAGCGGATCCGCGTGCACGGGACCGACGGGTACGTCGAGCTCCTGTCCTGACGCCCTGTCCTGACGCCCTGCCCCGGCCGCCCGGCATCGAGAGCCGGGCGGCCGGGCGTCCCCTCAGATCTTGCCGGTGCCGGCGCCGGCCGTGACCGTCGCCTTCACGGTGTTGTTGGCCTGCGGGGTGTAGGAGTACGGGATGGCCGCGACGCTCGCGCCGTTGCGGACCTGCTCGGTGCCCGAGTTCACCTTGTAGTTGTTCAGCACCTTGAGGTTGCCCGGGTCGGAGTCGCCGGTCTGGGTGATCGTCGGCGAACCCACGTTCTCGAAGTAGTTCCGCTCGACGAACACGCCGGCGTTCATCGTCGAGCAGACGCCGTACGAGCCGATGTTGCTGTAGTAGTTGTTCAGCACGTGCACGGGGTTGGCGAAGCGCACCCGCGGGTGCCGCTGGCCGGTGCCCTCGAACCAGTTGTGCACGTACGTCACCCGCAGGTGGCCCAGGTCCTGCGACGCGTTGCCGTCGTCGTGGCCGAGCAGCATCGACTTGTCGTGGTTGTGCAGCCGGTTCCACGACACCGTGATGAAGTCCGAGCCGCGCTTGATGTCGATCAGGCCGTCGTAGCCGCTGGCCAGGTCGTTGTGGTCGATCCAGACGTTGGTGGTGTTGGTCTGCACGTTGATCGAGTCGTCGTTCGCGTTGCGGAAGACCAGGTTGCGGATGATGATGTTGCGCACGCCCGACAGGTTGAAGCCGCCGCCGGTGATCCCGGATCCGCTGCCGACGCCGATGATGGTCTTGTTCGACGCGACGTTGTACATGCCCGAGATCGAGATCAGGCCGTTGATCCGCACCGTCTGCGAGGTGCCGGAGCTGAGCGCCGACTGCAGCGCCGACGCCGACGACACGGTGACCACGGTGCTGGCCGAGCCGCCGCTGGTGCCGCCGTTCATGCTCGCGTAGCCGACCGGGCTGGTCTCGAACGCGGCCTGCGCCGAGCCCTGGCCCAGCAGCACCGCGCCGGCGACGCCGACCGCGCCCGCGGCGGCCCCGCCGAGGAGCCGGCGACGTGACACGGCGGCGGCCGGAACGTCCAGTTCAGACATGGGAGTCCTTCCCTACGTGGAGCGCCGGTGGGTGTCCGACCACTGGCGGGTGGTCGGCCCGGCGCGCGGGGGTCGGTGACCGCGGACGCGCGGCACCGGCTTGTCACCGAACCGGGGAGGAGTGCGCCGGGTGCGCGGCCGCGCGCCGACGGCGGATTCGGCTATAGGAAAGCGCTTTCCTGCCTGGGAAGGCTAGGCGGGTTATCGAATTGTGTCAATGCATCGGGCCGATGTCAGGCGCGGTACGGCGGGTAGCTCACCTCGCGCCGGACCGCACGCAGGCACAGCCCGTCGCGGGTGCTCACCGTGATCGCCGCCGGGCCCGTGCCGACCCGGGCCTCGGCGCGGCACGGTGTACCGGCCCGGCTCCACACCGACTCGGTGACCGCGCCGGCGAGGAGGTCACCGACGGTGGACCGGCAGCTCTCCGCGACCGCCGCCCGGTCGGCGGAGGCGAAGTGCGCCACGGAGAGCACCCCGAACTCGATGGTGACCTCGTCGTCGCTCTCCAGGTGCACGATGAACGGGCAGGGGCCGTCGGCGACCGGTCGCACCCGGATCTCGAAGTCGAGGGCGGCACCGGCGGTCTCCACGACGGCGGATCCGCCGGCGCGTTCCCGGATCTCGTCGGTGAGTTCGGCGAGAAACGTCGTGAGGATCATCAGAACCAGTCCCAGTGGACGCGCGGGAACTTTCGCTTGAACCAGTTGGTCTGCTTGTGCTTGGGCCAGCCGGTGTGGATGCCGAACCGGTTCCGCTGTTGCTTGGCATTCCAGGTCCACCCTAGCCGCACCGGGCCGCGGTTCAGGATTCCTTTCCGACCGTACTTCGCCCTGCCGAACAGCCAGCTCTTCTTCCCGAAGGCCCAGCTGGCACCCTTCTTGATGCCACCCCACGCCTTGCGGCCGCCCCACTTGATGCCGCGCCAGGCGTGCTTGCCGCCCCACTTGATGCCGCGCCACGCCTGCTTGCCGACCCACTTGCCGGCCCGGACGCACCACCGCTTGCCCAGCTTGCAGGCGGCCGCGGCCCCGCGCAGGACGAGCCCGATCCACTTGCCGTCGAGGTCCTCCGAGTTGACCGGGTCGGCGCACGTGTACTCGTAGGCGTTGCAGCTGCCGCCGAACACCGGGTCGACCTGGAGGAACCGCCCGGTGGCCGGGTTGTACAGGCGGACGCCCATCAGCACGATCCCGGCCGGTGCGTCGGCGGCCCGCTGCTTGCCGCCGAGCCAGCCGTAGCGCACCGCGCCGACGGTGTCCGAACCGTTCGGCAACCCGTACTCGGTGCTCTCGCCGGTGGTCGACAGGCCGGCGTCGCCGTGGTGGATGGTCGCCACCACGTCGCCGTGGAGGTTGGTGATCTGCCACTCGGGGGCACCGCCCGCGCTGTCCCAGATCGCCGCCATGCCGCTGACCCCGCTGACGACGCGGGTGTAGCTGTCGGCCGACTCCTGCGTCCACGCGGGGTTGTCGCCGTCGTCGTCGTAGTGGTGGGTGCGCTGGACACCGTTGTCGGTCCACGACCGCACCCGCTCCCCCGTGACGTCGAGGGTGTAGTCGGTGGTGCGGCCCTGCTGCGTGATCGTGTCGACGAGGTCGGAGGCGTGGTAGGTGACGGCGATGTCGCCGGCCGCCGGCACCGCGGTCTGCGCGGCCGGCACGATCGTGGTGCGGCCGAGCCGGTCGTAGCCGGCCAGCCCGATCCGGTTGGCGGTGTCGTACGTCAGCGACGTGGTCGCGGTCGCGGTCGCCGTCTGGCAGGAGCCGTCGGCCGCCGCGGCGTACTCGGCCAGGGTCCGGCGATCGGCCGCCGCGTCGACGCCGTAGGTGCGGGTGGTGCACTGCTCGCCGGCCGAGTCGCGCACGCTCGTCAGGCGGCCACCCGCGTCGTACCCGTAGACCCGGTTCGACAGCGTCGACGACTGCCGCCGCCACTGGCCGTGCACCGACTCGACCACCGACTCCTTGAAGAGCGTGCAGTCGGTGGCGCCGCAGTTCGGCTGCGCGTAGGTGACGCCGACCGCCGCGCCGGTCTCGTCGAGGTCGTTGGTCACCACGATCCCGTTCGGCCACGTGGTGGTGACGGCCGCACCGTCGGCGTCGTAGGCGGCGGTGAACGTGCCCACGTGGCTGTCGTGCACCGACGTGGCCAACCCGCGCCGTTCGGTTCCGCCGTCGTAGGTGACGGTGCGGGTCGCCTTGCCGTCGCTGCTGGTGGCCACCCGGCCCAGCAGGTCGTAGGTGGTGGTGGAGACGTTGCCGTCGGCGTCGGTGTACGACGTCTGCCGGCCGAGCGTGTCGTACGTGCTGCGCAGCTCGGCGGCCACCAGCCCGGCGACGATCGACTGGGTGCGCAGCAGGTTGCCGGTCGCCGGGTCGTACACCTTGCGCTCCACCGGCACCGCGGTGCCGAGCCCGGCCGCGACGGTCACCGACGACTCGTACTCGCGGCCGGCCGCGTCGTAGGTGGTGGTCGTGGTGCGCTGGACGCCGGCGCTGGTCTTCTCGGTGACCGTGCGGTCGTTGTTGTAGATGTCGTAGGTCGTCACGGTGACGGGCAGTTCGGGTCCGCTGGCCGCCTGGCCGCCGGGCTCGATGCGGCAGACCAGGTTCGCCCATTCCGGCCGCAGGTCGCACTCGGCCGCGCCCGACCCGCTCGTCGCCCGGTAGTAGATGGTCCTCCGGGTGGCGGGCGTGTTCGTGCTGGTGCCGCCGGCCGGGCCGGTGAGCGTCGCCGCCTGGCCGGAGACCGGGTCGTGCGTGGTACGGGTGGTCAGGTTCAGCCCGCCGGGGTCCACTGTGGACACCACCGGCTCGCGCAGCGTCCAGTCGTAGGCGGTGGTGCTGCGCCGGACGTCGGCCTCGGCCTCGACGCCGTTCGCGGCCCGGTACCAGACCAGCGTCTCCTCGGTGGTGACGAGGTTGTACGGGGCACCGGTGGTCGGCGCGCCCTGGTCGTAGGTGTAGCGGGTCACCTTGCGTCCGCGCACGGTGCTGCCGTTGTCGAGCATCACGTCGTGCACCGGGTCCATCGTGAAGCTCAGCCGCCGGCCGTCGTCGGAGTAGACGCTGCGGCTGGACAGGTCGAACGCCCGTTCCGTCTCGGTCTTGGCGTCGTCGGTCGGTGACGCGCCGAGGGCCGCCGCCCGGTTGCCGGCCGACAGCGTGCGCGTCACGTTGTTGAAGCGGTCGCGCCACGTCGCGCTGATGTGGCCGCCCGGCGCCGCCGTGTTCGTCTCCTGGCCGTTGGCGTCGAGATAGGTGACGACGGCGCGCGTGTACGACGACGGCAGCGTCCCGGTCGCCGGGTTGCCGGTGGGCACCTGGTCGGCGGGGAAGATCGCGGTCGCGTCGGTGGGCGCCTCCGGCTGTCCCCACCGGACGGTCTGCCCGGGCGACAGATCGTACGGCGCACCGGTTCCCGCCGTCGGCACCCGGTAGACGACCGTGGTGGTGGCGGTCCCCGCCGCCAGCGCCGACCGCGTCACCTTGTGCAGGCGGCCGGCTCCCGGGTCGTTCGGAACGGTGGTGTAGGTGAGCTGCCACGGCTCCTCGCCGGCCGGGCGGATCGTCGACAGCACGCCGGCGGCGTCGTAGTCGTAGGTCTCCCACTGGTGGCGGTCGGCGCCGTCGGCGGTGTAGTCCAGCCGCGGGTCCCAGGTGGCGCGCAGCCGGCCGGTGCCGTCGTACAGGTACTTCACCATCGGGACGACGCGCATCCCGGGCGTCGCCGCGTCGGGGTCCCACGCGACGAGCGAGATCTCCTGCACCCGGCCGGCATAACTCCCCCAGCCGACCTGCTCCGTGCCGGTGGCGCTGGTGGCCGTGGCGTACTTGAAGGTCAGCGCGCGGCAGCCACGGGTCAGCGTCGCGCAGTTCACGCCGTCGGCCACCGGGGCGACCATCCGGGTCGGTCGCACGACCTCCTTGCCGTCGACCGTCACCTTCTCCCAGCTGAGCGTCGTCGTCTGCGCGTTGCCGGGAACGGTGACCGACGTCGGGAAGTACTTGCCGACGGCGGTGTTCGCCACCCGCGTGAACACCACGGTGTTGCCGTCGACGTCGCTCAGCGAGTACGAGTCGTTCGTGGTGTTGTAGACGAGCTTCAGGAACTCCATCCCGGGCTCGGGATCGAACTCCGTGGTGGTGAGTTTCGTGAAGCCGATGGTCTCGCCCTCCGGCAGCCCCACCTGCACCAGCGAGTCGTAGCGGGTCAGCGACGTGTACGGGGTGTCGGCCTCCTCGACGATCGCGCCCGACACCCAGCCCGGCCCGAACATGGTGGCCGCGTCGGTCGTCTGCGCCAGCCGCGTGTTGTACGAACGGACGACAGTGAGGTCGGTGCCGTACGAGTCGACGGACACGTCGGTGTCCTGGATCGTCATGTTGCCGGTGAGCAGGTTCACCGAGCCCGGCCCGATCTCCTCGCCCTCGGCGGCGGCGAGGTTGCGGTCGAACGTGAACCTGACCGGCGTCGAACTCGGGTTGCTGCCACCGGTGAACACGGCGCGCACCTGCAACGGCCCGTCGCGCGGCACGGCCACGGCGTCGACCGCGGCGAGCGTGGCGGCCACGTCCCAGTTGAGGTTCGCGAACGCGCCGGACCCGGTCGTCGGCAGCGGCCAGGTGACCGCGCCGCCGCCCGCCGACACGGTGACGTGCCCGGTCGGGATGTTCGTCCACGCGTCGGCGTCGGCGCGCCGCCACTGGTACGTGACGCCGGTGGCCGATCCCTGTCCGAGGGCGGACAGCACCGTCTTCTCGGCGGTGATGTGTCCGTCCTTCGGGCCGACGACGGCGCCGCCGCCGACGGCGAACGGGTACGCCCGCACCGCCGACTGGTTGCCGGCCCGGTCCCGCGAGCGCACGAACAGCGTCTGCGGTCCGTCGGTGGTGGGGGTGATGGTCACCGTGGCGTTCGCGCCGGCGCCCGGCGCGGTGACGGTCTGGTCGGGCGGGTTGGCGTTCAACCCGTACTCGTACGCGACCACGTCGGAGACGCCGGACGCGCCGAACGTGAACGAGCCACCCGTGCCCGCCCCGCCGCTCCACACGCCGGACGGGTACGCCGTCGACGCGACGGTGGGCTGCGCCGACGGCTCGACGGTGTCGACGGTGAACTCGCACCACGCCGACCACGGCCCGTCGACGGTTCCGTCGCTGCCGCGCACCTTCCACGAGTAGGTGCCGTTCTCGGTGAACGCGCCCGCCGCGACCGGCGCCGCGAGCCACGAGCCGGACGCGCCGGGGCCGACGGTGGCCGAGCCGAGCGGCGCCGACCCGCCGGTGACCCACCATTCGAAGGTCGCGGTCACCGCCGCGCCCTCGCCGTCGGTGACCCGCGCCCGCAGTTGCGGCGTCTTCGAGTTGATGTACGGCCGCGCCGTCCCGGTGACGCACGACGTCGACGGAACGGTGGCCTGTGCCGTGGTGACCGGACGCGACTGGTAGACGACGGTGACCTGCGGCGGGTTCGACGCCGCCTCCCGCGAGTTGAACCGCTTCCAGCCGGCGTTGGCGGTCTCGCTGGTGGCCCGGATGCCGACGGTGGTGTTGTTGGCGCGGGCGTCGGCGGCCTTCTGGAACGCGGTCGCGACCGGGACGGTCACCCAGCCGTCGCCGCAGGTGCTGTTGTAGCCCTTGGTCTGCGTGGAGGTGCCGATCTTCGCGTTCCACGCGGGCTGGTTGGTCCAGCGGGTGGCGCTGCTCACCGGGCCGACCCACCACGCCTCCCAGGAGGCCGCGTCGCACGACCACGAGTGCTGGTTGTACAGGCTCAACGTGGCCGACTGGATCTGCGCGTTCGGCAGCCAGGTCAGGCCGCCGAAGGTCAGGAACGACCGGGCCACGTTCGCGCCGCCGTCGTAGGTGCCGAGCTTCAGTTCGGTGGCACCGGACTGGTCGGAGGAGTAGCCGGTCTGCACGAACGCGTCGAAGCTCGCGCCGATCGTCTGCGACGGGTCGATCGTCACCGGGTAGGTGGTCTTCTCGTCGGCCAGGAACGTCTGGTCGGGGGTGAGCACCAGGCCCTGTTTGTCCACCGCCATCCCCACCGGGGCGCGGCGGACGTTCTCACCGGAGGCGGCGTCGACCGTGGCGTCCCACATGATCGGTGCCGGAACGGCCGAGACCTCCGCTCCGGCGGCCGACCGCAGGCTCAGGCCGCCCGCGCCGTCGGCCTTGGTGGTGACGCCCTCGGTCTTCCAGGGCAGCCGGACGTTCGTCACCTGCGTGGCGGCCGCCCGGTTCTTCACCACGAGGAACTGCTCGTACCCGGTGCGGGTCGCGGTGACGACGAGGTCGACGCCCGGCAGCACCTCGGCGTACGTCGCCTTCGGGCCGGTCAGCACCGGCTCCGGAAGCCGGCCCGTCCAGCCGAGCATGGACCGTTCGCCGGCCTTCCCCAGCGTGACGAGCGTGTGCTCACCCGGTCCCGCCGCGCCCGAGAGCGTGAGCCCGTACGGGTGCGCCTTCGGCGCGACCGACCCGTCGGCCGCGCGCACCAGGTTCACGTCGACGGCGGTCCACGAGCCGTCGGCGGCGCGGGTGCGCACCGGTCCGGCGCTCGCCTCGACCTCGATCGCACCCGACGGCAGCGCCCACGCCTGTTCGGTTTCCGTGGTACGGCCGGTGATGAGCACCCGCTTGCCGGTCAGCCGCGCGGTGATGACGGCGGCCTTCTCGTCGGGCCGTTCGAGCGGCCCCGCGTCGGCGGGCTCGGCCGGTGTCCTCGCCACCGGCGCCGCCGACGCCGGTGCGGACACCCACCCGACCATGGAGGCGACGAGGATCGTCGAGGTTCCGGCGGCGAAGACCCGCCCACCCGGCGACCGGATCAGTCTTCCGATGCGTTGCACGAACTGGGATCTGAACGCGCGCTTACCCATCGATCGCACTCCCCCGTCGGCGATGTTGCGGCACATCGTAGGGGACAGATCGATGGTGAGCAATGGAACGATATGGAACGGATCAAGGACATGCCGGCATCTGGATCGTCCCTGGCGACGAACTCGAACCAGCACCAACCGTCGTACGGCGGACCCAGCGCCCGGGCCTCGCTACCACCACGAGCAGCGAACAAACGTACGAAAACGTCCGTCGATGGATAACCCATATTGCAGGATTAGGTGAATGCGAAAAGACAGTTTTCCCGACGCTAAGATTCAATTCAACAGGTTGACGTCGTACCGGTGGCCGCCTGCCATATTTTCCCTTGTCAACGCCCTTTTGGGCAGATGACCGAATTCTTTGCGCCACCTCAGTACACATTGATAACACAAGCTCGCTGTGACAACTTTCCGGCCACAATCGTGACCCGCCCGGGCATGTGGCGTTAACATTGTCGTCCGGGCATCATACGGCAGCGTCGAGTCGCTATCCCTCGGGAGGGTGAGTGTCCCAGCAGCGGGCTTCCGAGCACCCGGTGGTGGTCGACGATCGTAGCCTGGCGGTAGACGACTCGGGTGACCCCGGCGGAGAGCCGGTCTTCCTGCTGCACGGCACCCCGGGTAGCCGCAGCGGTCCGCGCCCGCGCGACAGCGTGATCTACCGGCTGGGCGTCCGCCTGATCAGTTACGACCGTCCGGGCTACGGCGGTTCGACGCGGCACGAGAAGCGCGACGTGGCGAGCGCCGCCCGGGACGTCGCGGCGATCGCCGACGCCCTCGGCATCGAGCGGTTCGCCGTCGTCGGGCGCTCGGGAGGCGGTCCGCATGCCCTCGCGTGCGCCGCGTTGCTGCCCGATCGGATCACCCGCACCGCTGTCCTGGTGGGCATCGCGCCGCGCGACGCCGACCTCGACTGGCTCGACGGGATGACCGACGCGAACGTCCACGACCACACGCAGGCCTATGACGATTCGTCGAGACTGGTGGAGCGCCTGCGACTGCGGGCCGACCGCACGATGAGCGATCCCGACAGTTTCCTGCGCGTACTCCGCGAGCAAATGCGCCACGTCGACCGCCAGATCGTCGACGACGTGGTGATGCAGCGCCTGCTGTCGGCGACCTATCAGGAGGCGCTGCAGCACGGGCCGTACGGTTGGATCGACGACCTGCTGGCGTTCCGCGAGCCGTGGGGTTTCGAGATCGAGTCGATCAAGAGCCGCGTCCTCCTCTGGCACGGCGCCGACGACAACTTCTCGCCGGTGAACCACACCCGGTGGTTGGCGTCCAAGCTGCCCAACTGCGACCTGCGCATCCAGCGCGGCGCCGCCCATTTCGGGGCGATGGAGGTCCTTCCCGAGGTGCTGGTCTGGCTGATCGACGGAGACGCCACCGACGCCGACGACCCGGCGGCGCTCGACTCGGCCCTCGACCGCATCGGCACCCCCGGTCTCGTCCCCGCCGAGTCCGCCTCCCCCTGACCCGCCGTTTGCTGACAGGGCAGCGTCAGAACGGGTGCGGGTCGATCGTGCGGTGCAGGAACCGCCGGTCCCGCAACGCGTCCGTGGCCGGATGCCGCGCCCCGATCCGGCGGGCCAGCCGTTCCAGCACCTGGCCCTCACGGGCCATCGGCTCGTCGCGGCCGAGGTTGGTCAGGATGATCGCCAGGTTGGCTTCACAGCGCAGCGTATCGGGGTGGTCGGGGCCGAGCGTGTCCAGGAGCCGGACGGCGGCGTCGCGGCTGAGCTCGAGCGCCAGTTCCCGCTCGTCCTGCTCGGCGAGGACGATCGACAGGTTCATCTGGCTGGCCAGCGTGTACGGATGGTCGGCGGTCAGCACCTCGCGCATCTCGTCGAACGCCTCCTTCGCCAGGTCGTAGGCGCGGGAGTAGTCGTGGTCGGCGCGGGCGATCGCGGCCAGGTTGTTGACGCAGACCAGGGTATGCGGGTGTGACCTGCCGAGCGTGTTCTGGTACGCCGACCGAACCGCCTCCATCTCCCGCCGGGCCCGGTGGTAGTCCTCCTGGCCCAGCAGGTTGACCGACCGGCTCAACCGGCACGCGAGCGTGTTCGGGTTGGCCGGTCCGAGCGTATCGGTGAGCGCCTCGTAGGAGTCCTCCAGCAGAACGGCGGCGTCCTCGGCCCGGCCGGTGCTCCGCAGGGAGACCGCGAGATTCGTCTGTTCGTTGAGGAGCGCCCGCCGGTCGGGTTCCTGGCTCGCCCGCAGCTTGTCGAGGATCGACTGGAGCAGTACCACGGACTGCTCGTAGTCGCCGGCCTCACGGATGTCGCGGGCGAGGTTCGCCGCCGAGGCGAGCGTGGCCGGGTGACTGTCGCCGAGCACCTGGATGCGGGTCTGGTAGGCGAGTTGGTCGCGGGCCCGCGCCTCCCGGAAGTCGCCGACGAGGCGGTACGACGTCGCCAGGTTGTTGAGCGACGCGAGGGTACGGGCGTGGTCCTCCCCCACCTCACGGGCCCAGGACGCATAGGTCTTCTGGTCGCGATCGAGCGCCTCACCGTACCGGCCGAGGGCGCGCAGGTCCGCAGCGAGGCTGCCGGCCGTCATCAGCGTGTTGGGGTGGGTCTCGCCGAGCAGTTCACGCTGTTCGGCGTGGACGTCCTCGTCGAGCCGGAGCGCGTCCTCGAACTGGGCCTCGTCGCGCATGAGGTTCGCGAGGTTGAACCGGAGCTGGAGCAGCTGGCGGCGTAGGACCTTCGGGTTGTCGACCTTCACCTTGGCATCGCGTTCGGTCCAGATCCGCTCGATCCGCTCGGTGAGCTGGCGGGCCTGCTGGATGCTGCCGCCGTTCCACACGTACCGGACGCGTTCGATGAGCAACTGCCGTACCGGCTCCGCCACGCAGTTGACCGCTTCCGACGGCTCCAGGTGCGGCCACAGCATCCGGAACTTCGGCCAGGTGACCGGGTCCTCGACCTCGCCCTCGGGGCGGAACCGGGCGAGCACGAGGTGCACCTGGTGCCGGATCTCCTCCAGCTCCTCGTCGTTCATCCGCGACCGCACCACGTGCTGGAGCACCCGGTGCACCTGGATCTGCTTGGGCCGGCCGGTGATGTCGAGCTTCAGCAGCGCGAGCCGGTTGATCTGCTGCACCAGGCTGGCCCGGACGGTGCGGTCGGACAGTGACGGATCGATGGGTCGCAGGCTCCGGGCGAAGTCGTCGCTGTAGACGAGGTCAAGGGCGATCTCCGGTGCGAGCACCGAACACAGCTGGAGCAACCGGAACGCCGCGGCCGACTGCTGCTGCAGCCGCTTGAGCGACAGGTCCCAGATCGCGTTCACGTATTCGTCGGCGACGCCGCGCTGCTCGATCTCGGTGATGTACCGGCCGACGTCGTCGCCGGTGTCGGCCAGCCATGCGCCGGCCGCCGAGATCGCGATCGGGAGGTCGCCGAGGAGGTCGGCGAGCCGGTCGGCGTCCTCCCGCCGGATCGAGGGCACCCGCCGGCGCAGGTGCTCGACGCTTTCCCGGCGCTGGAACACGTCGACCTCGACGACGTTCGCGGTGCGGCCCCATTCGGCGTTGCGCGACGTGATGAGGACGTGGCCGTTCTCGCTCTGCGGAACGAACTCCAGCACGCGGTCGACGTCTTCGGCGTTGTCGAAGATGAGCAACCACCGCCGGTGCGGATCGCCCGCCTGCAGGGCGTTGACGAGCACCTTCATCTTCTCGCCGATGTTCGGCTGCGGTGCCAGGTCCAGCTCCTCACCGAGGTCGGCGAGCTGGATGTCGATGAACGTCACCGGGTCCGAGTCGATCCACCACACGACGTCGTACGCCGACCGGAACCGGTAGGCGTACTCGATCGCGAGCTGGCTCTTGCCGATACCGCCGAGTCCCTGCAGGGCGACCGGCAACGACTGCGGGCCACCGGCCAGGACGGCCGTGGTTCGGCCGGTACGTAGTCGTTCACGAAGCTGTTCGAGGTCCTTCTCCCGACCGGTGAACCGCGCGTTGCGGGACAGGGCCTTGAACACCTTCGGCGCCGTGCCCGGGAACCGGGCGCCGACGCTCGGGTCGAGGTCGACGAACGGACCGGCGCGGCCGACCAGTTTGAGGATCTGTTCGGCGACCGCGCCGGCCGGCTGGTTGGCGACGAACACCGACGAGTCGCGCGGGAAGCTGCGCGGTTGGCGGACGTCGGCGACGAACACGGCGAGCGGCGACCGGCTTCCCCGGTCGACCGGTGACGAGTCGCTCAATGCCTCGACGTTGGCCGCGGAGACGATCGTGAGCTGGCGGGCCGCCGCCGACGCCCGGTCGGCCGACCGGTCGCCCGGGCCGGTGTTGTTGACCTGCACCCCGTTCGCGACGAGGACGTACTCGATCCACTCGGCCCAGACCTGGTCCTCGCCCGCGTAGTGCAGGGTCACCTCGCTCTCCGCCACGGTCAGCCGGCGCACGAACTTGTCGCTGTACCGCCGGCGTTCGTCGGGCGGGATCGAGGGGAGCCGGACGACCGCGCCCTCGGTGATGTAGCTGACCAGGCGCTCGTAGGCTGCCAGCAGCGTCGTCGGCTGCCCGGGCTCGTCGCCGAGGGTCGCCAGCATCTCCTCGTAGGCGTAGAACGGCTGGTACGGAACCTGGACGGCGGCCCAGTAGAAGGACCGCTCCTCGTCGGTCATGCCGGCCGGCAGACCGCCGAACCGGCGCATCGCGACCGCCCGGCTCACGTCGGCCTTCTGCTTCTCCGCCTGGTCGACGCGCATCGCCACGGGCAGAATCCGGATGCCCCGTCGCTTGTACCGGCTGCGGATCTCCCGGGCCAGGTTGGCCGCGCCGTCGATGCCCTGCTCCGAGAACGTGAAACAGTCGATCAGGACGTCGGGCAGCTGGTGGGTGCAGATCTGCGCGATGTCGCTCAGCCCGGTGCGGCTGTCGATCAACGTGTAGTCGTAGTGCTTGCGCATGTTCTGGCGCAGCGCGTCGAGGAACTGCCCGCCACCCGAGCGGCGGTAGAAGTTGTCCCAGTCCAGGCCGTTGAGTGTGGTCGCGTAGTCGTTGTTCTGCCGGCCCGCGGGCAGGAAGTCGAGGGTGCCGTTGCCGGGGAACGTGTGCCGCAGCGAGAACGCGGCGCTCTCGACCTTGGCGTGCAACTCGTGCCAGTTGTCGTCGCGGGCGCCGCCCTTTGTCGTCTCCCACTCGAACTTGCGCACGAGGTCGATGACGCCGTCGGTGGCCTCCAGCACGCCCGGGTCGATGAACGGGCTGAAGAACCGGTGCAGGCCCGGAGCGTCGAGGTCCCAGTCGACCACCAGCACCCGCTTGCCGTTGGCGGCCAGGATCCAGGCGACGTTCGCCAGGGCCATGGTGCGGCCCGTGCCGCCCTTGAACGAGTAGAACGTCACGATCCGGCCGGATGCGCTGCTGTTCATGAGTCAACTTCCTTGGGGGGCGGGGCAGTCGAGACGCCGTGGCCGGACATCGTCGGACGGGGAACGTGGGCGCCCTTGGGGGGAAAGACGGGGGCCTTACGGAGGAACTCGCGCCGCGCTTCGGTGATGAGGGCAGGCATGAGCTGCACGAATTCCTCTACCTCGCCGACGCGCTTGACCCGGTTGGCTCCGGGCTCGCCGAGTATCCTAAGCAGTCGTTCGCGCAGCGCGGCGCCACGCGCGTCACCCGCGGGGTCGTCGCGGTCGGCGACCACGAGCAGGGTCACCCATTCAGGTAGCCGTTCCAGCGCGCCGTTCCCCGCCACGAACGTATGCCGTTCGGCGGCCGTCGCCGGGTCGATGAGCAGCAGCCCCGGACACGAGTCGTACATCGAGCCGACGGCGTCGAGGTCGACCACCCTCGTCGGCAGGCCGAGGCGTTCGGCGACGGTCGCCGCGTACTGCGCGATCGGCAGTGCCTGCGCCTCCGCGAACGGCCGCCACTGGGCGCCGGCCGACGACCCGGCCGGCACGGGCGTCGGTCCGTCCGGGCAGAGGACGCCCACGACGAAAGGCGTGTCGGTGGTCGACCGTGAGGTGTCGGGGACGTCGCTGGGTGACGGCGCCGGCGACCTGCCGACCGGGTGCAGCTCCGCGGCGTCGACGATGCGGCGGGCCAACCGGTCGACGATGTGACGGTAGTCGGCGCGGTAGGTGCTGAGCATCAGCAGGGCCCGCAGGCCGTTCTCCGTGTACGCGGGCACGTTGACGCCGAGGTCCAGCGCTGCGTCGCGGTCGGAGACCGTTCCCCACGACGTGATCGGGAGCCAAAGCACCGGGGCGACGTGCTGGTGCGGATGGACCAGCCCGCGGCAGGCGTCGAGGCGCCGCTGGAACGCGGTGCGCTCGCGCATCGGCCACGACCGGTTGAGATACCCGGGCGAATACAGGGCGACGAACACCTCGGCACCGCCGAGCGCGTTCGCGAGTTCGGCGTTCCAGTCCGATCCGGGGCGGATCTGTTCGTCGAGGAACCCGACGCTCATCGCCGTCGACGCGCGGGCGCGATGCGAAACCGCCTCGGAGAGGTCGGCGAAGAACTCACGGACCCAGTAGTCGGCGTCGCTGCTCGCCGCGTCGGGCGGCCACACCACCGGCGCCGAGTGGGCGTAGCTGAGGAAGAAGTAGTACCTGGGCGACCGTCCGCCGGCCGGGTCCGTCGACATCATGCTCCTCTCGGGCCGAACGCCGTTCGAAACGTCTCCTTGCCGGTGAGTTGCAATGGCTCGACCCAGTAGCGCTGATGGATCCGGAAGACCGTCATCGCCAGGCTCCAGACGATCGGTCGGTACGCGTCGTCGCCCGCCGCCATCAGACCGAACAACCCCTGCGACTGGTAGAGATCGACGTTCTCCGGGGTGCACAGGTCGGTGGGCACGAACCGGTTGACCTCGTCGATTTCCGCCGGCACGTCGACGGTGTACGGAGCCCACAGGATCGGGATGATCGCTTTCGCGTTCGCCGGCTTGCCGTCGTCTCGCGACAGCACCCGCCGTCGGGTGAACAGATCCCATTCCATCGCGCACCATTCACTGCGGATCAGATACGGCGTCGAGATCAGGCAGATCAACACCTGACACGTGCTCGCCTTCTCCAGCAATTGTGGTCGCCACAGGTCGCCCGCCTCCATGGTTATGTCCATGAATCCGGGATCTTCACCCGGAAAGGCACCGACGAGCTGTCCGAGATGCTCGGAGACGTCACGGTACAACCGCTTGACGTGCTGATTGATCGGCTGCGGCGGCGCGGCCGGCCGGTGCAGCTGACGCTGACGGGCGTAGCTGAGAAAGAACACCGGTGCCCGCGGATCATCGTTGATCTCAACAGTCACGAAATGGTCTCCCCGTCGATGTCGCGCGGTACGCCAAGATTAGGTGTCCGCACGGACTTCATCCAAGCGCCCGTTTTTTCGTCAACCATCCGACGGCGAAATCGACGCTCGCCCGGACGGGAAGCACCCGCGTCGGCGCGGCCCCGACGCGACCGTGCCGCACGAACGCCTCCCGGTCGAGATCCGCGCCGAGCCGGTCGAAGTCGGTCGGATCGAGGTCGAGATCCTCGAAGTCGCGTCGGACCCGCCGGCCGTCGACCGACACGAAACACCGGTACGACCGGCTCGGCCGGGGCGGCGGAAGGCGGTACTCGGCCAGGTGCAGCGCCGTGCAGCCCGCGTATCCGACGCCGAGCAGCAGGATGTCGGCGTCACCCGCGTACAGGCCGCCCAGCGGCGACTGCTCACCGAGATGGCAGTCGAGGTCGTGCCGGCGCATCAGGTCGGCGGCGCGCGCTCCGACCGCGGCGAACGACGTCTGCGGATGCGCGCTGCGCACGGCGTCCGGACGGGTCCGGACGTGTTCGGCGAACAGGCCCATGTGCTGCGACGGGGTGGTGTCGACGTCGAATCCCGGCATCCGCTCTTCGTACGCCTCGCGTTCGGCAGGCGTCATTCCGGCGGTCGTCCGCCGATATGCCGCCGAACTGACCGAGTTTTCGGTGGTCTGCGCCGGAACCACGATCGTCGCGTCGGTCCCGACAACGGCGGTCAACGCGGCGAGCAGCGTCGCCGGACCGCCGTCGACGCGGCCGATCCGGCGCATCGCGCAGTGCACCAACAGGTCCCGGCCCAGGCGCACGCCGGCGGCCCGCAGGGCGTTCTCCATCCCGGCGACGGTGACGGCAGGGTCAGTCGCGCCACTCAGTCGCGCCACGAGGCAAGGGCCTCGCCCATCCGCTGGACCAGTCGCCGCCCGGCGGCGGTGAGCGCGTCCGTGCCGAGCAGACCCTCGATCGCGGTGGCCGTCCAGTCCCGGTAACGCCGGTACTTCGCCCGCGCCTCCGCCGGGTCCGTGCCGGTCGTCGGGTCCGTGCCGGCCGTCTCGACCCGTGCCCGCCAGATGTCGGCGACGGCGAGGTGGGCGTACGTGCCCTGCAGCACGCCCTCGACCGGCCGCGGGTCCTTGCGCCAGCCGACCGTCATCGTGCCGGGGGCGGCCGGGTCGAACAGGTCACCGACGTCCATGACGGCACCGAGCTTGCTGTGCTGGAACTCGTGCACGATGATCTCGGCCAACATGTCCTCGTCGGCAACCGGAGCGGTCGCCACGGCGCCGAACGCGTGCCGGGAGGTGGCGCTGCGCACGCCGCCATCGCCCGGCAGCAACGGCACGACGGCCCGTAGGCCCTGCCGCAGGGCGGGCAGGTGGTCGGGGGTCTCCCGGCCGATCGTCCGCCAGGCGGCCCCGATGAGCCGCTGCCAACCGTCGGCGGTGGCCGCGTCGACCGGATCGGCGACGGGCACGTCGTAGCAGTCCCGGAACGGGTCGGCGTCCTCCAGCAGCACCTCGATGTCGGCGGGCAGCAGGTGCCGGGTCGGGTGGCCCACCCGCAGCCCGGCCGTGCGCAGCACCGTGACTCCGGAGCCGTCGTCGGCGACCTCGACCATGCCCAGCGTCGGCAGGTGCACCCGACCGTCGCGGACGGGAACGGGCAGCGCCACGTCGACGTCGGCCCGGACGGCGGCGGCCGTGGCGATCGCGCACAGCCGGGCCGGATCACCCTTCGACCCGTCGAGGCAGCGGACCGCCCAGGCCCGGACGCACGGATGGGCGAGAACCGCGCGCACAGCCGCGCCGGCCCGCTCGTCCAGATCGGCGAGGACCTCCCAGCCCTCGGCGGCCGCCCCGCCGAACTCGTCGGCGACCGTGAAAACCAGCGCCCGGGTGATGGCCTCCTGGTTGGCCAGGAGGTACCCGATCGTCGCGGCGGAGCCGAAACCGGTGCCGAGGTCGTCGATCAGGTCGTCGGTGAGGTCGTCGAGCGGTGCGGCCGGCGTCGGGTTCGGTCGGGTGTTCATCGAGGTGATGAGCTCCTTGAGGTCTGAGCAGTACACAGACGGGTTGTCGAACCCGGAACCGGTCCGGTACCGGTGCGCGTACAGGCCGCCGCCGCACTGGTGGACCACCGGGCAGGCGCGACAGGTCGCGCTGAGCGCCGCCAGGCCCTGCTTGCGGGCGGCCAGCGCGGGGTGCCGGGCCGCCTCGTCGGCGCTGTGCCGGAAGACGTCCAGGCCGGTTTCCGGCGCGCCGTCGTAGGCCGTTTTCAACGAGTCGGCCTGCTCCCAGCTGCCGTCGGCCTCGACGACGACGAGGTCGACCGGGTCGAGGCCGACCGCCTCCGTGCCGCTGGCCCGACCGGCCCGGGTCGCCTGGAGGGAGTCGAACAGCCGCACCGACATCGGCCGGCCGTCGGCCACCCACCGATCGTGGACGGCGAGCAGCCACTTCGCGTACGGCGCGGGCCCCTGTCCGGGCGGCGGGTCGTCCCACGTCGCGTGCGGGAGCAGCAGGTCGATCCGGGGCGGCCGCTGGTCGCGGAGCGCCTCGTACACGGCGACCGGATCGTTGGCCACGTCGACGGTGCACAGCAGACCCGCGTAGATGCGGCGGTAGACCGGCCGACGCAGCAGGGACAGGCCCGCCAGCACCGCCGCGTGGCTGCCTCCGCCGTGCGCGTACCGACGGTGCCGGTCGTGGGCGGCGCGGTCGCCGTCGAGCGAGACGCCGACCTTCACGTCGTTTTCCAGGAACAGGTCGCACAGCGCCTCGGTAAGCTGCACGCCATTGGTCTGCATCCGCAGGTCGAGCCCGGTGACCGGTTCGATCCGGGCGCGGAGTTCGGTGAGGATCGCCGCCAGCCCGGCCTGCCCGACGAGCAGCGGCTCGCCGCCGTGCAGCACCACGTGAACAGCGCCGAGGCGGTGCGTCCGGGCGTGCTCGGCGATTCGTTCGGCGGCCGCGCGAACGGTGTCCGGCGCCATGACGACCGGACGGCCACGCCAGCTCTGATCGGCGTGCTCGTAGATGTAGCAGTGGTCGCAGGCCAGGTCGCAGCGACTGTGGATCTTGAGGACGAACTGACTCAGGTGCTGATGCGTCACCGGTCAGATCGAGGACTGGAACAGCGACACGAGGGTGTTGCTGTTTCCGAGAATCCGGCTGCGGATGCGGCGGGCGCGTTCGCGATCGATCTCGCGAAGAGACTCCGGCCTGGTGGGCAGCGCGGTGCCTGTGATGCCGGCTCGGTCGGTTCTGCCGGCGGCGACGGGTTCCATGCGTTCCTCCAGGAAGGGCGATTACCTAACAGAGCATAGAGAACACTCGACGTAATGTCACCGGTGTTACCAGGCCCAGCAGGGAGCAATCCATCCACCATTCTGAATGGTGAATTGACTCCCGCTGTCACTCTGTTGCCATGGTGACGGGGGAACGACGTCTGTCGTTGTCGTCGGGTGGGGTGAACGCCCGGACGGCGAAGATCATCTGGTGGGTGGTCCTCATCGGGCCGGTTCTCACGCTGGTCAGCTTCGCCGTCGGGGCCTTCGTCGTCGTGATCATCGGTGATGTCGCCGACCTGTCCGAGTCCGCGACCAGCGGGTGGGCCGCGGTCGGCGCGGGGCTCGCGTTCGTCGCGGCGGCGGCGTTCGTGCTCTACCAGATCCTGGCGCTCGCCCGCACCGCGGCCTGGCTGGAGGGCAGCCGGCTCACGGTGCGACGGGTGCGGGCCCGCACCGTCGACCTCGCGTCCGCCCGGATCGTCAGCCTGAGCGCACACAACGAGCGGCACCGGCCGCTGCAGGGCGCCGTCAGCACGCCGATCCGCACCCCGTACCTCTCGGCCTCCGACGACGCGACCACCGTGCACCTGCGGTTGCGGGACCCACATGGCGGGCTGCTGCCGCCGGAGGAGATGCGGGCCCTCGCCGACGCGGTCTCGGTCGCCCGCTGCCCGGGTGCCGAGGACGTCGCGTCCTGGTTCCGGGCGATCGCCGCCGACCCGCGGAGCCTGTTCAGCTGACGGCCGCGCCGGGCGCCGCACCGACAGCCGCCCCGAACGCCGCCAGGAACGTCCCGACGTGCTCGTCGGTCCAGATCAGCGGCGGCCGCACCTTCAGCGTCGCCCCGCCCGGCCCGGTCGTGCCGACGAGCACACCCGCCTCCCGCAGCCGCTCCGCCACCTCTCGCGCGGTCAGCCACGCCGGATCCAGTTCGACCCCGATCATCAGCCCCGGGCCGCGCACGTCGACGATGCCCGGCAGCCCCAACGCGACGATGCCTGCGCGCAGCGCGGCGCCGACCCGCCCGGCGTTCGCGACGAGCCCGTTCTGCTCGACGATGTCGAGCACGGTCAGCGCCGCGACGGAGGAGACCGGGTTGCCGCCGAACGTGCTGAAGTACTCGTCGACGGCGGCGAACCGCTCCGCGACGTCGCGGCGGGTGATCAGCGCGGCGACCGGGTGGCCGTTGCCCATCGGCTTGCCCAGCGTCACGAAGTCGGGCTCGATGCCGAAGTCCCGGAACCGCCACAGGTTCCCGCCGCCGCGGCCGAAGCCGGCCTGCACCTCGTCGGCCAGGAACAGGCCGTTGCCGTCGTGCGTGGCGGCGACCAGGCCGCGCATGTAGGCCGGGTCGGGTTCGCGGATGCCGGCGGCGCTGAACACGGTGTCCACCACCGTCAGCGCCACGTCGTGACCGGCCCGCCGCAGGGTCGTCCGGGCGGCCTCGACCGCGGCGCCGGCGTCGGCGCCGTCCGGGCCGGGGCCGGGCGGCGTGAAGACCGCCACGTGCGCCGGCCGGGCGTCGGGCGGATAGGTGTTCGTCGACAGGGCCGAGGTCGCCGCGCTCACGCCGTGGTAGGCCAGGTCGGCGGCGATCGCGCCGGTGTTGCCGGTGTACACCGTCGCCATCCGCCAGGCCAGGTCGTTGACCTCGCTGCCGGAGTTGGCGAACACGCACGTGTCGAGCCCCGCGGGCATGGTGGCCAGCAGCCGCTCGGCCAGTTCGACGGCGTGCGGGTGCAGGTACCGCGAGTTCAGGTTCAGCACCGCGCTCTGCCGCGAGATCGCCTGCACCACGGCCGGGTGCGTATGGCCGAGCACCGGCACGTTGTTGTAGGCGTCGAGGTAGCGGCGTCCGTCGGCGGCGTGCACCCACGGCCCCGCTGCGCGCGTCACCTGAATTGGTTTTCTGTAGAACATGGGCGCGAGGTTGTCGGCACCGAGGGCGCCACGGCGCCGCGCGGCGAGATCGGCGTGGTTTTTCGGTGACGGGCGTGAGCGCCCCGTTCCGCACATCCGGTGGAACCGGTCGGCCAGTGCCGTGGGCTCCAGCGGGCTCAGCAGGTCCAGCAGCCGCCGGTTGACGTCGTCGCTCTGGGCCAGGTAGGCGCCGTTGGCCGGGTGGCGGGCCACCATCCGGGCGGAGATGAGCAGGCCGGCCACCGTGCGCGCGAGCACCAGTTCACCGACGACGTCGACCTCCTCCGGTTCCAGCGGGGTGAGCCGCTGGTACCCGTCGAGGAGGCCGGCCGCTGCGGCCCACGGGTCGGCCGCCTGCCGCATCAACGCGGCCAGCCCGATGGCGAGGTCGGCGACGCGGGCATTGTGGTGCATGTCGCCGAAGTCGATCAGCCCGCTGACCTTTCCCCGGTCGACCAGCACGTTGCCGAGGTTCAGGTCGCCGTGCTGCACGCCGGCGGGCAGCGCCCGGGTGGCCGCGCGCAGGTCGACGAAGCGGCTCGTGTCGAGGCCGGGCCCCAGGCGGCTCACGTCGCGCGGGTCCCAGTCGAGGTCGCGGGCGGCGGCCGGGTGCGTGAAGCCGCGCAGCGCGCGCGACATCCGGGCGCAGGCGGCGCCGAACTCCGCCGCGAACGCCGCCGGTTGCCGCTCCCGGTCGGCGGGTGTGCCCGGCATGCCGGTGATCAGCCGCACCAGGTGGGTCCGCCCGTCGACCGCGGTCATGGGGACGGTTTCGCCGTGGATCCGCGGCACCGGCAGGCCGGGGTCGACGTCGGCGATGTGTCGCATCGCGGCGCACTCCATGTCGAGCACCCGCGGGTCCTCGGCCGAGTTGGCGACCTTGAGCACGAAGGTCCGCCCGTCGGCGGCGTGGACGAGGAAGTTGCGGTCGCGCTCCGCGGGCAGGCTCGCGGCCGCGGCCACCTCGAGGCCGAAATGCTCGGTGACGATCGCCGCGGCCGCCGCCTCGTCGACCAGCGGCGCCGGTTCGTCGAGCACGATCATCCGACCTCCTGCTTTGTTGCCACCTTGACGGCGTCGATCATCCCGTCG
Organism: Virgisporangium aurantiacum; assembly: GCF_016863635.1. Taxonomy (GTDB): domain Bacteria; phylum Actinomycetota; class Actinomycetes; order Mycobacteriales; family Micromonosporaceae; genus Virgisporangium; species Virgisporangium aurantiacum. Next base: position 38,225 of record NZ_BOPG01000031.1, on the reverse strand, counting down.
ACGTCGTCGGGCGTGGTGTCGAACGAACACATCCAGCGCCGCACGTCGTCCTCCCAGTCGTGGAAGGCGAACGCCTGACGCACCCGCGCCGCCACCGGCTCCGCCAGCGCGACGAACACCGCGTTCGACTCGACCGGGTACCCGATCCGGACCCCGTCGAGCCCGGTCAGGCCGTCGGCGAGACGGGCCGCCATGGCGTTGGCGTGCGACGCCAGCCGCAGCCACAGGTCACCCTCGTAGAGCGCGACCAGCTGCGCCGAGACGAACCGCATCTTCGACAGCAGCTGCGTGGCCCGCTTCTGCAGGTACGGCAACGCCTTCACCGCAGCCGGATGGTCGTCACCGCGCGGCACCACCACCGCCTCCCCGAACAACAGCCCGTTCTTCGTGCCGCCGAGGCTGACGATGTCCACGCCCGGCTCGGTGATCAGGGTCCGCAGGTCGACGCCGAGGTACGCGGCCGCGTTCGCCAGCCGCGCCCCGTCGACGTGCAGGACCAGGCCAAGCTCGTGGGCGCAGTCGGCGAGCGCTTTGAGTTGCTCCGGTGTGTACGTGGTGCCGCACTCGGTCACCTGCGAGACCGACACCACGCTCGGCTGCGCCGCGTTGATGTGCCCGATGCCGGTGGCGTGTCGGCGCACCAGGTCCGGCGTGAGCCTGCCGTCCGGCGTCGGCACGCCGATCACGTGCAGCCCCGCGACCGACTCCGGTGCGGTCCCCTCCGAGGTGGCCAGGTGCGCGGACCCGGCACAGATCACTGCCCCGTACGGTGGCGACATCGCCTGCACGGCAAGGACGTTGGCGCCGGTGCCCGTCAACACCGGAAAGCTGGCGGCGGCAGGCCCGAAATGCCCTTTCAGCACCTCACCGAGCCGGGCGGTGTGGTCGTCGCCGCCGTAGGCCCGCTGATGCCCCCGGTTCGCGTCCACCAACGCCGCCAGCACCGCGGGATGCCCACCGGCCTCGTTGTCGGACGCGAACCCGCGCCGGTCGCGGTTCTCAGTGCTCACGACGGGGAACCGTACCGGCAAGGTCACGGGTCGCGCGACCTGCGCCCGTTACGGGAGGTTCAGGTGCTCGCGCAGCGTTCGGCCCTCGTACGCGGTGCGGTAGACGCCGCGTTCCTGCAGTTCGGGCACCAGCCGGTCCACGATGTCCTCGACGGTGCCGGGCAGCAGTTGCGGCAGGATGTTGAACCCGTCGACGGCCCGGGTGGTCACGAAGCGGGTCCACTCGTCGGCGATCTGGCCGGGCGTGCCGACGAACCAGCTGTGCTGCGGGGTGACCGCCACCACGAGGTCACGGATCGACCATCCGCGGTCGGCGGCCAGCCGCCGCCACTCGGCGATGCGGGCGAGCTTGCCGGTGCGCCAGGCGATCGGGAGCGTGCCGCGCGACGGGTCCAGTTCGTCCGGGGTGGGCTCGACGTCCGGCAACGGGCCGTCCGGGTCGTAGCCGGACAGGTCCTTGCCCCAGTGCTGTTCGAGGAACGCGATGGCCCGCGGACCGGTGGTCTGCTCCTGCCGGATCCACGCCGCCTTCTCCTCGGCCTCCGCCGGGGTGGCGCCGAGCACGACCGACGCGCCCGGCAGGATCCGCACCGAGTCCGGCGACCGGCCGTATCCGGCGAGGCGCCGGCGCAGGTCGGCGGCGTAGGCGGCCGCCTTGTCGTAGTCGGTGTTGGCGGAGAAGACCACGTCGGCGTGCCGGGCGGCGAGGTCCCGGCCGCCGTCGGAGTCGCCGGCCTGGAAGAGCACGGGACGCCCCTGCGGGCTGGGCGGCACGGTCGACGTCGCCTCGACGTCCACCAGATCGGTGTGGACGGCCGCACCGCCCGACCACAGCGCCTTCGCCGCCTCGACGAACTGGCCGGCCCGTTCGTAGCGCCGCTCGTGCGGCAGCCAGCCGCCGTACCGGAAGTTCTCGCCCGTCCAGGCGTTGTCGGTGGTCACGACGTTCCAGCCGGCCCGGCCGCCGGAGACGAAGTCGAGGCTGGCGAGCCGGCGGGCCAGGTCGGCCGGGAAGTTGTAGGTGGCGTTCTGGGTCGCCACCAGCCCGATCCGCTCGGTCTCCGCCGCCAGCGCCGCCAGTTGCGTGATGGCGTCCGGGCGGCCGGCCACGTCGAGGTCGTAGACGCGCCCCTGGTTCTCCCGCACGCGCAGGCCCTCGCCGAGGAAGAACGCGTCGAACAGGCCGCGTTCCATGGTCTTCACGGTGGCGACGAACGTGTCGATGTGGGTGTGCGAGGCGAAGTTCGGTGCGGTCCAGATGAGGTTGGGCCCGACGCCGGTGAAGAACACCCCGAGGTGCAGCATGTTTCCCCCTACGCGAACTGGTTGGCGGGCCGGGGCAGGCCGAGCGTGTCGCGCAGCGTCGGCCCGGTGTCGGGCCGGCCCGGGAGCGCCGCGGCCAGCCGGGGCAGGTCGACGGCCAGCTTCGCCGGGTGCAGGCGCACGCCGTCGACGACGCCGGCCAGCCGGTCGAGCAGTGCCCGGAACCCGTCGGCATCGCCCACGTGTCGCAACCGACCGGACGGTGCCCACGGCGTCACCGCATCGCGGTCCGTCCCGAGCTGGACCTCGACCTCGGCGAAGACCAGCCGGGCACCGTCCGCGCGGGCCTGCCGGGCCCGCTCGGCCGTTTCGTCGACGGTGGACGCGGCGACCAGCGCCACGTCGAGCCGATCGGTGACGCCGAGCGTGTCCGCACCGATCACCACCACCTGCCCCTGCGGCGGGCGCGGGGTGATCAGCGGACCGGTCACCGCGAACCGGGCGCCGGTGAAGTTGACGTGGTGCACCCGGTCGGCGTCGAGGAACCGGCCGGCGGCCCGGTCGCGGATGATCGCGTCGTCCTCCCACGAGTCCCACAGCGCCCGCGCCACGTCGACGACGTCGGCGATCTCGCGGCGCAGCCCGGCGTCGTCGAGCGGCCGGTCGCCGACGGTGGCCAGCGCCGCCGCGGAGTTCTCGGCGCCGATCACCCAGGCGGCCCGGCCGAGCGAGGCGTGGTCGAGCGAGGCCAGCTGGGTCGCCAGGTGAAAGGGCTCGGTGACCGTGACGTGCAGGGTCGGCGCCAGCCCGATCCGCCGCGTGCGTCGCGCCAGATACGCCGCCCGGACGCCGGCCTCGACCCGCGCCGCCCCGCCCGCGCCCGCCTCGACCCCGCCGACCCCGACCCGCACCGCCCCGCCGGCCTCGACCCGCGCCGCCCCGCCGACCCCGACCCGCGCCGCCCCGCCGGCCTCGACCCGCGCAGTCCCGGCCCCCGGTGGCAGCGGCGAGTCGGCCAGGGTCACGAACGCGAACCCGGCCGCCTCGGCGGCCAGCGCCGCCTCCAGGCCGACGGCGTCGGCCGGTGTCGGGTCGCCCGCGGGCCGCGGTCCGGGGTGCGCACCGGCGCCGTCGATCTCCACCGCCAGGTGCAGACCGGTCATGACGGGTCCCCACTCCGTGGTGACCCGCCCTGACCGGGAGGGCTCAGCTCGATGATTCCCTCGCACAAGTGCTCGGTCATGCGACGGCCAGGTGCTCGTACGGGATCTTTTCGCCTGCCTCGACGGCGACCGGCAGCCGGTTCTCGGGCGGCGGCAGCGGGCAGGTCGCGAACTCGGTGTAGGCGCAGGGGAGGTTGGTCGCCCGGTTGAAGTCGAGCACGACCACGCCGTCGGCGTCGGGTGGGTCGATGGCCAGGCTGCGGTTGGCCGCGTACGTGGTGACGCCGGACGTCTCGTCGGTGAACAACGCGAACAGCTCCCCGGGCGCCCGGCCGTTGAAGACGGTCAGCGCCAACGGCGTCCCGCGCACCTCGAACTCCACCCGGCCCGGCGACTCGTAGACGTGCTCCAGCCCCTCCACCGCCGCACCGACGGTGACCTGGCGCGGGGTCCCGGACGGCACGTACCGGCCGGCGACCACCCACGCCGCGGTCGGCTCGTACGCCGGCACGCCGCGGAACCGCGTCCGCAACGGGTGGTCGGGATGCCGCGGCCGGACGATGTCGAAGCCGCCGCGCTTGGCCACCTCGATCACGGCGTCACCGGAGACTGCGTCGATCCCGGTGCGCTCCGCGAGAACGCCGAACGAGTACCGCCCGGTGACGGTCGCCCCGTCGACGGTGAGCGTCTCGCCCTCGGCCAGGTCGACGACGACGCCGTCGGGGCCGGTCGACCACGAGCCGGGTGCGTCGGCGAAGCGTTGCGGCTCGTCGGTGAGGAAGTTCAGGCTCGTAACGGCCAGGAAGCCGTGCGGGTCGGCCAGCCTGCGTTCGTGTTCGGCATGCCACTGCTTCCACTGCTGCGGGTCCATCACCCGAGGTTAAGCCTATTTATCCGATAGGAGAGAGGTGACTTTCAACACGCGCTGATCTGGTCGCGGATCGCCGCCGCCCGCCGGCTGGCGTCCCGGGCGCCCGCCGGATCGCCCGCCGCCCGGCAGGTGTCGGCGAGCCGGGCCAGCGTCTCGGCCTCGCGGTACCGGTCGCCGTTCTCGCGGTGCAGGTCGATGGCGTGGCGGTAGCTCGCGGCGGCCCGCTCGTGGTCGCCCAGCTGGTGGTGCGCGTAGCCGAGGCTGTGCCAGGTGCTGGCCTGCCCGTACCGGTTGCCGGTCGCGCGTTGCAGGCGCAGGGCCTCGTCGCAGTGGATGATCGCGGACGCGTGATCGCCGAGCTGGGCGTGGTACCACCCGATCTGGTTCAGCGCGCTGGCCTGTCCGGCCCGGTGGTCGGCCGTCCGGTAGAGGTCGAGCGCGTCCCGGGCGTGCCGGAGCGCGTCGGGGTGGTTCCGCCGCTGTTCGCTCAGCCAGGCGAGGTTGAGGTGCGTGTGCGCCCGGCCGACGTGGTCGGCGAGCTGACCGCACAGCGTCAACGCCCGGCGGTAGTGCTCCTCGGCGGCGTCGTGGCGGCCGAGCCGGGTCCAGGCCCGGCCGAGGATGCGGTGGGTGTACGCCTGCCCGGGGACGTCGGCCAGGCGAACGGCGGCCGCCAGCCCGACGCGGTGGGTGTCGGCCAGCTCCTGCCAGTACGTCCGGTAGTCGAGGAAGCTGGCCAGCGTCCACGCCAGTTGCCAGGCGTAGACGTCGCAGTCGGCGTCGGCGGCGGCCGACACGGCGGCGACGAGCACCGCGTGCTCGGCGGTGAACCACGCCAGCGCCTGCTCCTTCCCGGTGATCGGCGCGACCACGACGCCGGGACGGACCGGCGCGACGGTGATCGGGTCGCGGTGCGGGTTGACCGCGCGGGCGGCGGCGCAGCCGGTGTTGAGGTAGTGGTCGAGCACGCGGCACAGCGCCGCCCGCCGCTCGTCGGCCGTGTCGTGCTGCCGCGCGAGCTCGGCCGCGTACGCCCGCAGCAGATCGTGCGACGCGTACCGGCCGGGCCCGGGTTCGTCGACGAGGTTGGCCCGCACCAGTTCACCAAGCGCCGCCCGGGCCGCCGCCGCCGGAACGCCGGCCAGGCTGGCCGCCGCCCCGACGCCGACGTCCGGACCCGGGTGCAGCGCGAGCAGGCGGAACAGGTCCGCCGCCGGGGCGCTCAGCGTCCGGTACGACCACGAGAACACCGCCCGCACGTCGGCGACGGGGTCGGCGTCCCCGAACGCGCCGAGGCCGTCACCGCGCAGCTGCGCCGCGAGGCCGGTGAGATCGGACGCCGGTTGCGCCGCCGCCCGCGCCGCCACGACTGCCAACGCGAGCGGCAGTCCCGCGCACCGGTCGACGATCTCGTCGACGGCCGACGGCTCGGCGGCGATCAGGGCGGCGCCGACGCGCGCGCCCAGCAACTGGCGGGCCTCCTCGGCACCGAGCAGGCCGAGCGTGAGCGGGTGCGCGCCCTCGACGGTGACCAGGCCGCTGAGGTGGTTGCGGCCGGTGACCACCACGACCGAGCCGGGCGACCCGGGCAGCAGCGGCCGGACCTGGTCGACGGTGGCCGCGTTGTCGAGCACGACCAGCACCCGCTTGTCCGCGACCAGGCTGCGGTACAGGTCGACCTGTGAGTCCGGGTCGACCGGGCGGTCCTCCGGCCGCACGCCGAACGCGTCCAGCAGCCGGCGCACCGCCTCGGCGGGCGTCATCGGTGCGCCGGACGGGTCGAACCCGCGCAGGTTCAGGTACAGCTGCCCGTCCGCGAACCGGCCGGCGATCCGGTGCGCCCAGTGCACGGCGAGCGCGGTCTTCCCGACGCCGGCGGTCCCCCACAGCGCGACGACGAGCACGGCGGTCGGCTGCGCGCCGCCGGTGGCGAGGATGGCGTCGAGCTCCGCGAGATGGCCGCGCCGGCCGGTGAAGCCGTGCACGTCCAGCGGCAGTTGCGCGGGGGTCGGCGCGGCCGGAACGCGATGAAGGATCGACCCGTGCAGGCGGCGCAGCTCGAACCCGGGCTCCACACCGAGTTCGGCGGCGAGCCGGCCCCGGACCTTGGCGTACTCGTCGAGCGCCTCCGCCGAGCGGTCGTCGGCGCACAGCGCCTCGATCAGCAGGGCCGCCAGCGGCTCCACGAGCGGGTGCCGGGCCGACGCCTCCCGCAGCGGACCGATGACGGTCGACGCGCGGCCGAGCCGCAGGTGCGACCGCGCCCACTGCACTGTCACCTCCAGCCGCTGCTGGGTGAGCGCGTCCCGGGTGCGGGCCGCCCACTCGCCGGTCGCGTCGGCCAGCGCCTCGCCCCGCCAGAGCCGGATCGCCTCGTCCAGTGCGGCGCAGCGGCGCTCGTCGTCGGTTTCGGGCCGGCGGGCGTGGTCGGCCAGGTGCCGGAACCGGAGCAGGTCGAGGTGGGCGGCGTCGACGTCGATGCGGTACCCGCCCGGCACGTGCTCCAGCGCGACCGGCGGGTCCGCGCCCGGATCCGCGCCTGCGGCCTTTCGCAGCACCCGCCGCAGCCGCGTCACGTAGCTGTACAACCCGCTGCGCGCACCGGCCGGCGGGTCCTCGCCCCACACCCGCCGGATCAGCGTCGACGTGGCGACCACCTCGCCGGCGTCGACGAGAAGCGCCGCCAGAACCGTTCGCTGCTTCGCCGGACCCAGGTCGACCGGCCGGCCCGCCGCCCACATCCGCACGGGGCCGAGGACCTCGAAGGTCACCGTTTCATGGTAAGGGCCCCTTGCGCCGCCACGGGATCAACGGTAGATATCTAGAACGGTCGATCGGCTTTGCCTACGGGGGCTCGCATGAAAATCCGATCCGTGCTGACCATGCTGGGCGTGGCCGCGGCGTTCGTCATCGTCGTGGGGCCTACAGCGCCCGCCGTCGCGTCGGCGACGCCCGCACCCGGGCCGATCTCCGCACCGGTGATGGGCTGGAACAGCTGGAACAAGTTCGGCTGCAACATCGACGAGAACCTGATCAAAGCCACCGCCGACGCCATCGTCAGCACCGGCCTGCGCGAGTCCGGCTACACCTACGTCAACATCGACGACTGTTGGATGGCCTCGACCCGCGACGCGCAGGGCCGCCTGCAACCGCACCCGACCCGGTTCCCCGGCGGCATCAAGGCCCTCGCCGACTACGTACACGCCCGCGGCCTCAAGCTCGGCATCTACTCCTCGGCCGGCAACAACACGTGCCAGGGCCTGCCCGCCAGCCTCGACCACGAGGTGGTCGACGCGCAGACCTGGGCGTCCTGGGGAATCGACCTGCTCAAGTACGACAACTGCGGCAACCCGGGCCGGCCCGCCCTCGAGCGGTACAAGGCGATGGGTGACGCGCTGAAGGCGACCGGCCGCCACATCGTCTACAGCATCTGCAACTGGGGGCGCGAGGACCCGTGGGTCTTCGGTCCCAACGTCGGCGGCAGCCTGTGGCGCACCACCGGCGACATCAGCGCCTCCTGGGCGAGCGTCGTGTCGCTGCTCGACCAGCAGGTGGGGCTGGAAGCGTTCGCCCGCAAGGGCTACTACAACGACCCGGACATGCTCGAGGTCGGCAACGGCTCGCTCACGGCGACCGAGAACGCGGCGCACTTCTCGCTCTGGTCGGTGCTCGCCGCGCCGCTGATCCTCGGCAACGACCTCCGCTCGGTGCCCGCCGCCACGCTGTCGGTGCTGCGCAACGCCGACGTGATCGCGGTCAACCAGGACTGGGGCGGCTCGCAGGGCCGCAAGATCGCCGACGCCGGCGACGCCGAGGTGTGGGCCAAGCCGATGAGCGACGGCTCGGTGGCCGTCGTGCTGTTGAACCGGGGCGCCGCGACCGCCACCGTGAGCACCTCGGCCGCCGCGCTCGGCCTCGGCGGATCCAGCGCGTACGGGCTCCGCGACCTGTGGACCGGTGCCACGTCGACCTCCACCGGCGCGATCAGCGCGTCGGTCCCGTCGCACGGCGCGGCGATGTACCGCGTCTCGCGGTCGGGCGCCCTGGCCGCCCCGCCGGCCGCCGGGACCCACCAGGTGAGCGACCTGCCCTGGCTCGCCTCGTCGAACGGGTACGGGCCGGCCGAGCGCGACGAGTCCAACAACACCACCGCCGCCGGCGACGGCGTCCCGCTGAAGATCGGCACCACGTCGTTCGCCAAGGGGATCGGCGCGCACGCCGACTCGGCCGTCCACGTGTACCTGGGCCGGGCCTGCCGGACCTTCACCACGCAGGTCGGCGTCGACGCCGAGTCCGGTACGGCCGGGTCGGTCCGGTTCCAGGTCTACGGCGACGGGCGGTTGCTCGCCTACTCCGACGTCAAGACCGGTGGCCAGGCGCCGACCAGGATCACCGTGGGTACGGCGGGATACACGACGCTCGAACTGCGGGTGACCGACGGCCGCACCAACGGCATCACCTCCGACCACGCCGACTGGGGCTCGCCGACGCTGACCTGCGGCGCGGCCGGCACCGGCTCGTCGGTCAGCGACCGCACGTGGGCGTCAGCGGTCAGCTATTTCGGCCCGGCCGAACGCGACCGGTCCAACGGCGAGCGGCCCGCCGAGGACGGCAGCGTCATCACCGTCAACGGCGTCCACTACCCCAAGGGCATCGGGACGCACGCGGCCAGCGATGTCGCCGTCGCGCTCGACGGAGCCTGCACCCGGTTCACCGCCGTCGCCGGCATCGACGCCGAGACCGCCAACCGTGGCACCGTGGTGTTCTCCGTCGTCGCCGACGGGGTGACGCTCTACACCAGCCCGACCGTGACGTCGACGACCCCGGTGGCGGTCGACGTCGACGTCACCGGACGCACCACGCTGCACCTGGTCACCGCCAACACCGCCGACGGCACCACCTACGACCACGCCGACTGGGCCGACGCCCGCCTGCTCTGCTGACGCGTCGGCCGGTCGGCCCGCCCGGGTGCGAGGATGATCCCGATGGAGTCCTACCTCGAGCGCCCGCCGGTGCCGCAATTGTCGGGGGTGGTGCGCACTGTCTGGATCCAGCGCACCGGTGACGCGGCGTACGTGCAACGTCACCTGCCCACCGGCGGGGTCGAGCTCCATTTCCCGGTCGGTGGCCGTCCGCAGCTGGTCGGTCCGCTGACCGGTCCGAAGATCGAGGTGATCCCGGCGCGCACCACCGTCGTGGGTGTGCGGTTCCATCCCGGCGCCGCGCCGCCCCTGCCGGCGGTGCTCGACGACCTCGTCGACCAGCACGTGGGCCTGGCGGACCTGTGGGGCGGCCTGGTCGACCGCCTGCTGGAGGCGATGGCCCGGGCCGGAACGCCCGAGCGGGCGCTGGCGTTCCTCCAGGCCCACCTCGTGCGGGAGTTCCGGCGTGCCGGCGTGGATCCGGTGGTGGGCGAGGCCGTGCGGGCGCTGATGCCCTGGCAACCGGTCAATATCGACGGCCTGGCCGCCCACCTGGCGCTCTCGCCGAGTCAACTGCGCCGTCGCTGTCTCCACGCGGTCGGCATCGGCCCGAAGGTTCTCCAGCGGACGCTGCGGTTCCAGGGGTTTCTCGCGCTGGCTCAGGCCGGCGCGGTGGCCACCGGTCGGCGCGGTGCCGACGGCATGGCGGGACTCGCGGTCGACGTGGGGTACGCCGATCAGGCCCACCTCGGCCGGGAATGTCTGCGCCTGACCGGCCTCACCCCGCGTCAACTTCTCGGCGGCGACCTCGACCGGTGCGCCTGCGGCCACGAGCACTCCGCGTCCTACCGGCCGTTCCTCGCCACCCGGAACAGGCCGCCGCTGCGGAGCTGACCCGTGCGCGTTTTGTTCAAGACCGGCCGGCCCGCCGGCCGTAGCTTCGACCCGTGCACGACCTGGCCAGACTCCGCGACTCGCTCGACGGCGAGCTGTTCGGTCCCGACTCGCCGGGCTACGACGCGGTCCGCGGTCCCGCCTTCCCGGACATACGGCCCCGGCTCGTGGTGGCCTGCCGCTCGGTCTCCGACGTCGTCGGCGCCACGAGGTACGCGGCCGCCACCGGTGACCGCCTCGTCGCCCGTGGCGGCGGGCACTGCTTCGCCGGCCGGTCGGCCACGGACGGGATCGTCCTCGACATGTCCGGCCTCGACCGCGTCTCCGTCGGCGCCGACGGGACCGCCACGATCGGCGCCGGCGCCCGCCTGGCGCAGGTGTACGCGGCGCTGCACGCCGCCGGCCGGACCCTGCCGGCCGGGTGCGGTCCCACCGTCGGCATCGCCGGCCTGACCCTCGGTGGCGGGATCGGTCTGCTCGGACGCGTGCACGGGCTCACCTGCGACCGCCTGGTCGGCGCCCGGGTCGTCCTCGCCGACGGCAGCGTCGTGGACTGCGACGACGTCCGCGAACCCGACCTGTTCTGGGCGCTGCGGGGCGCGGGCGGCGGCCAGTTCGGCGTGGTCACGTCGCTCCGGTTCGCCACCGTCGCGGAGCCGGTGACCACCCGCGTCGAGGCGCACTGGTCGACCATCGGGTCCGGCGAACCGGTCGCGGCCTGGCAGTCGTGGGCGCCGGACGCACCCGACGAACTCACCCTCAACCTCACCCTGGTGTCGGAGCCCGGGGCACCGACGCGGGCCACCCTCTTCGGCGCGGCCGTTCTCGCCGAGGGACCCACCCGGGACCTGCTGCGCCAGTTCCTCGACCGGGCCGGTGGCTCGCCCACGGTCGACGTCCGTGCCGGCCTCCCGTTCGGCGACCTGAAGAGCAGTTTCACCGACCCGCGGGACGCAACGGCAGGTGCCCTGCGGAACCGGTCGGAGTTCTTCTCCCACCCGATCGCCGACGGCACCCTCGCCCCGCTCCTGACCGAGCTGGGCGCCCCCCGCGGCACGGGCGCGCGGCAACTCGCGTTCACCGCGATGGCCGGGGCCTACAACCGGGTCGCCGCGGACGCCACCGCGTTCGCCCACCGCGGCGAACGCTTCCTGCTGGAGCACATCGGCGCGGCCGACGACGCCTGGGTCGACCGGTCCTGGTCGACCGCGCACTCCGCCGGGTCCGGACGCGTCTACCCCAACTTCCCCGACCCCGCCCTCGACGGGTGGGCAGCGGCGTACCACGCGGGCAACTACTCCCGGCTGGCCGCGGTCAAGGCGGCGTACGACCCGCACCGGTTCTTCGACTTCCCCCAGGCAATCTGATCATCGACGAGGAGTGACATGAGCAAGGTGTTGACCGCGCTGTCGGTCTCGGTGGACGGGTACATCACGGGGCGCGATCCCGGTGCCGGGCGCGGGCTCGGCGACGCGCCGATGCTGTTCGACTGGTACTCCGACGGCGACACCCCCAGCACGGTCCTCGACGGGTTCACGCTCAGCGCGCCCAGTGCCCGCCTGTTCGACTCCCTGGCCGCCCGCGTCGGCGCCAGTCTCGCCGGACGCAACACCTACGACGACTCCGGCTGGGCGACCGGCGGCGCACCCCACCCGACGGCCCCGCTGGTGGTGCTCAGCCACCGCCCGGCGCCGCGGCGCAACGAGCGGCAGACGTTCGTCGGCACCGGCATCGAGGACGCGGTCGCCGTCGCCCGCGACCTCGCCGGCGACAGGGACGTCGCGCTCATGGGCGGCGGCGTCGTGACCGCGGCACTGGCGGCCGGGCTCGTCGACGAAGTCGTCCTGCACCAGGTGCCGATCCTGCTCGGCGGCGGCCGGCCGTTCTTCCAGTCCCTGCCCGGGCACGTGCGGCTGCGCCTGGTGGAAGCGGTGCCGGCCCCCGGCGTCACCCACCTCCACTACGAGGTGGCGAAGTGATCCTCGTGACCGGCGGACTCGGCACGATCGGCGCGCAGACCGCCCGCGCGCTCGTCGACCTCGGGCACGAGGTCGTCGTCACCACCCACCGCCGCACCGAGGTCCCGTCGTTCCTCGCCGGCCGGGTCACCGTGGCGGCCCTCGACGTCACCGACTCGGATGCGTTCCTCGCCCTCGGCCGCCGCCACGACATCAGCGACATCGTCCACCTCGCCGGCAGCATCCCCGGCGACGACCCGGTCGCCTACTTCCGCACGGACACCACCGGCCTGCTCAACGCCCTGGACGCCGCGCGCACCTGGGGCGTGCGCCGGTTCGCGGTCGCCAGCAGCATCGGCGTGTACATCGGCCGGTCCGAGAACCCCTGGCACGAGGACCTCGACCTGCCGACCGCGGACCTGCCGATCCTGATCATCGCGTTCAAGAAGGCCGTCGAGCCGATCACCACCCACAGCCTGCGGGACAGCGGCGTCGAGCCGGTCGTGCTGCGGATCGGCAGCGTGTGGGGACCGCTCGCCGACCCGGAGTCGCCGTTCATGCCGTACCCGGCGTTCGTCAGCGCCGTGCTCCGCGGCGACGAGCCGCCGCCGTTGCGCGCCGGCGACGGCGGTGACCGCTGCTACGCACCCGACGCCGGCCGCGCGATCGCCCTCCTGACCACTGCGGCGACCCTGCCGCACGACACCTACAACGTCTCCTCCGGCGTACCGGTCACCCATCGCGAGTTCGCGGACGCCCTCGAGGCGGTCACCCCCGGGCTGCGCCTCGACCTGCCGCCCGGCGGCACGGCCGACCCCCACCTCGACATCACCCGGCTCACCCGCGACACCGGCTTCACGCCGACCTTCGACATCGCCACGGCGGTGGCCGACTACGTCACCTGGCGCGCCGACAACGCCCGCTGAATTCGGGCCGCGTGCCGGTCTCGGCGGCGAACCACGACGGGTCGGTAGTGCGGGCGGGCGAGTTGGGTAACCGGCACCGACGTCGCGACGGCCGTGGCTGCCTAGAACTTGAGTGGAGAGCTCCCGCGTCCGTGCCGCGACCCGCGTCGGGCAGTTGGTGGCGATCGACCCGAGATCGAGGGACAGACATGCGAAGACAATGGGTGCAGGGTCTCCTGGCCGCCGGATTGCTGACCGCCGCGGCACTGGCGGCTCCGGCAGCCGCCCTGGCGGCTCCCGCGGCCGCCCTGCCGACAACGTGCAGCTTCCTGCGGGCGACGATCGTGGGCACGGACGGGAACGACGTCATCACCGGCACGCCCGGCAACGACGTGGTCGTCACCGGAGCGGGCAACGACACCGTCATCGGGAACGACGGCAACGACACGGTCTGCATGGGTACGGGCAACGACCGCTTCGACGGCGGCCCGGGCAGCGACTTCTTCGTGTCCGAGTCCGTGACCGACGGCGTCGACGTCTTTGTCGGCGGCGGCTTCCCGGAGTTCGGCGGCGACATCTTCTCGTACGCCAATCGCACGACGCCGGTCACCGTCACCCTCGACGGGCTGGCCAACGACGGCCAGGCCGGTGAGCGGGACAACATCGACATCAAGTCCTACGTCCAGGGCGGGAAGGGAGCCGACCTGCTGACCGGCTCGGGCGGGCACGACTTCCTGAACGGCATGGGCGGCGACGACACGCTGCGCGGACTGGGCGACAACGACGAACTGTGGGGCAATGTGGGCTCCGACCGGATGTTCGGCGGACAGGGCGACGACTACCTGGTCGGCGGACCCGGCAACGACGTCTCGATCGCGGAACCGGTCCTCGACGGCGCGGACTTCTTCGAGGGCGGAGGCGGCAAGGACGAGGCCCAGTACAAGACCCGGACGATGCCGCTCTTCCTGTCGCTGGACACCGTCGCCAACGACGGCGCGCAGGGTGAAGGCGACAAGATCTGGATCGACGTCGAAGACCTCAGCGGCGGTTCGGCCGGCGACGTGCTCCGCACCTCGGGTGAAAGCGCCCACCCGAACAGCATGCCGGCCAACAACTTGTTGAGCGGCGGCGACGGCAACGACATCCTCATCGCGTTCGAGAACGACGTCACCGTTGACGCCGTCGACGGGAACGCGGGCTCCGACGTGTGCCAGACCGACTTCGGCTCCGACGTGACGCAGAACTGCGAACTCTGATCAGCGACCGGCCGCCGGGAGGACCACATGGCCTCCCGGCGGCCGTCACGGCTGTGGGGGGAGGATGCCCAACCCGGCGGCGCGGGCCACGGCTTCCTGGCGGGTGCGGACGCCCAGCTTGGTCAGCGCCGCCGCGACGTGGCTGTCGACCGTACGCACGGACAGGACCAGCTGGCCGGCGATCTCGGCGTTGGTCAGGTCCTGGGCGAGGAGCTGGACGATCTCGGCCTGGCGTTCGGTCAGCCCGGCCGGGTTGACGCGGGTCGTGGGTACCGGGCCGCGCGGGACCCGGGCGCCGAGCCTGCGCAGGCTCGTCCGGACGAGCCGGGCCTGCGGCTCGGCCCCGAGGGCGTCGAGCCCGGCGAGAGCCGCCAACTGGTCGTCGGCGTCGGGGCTTTCGGCCAGGGCGACCGCGTGCTCGTACCGGCAGCCCGCGGTGTGCCAGGCATCGGCGGCCTCCCGCCACCGGCCGTCGGCGAGCAGCGCGTACGGGTGGTCCAGGCCCTGCCCGCCGACCGGGCGACCGGCGCGGCCCAGCCAGTACGCCAGCTCGGCCCGGACGGCGACGGTACCGAACCGGCGGGCCAGCTCGTCCGCCTCGCTCAGTTCGGCGAGGGCGGTGCCGGCGTCGCCGGCGAGCATGGCGGCCTCGCCCAGGGCCGCGGCGGCCGGGCCGATCCACTGGCTCTCGCGCAGCGGCAGCGCGATCTGCCAGGCCTCGCGCAGCGTATCGATCGCGTCGGGCTCGCCGCGGCGCAACCGGGTGCGGCCGATGACGGTCAGCGCGGCGCAGCGCACCGGCGGGGACGCGTCGAGGGCGTAGGCCGCGGCCGGCACGACCTCGTCCCAGTCGGCGGTCGCGAAGTGCAGCGCGCCCTGGGCGACCTGAAGGTACCGCCAGTACATCAGGAACTCCGAGCGCTCGGCGAGCTCGATCGCCTCGGCGAGGCGGCGCCGCACGTCGTCGAGGCGCAGCAGCTCCAGATCGTCCCAGATGAGGTTCACGTAGGCCCGGCACGCGTGCTCCGTCTCGTTGGCGGCGAGCGCGACCCGGAGACTTTCCTCCATTGTGGACAGTGCGGCCGCGCCACCTTGCCGGTGCAGCGCCATGCCGAGATTGTTGAGGGCGTGCGACAGGGTCGCCGGTGTGTCCCGGCCGAGTGCGATGGCCCGCTCGGCCGCGACGATGGTCTCGGCGTCACGTCCGGCGAGCGCGTGCAACTGCGCCTTGTTGCTCCACGCCATCGCCAGCAGATCGTCGGCGCCGGCGGCGGTGAGGACGGCGATCGCCTCGTCGGCCGCGGCGCCCGCGCCGTCCGGGTCCCCGGCCCACCAGCAGATCCGCGACAGCCACCGCAGGGACGCCCCGAGGGCACGCGGGTCGTCGCCGCGCCGCAGTTCGACCGCCCGCCGCTGGGCCGCCCGCACGTCGTGGGCCGGAGCGTTGATGGTGTAACTCTCGACGGCGAAGCTCTCCCACAGCTCCGCCTCGGCCCGCGGGGCGAGGACCGGGTGCTGGTCGAGCAGCAGCCGCAGGTGGGCGACCGCTTCCCGGTGCGCTCCGGCCGCCGTGGCCTCCCGGGCCGCGATCGGCCCGTACTCGAGGATGACGCCGGTGTCGGCGGCCTCGGCGGCGTGGTGCATCACGCGGGACACGTCGATTCCCGGCCGGTCGAGAAGCGCGGCGAGCACCCTGCGGTTCGCGGCCATCCGGCGCGCCGCGGGCATCGAGTCGACGACCGCGCGGCGGGCGAGTTCGTGGCGGAAGCTGACCCGGCCCGGCGCGACCGTGAGCAGGCCGTGCTGCTCGGCCGGCGCCAGTGCGGCCGGACCGGCCGGTACGAGCGCGTCGACGAGCCACGGTTGCAGCGCCGACGGCACGACGGCGAGCTGTTCGAGGGTCTCCACCGTGGCCGGGTCGAGCTTCGCCAGCCGGGCCTGTACGGCGTCGGCGATCGTCAACGGCACGGCGGCCGGGTCTCCGGCGGCCAGGACCTCGGCGACGAAGTAGGGGTTGCCGGACGTGACCGCGAAGACCTCGTCGACGTCGATGTCCACCGCGGCGCTCAGCCGGCGTACCGCCGACACGGTGAGACGGGCCAGCCGCAGCCGGCGGACCCGCTCCACCCGCGAGGCCACCCCGAGGAGCTGGCGCAGCGGATGATCGGTGCCGAGCTCGTCGTCGCGGTAGGTCAGCACCAGCACCAGCGGCATCTGCGCGGCCCGGCGGACCAGGTAGCGCAGCACGTCGAGGGTCGCCTCGTCGGCCCAGTGCACGTCCTCGACGGCGAGCACCGTCGGATGTTTCGCCCAGCCGAGTTCGCTACGCAGCGCCTCCAGCACCTCGCCCCGGTCGCCGCGCTCCAAAGCCCGCGTCAGCCCGGTGCCGACGCTGCCGATGAGATCCCGCAACGGACCGAGGACCCGGGGGGTGGCCAGGTCGTCGCAGTAGCCGACGAGGAGCCGGCCCTCGGCCGGCAGCACGCCCCGGATCGCCTCGACGAGGCTGGACTTTCCGATACCGGCCTCGCCGTGGATGAGGGCCACCGCTCCGGCCCCGTCGCCGGCGTCGCGGGCGGCTTCGCCCAACACCGCCAGTTCCGCTTCGCGTTCCAGCATCGTCCGGCCCATGGGCCCAAAGTCTGGCATGTGGCGCCGGACCGACACCGATCCGCCGGCACCCGTCCCCGATCTCGGTACCGCGCGGCCCGGCCTCGGTAATCGGCGCGGATGTCGCGGGCGCCGGCGGGTCGTAGAACTGAGCGGAAGGTTCACGCGAGAGCACAGGAGCGGACCACGATGGCGATCGACGAGGCACGACTGACGACGTTCATGAACCGGGTCATCGGCGATCTGGGCGCGACGATGGCCGCCGGCAACATCGTCGTCGGTGACCGGCTCGGGCTGTACCGGGCGCTCGCCGAGGGACCGCAACGCCCGCAGGACGTCGCGATCCGTACCGGGACGGCGCCCCGCTATGTCGACGAGTGGCTGCGCGGGCAGGCGGCCGGCGGCTACGTCGAGTACGACCCGAGGACGGGGTACTACTGGCTCACCGAGGAGCAGGCCTTCGCGCTGACCGATCCCGACGGGCCGGTCTTCGCACCCGGAGCGTTCGAACTGGCCGTCGCCGCGCTGCGGGCCGAGCCGGACGTCGCCGACGCGTTCCGATCCGGCGACGGCGTCGGCTGGCACACCCACGACGAGGGCGTGTTCGCCGGCTGCGAGCGGTTCTTCCGTCCCGGCTACAGCGCCAGCCTGGTCAGCGCCTGGCTACCCGCGCTCGGCGGCGTCCTGGCGAAGCTGCGCGACGGCGGGCTCGTCGCCGACGTCGGTTGCGGGCACGGGGCCTCGACGGTCCTGATGGCCGCCGCGTTCCCGAACACGACGGTGTCGGGCTCCGACTACCACGCCGGGTCGGTGGCGATCGCGCGCAAGCGGGCGGCGAAGGAGGGGGTCGACGACCGGGTGCGGTTCGAGGTCGCCACCGCGCAGACCTTCACCGGCGGCCCGTTCGACCTCGTCACGACGTTCGACGCGCTCCATGACATGGGCGACCCGCTCGGTGCGGCCCGCCACGTACGGCACCAACTCGCCGACGGTGGCACCTGGATGATCGTCGAGCCGTTCGCCGGTGCCACCGTCGGCGACAATCTCAACCCGGTCGGTCGGATCTACTACTCGTTCTCCACATTCCTCTGCGTACCGAACGCGCTCTCCCAGCCGGGGGGCTACGCTCTCGGCGCCCAGGCCGGCGAGGAGCCGATCCGCCGGATCGTCACGGATGCGGGGTTCGGTAGTTTCCGGCGGGTCGCCGAGACACCGTTCAACATCGTGTACGAGGCGCGCCGGTAGACGGCCGGCGCTCGGAGGAGGGCACCGATGATTCGACAGGCAGTCTCGACGGACAACGCTCCGCCCGCGATCGGGCCCTACAGCCAGGCGATCGTCGCCAACGGGTTCGTGTTCTGCTCCGGTACGGCGGGCATCGACCCCGCCACCGGCGTCGCACCGGACGGCATCGCGGAACAGACCGAGCTGGCGCTGCGCAACCTCGACGCGGTCCTCACCGCCGCCGGCGCGTCGCTGGCGACCGTGGTCAAGACCACCATCTTCTACACCAACGTCGACGACTTCGCGGTGATCAACGAGATCTACGCGCGGTACATGCCCGACCCACCGCCGGCCCGCTCGGCACCGGCCAACGTCAAACTCCCGCGCAACCTCCTCATCTCGATCGAAGCGGTCGCGGTTCTGCTCGCCGCCTGAGCCGACGGTGGAGCAGCACCGCGCGACCGGCGGGCAGCACGGTGACCGCGACGAAGCACGCGAGCAGCGTGCCCGAGATCGGACGGGTGAAGAAAGCGAGCGGGTTCCCGTCGAACAGGAGCAGTGACCGGCGCACCGAGGATTCCAGCAGCGAGCCGAGCACGAACGCGAGCACGAGCGGCCCGGGGTCGAAGCCGGTCTTCTTCATGAGGTAGCCGAGCACGCCGAACGCGATGACGAGGCCGATGTCGAACACGGCGTTGTTGACCGTGTAGGCGCCGATCAACGTGATGAGCGTGGTGACGGGTGCGAGGATCGCCGGACGCACCCGCAGGATGCGCACGAAGACCCCCACCAACGGCAGGCTCATCACGAGCAGCAGCACGTTGCCGACGTACATGGAGTTGACGACGCCCCAGAACAGGTCGGGGTGTTCGGTGACGAGCTGCGGGCCGGGCGTGATGCCCTGGATGAGCAGCGCGCCGAAGATCACGGCCATGGTGGCGTTGGCCGGGATCCCCAGCGACAGCAGGGGAATGAACGACGACGTGGCGGCCGCGTTGTTCGCGGTCTCCGGAGCGGCGACGCCCTCGATCGCGCCGCGGCCGAACCGCTCGGGGTGGCGGGAGCGGCGCTTCTCCAGCGCGTACGCGGCGAGCGACGCGAGCACGGCACCGCCGCCGGGCAGGATGCCGAGCGCGAAGCCGAGCACGCCACCACGGCCGAACGCGCCGCTGGCCTGCTTCAGGTCGGCGCGGCTGGGCCAGACGTCGGTGACGGGCGCCGGCGCCGGAGTGGCGCGATGGCGCTCTTCGAGGTTGTAGAGGATCTCGCCGAGTCCGAACAGGCCCATCGCGATGGGGACGAAGTCGAGCCCGTCGGCGAGGGACAGGCTGCCCACCGTGAACCGCTCGGTGGAGGTGAAGTCGTCGCGGCCGACCGTCGCCAGCAGCACACCCACGACGGCGGCGATGAGCGCCTTCAGCCTGCCGCTGTTGGAGACGGTGGCCACGAGCAGGATGCCGAGCAGCGCGAGTGCGGCGTACTCGGGCGGCCCGAAGTCGAGCGCGAACCCGGCGACGAGCGGCGCCACCAGCGTCAGCGCGACGACCGACAGTGTGCCGCCGAGGAACGAGCCGATGGCGGCGATGCCGAGCGCCGTTCCGGCCCGGCCCTGCCGGGCGAGCGCATGGCCGTCGAAGACGGTGACGACCGACGACGCCTCGCCGGGCAACCGCAACAGCACCGAGGTGATCGTGCCGCCGTACTGCGCGCCGTAGAAGATTCCGGCCAGCATGATGATCGCGGTGACCGGCTCCAGGTCGAACGTGAACGGCAGCAGGATCGCGATGGTGGCGGCCGGCCCGAGACCGGGCAGCACGCCGATGAGCATGCCGACGACCACGCCGATGAGGCAGTACAGCAGGTTCGTCGGCTCGAGGACGACGGCGAAGCCGTCGATCACCGAGGACAGGATGGCCTCCTCACAACAGATGCGGGATGGTGACGTCGAGCGCGCCGACGAACAGCGCGTAGAACACCACGGTGGCGCCGACGCTGATGCCGATGGAGGTGCGCCACCCCTCCCGGCCGAGGAAGCGCAGCCATACGAACGCCAGCACCGCCGTCGGAATCTCGAAGCCGATCGTGCCGACGACGGCGACGAACGCCACCATGCTCGCCACGGCGACGAGCACCAGCAGACCGGCGCGGGTGAACGGTTCGGCGTCGTCGGTGCGCCGGAAGCGGGCGGCGAGCACGACGCCCAGAATCACGAGAACACCACTGACGACCGCCGGCCAGGTGCCCGGCCCGGGCGCGGAGGCGCTTCCCACCCCCAGGCGCAGCGATCCGACGAAGGCCACCCCACCGAGGACCACGACCACGGCCGCCGTGACCAGGTTCGTCACCGGCCCCGCCGCCGGCCGATCCGGCTCAGCCGGCTCGACCGTCTCGCTCATGCCTTGCCGCTCAGGTTGAGGTTGTACTGGTCGACGAGTCTGCGGTAGGTGTCCAGCGATCCGGTCCATTGCTTCAGCAGCGCCGGGCCGTCGACCTCGTTCGCGGTGAGCATGCGTTGGGTGTTGAAGTCCTTGTACCGGGTGTCGGCGAACGACTTCTGGAATGCGGTACGCAGCCGGTCGAGCACCTCCGTCGGCGTGCCCTTCGGTGCCACGATCGCCCGGGACTGCTGCACCGGCGCGTTGTAGCCGGCCTCCTTCGCGGTGGGCGTGTCGGGCATGTACGTCGGCCGCTGGTCGGCGAACGTGACGACCGGCACGACCTTGCCGGCCTTGATCTGCGCCTGCGCCTCGCCGAGTTGCACCGACGCGACGTCGACCTGGCCGCCGAGCACCGCGGTGAGCGCGGGTGCGCCGCCGTTGAACGGCACGGCCGTTGCGGTCACCTTCGCCTGTGCGAACAGCAGTTGCTGGCTGAGCTGGCTGCCGGTGCCGACGCCGGTGGTGGCGTACTTGACCGGCCGGTTGGCGTCGACGATGTCCTTGACCGTCTTGAAACCGCTCTGCGTGCTGGCGACGAGCACGTAGTCGTCCTGGGAGACGCCGGTGACGACCTCGTAGTTGTTGATGTCGACGGCGTCGGCCGGCGCCACGGCCAGCGGCGTGATGTAGGCGAGGGAACCCACGAAGATCATGATGGTGTAGCCGTCGGCCTTGGCGGAGGCCAGTTCCTTGGCCGCGAGCGCGCCGTTGGCGCCGGCCTTGTTCAGCACGGTGATCGACTGCTTGAGGTCGGTACCGGCGGGATCGGCGAGGGCGCGGGCGATGAGGTCGGTGCTGCCACCGGCGTCCTGCCCGACGAGCAGGCTGACGGCCCGCTCCGGGAACGACGCGGCGGCGTCGGATTCGTCGTCGCCGAGGTTTCCGCCGCAGGCGGTGAGCGCGAGAACGGCAGCCAGTAGCGCTGCGCGACAAAGGTTCGGAGGCATGATGTCTCCTCAATGGGTGAGGCGGGTCACGAGCGTATGACCGGGCTTTCATGCCTGTCCAAATCTCTTATTGCATTGATTGATACCTTCCGTGCATGGCCTACACGCTGGAACAGCTGCGCGGGCTGGTGGCCGTCGCGGAGGAACTTCATTTCGGACGCGCGGCCGCACGGCTGCGGATGACCCAACCACCGCTGAGCCGCCAGATCCAGAAGCTGGAGGCGGCGGTCGGCGTCCACCTGCTCGACCGCGACAACCGGCGGGTCGCGCTCACGCCGGCCGGCGAGGCGTTCCTGCGCGAGGCGCGCCGCATCCTGGCCATCGCCGAGGCCGCGCCCGATCTGGCCCAGCGGGTCTCCTCCGGCAGCCGCGGGCTGGTGCGCATCGGGTTCACCGCCGGGTCGACGTTCGGCATCCTCGGCAGGCTGCTCAACGAGCTCGAATGCGACCTGCCCGACGTGCGGATCGAGCTGACGGAGATGGTGACGCGCGAGCAGGTCGCCGCGCTCGCCACCGAGGACCTCGATCTCGGCCTGGCCCGGCCGCCGTTCGACCCCGACCTGTTCCGGTCGCGGCTGCTGCACCGGGAGGCGCTGCTGCTCGCCGTTCCCATCGGCCATCGGCTGACCAGGATCACCGGACCCGTGGACCCGGCCGAACTCGTCACCGAGCCCTTGATCTTCCACTCGCAGCAGCAGGCCCGGTACTTCTACGACCTGGTGGTCAGCCTGGTGCAGGTGGCGCCGGAGCGGGTGGTGCACAGCGTCAGCCAGATCCTCACGATGCTCTGGCTCGTCTCGGCCGACCGCGGCATCGCTTTCGTGCCCGCCTCGGCCGAGCGCCTCGGCATCCCGAACGTCGCGTTCGTGCCGCTGGCCACGCCGGTGCCGAAACCGGTGGAGCTGCACCTGCTCTGGCCGCGGCAGTCGCACAACCCCGCGCTGGCGAGGACGCTCGCGGTCCTCGAGGACCGCATCCCCGATGCCGAATAGGTATCACGTGATGCGGAAACACTCTTGGACAGGCATCGTGGTGGGTCCATACCGTGACCGCGTGACGCAGATTCCGCCCACTGAACTCGCCGCCCGACTCGCCACCGGTCTGCTTTCGTTTCCGGTGACGCACTTCGACGACAACCTCGCCTTCGCCGAGGCCCGCTACCGCGAACACCTCGCGTGGCAGGCCGGATTCGGCGTCGCCGGCCTGTTCGCCGCCGGTGGTACCGGCGAGGGCTTCTCGCTCACCTCGGCCGAGATCGGATCGGTGGTCCGGGCCGCGGTCGGTGAGATCGGCGACGTGGTGCCGGTGGTCGCCCCGGCCACCGGCAGCACCGCGCAGGCCACCGAACAGGCGCTCGCCGCGGAGAAGGCGGGCGCCGCCGGGTTGCTGCTGTTTCCGCCGTACCTCACCGAAGCGACGCAGGCCGGGCTGATCGCACACGTCTCCGCCGTATGCCGGGCGACCACGTTGGGCGTCATCGTCTACAGCCGGGCCAACGCGGTCCTCGACGATGTGACCGTCGCCGAGCTCGCCGACCGGAACCCGAACCTGGTCGGTCTCAAGGACGGTGTCGGCGACATCGAACGGATGACCCGTACCTACGCCCGGCTCGGCGACCGGCTGGTCTACATCGGCGGGCTGCCCACCGCGGAGACGTTCGCGTTGCCGCTGCTGCAGCTCGGGGTCACCACGTACTCGTCGGCGCTGTACAACTTCCTGCCCGAGTTCGCGTTGCGCTTCTTCGCCGCCGTACGGGCGCAGGACCGGACGACCGTCTACCAGTTGCTGAACGACTTCGTCATCCCGTACCTCGACATCCGCGACCGGGCCCGCGGCTACGCCGTCTCCATCATCAAGGCCGGCCTCACCGCGGTCGGCCGCGACGGTGGCCGGGTCCGTCCCCCGCTCACCGACCTGACCGACACCGACCGCTCCGATCTGGCGGCGCTAGTGGACAAGGTGCGTTGACGATGCCCACCATCGCGCACGTCGAGGTCGTCCCGGTGGCGGGGCACGACAGCATGCTGCTGAACCTCAGCGGTGCGCACGGTCCGTTCTTCACGCGGAACGTCACGATCGTCACCGACGACGCCGGCAACATCGGTGTCGGCGAGGTGCCGGGCGGCGAGCCGATCCGGCTTGCGATCACGACGGCGGCCGAGCACCTGGTCGGCGAGCCGGTCGCCCGGTACGCCTCGCTGTTGCGCGACATCGCCGACCGGTACGCCGAGCTCGACTTCTTCGGCCGTGGCCAGCAGACGTTCGACCAGCGCGTCACCGTGCACGCCGTCACCGCGCTGGAGACCGCGCTGCTCGACCTGTTGGGCCAGCACCTCGGCGTCCCGGTGGCCGAACTGCTGGGCGACGGGATCCGGCGCACCGCCGTACCCGTCCTCGGTTACCTCTTCTACGTCGGCGACCATGCGCAGACCGACCTGCCCTACGCCGTCGAGCCGCACCCGGTCGACGACTGGGAACGGCTACGCCGGCAGCCCGCGCTCACGCCCGACGCGATCGTGGCCCTCGCCGAGGCCGCGCGGGCGCGGTACGGCTTCACCGACTTCAAGCTCAAGGGCGGCGTGCTGGCCGGCGAGGAGGAGATCGCCGCCGTGCGGGCGCTCGCCGCGCGGTTCCCGCAGGCCCGCGTCACCATCGATCCGAACGGGGGGTGGCTGCTGCCCGACGCGATCGCCCTGTGCCGGGACCTGCACGGGGTGCTCGCCTACGTCGAGGATCCGGTCGGTGCCGAGGGCGACCTGTCCGGCCGCGAGACGATGGCCGAGTTCCGCCGCGCCACCGGTCTGCGCACCGCCACCAACATGGTCGCCGTCGACTGGCGGCAGTTGGCCCACGCCGTGCGCGCCGACGCCGTCGACATCCCGCTCGCCGACCCGCACTTCTGGACGATGCGGGGCTCGGTCCGCGTCGCCCAGGTCTGCCGCGACTTCGGGCTCACCTGGGGCTCGCACTCCAACAACCACTTCGACATCTCGCTGGCGATGATCACCCATGTCGGTGCCGCCGCTCCGGGCGAGATCACGGCACTCGACACGCACTGGATCTGGCAGGACGGGCAGCGTCTCACCCGCGAGCCGCTGCACATCGCCGACGGCCACATCGCGGTCCCCGACCGGCCCGGCCTCGGCGTGGAACTCGACCGTGACGCGCTCGACGCCGCCCACGAGCTGTACCGGGAACGCCGCCTCAACGTCCGCGACGACGCCGTCGCGATGCGACAGCTGCTGCCCGGCTGGCAGTTCAACCCCAAGCGACCATGTCTGGTTCGATCGTGATCGCCCGGATCACGCTGTCGTCGGTGACGCTGCCGTTGAAGCAGGCGATCAGCGACGCGAAGGTGCTCACCGGCCGGCAGCGCCCGATGACCGAGGTGGCGTTCCTGTTCGCCGAGGTCCGCACCACCGACGGCCTCGACGGTCTCGGATTCGGCTACAGCAAACGGGCCGGCGGCCGGGCCCAGTACGCCCACGCGGCCGAGGTCGCCCACGAGCTGATCGGAGAGGACCCCAACGACATCGGCCGGCTCTGGACGAAGCTCGCCTGGGCCGGTGCGTCGGTGGGTCGCAGCGGCGCGGCCACCCAGGCGATCGCCGCGATCGACGTGGCGCTGTGGGACCTCAAGGCCAAGCGCGCCGGCCTGCCGCTCGCCAAGCTGCTCGGCGCGTACCGCGACTCGGTGCGCTGCTACGACACGAGCGGCGGGTTCCTGCACGAACCCGTCGAGCGGGTGCTCGACAACGCCGAGGCGGCGCGCGCGGCCGGCATCGGCGGCGTCAAGATCAAGGTGGGGCACCCGTCCCCCGCCGTCGACCTCGCCCGCGTCCGGGCCGTGCGCGATCGGCTCGGCGACGACGTGCCGCTGATGGTCGACGCCAACCAGCAGTGGGACCGGCCGGTGGCGACGCGGGTCGGGCGGGCGCTGGAGGAGTTCGACCTGACCTGGATCGAGGAACCCCTCGACGCCGACGACGTCGACGGGCACGCGGCTCTCGCCCGCTCCCTCGACACGCCGATCGCCTCGGGCGAGATGCTCACCAGCGTCGCCGAGCATGTGCGGCTGCTCGACGCCGTCGACGTCATCCAGCCCGACGCCCCACGCATCGGCGGCATCACCCAGTTCCAGCGGCTCGCCGCCCTCGCCGAGCACCACCACCTCACGCTGGCGCCGCACTTCGCGATGGAGATCCACGTCCACCTCGCCGCCGCCTACCCGCACGAGCCGTGGGTGGAACACTTCGACTGGCTGCATCCGCTGTTCAACGAACGGCTGGACATCCGCGACGGTCGCATCCACCTGTCCGGCCGCCCCGGCCTCGGCGTCACCCTCAGCGAGCAGGCCCGCGCATGGACCGTCGCCCACACCGTCATCCAGAAAGGGCCGGAATGATGGACGTTCCGAGCATCGATCCCCGCACCGGCGCCACCGTCGAGATCGTCACCACCGAGACCACGACGGCACAGGTCGACGAGCATTGCCGGGCGGCACTCGCCGCCGCCGGACCGCTCGACGCGCTGGGCCGCGAGGGACGCGCCACGCTGCTCGACGCGCTCGCCGAGGCGCTCGAGGCACACCGCGACCCGATCGTCGCCGTCGCCGACCGGGAAACGGCCCTCGGAAACCCCCGCCTGACCGGCGAGCTGACCCGCACCGCCTACCAACTCCGGCTCTTCGCCGAGGTCCTCCGCGACGGCGGTTACCTCGAAGCCACCATCGACCACGCCGGCGACACCCCGATGGGTCCCCGCCCCGACCTGCGACGCATGCTGGTGCCGCTCGGCCCGGTCGCGGTGTTCGGCGCCAGCAACTTCCCGCTCGCGTTCTCGGTTCCCGGCGGCGACTCCGCCTCGGCACTGGCTGCCGGGTGCCCCGTCGTCGTCAAGGCACACGGCTCGCACCCGGCGACGTCACAGCTGTGCTTCGACGTCCTCGACGCCGCCGCGCGCAAGGCCGGCGCGCCCGACGGCACCCTCGCCATCGTGCACGGCGTGCGGGCCGGTGCCGACCTCGTCGCCCATCCGGCCGTCCGCGCTGTCGGCTTCACCGGCTCCACCGCCGGCGCCCGCGCGCTGCTCGCCGTCATCGAGGGGCGGCCCGACCCGATCCCGTTCCACGGCGAGCTCAGCAGCCTCAACCCCGTCGTCGTCACCCCGCTGGCCGCCGCCGATCGGGCCGACCGCATCGGCGCCGACCTGGCCGGCTCGTTCACCCTCGGCGCCGGGCAGTTCTGCACCAAACCCGGCCTGGCCTTCGTGCCGGCCGGACCCGACGGCGACACCCTCGTCGCCGCCGTCCGCGCGGCCGTCGCCGGCATGACCCCGGCGGTGATGCTCAACGCCGGCATCGCCGCGTCGTACGAACGCGGCACCGCCCGGCTCGCCGCCGCCACCGGGCAATCCGTCGGGGAAATCGCTGGGGAGACCGCAATCGGCACCGGCCTCCCGCTGCTGCTCACCACGACCGCCGCGGACCTTCCGCCCGAGGCCACCGACGAGTGCTTCGGTCCCGTCGCCGTGATCGCCCGCTACGCCGACGACCGCGAACTGTTCGACGCCCTCGACCGGCTCCCCGGCTCGCTGACGGCCACCGTGCACCGCGGCCCCGGCGAGACCGACCTGCCCGGCCGGCTCACCCGGCGGCTGCTCCCCCGCGCCGGCCGGATCGTCTTCGACGGGTACCCCACCGGCGTCGCCGTCGCGTGGGCGCAGCACCACGGCGGGCCGTGGCCGGCCACCAACACGCAGCACACGTCCGTCGGCACCACGGCCATCCGCCGGTTCCTGCGCCCGGTCGCCTGGCAGAACGCACCGTCCGACCTCCTGCCCGCCGAACTCCGCAACGGCTACCGCCGCATTTCCCGCCGGGTCGACGGGGTGCTGCACCCGGCGGGGACGTGATGCGTCAACCGCCGGGGCCGGACATCTGGATGCCGCGTCGACGGCCGGCCCGGCATGAGCGCTGAGAACCGCGCCGGCCGGCGTCCACCGGACGCAGCGAGGCCGGAACCTCGCCCCACGCGCCGAGCGTGTCCAGCGGCGGCTCACCCACCACCAGGGCGCAGGTCGGCGTCTCCCAGAGCTGAAGCACACCGGTCTCGTAGTTGATCTCGCACACGTGACGCCAGGCGTCCGGGCTGTCGCGCAGTGGCTCGCCGACCCACACCGCCGGCAGCACCCCACCCGCCGGGACCGTCGTGTCCACCGCCACCCACTCGACCCAGACCTCCAGGCTCTCGGCCGTCTCGTTGCCGATCGTGAACGCGTGCGTCGGCCGGGCCGGATACGCCGCCAGGTCGGCGGGCCAGCCCTGCTCGACGACCTGGTCGCCGTCGGCCGCCCAGGCGCGCAACGCCCCGCCGACCTCCGGATCCACGATCAGGCCACCGGGGGTGCAGCGCAGCGCCAGCCCACCGGCCGCCTCGACGCGAAGACCGCCGGCGAGGGACACGGTCGTGCCGGCCACGACGGCCGCGGCGGGCCGTTTCGCGGACGTGTGCAGGGTGAAGATCAACGAGCTGAGGGAACGTCGTCAGCGGTCACAGCACCGGACGGTACCCGGGCAACGGCTCGACGACGAGGTTCGGCAGCAACGCCTGAACGGCGTCCCGTTGGCCTGTCATCTCGGCAACCGCGAGCTGTTCCAGGTGGGCGAACCGGGGCGCCAACCTGGCCACCCGATCCATCGAGTCCCAGCCGTCTTCACCGGTGTCGAGGCTGGTGACTCCGAGGAACCGCAACTGGGGCAGTACCGGCCAGTGGGCGACGGCCTCGAACTCGGTGACCCACGCGCAGGCCGGAAAGGCGCCGAAAGCCCCGTCCGCCAGCACATCGAGGACGTCCCCGCCGGCGGGGACGGACACGGTGCCGTGGTCGAAGACGGAACCCCGCAGGTCGAGCCGGCGCAGCCGGGGGAACGAGACCGGCGACGGGCGAATCCGGACCGCGGACGCCGCGCCGCCGGCGGAGTCGGCACCGCTGATCAGGTTGAACGTCGTCAGTTGCGGCAGCCAGGTCGCCTCCGGCGCCGGCGAATCGACCCACATCGCGTCGAACGGCGCGCCGTGCAGCCACAGCGTTGTCAGCGTCTCGTGGCGCAGGTCGTCGAACAGGTGGGTGCCTTCCAGATACAACCGGCGTAGCGCCGGCAGCGCGTCGGACAGCCGCCCGGCCGTTCCCGGGTCGACCAGCGGGAAGGACAACTCCTCCGCCACGAGCATCGTGGTCAGGTCGCGTCCGGTCGACGTGGTCAGGCTCATGTCGAGCATGCCGCCCTCGTCGTAGCCCAGGTACAGCGCCTCCAGCCGCGGACGCGGCAACGCCACCAGGCCCGCGACCGCCCGGCCGGTCGCGTGGTGGTAGTCGACCATCCGGATCCGGGCGGTCCGGATCGTGCCGGTCTCCGGTCGCCGCAGCGCCGCCGCGATCAGGATCGCCTCCCACTGCTCGGGATCGGCCGGATCCCCCGGATCCGGCCCGGCGGCCCCGGTCTCGACCAGCCGCCGGGCGAGGGCGCCACGCTTGCGATCCGGATCGGGGACGGGCTCGAACTCCAACGCCCCGTCCCGCGTCACCCGCAGCGACCCGTCGGCGAGCAGGGCCGCCCAGTCCTCGCCCGACATCTACCACAGCCCCGGTACGAGGCGACGCGTCGCGCGCTGGTAGGCGCGGTACCGCTCACCGAGGACGCGGACCAGTTCGGACTCCTCGACCGTGATGCGCGGCACCAGTCCGAGAGTCGTGCCGGCGACGCAGACCGCGAGGGACAGCCAGTTGCCGGCGCTCAGGCCGAGTCCCAGGGCGATCAGCAGCAGGCCGGTGTAGGAGGGATGCCGCACCCACCGGTACGGGCCGCGGGTGACGACGGCCTGGTCGGCGTCGACCTGGATGAAGGTGCTGAACGATCCGGCGAGGGTCAGCACCGCCCAGACGCGAACGGCCAGGCCCATCCAGATGACGACGACGCCGACGACGGCGAACGCGTCCGCCGCGGGCGTGTCCAGCGCCGGGGCCCAGCGGTGCAGCAGCCACCCGATCAGGATCGAGAGCACGAGGGTGAGGGAGACGATCGCGCGGGTGCCGCGGTCCCGACCCCGGCGATCCTTCCGGTTGGCCAGGTCGCGCGCGAGCAGGCCGACCTCGAACGCGAACCAGCAGAGGATCGACACTCGGAGCGGCCAGGACAGCGCGGGCACGCCTCGCAACGTAGACCACGGTCACGCATCGGTGGCGCGGCGGGTACGCAGCGCCCGGACCTTGTGACGGTTGCCGCAGCGCTCCATCGTGCACCAGCGCCGGGCGCCGGGCCGGGACGAGTCGACGAACACCAGCGGGCAGTTGTCGCCCGCGCATTCGCGGATCCGGTCGGCGAGCGGGCCGGCCAGCAGGTCGATCATCTCCCGCGCCAGCATGGACAGGGCCTGCGCCGCCCGTACCGGGGAGGCCCACGCCGCGGCGCCGTCAACCAACTCCGGTACCAGTGGCGACACCGCCGCGGCCCGGTTGATGACCGCGACCGCGTCCGCCGGAAGACGCCGGCCCGCCGCCCGCGCGTGCGCCGCGTCCCAGATCGCCTGGCGCAACGCCTTGGCCGCGACCAGGTCCCGGGTCGTCACCGGCACCGTCATGACCGCGGAAAGCGGTGGCGAAGCCAGCCAGTCGCCCAGATCGGCGGGTTCGTGGAGGGACTCGTAGATCGCGTACTCGCCCTCGCCGCCGGTGTGGGCGAAGTCCAGGCATACCGCGCCGGCGTCGAACCGGAACGAGCCTCCCCGGGGGGAGTGCAGGATCCGTCCGGTTGCGGCCGCTCGCATGTAACCACTATAACTGGTGTCATGAAGGTCACGTGGCAACAGGTGTGCGCGTGGCGGATGCGACGGCAGTACCTGCACCCGCGCACGAAGGGCACCGCGAGCGACATCGTCGGCCGGCTGTGCGGCGTGCAGGCGCAGGTCCGGAGCGCCGCCGAAACGGCCGTCGCGCTGCGCCAGGTGACACCCGACAAGGACGCCGTCGACAAGGGCTTCGCCGATCTCTCGGTGCTGAAGACCTGGGCGATGCGGGGCACCCTGCACCTGCTGACGCCGGGGAACGCCGGCGCCTACCTGTCGCTCATGGAGACCACCGGCTTCTGGCTGAAGGCATCCTGGCAGCGGGTCTCCGGGGTCACCCCGCGGCAGATCGACGAGCTGACCGAGACGGTGGCGGACGTCCTCGACGGGTCCGTCCTCACCAGGGACCAGTTGGTGACCCGGATCGTCGCCGACAAGCGGTTCGCGGGCATCGAGGACCGGCTGCGATCGGGCTGGGGCCAGGTGCTCAAGCCGTTGGCGTGGCGCGGCGTCCTGTGCCACGGCCCGAACCAGGGCAACAAGATCACCTTCATGTCACCGGCGAACCGGTTCCCCGACTGGGGAGAGCGACCGGACCCCGACGAGGCCGCGCCCACGGTGATCGCCGCCTATCTGGGTGCGTACGGTCCGGCCACTCCCGCGGTGTTCGACCGCTGGTTGTCGCTCAACAGCACCAGCAAGCCGCGACTGCGCCGATGGTTCGAGACCATGGGGGACGCGCTGACCGAGGTCGAGGTCGACGGGCGGCCGGCGGTGCTGCTGACCGAACACGTCGACGAGCTGGCCGGCGTCGCCCCGGTCCCGGGCGTCCGGTTGCTCGGCGGATTCGACCAGTACATCCTCGGCCCCGGCACCAACGACGAGACGCTGCTCCCGAAGGAACACCGGGCCGCGGTGAGCCGGACGTCCGGCTGGATATCCCCCATCGTCGTCGTGGACGGCCGGGTCGTCGGCGTGTGGGAGATCCTCGGTGCCGAGGTGGTGGTGACCCCGTTCCCGAACGGTGCCCGCCTGCCGTTGACGGAGCTCCGGAAGGAAGCGGCCCACGTCGCACGCGCGAGCGGTGTGGGCAGGCTGACGGTCCGCATATCGTGATCGCATGAGGTTGCTCGTGGTCGAGGACGACGAGGCGATGTCGAGCATGCTGTGCCGGGGGCTGCGCCGGGCCGGGTACGCCGTCGACGCGGTCGCCACCGGAACCGACGCGGTGTGGAGCGTCACCGAGACCGACTACGACGCGGTGGTGCTCGACGCGATGATCCCGCCGCCCGACGGTTTCGAGGTGTGCCGGCGCGCCCGCGCCGCGGACCGGTGGGTGCCGATCCTCATGCTCACCGCGCGCGACGCCGTCGACGACAAGGTGCGCGGGCTCGACGCCGGCGCCGACGACTACCTCACCAAGCCGTTCGCCCTCGACGAGTTGCTGGCCCGGGTGCGGGCACTGATCCGGCGCGGGCCGCAGCAGCGCCCCACCGTCCTGCGCGTCGACGACCTCGTGCTGGACCCGGCCGGGCACACCGTCCACCGGGCCGACACCGCGATCGACCTGTCGCCGCGGGAGTTCTCGCTGCTGCACGAGCTGATGCGGCACGCGGGCGAGACGTTGAGCCGCACGCACCTCATCGAGCACGTATGGGACTTCGCCTACGACGGCGGGTCCAACATGGTCGACGTGTACATCCGGCACCTCCGCGACAAGGTCGACCGCCCGTTCGGCCGGTCGACGATCCAGACCGTCCGGGGCGCCGGCTACCGGCTCGGGTGACGCCCGCGTTCGGTCCGGGCCCGTTCGGTGAGAGCGGCGAGCATCGCCACGTCGCGGTGCAGCCGGTCCAGTTCCTCGGCCAGTTCGGCCGTTGCCGCGCCGATCCGCCGCAGCCGGTCGTCGGTGCGGCGCGCGGTGGCCCGGGCGGCCCGGGCCGCTCGGACCACGACGGTCACGGTGACGACCATCCCCACAAGAGCCACAAGAACCGGTGCCATGGACCGAAACTAGGGCCGGCGAGATGACAGGATCGTGAAAGGAGGCGGGTGATCACATGGTGCGGGTGCTGCCGCGGTCGGTCCACGCCCGGCTCGTGACGCTGTTCGCCGCCCTCACCACGCTCGCCCTGATCGGCTGCCTCGGCGTGCTGTACCTGGTGATCCAGCACCGGCTCGACGTGGCGCTGGACACCTCCCTGGCCACCCGCAGCGACGACCTCACCGCCGCGGTCGCCGCCGGTGACCTGGCCGCGGTCGCCGGTGACCCGCTCGCGCAGTTGTACTCGCCGGACGGCGACGTCCTCGCCGGCGCCACCGGTCACCGCCTGCTCTCGCCCGCCCAGGTCCGTGCGGTCGACGGCCGCGACTACGCCCGGCGCGCCGTTCCGATCGAACGCGACGGCGGCCGGGCCGACCTGCGGCTGCTGTCGCGGCAGCTGCCCTCCGGTGACGTGCTTGCCGTCGCGGCCCGGTACCGGGTGATCGACCAGGCCAGCGGCGACACCCTCCTCGTCCTCGCGGTCGCGACGCCGCTGCTGGTGGCCCTGGTGTCGGTGGCGGGTTGGCTGGTGGTGCGGGCCGCGCTGCGTCCGGTCGACCGGTTGACCCGCGAGGCGGCCACGATCTCGACGCTGGACACCGGCCGGCGGCTGCCGGCGGTACCCGGCGACGACGAGATCGCCCGGCTGGCCCGCACCCTCGACGCGATGCTCGACCGGCTCCGGGTCGCGTTTGACCGGGAACGGGCGTTCGTCGACGACGCCAGCCACGAACTGCGGACCCCGATCGCGGTGCTCCGCGGCGAGATCGACCTGGCCCTCGGCGCGCTCGACGATCCGGCCGAGGTGGAGCAGTCGCTGGTCGCCGCGCGCTCGCAGGCGATCCGGTTGACGAGGCTCGCCGAGGACCTCCTGCTGCTGGCCCGGGAACGGGCCGGCGCGCTGGCGGTCCACCGGCAGCCGGTCGACCTGCGCGACCTGGCCGAGGCCGAGGCCCGGCTGCTCGGTCCGGTCACCGAGATGCGGCTGGAGGTCCGCGGCGAGCCGGTGACCGTCGACGCCGATCCGGACCGGTTGCGGCAGGTCCTCGCCAACCTGGTCACGAACAGCGCGGCCGCCGGCGCGCGGACCGTGCGGATCGACATCCTGCGCGACGGCCGCGACGGCGTCGGGTTGCGGGTCGCCGACGACGGTCCCGGCTTCCCGGACCACCTCCTGCCGTCGGTCTTCGACCGGTTCGTGCGCGGCGCGGCGGCCCGGTCGGGCAGCGGTGCCGGGCTGGGCCTGTCGATCGTCCGCGCCGTCGTCACCGCACACGACGGCACCGTCGACGCGTCCAACGGGCCACCGCTCGGCGGCGCCCGGGTGACGGTGCGGCTCCCGGCGCGGACCGGGGACATGTGACGGGCATCGCGTCGCCCTGACCCGGTCGCTTTCATCGAGCCGTCATGATCCGGCGGACATCGTGAACGCATGACCATCGACACCGCACCGTTCCCGTACACCACACCCACCACGACCGTCGCCCCGGTCTGGCCGCCGGCACCAAAGCCGCCACGCCGCCCGCGCGCCCGCCGGTTCCTGGGCGCCCTGCCCGCCACGCTCGCGGTGCTGGCCAGCGGTCTGGCGCTGTACTACCTCGTCTACCGGGCGCTGCTGGCCACCGGCGACATCCTGTACCTGCCGGCCCTGTTCGTGGTCGGCGCCACCACCACACCGGCCGCGTTCGCCGTCTACATGTCGCGCCTGGCCGGACCGATCCGGGTCAACGCCCGCGCGCTGGGCCTGTTCGCGCTCTGGGGCGGCGTGGTCGGCACGGTCGTCGCGGGGATCCTGGAGACCGACACGGCCCGGATCCTGGGCGGCCTGCCCACGCCGATCATCGGCATCGTCGAGGAGTCGGCGAAGCTGCTGCTCCCCCTCGCGGTCGTGCCGTTCGTCCGCCGGCTGGGCCACACCGCCGCCGACGGCCTGGCCATCGGCGTCGCGATCGGCGTCGGCTTCGCCTCGCTGGAGACGATGGGCTACGCGTTCGCGGTGCTGCTGCAGAGCCACGGCAACCTGCACGCCATGGACCAGTTGCTCCTCATGCGCGGCCTCCTCGCCCCCGCCGGACACGCCGCCTGGACCGGGCTCGCCGCGGCCGCCCTGTGGCGCGTCGGCCTGAACCGCACCGGCCGGTCGCTGCTGGCCTTCGCCGGAACGTTCCTCGGCGTGGTCACCATGCACGCAATCTGGGACACCGTCGGCAGCACCTGGGCGTACCTCGCCCTGGCCGTCCTCAGCCTCGGTCTGCTCCACCGCAGCCTGCACCGCGCGGTCCAGGGCCGGTGACGGTGCGGGGTGTGCTCGGCCTGGCCGCCGCCGGGGTGCTGGTCGCCCTGGTCGCGGCCGACCGGGCCGACGTTCCGGCGGCGGCGCGGGCGCTGCGGGACGCCCACCCGGTCTGGCTGTCGGCCGGCGCGGCGGCGCTGCTGGTGTGGTGGGCCGCCTGGGTGCTGCTGCACGCGACCAGCCGCCAGGCCGCCGGGATCAGCGGCGGCGCCGCGGAATTGGCGCGGCTGGTGCCGTTGGCGCTGGGCGCGGTCGCGGTGAACTCGGCGGTCAAGTCGGGTGGGTTGGCCGGGGTGGCGCTGTTCGACGGCGACGGCCGGGCCCGCTCGCTGTCGCGGGGACGGGTGCACGCCGGCTACCTGTTGGCGCTGGCCTTCACGGAGGTGGCGTTCCTGGTGACGCTCGCGCTCGGCGTCGTGCTGGCCCGGTGGAACGGGCAGCTGACCCGCGGCGAGTCGGCCGCGGTCGCGGTCTTCCTGGTGTTCCTGGTGGTCCGCGGCGCGGCGCTGGTGGCGGCGGTGCGCAGCCGTGAGGCGTTGCGGCGGACGTGGTCGGTGCCGGCGCGCCTCTGGGACCGGGTGCGCCGCCGGCCGGCCCGCGACCACGACGTGGCGGCGGCCGACGAGTTCTACGCGGCGGTCGCGCTCCTGCGTTCGCGCCCGGCCGCCGCGGTGGTCCCGCTGGTCGCGGCCGTCGCGGTGGATTTCGCCGGCGTCGCCATGGTGTGGACCGCGATCGGCGCGGTCGGTGGCGGCAGCCGACCGGGGACGGCGCTGATCGCGTACGCCGTCTCGGCGGTGTTCGGCATCGTCGGTGTGCTGCCCGGTGGGCTGGGATTCGCGGAGGTGGGCGTGGTGGCGGTGCTGGTGTCGGCGGGGACGCCCACCGGAGTGGCCGCGGCGGCCGCCGTCGTGTTCCGGGTCTGGGAGTTCTGGGTGCCGCTGCTCGTGGGGGCGCCGCTGGCCTGGTGGTCCCGGCGGGCGCAACCGGTGGACGCGTCATGAGCGCGGTGAGCGTCACCGGTTACCTGACCCGGCGGTTCGCGGCCGGGGCGGTCCTGCTGCTCGGCGCGATCGACCTCGTCGGCGCCGCGGCCACCGTTCCGGTGCGCCGGCCCGGCGTGCTCGGGGTCGACTACGCGGTCGCCGCCGTGATCGGCGCCCACTACGTGCTGCTGGCCGCCGGCGTCACCGCCGTGGTGACCGCCCGCGGCATCTGGCGCGGCAAGCGGACCGCGTGGTGGCTCGCGGTGGCGGCCGCGGTCGTCTCCCTGCCCGGTCACCACGTCCGCGACCCGCACGGCCGGCCGGTCGTGGCCTCGGCGCTGGTGGTGCTGGCGGTCCTCGTCGCCGGAAGGCGGGCCTTCACCGCCCGCGCGGACCCGGCCCTGGCCCGGCAGGGACTGGCGGTGCTCGCCGCCGGGCTGGTGTCGGTGCTGGGCTACGCGGTCATCGGGCTGTACCTGCTGGACTCGCAGTTCCGCGAGCCCACCTCGCTGACGGCGTCGATCCGGGGCGGCGTCCGGCTGCTGTTCCTGCTGCCGGTCCGGTTCGAGCCGGCGACGCGGCACGAGCGGTTCTTCGTCGACTCGGTCCGGGTCGCGGCGCTGACCGTGGTGGCCGTCGCGCTGACCCGGCTGGTCGCCTCCGTCGTCGGCACCCCCGGCCACGACGCGCAACGCCGGGTCGTCGCCGGGATCCTGGCCCGCCACGGCAGCACCGCGCTGGCCCACTTCCACCTGCTCGACGACAAGAACTGGGTGATCAGCGACGACCACGAGGCGTTCGTCGGCTACACCGTGGTCGGCACCAGCGCCGTCGCCCTCGGCGAACCGGTCGGCGCGCCCTGTTCCCGCGACGAGGCCGTGCGCCGGTTCCTGGAGTTGTGCGCGCTCAACGGGTGGACACCGGTGTTCCACCAGGTCACCGCCGCGGGATGCGAATCGCTGACGGCGCACGGGCTGCGCGTCCTCAAGATCGGCGAGGAGGCGGTCGTCGACCTGGCGTCGTTCACCCTCGACGGCCGCGACCGCAAGGGGCTGCGCTCGGCGGTGCGGCGCTGCGAACGCGCCGGCTACCGGATCGTCGACCTGCCGCACCCGCTCGACGACGCGCACCTGGCCCGGCTCGCCGAGGTCTCCGACGCCTGGCTCGCCTCCGGCGGGCACCGGGAACGCACGTTCACCCTGGGCCGGTTCGATCCCGGCTACCTGCACGAGACGCCGGTGGTCGCCGTGGTCGACGACGCGGGCACCGTCTGGGCGTTCGCCAACCTGCTGCCGCCCTACCGGGGCCGGGACGCCTCCTTCGACCTGATGCGCCGCCGCCCGGACGCGGCCAACGGCGTCATGGAGTTCCTGTTCGTCGCGCTGATCGAACGCTTCCGCCGGGACGGGTACAGCGGGATGAACCTCGGCCTGGCTCCGCTGTCCGGTGCCGGCACCGGCGACACCGTCGCCGACCGGGTCATCCGGACCCTGTACCGGCGCGGCGGCGCGGCGTTCAACTTCGCCGGCCTGCGCGCGTACAAGGACAAGTGGGGACCGCGGTGGGAACCGCGGTACCTCGCCTACCGGTTCGACGCCGACCTGCCGAAGGCGGCAGTCGCCGTTGCCCGGGCCGGCGAACTCCCCGACCCGCGCAGCCCGCTCACCCGGGCGGTCGGGCTGGTCCGCCGCTATCCGGCGTCGATCGCCTTCGCCGCCCTGCAACTGTGGATCATGGCGGCGACCGCCGCCGACCCGCACCTGCACCACGTGCTGCTCCGCCACTTCGGCCTGGCCTGGGCGGACCTGCGGCACGGCCAGGTCTGGCGACTGGTCACCGGTCCGTTCGTCCAGACCCGGCCGGGCTTCGTCTGGTCCAACCTGGCCCTGGTGTTCCTGGTGTTCCCGGTGGCCGAACGGCGGCTGGGTACCCGCCGGATGGCGGCGGTCTTCCTCGGCGGCGACTGGGTGAGCACCGTCCCCGTCCTCCTCGGCGTCCGGATCGCCGTCGCCGCCGGAGTCGCCGGTGCCGCCGCGACCCTCGCCGAACGCGACGCCGGCTCGTCGAGCGGATCGTTCGCCCTGATCGCCGCAACCCTGCTCACCGTGGCCGCGCCCCGCGTGCGGTGGTCGCTGATCGCCGTGCTCGTCGCCGCCCTCACGGTCACACTGGCCGTCGACCAGCGGCTGTTCGACCTCCAGCACCTGATCTCCGCCGTGGCGACCGTGGCCGTCCTGGCAACCGCCGCCCGGTGGCGCCGCCCGCCTCAGCGGTCCCGGTCGAGCGCGGCGCGCAGCTCGGTGCGGTTGCGGACGCCCAGCTTGCGGTAGACGTTCTGCAGGTGGTTGTCGACCGTCCGGGCCGAGACGACCAGGCTCGCCGCGATCGCCTGGCTGGTGGTGCCCGGCGCGGCGAGCCGCGCGATCTCCCGCTCCCGCGGGGTGAGCCCGGCCGTGCCGGCGCGGCGCAGCCCGGCCAGGTCCGGGGTCCGCACGCCGACCAGGCGCTCGGCGACCGGGCGGCCGGCGCGGGCGGCGCCCACCGCCCGGCGGGTGGCGCCGCGGCGGTCGGCGGTGGCCGCCGCGACG
Source organism: Virgisporangium aurantiacum (assembly GCF_016863635.1). GTDB lineage: Bacteria > Actinomycetota > Actinomycetes > Mycobacteriales > Micromonosporaceae > Virgisporangium > Virgisporangium aurantiacum. Next base: position 10 of record NZ_BOPG01000031.1, on the reverse strand, counting down.
GCGTAGGCCT
>NZ_BOPG01000030.1 GCF_016863635.1 Virgisporangium aurantiacum | reverse complement strand
CACCGAGCTCGGCGAAGCCGGCGGCCACGGCGAGCAGGCCGTCGACGTCGGGCCCGGCGAGCGCGTCCAGGTGGGTCAGCCGTAGGGCCGGCAACGGTCCCTCCAGCGGCCGTAGTTCGGCTGCTAACGCCCGTCCGGTAGCTCTTTCTCCGAAGCGCGCGACCGCATGCGCCGCGACCAGCGCGACCGACGAATTCGCCGGCGCCGCACGGCGGAACGCGTCCGCGAACGCGGCGACCGCGCCCGGCCGGTCGCCGGTGGCGTAGGCGAGCAACGCGGTGGCGATCTGGGCCGAGCCGGCCGGATGCCACGGCGTGTTGCCGGGGTTGTCGGCCAGCGCCGCCAGCGCCTCGCGCGCCGGACGGACCTGGCCCAGCATCGCGTGGGCCTCGACCAGCGCGCTCAGCGCGAGCGCCCGCTGGGCACCGCCGCTGACGCCCGGCGCCTCGGCGAGCAGCCGGCCGAGCGGCAGCACGGCGGCCGCGGCCGCGCCCCGTTCGAGGGCGACCCGGGCGACCAGGTTCAGCCAGACCGCGAGGAGGAACCCGGACCCCAGTTCCTCCGTGGCGCGCAGGCCCTGCGCGGCCCACCGGTCGGCGTCGAGCAGCCGGCCGGCGTAGAGCAGCGCGTAACCCCGCTGCACCGCCTGCATCTGGCGGGGCGGAGCGAGCCGGTCGGCGTCGGCGTCGGCCCGCGCGTCGACCCGGTCGGCGACCGCGAGCGCCTGCTCGGCCCGGCCGTCGAGGGCGAGCATCGCGACGGCGTACGCCTGCGCCTCGTGCACCTCGTCGTCGTCGGCGCTGGCCAGGAGCGGGTCGATCAGCGTCAACCCGGCGCGGGTGCGGCCGGCGAGGTTCGCGGTGAACCCGCGACGCGCGACCAGGTGGGCCTTTGCCCGGCGGCTGGACACGGTCTCCTCGGCCCGGCGCAGTTCGGCCATGGCGTCGTCGTGCCGGCCCAGCCGGGCGAGGATCTCGTTGGCCATCGACGCCCGGGTCGTCCGCTCGTCCTCGGACCGGCACTGGTCGAGCAGCGACGTGAGGATCTCCAGCGACGCCTCGTACCGCTGCTGGCGGGCCAGCGTCGTGGCGTACAGGAGGCCGGCGTCGAAGCCGGGGCGCTGCCGCCAGAGTTCGCCGGCGAACCGGGCGGCCAGGTCGGGGTCGAGCGAGCGGTGGGTCAGCCGGGTCGCGCGGAGCAGGTCCTCGACCGGCACCGGTTCGCCGATCTCCAGGCACCAGGCGGCCAGCCGCAGCGTCAGCGCCTCGCCGAGCCCGGCGATGTCGCGGCTCGACTCGACCAGCCGGGCCAGCAGCCGCCGGCGGTCGAGCCCGCCGAGCGCGGCCAGCGCCTGCTCGGCGTACAACGGGTGGCCGGCGCTCACCACGTGCCGGGCCAGCGTGTCGATCCGCGACCGGGACACGCAGACCAGACCGGCCCGCTCGGCCGCGTCGACGTCTACTTCACCCACCAGACGCAGCAGGAGGTCGAGCGGCACCGGTTCGGCCAGCGCCACCACGTCGAGCACCGCACGCCCTCCGGGGTCGGCGACCGCGAGATTGCGCGTCACCACCTCGCGCAGCCGGCGCGACGGCGGCAACGGCCGGACCGCCCGGCCCAGCCCGTCGTCGACCACCAGCGCACCGGTCGACACCGCCTCGGTGACCAGTTCGCGCAGCGCCAGCGGAAGCCCCCGCGACCGGGTGTAGAGGTCGGCCGCCACCTCCGCCGCGACCGGCGCGCCGACCAGCATCTCGACCACCTGCGTGGACGCCTCCGGCGACAACGGTTCGAGGTCGACCCGGTCCAGGTGGCCGTTCTTCCACAGGTCCAGCAGCGTCGACGGGACCGGGTGGTCGCTCGACGCGATCATCACCATCCGCACCTGGCGCGTGGTGACCAGCAGGTGCAGCAGCGTCTGGGTGGTGGCGTCGAGCCAGTGCGCGTCGTCGACCAGCAGCAGCGGCCGGCTGCGGATCAGCCGCGCCCGGGCCTGCGCGATGCCGTGCTCGGGATCGAGGTCGGGAAACACCGCGAGCAGCGGCGCCAGTGCGATGCATTTCGCCGCCGCGGTGCCGACGAGCGTGACGACCGCGCGCCGCCCGGACACCGCCTCCTGCGCCAGCCTCGTCTTCCCGACGCCGGACGTGCCCGTGATGAACACCCCTCCCGCCGCACCGGAGAGCGCGTTGCGGATCTGCTCGCGCTCGGGGTCACGCGCGATGAGCGGCCCGGAAACCACGCAGCGAGCATCGACCCGCAGGAGTACGTGCGTCAACCCGTCGCTTTCCTGACACCCGGACCTGAGTAGCGGCTACTCAGGAACCGGGTGCTCATTTCGCGGACGGTTGTCGACGTCGATCCATGCGGATCGGAATCCGTACCGGAAGGAACGCAACTCATGTCTCACCTCGCATCCCGACTGATCGTCGCGGGCGCGCTGCTCGGCGGCCTGGCCGGGGGCACCCTCCTGGCCGCCCCGCCGGCGTACGCCGCGCCGGTCAACGACAACTTCGCCGGCGCCACGGTGCTGCCCGACGTCAGCGGCCAGGTGGCCGCCCGCACCAACAACGGCACGGCGACGGCGCAGGTCGGCGAACCGGCCCACTTCCCGGGGGTGGCGGCGCACCGGTCGATCTGGTTCACATGGACCGCTCCGTCGACCCGGAACGTCGTCTTCCGCACCCAGTTCAGCACGTTCGACACGGTGCTCGCCGTCTACCGTCAGGACGGGTCGGGCCTGGGCGGCCTGACGCAGATGGACGCCAACGACAACGCCGTTCTGAACGGCGTCGCCACCACGCAGAGCCAGGTGGCGGTCGTGGCCGGCGCCGGGCAGAAGCTCTACATCGCGGTCGACAGCAAAGCCGCCGCGACCGGCGACGTCAACCTGAGCTGGACCATGAACGACGACTTCGACACCGCCCAGCAGCTGAGCGGCCCGGCGGCCGGCGGCACCATCGTGGGCGCCAACACCAACGGCACCACGCACGAGATCCAGGAACCGGCGCACGTCAACGACGCGGCGCAGCACTCGGTCTGGTTCACCTGGACCGCGCCGCGCACCGGCACCGCGACGTTCCAGGCCACCACGGCCCGGTTCGACACCCAACTCGCGGTGTACACCGGAACCAACGTGGCGGTGCTGACCTTCGTCGCCGGCAACGACGACCAGGTCGCCGGAAACACCCTGTCGAAGGTGTCGTTCCCGGCCACGGCGGGGACGACGTACGCCATCGCGCTGGACGGCTACAACGGCCAGAGCGGCAACGCGACGATCCAGTACACGCTCGTCTGACCCGGATCGCCGCCGCCCGGTGCCTCCCCGGCACCGGGCGGTGCGGCTCAGTAGGTCGTTTCCGTAGTTCTACCGACGCCCGCGGCCCGGCGTCCTTCCTATGTTGGCCCCCCGGACAGGAAGGAGAGCTACGTGAAACACAGATTGATGACCGGCGTGACGGCGGCCGTCATGGCCGTCGTGATCGGCGTGGGTGGCACCGCCAAGCCCGTCAAGGCGGCGGTCCCCTACGTGCAGATCGCGATCGCCGTCGCGTCGGCGCTGTTCTCGGGCGGCGGCGGTGGCGGTGACCTCGAACGCGCCAAGCGGGAGATCATCGACGCGATCAACGCGGCCCGGCAGGAGATCATCGGCCAGATCGACAACATCGCGAGCGCCGAGGTGCGTGCCTGCACCGACGCGGCCACCACGAAGATGCTCCTGATCGACCAGCTCGACCCGTTCAGCCTGTCGCTGTTCGTCAACGACGCCGTCAACTGCGCCACCCTGTCGAGCGCCTTCTTCGACGCGGTGCAGACGCCGGCGGCGGCCGACACCATCGGTAAGCTGATCGGCACGATCTACTCGATCGCCTTGGTCGGCTTCACCAAGCTCGGCTTCCCCACGGTGGATCTGCTCGACCGGCTGATACGCAGTTACGACGCCGTGGTGGTCAAGCTCGCGCCGCGGTGCGACGAGCAGCGGGTCGTGGAGTACGACAACCAGGGTCGCCCGTTCTACGTGGAGATCCAGTACACCTGCACCGCGTACAACGGTGACACGGCCTACGGGGTGGAGACCTACTACCGCGGCCGCCCGGGTGTGCGGCTGGACCGCGTCGCGGTTCAGAACGAGGCGACCCGCAACACCAGCCGCGCGACCGCGCAGCTCGCGCTGCCGACGCTGCGGTCGCTCCGGGCGGGCCTGGGGTAACCCGTCCCGGTTCCGGAACCGTGCCGCCGGCGGGAGTCCGCCGGCGGCACGCGCGGTCCCGATTTGCAGATCACTGTGGGTCGGACCCGTCGGGACGCGCGGCGCGGCGGGGTTCCGGCCCGGCCGCGGCCTCCTCCCGGCCCGGTCGGCGGGTCGGCAGGTACCCGATCACGCATGCCGCGGGCGGGTCGAGGTCGAGGAATTCGGTGCGGAGGTTGTCGAACCCGGCGTCGGTCAGCAGGGCCGCCAGCTCGGCCGCGGCCGCCGCCGAGGTCGCGGCGGTGGCACCCGCGCATCGCGGCTGCGACACGACAGCGATGCGTCCGCCCGGCCGCAGCAACGGGCCGAGGTCGCGCAGCCGGGTGGCCGGTTCGGGCCACATGCCGACCGTGTTGACCGCGAGCGCGGCGTCGAACGGCACGTCGTCCAGCGTCAGGTGCTGCACCGGCGCCTGCACCAGCCGGACCCGTCCGGCCCGGATCGCGGCCCGGTTGCGGCGACCTGCCTGGCGGATCATCACCGGCGAGTGGTCGACGCCGACCACCAGCCCCCGGGTCGTCCGGGCCGCAAGGGCGGCGACGGCCACGCCCGGACCACAGCCGAACTCGACGACGCGGTCGGCCGGCCCGACATCGAGCAGCCGCACCGCCCACCGGTTGCGCGCCACATTCGACGAACGCCGACCCATGATCCAGCCGGCGACGTGCCCGGCGGCTCCGTTCGGGCGGTGGAACTGCGCCAGGCCCCCGTGTGCCGCCCACCATCGAAGGACGCGGTCGAACAGCCACTTTCTCGTACCCATAAAGGGAAGCGAAGCAGTTCAAGTAGGCTTGAAGTCAATGACCACCACCGAAGATCCGCCGCCGTTGCTGTCGATCGGAGAACTGTCCGAACGCACCGGCGTCCCGACGAGCGCCCTGCGCTACTACGACGAACTCGGACTGGTGCCGCCGCAGGCCCGGACCAACGGACAGCGCCGATACACCCCCGCCGCGGTCCGCGACGTCGGCGTCATCCTGTTCTTCCGGGAGATCGGATTCTCGCTGGCCGAGATCGCCCGGTTCATCGCCGGCGGCCGGCGGTCGCGCCAGGAACTCATCGACCACAAGCTCGCCGAACTGGCCGAGCAGCAGCACCGCATCGAGGTGGCCCGCACCGCGCTCGAACATGGCCGGCGGTGCCCGTCGGGCGAACCGATGACATGTCCGCGGTTCTGGTCGATCATCGAGGGGCGGTTGCGTGGCCTGTCCGTGGAAGACAGCCACGCACGCGCACACTGACCACCCGGCCGTTGCGGTCCTAGGGCGTCGGGTCGATGACGCGGACCCGCGGATCGTCGCGGTCGTATCCCAGGCGGTGCACCATGTGGGCGGTGCCGCCGACGCCGTCGCCCGCCTGCCCGTTCCAGACCAGGACGGCGCGGGGTTCGGGGTGCAGCGACCGGGCGAGGTCGACCATCCACTCGTTGGTGCGGGTGAACACCTCGTCGCCGGCCGGGGGGTCACGGAGTTCCCGCACGTCGGCGACCTCGAGGAGGCGGCGGAACCGGGCCGCCCAGTCGGTGCCCGGGAGGTCGACGGACTGCTCGACGAAGCGGTCGGGCGGCAGGGCGAGGCACACGACGACGTGCGCGCCGCGGGCGAGGGCGGCCTCGGCCGCGATGATGTCGGCGCCGCGGGCGCCGCCGCAGATCAGCGTCGTGGACGGGCCGACCTGCCACTCGTCGAAGACGGCTTCGATCTGGCCGGTGACCCACGGGACCCGCTCTTGCGGGAACCGGGGAACGGGCCGGTCGGGAGCGTCGACGAGGTGGCCGCTGGCGACGATGACCTGGTGCACCGCACCAGTATCGCGAATGATCGTTCAGGTCTCCAGGTGGCGGATGATCGAGTTCAGGTCGGTCACGTCGACGCCGCGGCGGGCGCGGGCGTCGCGGATGATGCGCAGGTTCGCGGCGGTGGTCGTCCGTTGCCACTGCTCGGGTCCGGACGCGAGGACGGCGCCGAGCGCGGCCCTGGCCTCGGCCGGGTCGCCGCCCAGCACCGCGAGTTCGAGCCGGGTGGCCGGCACCCAGTAGCCCGCCGACACCTCGGTGGCCGCGCTGCGCGTGAGCGCGAACCGGACCACGGGCATCAGCTCCTCCATCGCGGCCAACGCCTCGTCGGTGCCCCGCGCGTCGAGCAGCGTGAGTGCGTTGATTCCCGGGTAGTAGTCGCGCCAGTCGATCTCGAAGCCACGTAGGTAGGCGTCGAGCGCCCGGGTCAGCAGGCCCTCGGCCCGGATCTCGTCGCCGGCGGCGACCGCTTCCAGCCAGACGGCCTTGTGGATCCGGCCGCGCAGGCCGCAGGTCTCGGAGGTGGGACCCTGCTCCGCCTCCATCTCGTGCAGGAGGCGCAGCGCCGCCTGCCGGTCGCTCCCCCGACGCGGATCGGCCGGGTCCTCCGCGTTCTCGGCGCGCCGGTTGTACGCGAACGCCACCAGCTGCCGGACGAGGACCTGCCGGCGCAGGTGGGCGGGAAGCTCGTGGTAGGTGTCGATCATGCCGGTCCAGTCGTCCATCGCGCGGTAGGCGAGCATGACCTCCGTGTGGACGCCCAGGTCGGTGACGTATCCCCCGCGCAGTTCGGCGTGGACGGCGGCCAGCGCCGCACGGGCCTCGTCGCTCGCGCCGGTGGCGACCACGGTCTGCCGGAGGTCCTGGAGCCGGGCCTTCACGGCCTCACCGGCCCGCACCTGTTCCGCGAACGTGGGTGCCGCGGCGGCCGGCAGCTGTTCGGGCCGCCAGTCGGCGATCAGCTGGAACAGCGGGCTGTCGGTGACGTCACCCGTATGGGCGATGCGGCGCAGCTCCCGCAGCTTGTCCCGGACGCCGTCGCGCAGGGCCGCGGCGGCCTCCGGGGTCAGGATGTTGCGCGCGGTCAGGTCGTAGGGCTGGGTCCGCAGCGGGGCGACGTCGAAAGGCAACGGCTTCCGGGACGCGTAGACGGTCAGCGTGGTGTGCGGCCGCGCGGCATGCCGGATTCCGAGTTCGTAGAGCACGTTCGGGTTCGCGGTGGTCAGATCCGCCACGGCGAAGTCACACAGCAGCAGGCGCTCGAACATGGCCCGGTGAATGACGCCGCCGAGTCGCTCCTCGTCGGCGCGGAGCGGAACCATTCCTGCGGCGATGATTCCGGGCGCGAGCGCCTCCTCGTATATCGCGTCGAAGTCGACCTTCGCTTTTCCGGCCGGGTCGGGTTTCGTTCCGAACGGCATGAGGACAAAGCACAGTGGACGATCGGACACACTGTCAGTTTGTAGGCTTGCACGCCCACGTCAACTCGGAGACGCTTTCGGTGGAGACTGCGGCCATCGATCACCTCCAGAAGGAGACGAATGAACGACTCACGTTCTCCCGAAAGATCCGAACAGACCACTGGCCGCGACTGGATGGAGGAGCAGTTTCTGCCGATCATCCAGCAGCTCGAACTCACCACACTCCAACGGGAGTTTCTCCGCCACCGCTGGCTCGACCAGGTCCGGTGGGCCGAGGGAAAGGCCGGCACCGCACAGCGCTGGTACCGCGTGCTGCGGCTGACCACGATCGTCGGCGGTGTGCTGATCCCGGCGTTGATCGGCCTCGACCTCACCGAACCCGCGTCCGAGTACCTGCGCTGGGCGATCTTCTGCGTCGGCCTCGTCGTGGCGTTCGCCGCCTCCATCGAGGGCTTCTTCCACTACGGCGACCGGTGGCCGCACTACCGCCGCACGGCCGAGTTGCTCAAGAGCGAGGGTTGGCAGTTCTTCCAGCTCTCCGGCCAGTACGAGGCCGTGACGACGCACGCCGCCGCGTACGCCGCGTTCGCCGCGCAGACCGAGGCGATCGTCCAGCGTGACATCGAGGTCTTCTTCACCGCGGTGGTTCCCGGGCAGGAGAAGGAGCGGCCCGACGCGGCGCCGGTGGTGCCGGCGCAGGCGGCGCGCCAGCCCTGATCACCGCGGTCCGGGCGCCGTTCAGGGCAGCGGAGACGTCGGCCATTCGGCGAGGTCATCGGTGTACAGGTCGGTCAGCGCGGCAGCGGCGGCGAGAACAGCGACCCGGTCGATGTTGCCCCAGTTCGACAGGGCGACGATGGTCTGGCCGAGATCGATCATCACGATCACCTTCGGCACGGTGACCCGGGTGCACTCCGATGACCGGTCGTCGAAATCGCAGTAGGGGCTCGTGCTGATGATTGCCGGATTCCCGTTGATGGTCGTCACCTCGTTCGTCACGCCCGGTCCCATCGGGGGAAGCACCGTGTTGCCCCCACCGACCATGGCCGCCCGGGGCCCCGAGCGAACGGCGACGCTGTTCTCCACGGTGGCGCCGACGTGTGAACCCGATGTGACCATGCCGCCCTGGAAAGTCATCACGGCGTTCTGGACCGTGGTACCGGCCGGCACCGTGGCCAACCGGTACGGGACGACCACCCGGTAGGTGCGATCGAGCCGCAGGCCACCGGCGGCCTGCACCGCCCGGGCCTCGCCGCCCCCGATGTTCAGCAGCGCCCACAGGCCGGGCGCCGGTTGCCACACCAGCGTGCCGACGCCGTCCCGGACCGGCCCGCACCCGTCGCACGGCTCGAAGAAGTGGTAGGTGCCGGCCACCGTACCGACGACAACCGGCCGCGACCGCGCGCCGTCGAGGAACGCGGCGTGCGTCGGGCCGGTCCCCGGCCGGGAGCGGCTCAGTTCGAATACGCAACCGCAGCCGGGACCGGCCTCGATCTGTGCCCGCTCGACGCCCCACAGCGGGCCGGTCTGATAGGTCACGGTGGTGGCCGCACCGAGCCCGGCCTCCGACGCGAACGAGAAGTGGACCAGCCCGGCCGTCCCCACGGTCGCGGGGTCCTGCACGGCCGACGGGGCGGCGGCATCCAGGGGTGGTGTCGGCACGCCGGCCCAGGCCCGCGTGCCCGGATCGTAGGTCGGGCGCTGGTACACCAGCACGGGCCCCGCCGGTTGTCCGCTCTGCGACGTGGACGCGACCGGCGCCGAGCCCTGCCCGGAGCGACCGGGCAACCACCTCGACCCGCCGACCACCGCAACGGCCAGCACGGTCAGAGCGAGCCCGCCGGCGGCGATCCGCCCCACGCGTCGCCGCCGCTCCCGACGGATCCCGACGCCGATCGCCCCGGCGGTCAGCGCCCGCACGTCCACCTCACCATCGGCGTGGTCACGCAACACGGTGGAGACCCGCGTCTCGAACTCATTCATGACTGACTCCCCACGGGTCGGATCGGCAGGTCGAGCCGGGCTCGTAGCGTGGTCATCGCCCGCATGGCGTTGCTGCGTACGGTGCTGGTCGAGCATCCGAGGATCTCGGCGATCCGTGCGTCGTCGAGATCCTCGTAGTAGCGCAGGACCACGGTCGCGCGTTGCCGGTCGGGCAGCGTCACGATCAGCCGCCACAGCGCGTCCCGTTCGGCCACGTCGGCGCCGATGTCGGCCCGATCCGGGCGATCGGCCGGTACCGCGCCGACCGCCTCGCGCGCCGACCGCCGTCGCCACCGTGATATGTTCGCGTTCACCAGCATCCGGCGCAGGTACATGTCCGGATCATCGCTGCGTACGATCTTCGACCAGCGCGGATACGCATGTCCCAACACCTCCTGGACCAGGTCCTCGGCGAGGCTCGCGTCACGGCAGATCAGCCGCGCCACCCGCACCAGCGCGGCACCGCGACGCTGCACGTACTCTTCGAACGTCACCCGCAGATCCAGCGGACGGCGCGAAGCTGACCCTCCTTGTCCGTCGCCTGGCCTCCGATCACCCGTCCGGAGTCGCTGAGCCCCAACGCGATGTCGTCGGGCTCGTCAACCAGACCTGGCAGGCTCAGGTCACCGGTGTCGGAGACGAGCAACGCCGAACCGGTCATGCCGCTGCCGGCCAGCCATCCGGCGGCGTTGACCCCAACGCTCACGTACCGGAACTGCGGGATGACGTCCGTCGCACCGGACCTGAGATGCCAACGCACCGTCACGGGCCCGGTAGGGCTGCCGGCCCAGCCGCTGATCCACCCGTTGCGGATGTTGAACGCGGCGGTCGCCGGCCCGAGACCTGCCGGGGGCGACAGGACGGTGAACGTCCCGTCGGGCAGCCAGGCGATGCCACGGTCGTGGTCGTCCCGGTCGACGAAGACGCCGACGATGGTGCCGTCGTCATCGATGTCGAACGTGCGGACCCACAGGGCACCGTCGGGGGACGGCAGTTTCCGCGGATCGGAAGTAGGGGACGGCCACCAGACCGGGACACCGTCGGCCCGGTTGCCGGAGACGGCGCCGTGCTCGTTGATGCCGCTGGCGTCGCCGGACTCGACCCCGGGCAACGGCCGCAGCCGACCGTCGACGTAGGCCCACGGGGACAGGGGTTCCCAGGAATCGGGGTCGTAGCTTGTCCCCACGGCGACGCCGGCGGAGTTGACGTCGTTCAGGTTCTGGTCGATACCCGGAATTGGGACGGCGGTCGGCACGCCGCCATCCCAGATCACCGGATAGCGGATCAGGTCGCTCCATGGGTCGGCGGGATACCCCCGGCCGGCGACGTATCGACCGCTGGGGTCCACGCCGGTGACGATGCTCATCGACCAGTTCACGGGCTCGGCCAACCGGTTGATCTCGCACTTTGCAACCGGACCCGGGTGCGCGCCTGCCGGTTCCGGGACGATCAACGAACCGAGGACGACAATTGCCACCAGCGAACTGATCCGTCTGAGGACGGGCACGGTCTCCTCCAGGGTGATGGTCGTGGGCGCTCGCGTACGGCTCCGATCGGCACCGGCGCGCGTTGTCACCCCGTACGACGCATCGAGGGCCGCGCTCCGTCCACAGCACCGGCGAAACGGTCGCGGACCTCCTCCGGCACGACCGGCGGTGTCAACCGGCGCCGGAAGCGGAGAGACCCACCGAGAGAGCGATCCGTCCGCCGACCGCGGCGACGCCGAGCATGCCGTGGCGGGGCGCGCTCCGGTTCACCGCGCCGTCCGTCAGGAGTTTGTAGCCGGGCAGGTCCCAGCCGCGGCGGTCGAGCACCGCGTCGACCCCCGCCCGGGTGCGGCGGTCGTCGCCGGCCAGGTCCGGCGCCGCCGCGAACACGGCCACCTCGACCGGACCGCCGGCCGCGGGCCGCAGCGCGACGCTGCAGCCGAAGCGCGCGGCGGGTAGCGGACCCGGCGGGCCGTCCGCCGGTTGGCCGGCCAGCAGGCGCAGGACGGCCACCACGTCACCGAGGGCGGCCCGCGAACCGCCGAGCCGGAGGAGCTCCGCGAGCACTGGGACGTCCAGCCGCCAGAGCCGGTAGTAGTACTCCACCCGGTGCCGGTCCGGCTCGTAGCCGATCATCCGCAGGCGCAGCGGCCCGCCCGGGCGCGGCGCCACCCACCCGGGCGGTGCGCCGCCGCCGGGTGGCACCTCCACGTACACCTTGGCGCTGTCGCCGCCGGTGTCGCCGCCGGTGTCGCCGCCGGTGTCGCCCGCGCCGGCCGGGCCGTGGCGTACGCCGACCCAGGCGCCCCACCGCAACGGCCGGTCGGCCTGCATCCGACCGAGCGCACCGGCCACCGCGGGCGGCAGCGGATGACCGAGCCGGTCGAGCACCGCGGCGGCGATGCCCAGCCGGTCGGCGCCGGGCGTCTCGGGGCCGGCGACCTCGGCCGCGTACCGCACCGACCCGGGCTCGCCGGTCACGAAGGTCAGCTCGACCGGGAAGCCGTCGGCGGTCAGCCGGCTGGACCGCCACGCCACCTCGGGCAGGCGGGAACCCCGGACACCGGCGAGGACCGTCTCCAGGCTGGCCGCGGCCCGGTCGGCCACCGGGGCGCCGGTCGTCACGCCGGGGTGAACGTCCACCCGTCGAGGAACCCTTCGTCCATGCGGTTGTCCTGGCCGCGGAGCTGGGGTGTCTGGGTGACACCGGGCCTGGTCGGCAGGATGTGTTTCTCCAGCAGCTGCCGCACCGCGCTCCGGAGGTCGTCCTGCACCTCGCGGTAGCTCGGTTGCGTGTTCGTGGACCGGTTGAACGCGTCGAGCAGCGCCTGGGTCATCAACCCGTGCCCCAGGGTCGAGGACTCCCACGTCGACTCGTCGTACCGGCAGCCGGACAGCAGCGTCGACCGGGACGCCCGCACCAGCACCCGGTCGAGGTCCTCGTCGAGGTCGATGGTCCCGTCGTCGGCGCGCCGCACGTGCGAGACGTTGCCCGCGAGTTGCTGGTGCGCGGCGAGCGGCAGGCAGATCCCGACGGGGATCAGCGTCCGCAGTTTCGAGCAGATCAGGTCGATCAGCTCGTCGGAGTACCGCAGGCTCCGCACCTTCGTGACGGTGTTGTCGGTGTCGTGCAGCCCGCCGGAGTGGCACGCGTCGATCACCAGCGTGAAGTTGCAGACCTCCGGGCGCAGCGAGTCGGCGACGCGGGCGAAGTCCCAGTCGGTGATGAAGTCGCCCGCCGCGGGCACGAGCGCCTCGTAGTAGGAGTCGACGTCGCGGTGGCCGGAGTCGGCCCGGACCCGGGCCCCGTGGCCGGAGTAGTAGAACACCGCGACGTCACCCGGCTCGGCGATGCTCGTGATGTAGGAGACGGCGCGCAGGATGGTGTCGCGGGTCGCCGAACGGTCGGCGTAGTAGTAGATGTCGGCCGGCTTCACGTCGAACGAGTCGACCAGCGTGTGGTAGAACATCGTCGCGTCGGACACGCAGCAGTTCAGGTTCAGCCCGCCGCTGGGGTCCTGGATCGAGTAGTCGTTGATGCCCACAACGACGGCGCGTTTCGTCATCTTCTCACTCCGAGGTGTTCCAGGCCTGCAGGAAACCTTCGTCCATCCGCCCGAGCTGGCCGTACAACTGTGGTTCCTGCACGTGCCGGTGCCGGGTGGCGGCCGCGGCGGCCCGCTCGCGCACCGCGTCGAGGAAGTCGGTGTACGTCTCGTCGTAGTTGCAGCGGTTGACGGTTTCGAGGATCGCGCCGGTGAACAGGCCGTGGCCGTCCACTTCGAGCGCGGTCTGCCAGTACTGGCAGGCGGAGAGCAGCGTGGCCTTGGCCGAGGCCACCAGCGTCTTGTCCGGGTCGGTGTCGAGGTCGGTGAAGCCGGGTCCGGAGACGACCGGGTTGCTGACGTTGCCGTTCATGTCGGACGCGCCGGGCGGCAGGCACGCGCCGCACGGGATCAGCGTCTGGATGTGGCCGATCACCTTGGACACGTCCGGATCGAAGGGGACGCTGCGCGGGATGGCCTGTGCCGCGGCGTCCGCCTGGTGCAGCCCGCCGGAGTGGCAGCTGTCCATGATGAGCGTGAAGTTGACCTCGCCCGGCCGGAGCAGGTCGGCCATCTGCGCGAGCCGCGTGTCGAAGATCCAGTCGCCGACGGCGGGGATGATGGCCTCGTAGTAGCGGGTGTTCAGCGGGTCCCTCGACGCGGGCAGGATCCCGCCGTGCCCGGAGTAGTAGAAGCAGAGGACGTCGCCGGCGGTCGACGCGTCGACGAGGGCGCGCAGCGTGCCGAGGATCCGGTCGCGGGTGGCGCGCTGGTCGAGCAGCAGGTGCACCTGTTCGAACCCGAAGCCGTTGACCAGCAGGGCGTACATGTCCCGGGCGTCGTTCACGCAGCCGTGCAGGGTCGGCCACGCCAGGCCCAGTTCCTCGGTGCGCCGGCGCTGTCGCGAGTAGTCGTTGATGCCGACCACGAGGGCACGTTTGGTCATCTGATGCCTCCCGGCTCAGCTCACGAAGATTCGCGGGTTGTCGGTCTCGACGGGCTGCTTCTCCGTCACCGTGCTGGCCGTGATCAGCGTGATCGTGTAGGTGTACCGGCGCTTGGTCTGGTCGGGGATCGCGATCCGGTGCTGACGCGTCTGCCGGCCCGATTCCGGGGTGAACTCCAGCGAGACGGTGCGCCGGTACGCGCCGTCGACGTAGAGGAGATCCAGGATCGCCATCTGCACGCCGGCCGGCAGCATCGGCCGGATCTCCAGCACGAGCGTGCCGGCGAACGGGTTCGGCAGGTTCAGCACGTCGCCCGAGACCGGCACGGCGCTGATCACGGTCCGCTCGCCGCCGCCGACCAGCCGGTACCGCAGTTCGGTGTCGTAGCGCTGGGCGATCCGGGTGCCGTCGGCGCCGCGGCGCACCGGGGTGCGCACCCGCCACCGGCGCGGCGGGTCACCGGCGCGGAAGCGCATCGTCCTGCGCGGGGCAGTGGCGCCGGCGCCCTCGACCGTGATCGTCGCGGTGATCTCCTCGACGATGCCCCAGTCGAGCAGCGGGTCGGGCCGCACCTCGATCTCCAGGAAGTTCAGGTGCTCGTACGGGTTGATCTCGTAGCGCCGGTCGTCGGTGAGCTCGGGCGGGAGGTCGACCTCGAACCGGTCGCCCTCCCAGTCGCTCTGCGGGTCGAAGTTGTACTCGACCTGCCGCCGGTAGTCGGTCGCCTGGATGTTCGCCATCGCCACCGTCCACGACCGTGCCGTCGGCACCGGATCCGACCGGGTGAAGAGCAGGTCGGCGTGCTTGTGGTGGCGCGGGTCGGACGGATCGCCGTAGTCGAGCACGATCTGCGCGGAGTTCAGGCCGATCCGGTCGAAGTCGATGCGCTTGGCGACCTCGACGTCGAAGTTGCGGAAGAACGCGTCGTCGAGGTCGACCGAGACGATCATCCCGGCCCGGTCGAGGTCGCGGGTGAGGACGTCGAGCATGCCCTGCGCGGTGTACGGCATCTGCACCGCCTCGGCGCGGTTGTACTCGAACGTCAGCGTGCGCCGCTCCTCCTGGCGGATGAACTTCAGCTTGAAGCTCACCGGCGAGATCTGGTTGGCGATGCTGCCGATGTTCGCGATCGGCGCCGGGTCGAAGCCCAGCCCGGTCTCGCCGGCGGCGGGTACCTGCGGGTTGCCGCCACCGACCCCGGTGCCCACGCTCGGCGCCTGGTCGGCGGTCGCCGGCACCTCCGGGGGCACGGCCAGGCCCGGTGCCGGCGTCGCGCCGGAGTCGTGGTCGGGCTCCCCCGGCTGCGGCGTCGTGCTGGGTGGTCGCGCGGCCGGCGGGGCGCCGGCACCGGCGGGAGGCTTCGGCGGCGCCGGTGGCTGCGGCGGCTTCAGCTTCTGGCCAAGGGCGACGACGTCGTTCAGCGGCGCGGCGCTCGCGGGCGTGCCGGCCAGCTTTCCGGGCGTCAGGACCGGGTCGAAGTAGCGGGCGAGGAGGTTCTCCTTGAAGAAGTCGAGCGCCCACTTCTCCTTCTCCGCGCGGTCCTCCGCGGTGGAGAAGTTCTTCACGACGATCTTGATGGCGCCGTCCTTCACCAGCTTCTCGAAGCCCGCGTCGATGCCGGCGCGCACGTAGTAGATCTGCGCCTCGAGGCTCGCGCTGAACTGCGTGAAGACCTGGGACATGTCGGCGGTGATGGTGACGTCGAGGGCGGGCCGCAGCCCGGTGTACTTCAGGTCGTACAGCGCGCCGACCGGGACCTGGCCGCCCTGTGCCAACGTCTCGCGGATGATGATCGCGCCCTCCTTGCTCAGCTTCAGCGTGAAGATGGCGTTGTTGTCGCCGCCGAGCGAGGGTGTGGTGGAACCGCTGATCTTCTCGACCACGCGGAACGTGCCGTCGGGCGCGACGGTTCCGCCCGGGCCGTCGAGGTCGAACGCCATGCACCGCACGGTTCCCTCGTCGAACTGCACCGGGCTCAGCCGCACGTCGCCGCCCGCGATCGCCCGTAACCGGGTGCGCAGGCGGCGCTCGACGTCGCGTTCCAGCTTGCAGTCGACCTCGAAGACCAGGAAGCCGCCGTCGTCGAGGGCGTTGTCGGCGGCGCCGACGTACTGGATGAGGGTCAGCCGCGGGCGCCCGTTGCGGTCGCGGGCCAGTTGCACCGGCGCGGGCAGGTACCAGTACTGCGAGCGGTCGGCGTCGTCCGGGAAGCAGGTGATCCCGTCGATCGTCACGGTGTTGGCGCTGCCGAGCAGAAGCATGTCACTCCTCCGGTCACGGGTGGGTGGGTACGGTGAACCGGCGTTTGGCCGTCGTCACGGGTTCCGACCGCACCACCATTCCGTTGTGGTACCGGCGTTCCACGGTCACCTCGTACTCCTCCGGCTCCTCGGCCGGGAGGTCGTACTCGAAGTACTCCGCCGGCGCGTCGCCGGCCGTGAAGACGAACCGGCGGGCGAACGTGTCGACCGGCCCGGCGTAGCTCAGGTCGACGATCAGCTCGCGCAGTTCCGACGGGCCGAAGGGGACGCCGTCCGGCACCACCTCGATGATCCGGTGCACGACAGGGTCGAGGCGCACGACGACCCGGGTGCGCCGGGTCATCGAGTCGGGCAGCTCGACGAGGACCCCGTTCGTGTACAGCAGCGTCACCCGGTACGTCAGCAGCACCGGCTGGGCGGCGGGGACCTCGAACAGCACCTGCTGCATGGTCCGGTGGTCCTTGTCGAACTGCACCGAGCGCTCGACCACCCCACCGGTTTCCGGATGGGGCACCGACAGGTCGACGAACACGAAGTCGAGCCGGTCGAACGGGCTCGGCGGGAGCACGGTGACCGTGATGCGGTTGGCGGCGGGGTGCTTGACCACCACCTGTTCCTCGTCGGCGGTGCGCCACGGCGTCTGCCGGTCCTCCAGACCCGTTCCGTGGTACCGGATCCGGTAGTCGAAGTCCGCCGGGCCGCGACCGATGGAGAACTGCCGCCACGTCGCGGTGGGCGTCCGCTCGTCGAGGCGGACCACGTCGTCCATCGCGATGCTCCGCGCGTCGTCGCGGTACCGCAGTTGGACGTCGATCTGCGGGTACTCGGCGAACACCCCGGGCTGGACGCGCACCGGGATCGGCGTCACCGTGTACAGCTCGCGCGGAATGATCTCGACGTTGTTGGTGGTGTACTCACGCGCCGGCGAGGTGAGCCGCACCGGTCGTTCGCTGGCGTCGGCGCCGGTGAAGGTGACCGTGTAGTCGACGTCGACGGCGCGGCGCATCACGCCCCGCTCGACGATGCTGTCGAACGTCACCGTCTCGGTCTGGTGCGCCGCGTCGAGCACGACGTCCTTCTCGTGCTGCCCGTACCGCACCCGCACCTGGATCCGGCCGATGCCGTCGGCGGCGAAGTCGGTCTGGGTGAGCACCGTGACCGTGCGGTTCTGGAAGAACGGGTCCGGCAGGACCTCCTCGATGAAGTCGTCGACGTCGAGACCCAGTTTGGTGACCATCCCCGCCAGGCCCTGCAGGTGCGCCTGCGGGTAGATGGACCGGCGGATCGTCGTCGACGAGGTGACCTCGGTGTTGAACGTGCGCCGGTCGAGCCGCGTCACGTCCTGGCGGTTGTAGTTGAACAGCCCGTTCACGCCGCCGCTGTGGAACGCCTTGCGCAACGACGACACCCCGTTGGCCACCTCGTCCCAGCCGGTGGTCTTCTGCGTGATCGGGTCGAGGCTCGGCGTGAAGAACGTCTCCAGGATCATGCTCTTCAGCTCGTCGAGCAGCTGGTCGCGCTGGTCGATGACGGCGGCGTTCTCCTCGTCGTCGGGCACGAACGTCGCCGTGTCGATCCGGATCACGTGGTCCTCGATGAGGCTGTCGATGATCGTCGAGATCTTCGCCTCGTGCAGCATCGACGACGTGCCGACCGTCTCCTCGAAGTGTTTCTGCACCCGCTCCCAGTCCGCTTCGATGGTGAACCGGAACGCGGGCCGCAACGCCAGGAACTGCAACGAGTAGACGACGCCCAGCGGCATGATCTCGCCGTGCATCGCCCGGTCGACGATCGTCGCGCCGGCCTGGGTGAGCGACACCGAGAAGACGGCCCGGTTGTCGGCGTAGAGCGCGGGTTTCGCGGGATGGCTGATGCCGGTGACGAACCCGTCGGGCGGCGTGCCGGGCGCCACCGGCGTCGTCGACGGCACCCCCGACTCCCGGCCGAGCATGATGAGGCGCACCGTGCCGTCGAGCAGCGGAACCGGCGACACGATCGGCGGATCCGGCAGCCCGGCGAGGCTCTGCAGTTCGGTCACGATCTTCGCGTGCTCGTCGGGCCGCAGGCCCAGGGTGGTGTCGAACACGAGGAAGCCGGCGGTGCCGTCGACGGGCTCGGAAAGCTTGAACAGCTTCAGGACGGGCACCTCGGCGCCGGTCACCTGTTGGCGCATCAGCGCGACGCGGGGCTCCATCGGCGCGTAGTAGAACTGGTCGGCGCGTTCGCTGTCGCGCATCAGGGTGACGCCGTCGACGACGTAGATCGGTGGTGCGAGAGTGAGCACGGCTGCCTCCCCCGTCAGCTGACGGGCATCTCGAGAATCAGGGCCTCGGTGTCGTCGACGTTCGGGCCGACCGTGTGCTTCGCGTTGTTGGTCATGAAGTAGGTGGCGGTCCAGGTGTACGAGCGCTTCGCCGGGTTGCGCAGCGTCACCCGGAACACCTGCGGGTTGCCGGGGCCGCGGAAGACGAGGCTGTCCTGCTTGTGCACGCCGGCCCCGTCGTCGTACACGAGGTCGACCTTGACCAGCCGCACCTTCTGGAAGTCCAGCAGGTCGGGGAAGACCTCGACGACGATCTCGTCGGGGCGGGGCGGGCCGACCACGATCGTCGAGCCGGTCGCCTCCCGCTCCGGTTCCACGATCTCGGACCGGTCGCGCAGCACGGTCCGTTCCGTGTACGTCAGCTTGCCGGTGGAGCCGGTGATCACCGGGAACGTCCAGTCGAAGAACGGGTTCGTGGCGTTGAGCGTGATCGACTTCTCGACGCGGTAGGCGTGCTCCGCGTCGGACCACACGAGGTCGACGTTGATGTCGCTGACGTGGTTGGCCAGGTCGCTCCGCGCCCGGACGGCCACCCGCCGGGTGTGGAAGATGTCGTCGACGTACAGCTCGTCGGTGCGCTCCGGGCCGACCTCGCGGGTGTACTCGCGCCCGTCGGCGAACGTGTACTTGACGCGGTACCCGTACGGCTTCCGCCGGGGGCCGAAGATGACCTTCTGCCAGCGGTGGGCCTGGTGGTCGCGGTCGAGCTCGAACGAGTTCT
Source organism: Virgisporangium aurantiacum (assembly GCF_016863635.1). Lineage (GTDB taxonomy): Bacteria > Actinomycetota > Actinomycetes > Mycobacteriales > Micromonosporaceae > Virgisporangium > Virgisporangium aurantiacum. The sequence continues at coordinate 107,322 of NZ_BOPG01000030.1, read as the reverse complement.
CGAACCGGGGCACGTCGGTGTCCTCGTACCACAGGGTCACCCGGGCGCTGGCGATGGCGGTGAAGTCGATGTCGCCGGCGAGCACCTTGACGTCGAGGATGCCGGCGTCGCCGACGCTGATCGTCTGGATGGTGTTGGAGACCGGCGTCTCGAACGGGCCGGCCTCCAGCTTCCGGCTCTCGTTGCGGTAGTTGACCGTGTAGCTGTAGGTGTACGTGTCCTGCGGCCCGTCGACGGGTGCGACGAACCGGCCGACCGCGTCGGCCTCGGTGAACCGGAACTCGCCGTCGACGTCGCCGGCCACGCCGTCGCCGTCCATCAGCAGCATCGGCTTTCCCGCGTAGTCGAGCCGCGTCTCGACCGAGTGGATCGGCAGCCCGGCGAAGTCGGCGTCGACGTGGACGTTGACCCGCAACGTCCGGAAGAACTCGTGGTTCAGGTCGACCCGTCGGATCAGCGTGTCCGGGTCGATCGGTCGCCCGTCGACGTCGGTCAGGCCGTCCAGCGCGGGCATGGTCCCCGACACGGTGTCGCGGTCGGTCACCAGCGACTTCTCCCGGTACAGGACGGAGAACGAGTCGATCTGGTGCTGGTGGAAGTCGATCCGCAGGTCCTCGATGCCGTCCGGTTCCTTGCGGTCCTCGTCCGACGGCGGCGCGGCCTTCAGCAGGATCCGCTTCTCGATCGCCTTCTCCAGCGTGCGTTGCGCCCAGTCGCGCGCCTTGTCGACCACGGCCCGGTTGGCCTCGTTGTCGAGGAACGCGCCCTTGACGTCGATCACCGTCGACTGCGACTGGCGCAGGCTCTCGCTGATGCTGTGGCGGTAGTCGTCCTCGCCCCAGAAGTTCCAGTCGGCGTCGCGCGTCTCGGTGAACGCGTAGAAGGTCGACGCGTTGAACGTCGCGGTGACCTCCAACGGCGGCAGCGCGGCGAACCACTCGATCTCGTAGACGGGCTGGAAGACCGACGCGCCCTGCCCGCGCAGCGCCTCGTCGACGAGCGCCGCGCCGTCGGGGCTCAGCTCCACCGTCCAGCTGGCGACCCGCTTACCGAACCTCGACGGCCGGGCCGGGTTCAGCACCCGCTCGAAGAACAGCGAGTCGGCGTCGGCGATGTTCAGGAAACACCGGGCGCTGGTGATCGCGATGTCGTCGAGTTGCACCGGTCGCGGCTGCCGGCCGTTTGCGGTCGCGAACGCGTCGGTCTGCGCCTGCAGGGCCGTCCGGATCAGCGCCCGCGTGGCGTCGGGCACGTAGAACTCGGTGTCGAACGCGACGTACCCGCCCTTGCGCCCGCCCGGCCGGTCGACCGGCGTGCGGTAGATGAGGAACAGCAGCTGCGGGATGCCCCGCGCGTTGACCCGCCAGGTGGGTTCGCTCGGCCGCAGGTAGTAGACGTGCCACCGGTCGGGGTCGTCGTCGGGGTGCACGGTCGCGCCGTGAAGTGTCTGGGCGCGGAACGAGTCGAGCATGGGAGGTCCCCTCTCAGGCGGTCATCCAGTCGGCGACGTCGGCCCGCAGGTCGACCGTGGTGGTGATGTGTGCGGTCTCGCTCAGCTCGACGTGCAGTCGCGTCTCGCCGCGACCGTCGGCGGCGAGGAGGGCGCCCAGCATCTGCGCGGCGGTCGCCACGGCCCGCCCGGTGAGGTGTTCGCACACCTCGGGCGGCGCCGGTTCGGGGTCGGCGGAACAGGTGAGGGTCAGCACGCCGTCGGCGAGCAGCTTCTGCACGCCGGCCGCGGCGTCGGGTCCGAGGTGCGGAAGCGCCGCCGCCACGTCGCCGGCACACACGACGGTGACCCGGACCGGGTCCTCGAACGCCACCGCGTAGCCGACGGCGAGGTTGCCGCGCTCGCCGCGCACGGCCGCCCGCACGCGGTCGGCGGCCGTGCCCTCCACCGTCGCGGGGAGCATGGCGGTGAACGGCGGGGTCGACGCCGGGCGGCCGGAGGCGAGGACGTCGGCATCCATCAGGAGTCGGGCGGGGCCGACGCGGCCCGGTCGGGGTGCCAGCTTGAGCAGTGCGGGGTCGGCCAGCCCCAGCCGGGCCGCCACGGCGGGGCGCAGCTCCTCGATCCGGGCCGTGGTGGGCTGCAGGCACGCCGTCAGCTGCAGCATCAGGCGGCCCGGCGCCTCGCGGATCCAGACCTGCACGCGGCCGCCGGCCGTGCGGACCGCGTCGGGCGGCCCCAGGTCGAAGTAGGCCCGCGCCGGATCGTCCCGGTCGCGGAAGAAGCGCACCCCGGACACCTCGATGGTCATCGGCTGTCCTTCCGCGGTGAGGTCGAGGGCCCGGTCCGGTGGCTGGACGCCGGACCACGGGCCTGGTTCCCCGGACGGCGCGATCAACCGGTACCGGTACCCGGTGGCGAAGATGGAGTCGCTGAACCAGCGGTAGGTCGCCTCCGGCCGCTCCGGTGTGAAGCCCAGCCGGGTCGCCTCGATTTCGGCCGCGCCCTCGGGCCGGAACTCGGCGAACAGCCGCGCCGCCCCGGCGGCGAACCGGCACCGGACGACCACCGCGTTCGCGCCGAAGTGCGGGAAGTGGTGGCGGGCGAGCCGGTCCGGCATCGGCACGGGCAGCGCGACCGTGACCGTCCGGCCGCCGCGCGAGGCCACCACGGTCGTCGCGAGCACCTCGGCGTCGCGCGGCAGCACGAGGGTCCGGCCGGGGTGCGCGCCGTCGAGGCGGAACGTCCACTCCCGCGGCCCGTCCGCCGCCCGCCAGGTCACCGTTCCGTCGACGTCGGCCTGGTCCAGGACGGCCGGCGTCGCGCCGAACGCCAGGAACCGCACCGCAAAGTCCGCCGGACCGACGAGCACCGACCGGTCGTCGCTCGTCCACGCCCGGCCCTCGACCGTGCCGGCATCGTCGTGCTGGAGATGCGCGACCGTGCTGATGTCGAGGTCGGGTGCCTCGGCCGGCGACAGCTGGATGACCGCGGTGGCCCGGTCCTCCGGCGGTGCGAGCCGCACGAACTCGTCGACCGGCACCGGCCGGTCGGCGGTCGCCGCCTTCCGCAGCCGCACGCCGAGCACCGCACCCGTCCGATCGGGCGGCAGGTTGCCGGTGACGACGACCTGCCGGAACCCGGTGCGCAGCGGCGGCACGTCGACGAAGCGGCGCAGGGCGTCGACGTCGTGGCCGACGAACGCCGCGGCCAGGTCGAGCCGGAGCACCACCGGATGCGGCGCGATCACCGTCCGGCGCAGGTCCCACGTCAGCGGCGTCCGGTCGTCGTCGGTCGGCGGGCGCAGCGTCAGGCTCGACCGGCCGGGCGAGTCCGGGTCGGTGGCGAACTCGCCGTAGGCGGCCCGGATCCGGGCGGCGAGCGCGAGCGCGAACAGTTCGGCGTCCGCGATGTCGCCGTCGACCGTGAACAGGCCCGCGTCGCCGGGCAGCTCGGCCCAGCCGTGCCGGCCCGGGCCGAGGGCGGCCAGCAGGTCGGCGGGGACGAACGTGACCGTCGCCGGCATCCGTGGTGGCGCGGCCAGCAGCTCGACCTCGGCCACCACCGCGAGCGCTCCCGCGTCGGAGGACAGCAGCGCGTCGACCGCCACGGCCGCGTCGGCGTCGATCACCTGCGTGCACCGGACGCCGCCCAGCCCGTCACCGATCAGTGTCTGCGGCGCCGACACCGCCAGGCCCGGCACCGCGAACCGGACCGCGCCCTGCTGCCACGCCGCGCTCTCCACCGGGCCGGCGCGACCCGTGGCGGCCAGCACCCGGGCCGCGGAGTCGAGGTCGGCGGCGGCGTACACGCGCAGGTCGAGGACGCCGTACCGGAGCTGCTCGACGCCGAAGCTGCGCACCAGTTCCAGCCGGAGGTCGGGCGTGCCGTCGGGTCGCACCGCGAGTTCGAGGCGGTCGGGGACGGCGGTGTACGGGCCGATCCCGTCGGCCGGCGGGTAGAGGGTCAGGTTCTCCCCGCTCACGGGCTGGCCGGTGTCGGGCAGCGACGGCATCGGACTAGGCCGGGATCGACGTGAGCTTGGGGAACAACGGGAACTCGACCGGATACCACTCGGTCGCCCCGATCTCCCCGAGCGCGCCGATGGCCCGCACCCGGTACCGGTAGTCGGTCCCGCCGCCCGTCTCGCTCAACAGGTCGCGCAGGCGCACCGCGAGGTCGATCGTCTTGGACGACTCGGTGACGCCGGTCGGGAAGTCGGCCCGGCCGAACTCCAGCGTCGCCTCGGTGGAGAACTCGACGACGAGGCGGCGCAGGTCGGCGTTGCGGTCGAAGATGTCGCGGAAGATCGTCACGGCCAGGGTGCGGTGCAGCGGCGGCGGCACCGCCTGGTCGACGATCGCGTCGAGGACGCGTTCCCGGTCGGGCTCCACGGTGACGCCACCGAGGTCGTAGACCGCGACGAGGTCGGGCGCCGCCGTCTGGGCCGACGCCACGAAGCTCAGGACGCCGTTCGGCGGTACCACGGCCGGCAGCACCGCATCGGCGTCACCGACGCGGAACCCGGTCACCTCGGCGGCCATGTCGACGGGCATACCGCTGCCCGCGCCGGTCAGGCGGCACGTCAACGACGGCACCCGCGCCGGGCTCTCGGCCCGGTTCCGCAACGTCACCTGCACCCGGCCCGGCCCGAGCCGCTGCTGCGTCTCCTCGAAGACCCGGCCGGTGAGGTCGGCCAGCCGCGCGACGACCGGCACGACGAAGTTCTCCTGCGGCTGCACGGAAACCAGCACCTCGCCGGAGAACAGGCCCGCCGCGCCGCTGCCCATCATCGCGTTGAAAACGGCCTGGAACGGCTTCATGTCGAGCACGACGGTGTCGGTGATCTCGCGGTCGAGCGCCGACACCACCCCCGGGCGCTCCTCCCGGACCACGCCGCCGCCCGGTCGGGGCAGCGCGAGGCGCAGGCTCAGCTGGTCGGCCCGGACCCGCACGTGGTCGAACCGCACCTCGACGTCGGGCGGCAGCAACGGAACGGCGGCGCGCAACGCCGGCGCGGCGGCGGCCAACCGCTCGGTGTCGACGACCGGATACAGGACGTAGCTGAGGGCGGCCGTGAGCGTCTCGGTGCGGCCGTCGGGCGTGGAGAACGTCACCAGCAGCGCGGGCGTGAACGGCGCGGTGGTGCGCCGGCCCAGCTTGAACGCGTCGGGCAGGTAGAGGAACTGCCCCGGCACGTCGGCCTGCTCGTAGTAGTCGTACGGGACGCCGCGGTACACCACGGTGTGCCGGGTCAGCAGCGGCGGCGGCGTTCCCACCCCGCCGATTCCGGTGAAGATGTACGGATGCAGGTCGGGGTCGAAGAACGGCACCGGGAACACGTTGTCCTGGGCCAGATCGAAGGCGCCGACGATGTAGCGCGGCGGCGGTGGGCCGGGGTTCGCGCCCACGATGCGCGGACCGATCCAGGCCGCCCAGTCCTGCGCCGAACTCGGCCCGGCGTCGACCCGGAGCTCGATGCCGACCTCGCGCCCGGCGAGCGCACTCAGGTCGACCCGCACGTGGTCGAGGGCACCGGTGTATCTCTTGTTGTATCTGAGCACCTCGTTCCAGGTGCGCCGGGTGCCGACGAAGTGGTGTTCGAACACGATGAACTGGACGCCGTCGGTGTGCACCGCGCCGTTGACGAAACCCACGTCGGCCTCGAACACCGCACCCGCCGGCAGCGGGACGTCGGGGTGCCAGCCCTTGATCGTGCCGTTGGGAACCCATTTCGGGTGCGTGCGCAGGGCGCGCCGCCGGGTGCCGTCCTCCATCGGCATGGTGTCGCTGAGGATCACGAACCCGCGCGCGTCGCCCTCGCCGCCGTTGAACGGCAGGTCGGCGCCGTCGGTGGAGTTGCCGCTCGGGTCGGTGAGCCGGGCGCCGTTCCACCGGGCGCGGGGCGACAGTTCGAGCAGGTCGATGACCGCGCGCGGGGGCGGCGGGGAAACCTGACGGACCGCCGCCCGCACCACCCGCGAGACGACCAGCCGCGGGTGCGCCTCGGGCCGGGTGAGCGCGTGGAACACGGCGTCGCGCCCGGCCAGCGTGCCGATCTCCCGGCTCGCCACGAGCCCCTCGTCGGTGCGGCGCACCGTCAGGTCGAGCGACTCGGACAGCGTTCCGCCGCCGTCGACCTTGCGGTCGTACACCAGGCGGACGGCGACGTCGTGGGCGATCGGACGCGTCTCCGGCGGCGCGGTGTCCGGCCGGCCGGCGGAAAGCACCACGCTGAACTGCCAGACCGCACCGTCGGGTCGGAGCGCGATCTCGTACCGCGCGGCGCCACCCACCTGACGCTCCGCGACCCGGTACACGGGCACGAAATAGCGCACCGTCGGGTCCATCGGATCGCGGAAGATGGTGGCGCCGTCGGCCACCGGGTCGTCGGTGAACGGCACGTCGAGCCGTTGCGGTGGAATACCGGGTTCGCGGTCGATCCCGGGCCGGTCACGGTCCGGAAACCCGGGGCCGACGGGACGTTCGGACAGGACGACCGTTCGGTCTCGCTCGGGCACAGGTGCCTCCTCGGGTCCGGCCGGGGCAATGTTCCCTGTGCGCCATGGGCCGGTCAATCCATCCAACGGGAGACTTACGCTGTCTAATCTCCGACGATTCCCCGGACGTGTGCGATCAGCGGCCCCAGAACCACCGCCGGCCGGCTGTCGGTGGTGGCGTCGAGACGGAGGAAGTATCCGGTCCAGTCGTCGGCGAAATAGACGACACCCGTGATCTGCCGTTGCACCCGCGCCCGTAACGGCGGATAGTCCGGCAACGACCGCGGAAACAGGGGACCCGCCATCCGGCGGAACTCCTCGTACGGTCCGGGCTCGAACGGGATCAGCAGGACGAGAGCCGACGGTGGAACCCGCGCGACCGCGTGCCTGAGCTCCCAGAGGAAGCCCTCCCCGTACGCGCCGCCGAGAACCACCAGGCGGGCCCGGGCCATCAGGTCCAGGACGACGCGTTGCCAGTCCGCCATCGAGACGTACATCCGCGCGGCGCCCGTGGGCGGCAGTTCCTCGCCCGGCCGGCCGATGGCGATGACCGGACCGATCGCGGCGAACGCGTCGACGATCTCCTCTTCCTCGGTGTGTCCGCGGGACATGAACGGCTGTCGGACCCGGACCTCGCCGGCCACCGGATCCAGCGTGAACGGGCGCAGGTACAGCACCGGTGGGCGCTCGTCGCGTCGCATCAGCGCCTCGGCACCGGCGGCCAGATGCCGCCGCCCCAATGCGCTGAACGCCGCGCCGACCACGGTGAGGAATCCCGCGACGGCACCACCGATCCCGGCGGCGACGCCGAAAGCGACGACCCCCTCCCCCAGGCTCTCGCCGTGCGTCCGGATCGACGCGATCCCCAGGGCGAGAAAGAACACGCACAGACCCACCACGCCGAGCCCCCGGCCGGCAACCACCAGCAGCCGACCCCGCGGCGCGGACCGGCTGAGCGCGTTCCTGTGCAGCATCGCGCGGATCGGATTCATGCTCCTCCGGCGTCCATACAGAACCAACCCGGCCCGCGTGTCGACCGCGGCGTCCCAGATCCGACTGTCCGGAACCCGCCGATCCGACTGACATCGGCGCCGCCGGCCGGAAGCGTCGACGGCTGGCGTCGACGCGGAGGACGACGGTGGACTACTTCATGCCGCAGTTGCTCAACACCCTGATCGGCGAAGCGGAGACCGACGCCAGGGCGGTGCTCGACCGTCTCGTCGACACTCCCGACGGCGCTGCGGTGGACCCCGCCGGGCTGGTGCTGTCCGACGCCACCGCGCGGACGAAGCTCGAACGTGACCGTGCCGGGCGGTTCGCGCTCATGTTCGAGACCCTCACCGACAAGTACGCGAACGCCGCCCGCAGCACGGCGTTGCTGCGCGACGTCGCCGCCGGCCGGCGGGGATTCGTGTTGTTCCTGCGCGGTTTCTCGTTCAAGGAACACCCGTTCGCGGGCAGCGGTGTGGGCCACGAGGCGGACCTGGACGAGTACCGCACCCGGGTCGACCTGGCCACCGCGATCGCCCCGGTTCCGGTGGTGCTGGTGCGCAACCCCGGAACGTCCGAGTCGCTGATCGCCGTGTTCTCCGGTGCGGAGGCCGCGGCACCGAACAGTTTCGCGATCGACCTGGGCTCCGACTGGTACCGGGCGGTCGCCACGCTCGTCCCCGCCGCGTCGTTCATCGTCGTGCGCAACCCGATCCTCGGCCCCGGCCTGCACGCGGAACTGGCGATGATCGAAGGATCCCGGCGACTCGGCGACACCTACTTCACCCACCCCACCGGAGCACAGCAGCCCCTGGACGCGGCGGCCCTCACCCGGATGCGCGGCGCCACGCCGAAACCGCCCCGTGCCGCCCCGTTCCCGTTCCCCGCAACGGTTCCGTGGTTGCAGGGCGACCGCCGGGAACGGGTCGCCGCCAACGCGTTCTTCCTGTTCGACTACCTCAACTCGCTGGCCGACCGCGGAAGCCCGATGCCGCGCGACATGCAGACGCGGCTGCTGTTCTCCACCGTCGCCACCGCCGTGGGCCTGGAACGGCTCGACCTGCTCGTGATGGCCCTGAGCTCCTACGCGCAGGTGCTCACGCAGTACCGGCCGGATCAACTGCCCGACGCGGAGGAGACCGTCCGCGGCTACTTCGCCCTGCTGGAGCGGTTGGTCGGCGCCATCCGGTCGGTCGCCGACACCCGCGACGCCCACGACGTCATGGAGTTCCGCGACCTCGACCGGCTCCGGCAGGTCCTGGCCGGGAACGAGGACCAGGACCGCCTGACCCGGACGACGACGAAGATCGTGGGTCACCTGCTGTCCACGCCACGATAGTCCACAGTGGACGCTACGGCGCCAGCAGTTCCCGCGCGTGCCGGGCACCGCGGGCGTTGCCGGTGGCCCGGTACAGGTCCGCCGCCTGCCGGGCCACCGCCGTACCCGCCGCCCGCTCGCCGCGCGCGAGCAGGGCCCGGGCGCGGGCCGCGTGCACGTCGGCCGACACCACCCGGAAGCCGTGGACGCGCGCGATGTCGGCGGCCTCGTCGAGGTGGTCGGCGGACCGGTCGGCGCCGGCGACCTGCGCCAGCCCCACCAGGATCACGGCCGCCTGGTGCGGGTCGTCGATGGCCCGGGCCAGTTCCAGCGACCGGGTGTACGTCGCGTGCGCGGCGGGCGCGTCGCCGGCGCGGCGGTACAGGTTTCCGAGGCAGTTCAACGCCTTCGTCTCGTACAGGCGGTCGCCGGCCCGCCGGATGCCGTCGAGGGCGTGGTTGGCCTGGCGGATCGCGCCGCCGAGGGCGCCGTCGGGAGCGTTGACGGCCAACGTGACCCGGGCGTACCCCTCACCGACGAGGTGCCCGGCGCTGCGGTACGCCGTCAACGCCCGGTTGGCGTGGCGGCGCGCCGTCCGGTCCTGGTCGAACGCCCAGTGCAGTTCCGCCAACCGGGTGAGCGCGTGCCCCTCGCCGCTCGACAGGTCGGCCCGCCGGTAGAGGTCCAGCGCCTGGCGCAGGCCCTCGGCCGCCGACTCCAGGTTGCCCAGCGTGATGTGTGCCGTGCACAGGTTGTCCAGCGCGTTGGCCTCACCGGCCAGGTTCCCCAGCCGGCGGAAGATGTCCATCCCGCGGTTGAGGTACCCGGCCGCGGCGCCGACGGCGGCGCTGCCGATGTACAGCGAACCCAGCGTGCCGCAGGCGGTGGCCTCACCCTCGTCCCAGCCGGCCTCGTGGCTGAACGCCAGCGACCGCAGTGCGTGCGCGATGGCGGCGCTCTTACGACCGACCGACGTGAGCGCGGTCGCCAGGCTGAGTTCGGCCGAGGCGCGCGCGTACAGCCCGCTGTCGCGGGTGGCGGCGTCGACGGCCAGGGTCGCCACCGCCAGCCAGTCGCCGCTCGACCCGCGCAGGTCGAAGTATCCCCGCAACGCGTAGCCGAGGAGCCAGACCGCCCGCCGCGGGCCCTCGTCGGCGTAGGACCGGATCGCGGCGACGAGGTTGGCCTCCTCGGCGTCGAGCCAGTCGAGACCGGCCTGCCGGTCGGCGAAGACCGCCTCGGGCCAGCCCGGATTCGCCAGCTCCGGCAGCTGCGTCTTCCGCGGGTACAGCACCGCGGCCGCCGCCCGCACGTGCGAGACCTGCCACCCGAGGAGCGCCGAGCGGACCGCCTCCCGGGATGCCACCGACTCCTCGGCGTCGCAGCGCTCGCGGGCGTAGCGCCGGAGCAGGTCGTGGAACCGGAAGCGGTCCTCCCCGACCCGCTCGACCAGATGGCTCGCCGTCAGCCGGTCGAGGGCCGCGCCCGCCGCCCGGCGCGACAGGCCGGACACCGCCTCGGTCGCCGCCAGCGTGAACGACGGTCCGGCGATCAGGCTCAGCCGCCGGAACACCGTCCGGGACCCGTCGTCGAGCCGCCGGTAGGAGTGCAGGAACGTGCGCCGGACGGCCGCGTCGTCGCATTCCAGCGCGTCGAGGCGGTTCCCGGCCGTGAACTCGGCGGTGTAGCGCCCGATCGACCGGTCGGGCCGCATCAGCATCCGCGCCGCCGCGATCCGGACGGCGAGCGCCAGGTGCCCGCACGCGGCGACCAGGCGGGCGGCGGCGGCCCGCTCGGCATCGACCCGCGCGGTGCCGATGACCCGGCCCAGCAACGCCAGCGCCTCGTCCGGCCCGAGTTCGCCGACGGTGAGCCGGCGCGCGCCGTGGCTGATCACGAGCCCGTCGAGCGGGCCTCGGCTGGTGACCACGACCACGCTTCCCGGGCAGCCGGGCAGCAGCGGCGCCACCTGCTCGGCGCTCACCGCGTTGTCCAGCAGCACCAGGACCGGCCGGTCGGCGACGAGCGAGCGGTACACGGCGGCGGCCTCGGCGACGTCGGCCGGCACCCGCTCGCGCGGCAGGCCCAGCGCGGAGATGAAGCGGCTCAACGCCTTGGCGGGCGACAGCGGCGGATCCGCCGAGAAGCCCCGCAGGTCCACGTACAGCTGCCCGGCCGGGAACCGGTGGGCGATCCCGTGCGCCCACCGCACCGCCAGCGTGGTCTTGCCGCTGCCCCCGCCACCGGTGACGACCACGACCGTCACGGCGGAGTCGACGGCCGGCAGCATCCCGTCGAGACCGGCGAGGAGTTCGGAGCGGTCGACGAAGTCGCTGATCAACGCCGGCAGTTGCGCCGCCCTCGGCGGCAGCGCCGGCGCGGGCGGCGGTTGCGGTGACAGATCCCGCGGTGACAGATCCTGCGGTGACAGGCGTTGCGCCCGGTCGGTCCAGTAGCCGGCGCGGGCCAGCCGTTCGAACCGGGTCCGCTCCTCGCCGGCCAGCCCGAGCGCGTCGGCGAGGCGGCGGACCGAGTCCGGTCGTGGGTAGCGGACGATGCCCCGCTCGATCTCCCGGATCGACCGCACGCTCAGCCCGGACCCGGCCGCCACCCCCTCCTGCGTCAGCCGGGTCGCGGTTCTCAGGCGCCTGAGCAGTGCCCCGAAATCAGCATCAGCGCCGAGCATTGCCCCAGTCTGGTCACCCATCGATCGAAGGCGATTCGATTGTCGTCGATCGGTCTCACCAACCTGCCGGTCGAACTGCCGGTCGAGCCGCCGGGCGTTCCTCCTGTCTCACGGTGGCGGCGTCGGCCAGATTGAACGCCGTGACGATCGTCGATGACATTCTCGACCGGGCCGGCGGCGCCGGAACGCTGACGGTGGCCGGGGCCGATCCGGTCGGTTGGGCGCGGCTCCACGACTCCGCCCGCCGGATGGCGACGGTACTGGCCGCGGCGGGAGTCGGCCGCGGAAGCCGGGTTGGACTGCTCGGCGAGCCGAGCACGCACCTCGTCGCCGCGCTGCAGTCGGTGTGGTTGGCGGGCGCGAGCGTCACCGTGCTGCCCCCACCGTCCGCACGGCCGTCCGGGCGGGCGGCGGCCGACCGGCTCGGTCCGGTCGTCGCCGACGCCGGCCTCGATCCGGTGATCGTCGACGACCGGCTGACCGCCGTCGGGGCCGACGCGGTGCGCCCCGCCGGGTTGATACCCCTGTCTCAGCTTGTCGCCCGCGCGCGGGACGCCGTGCCGGCGGTGGTGCGCCGGCCCGAGCCGGCCGACCTGGCGGTGCTGCAGTACACCAGCGGCTCCACCCGGTTCCCGCGCGGCGTGCCGGTGCGCCACGCGCACCTCGCGGCCCAACTCGTCGCGATCCGCGACATGATCGGCCACGACCCGCGAAACCCGCACCGGATGCTGAGCTGGCTGCCGCTGCACCACGACATGGGCCTCATCGGGTTCCTCTGCTACCCGATGGCCAGCGGCTGCTCGCTGGTGCTGCTGCCGCCGGCCCGGTTCGTCATGCGCCCGGCGACGTGGCTCACCGAGGTGTCGCGCCACCGCAGCACCGTCACCGGCGGTCCCAACTCGGCGTACCGCCTGGTCGCCCCGCTGCTGGCCGCGGGCCTGGACGTGGACCTCCGGTCGGTGCGGCTGATGATCTCCGGCGGCGAACCGGTCGACCCGACGACGACGGCCCGGTTCACCGCGGCCGCGGCACAGTACGGCCTGGACCCCGCCGCGGTGCGGCCCGCGTACGGGCTGGCCGAGGCGACCCTGACGGTCACCTGCGCGCCCGCCGGCCGCGGCCCGGAGACCGACGTCGTCGACGCCGACCGGCTCGAACGCGAAGGCCGGGCGGTGCCGCCGCGACCGGACGGGCGGCCCCGGACGCTGACCCGGCTGGGCCGGCCGGTGCGGGGCGTCCGGGTGCGGATCGTCGACCCCGCCGGCGGCGCGCCCGTCGACGAGCGGGTGGTCGGCGAGGTCGAGGTCGCGGGTGCCTCGGTGGTCGGTCACTACCGGGGGGAGCCGGCACCGCCCGCCGGTTCGTGGCTGCGCACCGGCGATCTCGGCTACCTCGCCGAGGGCGACCTCGTGCTGTGCGGCCGGCGCAAGGACGTGCTGTTCGCCGCCGGCCGCAACCTGTACCCGCCGGACATCGAGGCGGCCGTCGACGGGGTGCCCGGCGTGCGGCCGGGCGGGGCGGTCGCCTTCGGGGTGCCGGGCGAACACGGCGACGACCTCGTGGTGGCGGTGGAGGCGCGCGTGCGGGCCGGCACCGCCGACCGGGCCGAGGTGATCCGCGCGGTCACCGTCGCGGTCACCGGCGAGACCGGGATGCGTCCGGCCCGCGTGCTCGTGCTGCCGCCCGGCGGACTGCCCAGAACCACCTCCGGCAAGCTGCGCCGCGCCGAGGCCCGTCGCCGGTACCTCGACGCCGAACCGACCGTCCAGAAAGGACACCGCGATGACCCTGACCACCCAGAAGCCCGAACCGGCGCGATCGGTGCCCGGCCGCCGCGAAACGTTGCGGCGGGAACTCGCGGCGGTCATTGAGGTGGACCCGGTGGAGCTGGCCGATCACGCCCGCCTCGCCGACGACCTGGGCCTGGACAGCCTCGCCATGATGCGGGTGCTGGTCTGGCTGGAGGGCCGGGGCGTCGTCGCCGACGACCGGTCCCGACCGGCCAGGGTCGCCGACGTGCTGGCCCTGGCGGAGACGGCGACCCGGCCCGGCCTGTCCGTGACGGTGGTCGGCGGTGGTTCCGCGGGCGCGCTGCCGGGCGTCACCGATCTGCCGGCACCGCGACCACCCGCAGCCGACCCGCTCGCGCCCGGCCTGACCGGGCACGGGATCCGGCTCGACCCGGTCATGCCGGACGACACCCGGTTCCTGTACAGCCTCGCTGCCGCGCCGGAGACCGGTTTCCGGTGGCGCTACCGCGGCGTCCCGCCGTCGCTGGACCGCTTCGCCGCCGGCATGTGGGACCAGATCGCGGTCCAGTACGTCGCCCGGCGCGTCGACGACAACCAGCCGGTCGGGCACCTGATCGCCTACGGCGCCGACCCGACCACCCGGTTCGTCCACGTCGGGGCGGTGTTCGTCCCGTCCTGCACCGGATCGGGGCTCGCCGCCCGCACGGTCGGCATGTTTGTGCGCTACCTGTTCCACACCCTGCCGCTGGTGAAGGTCTACCTGGAGGTGCCCGGCTTCAACTGGCCGCAGATCAGCAGCGGCGAGGGCACCCTATTCCGGGTCGAGGGCGTGCTCCGCGACCACCTCTTCTACGCCGGACGCACCTGGCACCAGTACATGTGCGCCATCTACCGCGATTCCGGTGCCGACGCATGACCGAGCGCTTGCGCGAGGGCATCGTCAAGCAGAGTCCTCCCGGTCAGGGCGGGTCACCACGGAGTGGGGACCCGGCATGACCCCGTACCGGCCCGGCCCCCGGGCGCCGCCGCCACCCGGCGCGCTCTTCTCCGTCCCCTATCGACCCCGCTTTCAGGAGGCACCATGCTCACCCGTTCAACCCGCCGGTCACTGCTGGCGCTCGCCGGCGTGACCGCCGGAATCACCTCGCTCGCCGCCACCGGCGCACCGGCCGTGGCCACCCCCGCCGACCCCGCACCCGACGCCGCGAACGGCGCCTGGGTGTCGCCGGAGGAGGCGGCGAAGTACTCGGCGCCGTCGGCTGACGCGCTGGAGTCGCTCGCGACCTGCACCGACTTCCGCGACTTCCTCCCGAACAGCACCATCGACGTCTGGGTGCCCACCACCGCCGACGGCAACGGCAACTGCCAGCTCGGCCCGGGCAACCAGGGCAACGCCGTCGGCAAGCTGCAACTGGCCATCCGCGACTGCTACCCGGGCGCCGCGCGCATCATGGGCCCCATCGACAAGATCTACGGCGGCAACACCGCCGCCGCCGTCGCCGAGGTACAGCGGATCGAGGGCGTCGTCCCCCGCGACGGCTACTACGGTCCGCAGACGAAGAACGCCATGCTCTGGCCGGGTTACCAGAACGGTCAGTGGGTCGGCTGCCGTCCGCTCGTCTGAGGCCTGACCGGTCAAGGGTCCGGCGAGGGTATCGATCGACACGGATCCGGAGTCTGCTGCGAAGGTAGCCACCGTCCACGACGAGGAGGTCCAGGTGATCCGCTACCTTCGCAGCCCAGGCGGCACCGCGTTCGTCGCCGCGGCGACGCTCGCCGCACTGGTGCTCACCGCGTCACCGGTCCCGGCACAACCCGGCGGGGCCGCCGACCGGCCCGACCCGACCGACCCGCGGCGCGCCACCGGCGCGGCGCGGGCGCGGGCCGCGGAACCCGACCACATCGTGCCCAACGAGCTGCTCAAGGAGAAGCTCGCCGAGGAGGAGGAAGGCGAGAGCGGCCCGGAGCCGACCCAGTCGGCGCTGTGCCAGCAGTTCATCGGCCGGCCGAACCCGTACCGCAACCCGGCCCCGAACGTGAACACGATCATCGGTGACACGATCGTGCAGGCCGGCAGCCAGCAGGGCTGCAGCGCCGCCCAGAACGAGACGACGATCGCGGTCAACCCGATCAACCCGCGCAACCTGGTGGCCGGCAGCAACGACTACCGGGTGTTCAACGCACGGGAGAACCGCAACGACGGCTCCGGCTGGGCGTACACGTCCTTCGACGGCGGCGCCACCTGGATCGACGTCCAGTTGCCGCACCTGACGTTCCAGACCGGCGCCACCGGCGCACTGTCCTACATGGACAGTGCGGGCGACCCGGCCATCTCGTTCGGGCCGCACAACACCGTCTACTACGCCAACCTGGTGTTCAGCCGCACGGTGCCGACCGACGGGTCGCAACAGGCCAGCGGGCTCGCCGTCTCGGTGTCACGTGATGGTGGACGCACGTGGGGCGAGCCGTCGGTCCTCCAGCTCGACGGCGTGACGGCCGCCGGAACTCCCACGCCGACGCTGGTGTTCAACGACAAGGAGTGGATCGCGGCCGACCCGAGGACCGGCACGGTCTACGTCACCTGGACGAAGTTCACCTTCGACGCCGAGGGCGGGTACCTCGAGTCCCCGATCGTCATGAAGAAGTCCACCGACTTCGGCCGCACCTGGTCGGAGGCGCGCCGGGTCGCGCCGGCCCTGACCGGCTTCGCGGGCGGGATCACCCCGTTCGACCAGGGCTCCAACCCGCAGGTCGGCCGCGACGGCACGCTGTACGTCGCGTACGAGGCATCGGTGTGCGAGACCGTTGCGTGCGACGCGCCCGAGGATCACGACGCGGTCGTGGTGGCCACGTCCCGCGACGGCGGCCGAACGTTCCGCAACGAGGAGGTCGCGCTCGACTTCGACTTCCCCGAGACCCTCACCGGCGAGAACTTCCGGCTCAACAGCTACCCGCTGATGGCCTACGACTGGCTCACCGACCGGCTCTGGATCACCTGGGCCGACGACCGCAACGGCGTCTACGACGACGAGGGCTCCGTGCGCACCAACGGCGACGTGTTCGTGGTCGGCTCCCGCAAGGGCAGCACCGGCTGGAGCGAGCCGCTGCGGGTGGGCTCGGCGCAGGACGAGGTGTTCCCCGCCGTCGCGGCCTTCGCCGGCCGGGTGGCGGTCTCGTACTACACCCGCAGGTACGACCCCCGCGGCGTCGGCCTCGACTACGCCTACTCGGTGGGCTGGGGACGGGGCGTCGGCGGCGCGCCGGTGCGCCGGATCACCACGCAGACGTCGGACCCGCGGATCCAGTTCGTCGGCTTCGACGAGGACGGCAACGAGCTCCAGGGCGTGTTCATCGGCGACTACTCGGCCATCGCGATGGGCGTCGACCTGCGGATCCACCCCTGCTGGACGGACTTCCGCGGCCGACCGGGTGTCACCGCCCCCAACCAGGACGTCTACACCCAAACCCTGAACGCCCTCCACTGACGATCACGAGCGGTGGGTCTGGCCGGATGTGGCCAGACCCACCCGGCGACCCCCGCGAGAATTCCGGCACATCCGGAGCTACGGGAGGTCACCGCATGACGTCGGCGTCGAACAAGCACCTCGTCCTCAACGCGTGGAAGGTCTTCGCCACGCGGGACCCGCACCTGGTCCGCGATGTCTTCGCCCCCGACGCCGAATGGCTCGCCCCCGCCGACAACGCCACCGCCCGCGCCCTCGACGGAACCCACCACCTCGTCGGGCGCGACCGCATCGTGCGGTTCCTGACCGAGGAGTTCGGCACCGTCTTCGTCGACGACGTGCGGGTCGACTTCGGCGGCGTCTACGCCGACGGCGACACCGTCGTCGTGGAGACGCGGCTGCGGGCCACGCTCGCGAACGGCGGCCGCTACGACAACGAGTACTGCTTCATCTTCGAACTGCACGCGGGCCGGATCCGGCGGGTCCGCGAGTACATGGACACGCAGCGTGGCGCGAAGTGTTTCGCGTCGGCGGTCACGGCGTAAGGGATAGGGTTTCGCGCGGAGGCGAAACGTGGGCATCTGGCTGATCGACGCGGACGTCCTCGCCAGCAGCCGGTTCCGCGTGTCGGCGCTGGCCGAGACGATCGCGATGATGGGCATGCTCGCCGACCTGCGCCCGCACCGTCCCGGCCAGCTGGCCCGTCCGGGGCCGCTGCGGGCCGCGTTCCGGGCCCGCATGGACGACGACCCAATCGGCCGCGCGTTCCTGAAGAGCGCCCTGCTCCCCACCTGGCTGGCCGACTTCCTCTGCGCCCCGCCGGCCGACGACGAGCGGACCTACGACGACGAGATGCGCCGCATCCGCACCATGTCGGCCGCCGCGCTGCGGGCCGACCTCGCCGGCGAGGACCCCGCGTTGGAGGTGCCGGACCTGGCCGACCGGATAGCCGCCGTGCTCGACTGGGTGTGGACCGAGGCCGTCGAACCCGACTGGCAGCGCCGCGAGCGGGCCTTCGAGGCCGACATCATCGCCCGCACCCGGCGGCTGAGCACCAGCGGGTGGGCGGCCGCCCTGGACGACATGCGGCCCAACATGCGCTGGCTCGGCGAGGGACGCCTGCAGATCAACACCTACGACTATCCCCCGCACGACCTCACCGACGGGCACCTGCTGTTCATCCCCACCACCAGCGCTCGCGGCTGGGTAGGGTTCCGGGAACCGCACCGGTACTCCGTGGTCTACCCGTGCACCGGCCTGCTGGCCGAGGGCCGCCCCACCGCGCCCGACGCCCTCCGCCGCCTCATCGGCCCCGCCCGCGCGACGGTGCTCATCCTGCTGGACAACCCGATGAGCACCACGCATCTGGTGTCGGTCACCGGGTTCGCCCTCGGCGCGGTGGGCAACCACCTCAAAATCCTTCTGGACGCCCGACTCGTGCGCCGCCGCCGCGCCGGCCGATCGGTCCTCTACTACCGCAGCCCCGACGGCGACCGCCTGATCCAGACCACCGCTGAGGCCGGCGACCCCGGGTAGCCCGTCAGGTGATCGAGAACGTCGCGAGCCGGAGGTCCGGGCCGAGCACGAGGTAGACGTCGTGGGCGCCGGTCGCGCCGGTCAGGGGTGCGGTGGCGGTGGCGTACGTGTACACGTCGGAGGTGCTGGCGACGGTGGCCGTCCCGACGAGGCGTCCGGTCGGGGAGTCGAGGCGGATCTCGATCGTGCCGGCGCCCGGGGTGGCCTTGGCCGTGGTGGCGGTGAACGTGCCCGTCCGGCGGCCGAGGTCGGCACCGGCGAACCGGATCCAGGCGCCCGGCGCGGTCGCGCTCACGGCCGTCCCCGTGATTTTGCTTTCGTCGACGAGCCGTACGCCGGCGTATCCGTCGAAGTTCTCGGCGCGGGTGGGCCGGGACAGGTCCCGGGGTGGGATCTTCTCGCCGGCGACGCGCACGGTGGCGCGTTGCCGGATGTCGTCCGACGAGGCGCCGACGAGCAGCTCGTAGTCGGATGCCTCCACGACCCACCGGCTGCGGGTCACGTCCCAGTGCGCGAGGTCGGCGACCGGCACCGTGAACCGCACCGTCGTCGTCCGGCCGGGTTTGAGCGTCACCTTCTCGAAGGCCCGGAGCTGCTTGAGCGGCACCGGATCCCGGGACGTGCGTTGGTGCGTGTAGAGCTGCACGACCTCGTCGCCGGCCCGCCGGCCGATGTTCGTCACGTCGACGTCGACCGTCACCGTGCCGCCGGCCGTACGGGCGCGGATGTCCGAATACCGGAACGTGGCGTAGGACAGGCCGTGGCCGAAGGCGTAGAGCGGCTCGCTCCGGTTGTAGAGGTAGGTCTGTCCGGAGCTGATGATGTCGTAGTTGAACAGGTCCGGTGGCAGGTCGGCGGTGGAGCGGTACCAGGTCTGGGTGAGCCGGCCGCTCGGGTTGTGGTCACCGAAGAGGACGTCGGCGAGCGCGTGCCCGGTCTCCGATCCGGCGTGGGTGGTCCACAGGAGCGTGTCCGGCTGACTGTCCATTGTGGTCGGATAGCTGTCCTCGAGCACCACGACGGTGTTCGGGTTCGCCGCGGTGACCGCGGCGATGAGGGCCTGCTGGCTCGCGCCGAGGTCGGTGTTCGCGCGGTCGTGGTTCTCCCGGCCGTAGATGAACGGGTTGCTGCCGACCACGACCACCGCGGCGTCCGCACCGCGCGCGGCGGCGGCCGCGCCGGCGGCTCCGTCGGTGACGACGTCACGGGCGAAACGGGACGCCTGTGCGCGCGTGCCGGTGCCGACGGTGCCGTCGGCGGTGACCGTCACGAAGTTCTCCCGGAACGGGTACCAGCTCTCGTGCGTCTCGTACCCCACGTACTCGATGAGGTAGGTGCCGTCGGCCTGCGCCTCGAACCGGAACTGCTGCTGCACGAACCAGCCCGTGGGCCGCTCCGACGAGGTGGTGAAGGGCCCGAAGTTCCCCGTGAGGTAACGGCCGTTGTCGGCGTTGCGCAGCGTCGAGTAGTCGCCCATCCAGTCGTTGACGTCCCACCGTGACGCGGGGCTCGGCGCGGTCGTCCCGACGATGTTGTCGCCGCCGCCGGTGCCGGTCGCGGTCAGGTAGCGGCCGGTCGTGGTGTCCCGGAAGGTGACGCGGTCCAGCCCTTCGACGCCGGTCACCGCACCTTGTCCGCCGACTCGTTCCCTGATGCCGTCGAGCGGGGTCACCTGGTACGGCATGTTCCCGCCGTACCAGTCGCTGAACAGTTGGTCGTGCAACGGTCCGATCACCGCGATCTTCTTCGTGCGGGCCGCGTCCAATGGAAGGGTCTTGTTCTTCAGCAGGACCATCGCCGCCGCGGCGGTCTTCCGGTTCAGGGCGCGGTGGGCGGGGCTGTCGATGACGTCGGCGCCGATCCGCCCGTACGGGCCGCCGTCCGGGTCGAGCTGGCCGAGCCGGATCCGGATCGTCAACGCCCGCCGCACCGACCGGTCCACGTCGGCCTCGGTGAGCAATCCCTTGGCCAGAGCGGACTTCAGCTCGGCGACCATCGGCGCGCTGTCGCTGCCGTCGATGGTGAAGCTGTCGAGACCGGCCCGGAGCATCGCCGCATAGGCCTGGTCCAACGTGTCGTAGTAGTGCTGGGGGTCGCGGATCGCCTGCGGCCCGAACGCGTCGCTGACGTTGTACAGCTCCTTGTTCGTCCACGACCGGACGGTGGCGTACAGTTCCGCGTCGACGTGCGTGGGGCGGCCGTTGACCAGGTTGTACGAGCCCATCACGCCGGTTGCGGCGTTGGCCGCGATCGCCGGCCGGAACGCGGCCTCGTCGTACTCGTGCTTCACCCGTGGCGGCAGGTTCGACGAGTTGGTGTGCCGGTTCGTCTCGTTGTTGTAGGCGAGGTAGTGCTTGAGCACCGGTGCGGTCTTCAGGTAGACGGGGTGGTCCCCCTGCAGTCCCTTGCCGTAGGCGGTGGAGATGGCGCCGGTCAGCAGCGGGTCCTCCGAGTAGCCCTCCTCGTTGCGGCCCCACCGCGGGTCGCGCAGGAGGTTCACCACCGGGGCCCACACCTGGGTCCCCCACACCACCGGGTCGATCGAGTTGTACCCGCGCACCTCGTCGCCGACGGCCGCGCCGACCTTCCTGATGAGCGCCGGATCCCAGGTGCTGGCGAGGCCGACCGCCTGGGGGAAGACCGTACCCTCGGCGAGCACCTGGTTCCAGTTGTCGGTGTAGCTGTTCGACCAGCCGACGCCGTGCAGCGCCTCGGTACCGTTCTTGAAGTACGGGATCCCCAGCCGCGGGATGGCCGACTGGCTCTGGTGCAGCAGCAACAGCTTCTCGTCGAGCGTCAGCCGGTCGAGGAGGTCGTCGACCCGGACGGCGACCGGCAGGCGCGGGTTCTGGAACGGATAGGCCGGCGCCGCGGCGGCCCGGGCCGACACGCCCAGGGACGCGAGCAACGCCAGCACAAGCACGGTCGCAACACGCACTCGTCCCACGACTTCTCCTCACGGCACCGCGAACTCACAAAACGGCGGGCGAAGCGTGGGGAGGCGTCGAACCGCTTCGATGCGCGAAGCTTAGAGATCGCGATGACCAGCGTCAATGGAAGCGTGAATCCTGTGCTGGATCTGCCAATCGGCATCATCGACGTGAATCCGACGAACACCCGGCGCGGCCGGTCACCGGTGCGTGTTCTCCAGGTGCCAGCGGATGAGTTCGGCCCGCGAGCCGAGCTGTGTCTTGGCGAGGATCCGGCGGACGTGGCTCTCGACCGTCCGTTCGGAGAGCACGAGGATGCGCGCGATCTCGCGGTTGGGTAGCGCCCGGGCGACGAGCGTGACGACCTCCCGTTCGCGCGCGGAGAGCGGGTCCACGACGTGGGTCTTGAGCGCGGCAAGCCGGTCGGTGAGCCGGCCCGCCGTGGCCAGGAGCCCCGGCATGTCCAGGCGGCGCGCCTCGCCGGCGGCCGCCCGCAGCGCTCGCGTCGCCGCCGGCAGGTCACCGGTGTCCATCAACGCGCCGGCCAGGCCCATCCGCCCGCGCGCGAGGTAGGGCCTGGCGCCCAGCCGGGCGTCGACCCGCAGCCCGTCCTCGAAGTGCGGCACCGCGGCCGCCGGGTCGCCGCAACCGACGTCGAGCTCGCCCACGATCCGCGCGACGGAGCCGCGGTAGAACACCGTCCCGGCGCCGACGGCCACGGTCGGCCCGTACGTCCGCGTGACGAGATCCCGGACGGTGTGGCAGCCGGCGGCATCGTCGAGGCCGACGGCGAGGTCGGGCAGGAACGCCAGGGCGGCCACGTCGAGGTAGCCGTGACGCATGGCCGCCACGGCGGAGGCCACGGTTTGATAGAGCCCCCACGCCTCGTCGCGGCGCCCGGCCACGAGGAGGGCGGCCGCGAGGACCGCGCGGGCGACCGGCGGGTAGCGCTCGACGTCGTCGAGGTGATCGGCCCAGTCGTCGGGCAGGTCCGCGGGATCCCGACGCAGCAGCGCGAGGTTCACCGCCTGCGCGAGGTGGGTGTACCGCACCGACGGGTCCTGCCAGCCTCCGGCGACCCGCTCCGCCTTCGCCGCCAGCCGCCGGCACCCGGCGAAGTCACCGAAGAGCCCGGCCATCGAGGCGTTGCGCCGCAGCGCATGCCACCGCACGAGGGGCAGGTCGGTGCGGTCGGCCAGGGCCTGCAGGGCCGCGATCTCCTCCTGCGCGGCCGCCAGGTCCGCCCGGTGCATGGCGGCGTCGGATCGCCACACATGCGCCCACAGCTTCGCCAACGGCCGCCCGGTCACCTCCGCGAGGGCGATCGCCCGCTCGCCGAGGCTCGACACCTCCGCGCCGGCGCCCGGCTGCCAGACGACGGCGGCCCGCGCCCGGATCGCATCCAGTTCCGCGTTCGGGTCGCCGCCCGCGGCGGCCGCGTCGAGCGCGACCGTCGACCAGGTGCCCGCCTCGTCGAGGTCACCGGTCTCCAGCAGCGCGCACGCCAACTGCGCCTGGACCCGGACGCGCAGTTCCGGCGCCGGCTCGTCGCCGTCCGGCGGCGCCAGCGCGCGGCGGCACAGGTCGGCGAGCGCGACGTTGATGTCGGGGTCGCCGATGCCCTGCACGACGATCGCGGATCTGGCGACGATCCCGGCCCGACCGGTCCGCTCCCCCTCCTCCGCCGCACGCCGGCAGGTGGCGACGCTTTCCCGGATCCGACCGGTCAGGTACTGCGCCCGGGCAAGATCGAGAAGCAACTCGGCACGGTCGGCTTGTTCGGGACCGGCTTCCGGGCCGGCGTCCATGCCGGCGTCCATGCCGGCGTCCATGCCGGCGTCCGGACCGGCGTCCAGGCCGGCGTCCAGGCCGGCGAGCGCGACGTCCAGATACGGGATGGCGTCGTCGAAGGCGGCCGCGGCGAGTGCCGCGCGCGCGGCGGCCACCGCCCACGTGACCGCGCGGCCGGGCTCACCGCAGCGGGCCCAGTGCCGGGCGACCGCGCCCGCCCGGTCGGCGCGGGCCACCGCGAGCGGCTGGAGAATCTCCGCGGCACGGCGGTGCAGCGCCGCCCGGCGCGTCGGCGACACGGCGGCGTACACGACGTCGCGGACGAGTTCGTGGGCAAAGCGGATCCGGTTGTCACCGGCGGCCGGGCCTTCGATCAGACCGGCCGGAACGGCGGGCATCAGGCGTTCGACGGTGACCTCGACCGGTTCCGTACCGAGGAGTCCGGCGATCATCGCGGCGTCCGCGGCCGGACCCAGAACGCTGAACGCCTCCACCGCGCGGGCGGCGGCCGGGCCGGCGGCGTGCATGGCCGCGGCGACGAGGTGCCGCAGTTGCGGAGCCGCACCGACGGTGTCGTCCCACGTCACCCGGCCGCGGAGCTGATCGGCGGCGACCCGGCTGAGGGTCCGCAGGTAGAGCGGGCTGCCGCCGGACAGGTCGGCCGCGTGGCGCAGCGCCGCCGGGTCCGCTTCCGGGACGGCGCTCACCAGCAACGCGATCGAGTCGTCCGGCCCGAGCGGTTCGAGGCTCACCACCTCGGTACCGGTGGGAGGCGGCGGAATCGGCAGCCGATCCGGCCCGTTCCGGACGGTGGCGATCACCAGCAGGTGCAACCGGCGGATCTCCGCCGCGACGCGGCCCAGCAGTCGCAGCGTGGCCTGGTCGGCCCACTGCAGGTTGTCGATGACGATCAGCAGGCCCGACGCCGCGCGGGCGTGCTCGGCAAGGGCGTCCACCACCGCGGTCTCCGCGACGAACGTCGCCGCCGCCTCGTCCTCGGCCGACGCATATCCGGTCCGCGGCTGACCCGAACGCAGCGCCGCGATCGCGGCGCGCGGCCCCGGCAGGAACCGGACCGCCCTCGCCCACGGCCACAGCGCCGGCATTCCCGCGTCGTCGGTCGCGGCACCCCAGCACACGTCGACGTCGGTGGTGTCGGTGAGCTCCTCGACCAGGCGGGTCTTGCCGATCCCCGCCGGGCCGCTCACCAGTAGCAACAGCCCGGATCCGGCCCGAGCGTCGGCGAGGGCCCGCCGCAGCCGGGCCACCTCGTCCCGCCGACCGACGAACGGGTCCACCCGGGCAGTATCGCGCGCCGGTGCCGGTCGGATGCAGTACGGCATTGCGTGGCAGCACTGATGCGTCCGAACAGGTGACCGGAGACCCTCGGAGCATCCAACCCATCCAGCCTGGAAGGACACACTCATGTCGAATCTGACCACGTGGACGGTCTCCATCAAGGCCACGAACGTCGACGGGTACCTGCGCCACCGGAACTTCCTGGGCGAACTCGATCCCATCGCGAACAGAGCCGGCCAGGACGCCAGGGACGCGTCGTTCGTCCTGGTGCCCGGCCTTGCCGACGACCGGCTGTTCTCGATCAGGGCGCGCTACGACTTCGCCGATCACTACCTGCGGCACCAGGAATACCGTCTCAAGCTTCAGGAGTACCAACTCGGCGACGAGCAGTTCGCGAAGGACGCGACCTTCGCACTGGTCCCGTCGTTGGCCTCGCCTCCGCCGGGCGGCCCGTACGGTGTCTCGTTCCGGCCGTACGAGTTCTCCAAGCACTACATCCGGCACCGCGACCACCACCTGTGGATCGACGAGTACCGCGACGAATCCCTCTACCGGGCGGACGCCTCGTTCGTGCTGACCGACTCGATCTTCGAGGCGATCCGATGAGCACCATGATCCGGCGCAGGCCCACCGTGGGGTTGGCGATCGTCGAACTGGCCGCCGCCGCCGCGCTCGTGGGCGGCCCGGGCCGCGCGACGCCGGCGCAGGCGACCCCGCCCATCGGTGCCTGGCAGAACATCCTCGCGTACCGCACCGGAAAGTGCGTGGACGTCTACGCCCAGTGGACCGGTGACGGCGCACTCGTGCACCAGTGGAACTGCCGGATGTACGAGAGCCAGCACTGGACGTTCGTGCCCACCGGCGACGGCTACTACTACGTCATCGCGCGCCACAGCGGAAAATGCCTGGACGTGCAGAACGCGTCGACCGCCGAACGGGCCACGGTTCATCAGTGGACCTGCGTCGGCTGGCCGAACCAGCAATGGCGCCTCGAACCCGTGACGCATCTGCCGTACCCGGGATACCTCCTCGTGGCACGGCACAGCGGGATGTGCCTCGACCTGTTCGACGCGTCTCCCGCCGACGGCACACGAATCCAGCAGATGAGGTGCTCCGGGTTCAACGGCCAGTGGTGGAGCCTGGGCCCGCCCCAGTGACCACACCCCTCACGACCGGCCGTGCCGGTCGTGAGGGGTCAGAACAGCACCGGGCGGAGGAGGACCGTGTACCGCTGCGGGTCGGGCGGCGTGCCGTGGAAGTGGGTGAGGAACGCCTGCTGGAAGCAGGCGCCGAGGAGCAGATCGGCGACCGCATCGGTATCGGCGTCCGCGCGGACGCGGCCCAGCTCGCGTTCGGCGCGTAGGTACCCGGCGAGCGCCTCGTTCACCTTGTGCGGGCCGGCACCGAGTTGCCCCATCCGCCGGCGGTGGGCGTCGAAGATCGCCGGTTCGGCGAAGATCGAGCCGACCAGCGGGAAGTTCTCGCCGTAGAACGCCGACGCCGCCACCGCGATGGCCGTCAAATTCCCCGCGACGGTGGCGCTGCCCGGCCGCACCGCCAGCGCGTCGCGCAAGGGGCGGAAGCCCGGCGACCGTTCCTGGAGGACGCCGAGGAAGATCGCGGCCTTGTCGGTGAAGTGCTTGTACAGGGCGGCCTCGGACAGGCCTGCGGCCTTCGCGATCTCCTTCGTGGTCGCCCGGGCCAGGCCGCGTTCCCGAATGACCCGCAGGGCGCTGTCGAGGATCACGTCGCGGGTCAGTGCCATCCACCACCTCCGGTTGACAAGTGAGTGTTCACTAACCAACCATATCGGTTAGTGAGTACTCACCAACCTAGGGAGTGGCATGAAAATCCTGTGCGCCGGAGACAGCCTGACGCGGGCCTCGGTCAGTGGCGACTACGTCGGGATGCTGTCGGAACGGCTGCCGCACGCCGTCGTCGTCAACGCCGGCGTCAACTACGAACCCGGCGCGGTGCTCGCCGCCCGGATCCCCGGCCTGGTCGCGGAGCACCACCCCGACCTGGTCACCGTGCTGACCGGCACCAACGACCTGCGGGCGCAACTCGACGACCGGGACCGGACGGCGTTGCGCAAACGCTGGGCGCTGACCGCCGATCCGACGCCGGACGCGTACCGGGCCGTCCTCACCACGATCGTGCGCGGCACGGGGAAACGGACCGGGCTGCTGTCCCCGCCGGTCCTCGGCGAGGACCTCGACTCCGGCGCCAACCGGTTGGCCGCCGAGTTCGCCGCGATCGCCCGTGCTGTCGCCGCCGACGAGGGTGTCACCTACCTGCCGCTGTTCGAACGGACGGCCGCCGTGCTGCGGGACACCGGCCCGCGGCCGGGTGCCGCGTACCGGCCCGGCGTCATGTACGCGGCGCGGGCCGCGATGCGGCACTTCGTCCTCCGGCAGTCGTTCGACGCGATCTCCCGCTCGCGCGGCCTTCTGCTCAGCACCGACGGTGTGCACCTCAACTCCCGGGGTGCGGCCATCGTGGCCGACCTCGTCGAGGACTTCGTACGGGACGATCGACCGTACCTGCGCGGGATTAGCGGATCGGGTTCTCGATCGTCACAATGACGTCATGACGGCCACGATCGGCCGGGTCTGATGCCGTGACCATTTCGGAACCGCAGGCGACCCGCGAGGCGGTACTCGATGCCGCGCTGGCCGTGTTCACCGAGCACACCTACGGCGGTGCCGCGATGTCGGTGCTCGCGTCCCGGGCCGGGGTGGCTGTCGGCACCATCTACCGGCACTTTCCGAGCAAGGAAGCGCTCGGGAACGCGGTCTACCGGCGGTGGAAGGTCCAGCTGGGCGAGCACCTGTTCGACGATGCCGATGCCGGATCGATACGAGCAGAGTTCGGCCGGATCTGGCGCGGCATGTTGCGGTTCGCCGCCGCCCATCCGGACGCGTTCGCATTCCTGGAACTGCAGCAGCACGGCAGCTACCTCGACGCGGAGAGCGTCGAGGTGACCCGCCGGATCGAGCAGGCCGGTGCCGCGTTCGTGGTGCGTGGGCAGCAGACCGGTGAGATCCGCGACGGCGACCCGGCCGTCCTGGTGGCGCTGGTCTACGGCGCGTTCGTCGGACTGGCCGCGACGGACCGCGCCGGCGCCGGACTCGACGAGGGTCGGCTCCAACTCGCC
This sequence comes from Virgisporangium aurantiacum, assembly GCF_016863635.1. Lineage (GTDB taxonomy): Bacteria > Actinomycetota > Actinomycetes > Mycobacteriales > Micromonosporaceae > Virgisporangium > Virgisporangium aurantiacum. Next base: position 79,950 of record NZ_BOPG01000030.1, on the reverse strand, counting down.
GAGGACGCCGTCTGGGACATGCTGCGGGCCCGCTGAGACGCCCGGCCTGAGAGTCCTCTCAGATCGAGCCTTGACAATTCCGATCGTGCGAATGAACATTCATTCCGTCCGTGGACGATCGCACCGGGAGGCCCAGTGGTCAAGGTCGAGATCAACGGCACGCAGCACGACCTCTCCGACGACCTGCCCGACACCTCGGTGGACGTGCTGCGGGACCGGCTCGGCCTCACCGGCACCAAGCTCGTGTGCGGGGCCGGCGTCTGCGGAGCCTGCACCGTCCAGCTCGACGGCGCGCCCGTCGTCAGCTGCCTCCTGCCCGCGGCCGCGCTCGACGGCCGGTCGGTCACCACCGTCGAGGGCATCGGCGCCGGACATCCGGTGTCGCGCGCGTTCGTCGCGCACGCGGCCCTGCAATGCGGCTTCTGCACACCGGGCTTCGTGGTGGAGGCCGCCGCGTTCCACGACGAGTGGCGGGCCCGGCACGGCACCACCCGGCCCGGCCGGGCCGAGATCGCCGCGGCTCTCGCCGGCCACCTCTGCCGGTGCGGCGCATACCAGGAGATCTACGACGCGGTGGCCGCCGCGTGCGCCGGCGAGCACGACGCCGAGCCCGACCCTGGTGTCGCACCGCCGCGGGTCGAGGCGCCCGACAAGGTCACCGGCCGCGCCCGGTACACCGTCGACGTCCGGCTCCCCGGCCAGCTTGAGGGAATCATCGTGCGGTCGGCTCATCCGCACGCCCGAGTGACCGGCATCGACATCGCTGCCGCCCGTTCGATGGACGGCGTCCGCGCGGTGGAGAGACTGCTGGACACCGACGATCCCGACGTGCGCTACGTCGGGCAGGAGATCGCCGCCATCGCCGCCGTCGACCGGGGTACCGCCCACGCGGCGGCCGGCGCGGTGGCCGTCAGCTACGAGCCACGCCCGGCGAGCATCGACGCCGGTGCGGCGCGGCTCCCGGACGCCGCACCGGTCTTCGCGAAGAAGCGGAAACCGTTGAACGCCGCCGAGGGCGTGATGATGCCGACGCCGTGGAAGGAGCGCAACCTGCGCGGGCCGGTCGGATCGTTCTCCGACTCGGCCCGCACGGCCCGGAAGGCGGTCGCGCGCGCCCGGGAAGCGGGCGACCCGCTGCTCGTGGAAGCCGTGTTCCGCACGTCGGCTCAGCTGCACACGGCATTCGAGCCGCATGCCGCCGTGGCCGACTGGACCGACGACGGCCTGACCGTCTACGTGTCCACCCAGGCCGTCGCCCACGTCGCCGCCGAGATCGCCGACCGGTTCGGACTGAAGCCGGACCGGGTGCGGGTCATCGCCGAGCACGTCGGTGGTGCGTTCGGCGCCAAATTGTCGCTCAGCCCGGAGATCGTCGCGGCCGTCGTGCTGTCGCGGGCGGCGAAGGCACCGGTCCGGGTCGAGCTGGACCGGCTGGAGGAGCTCAGCGTCACCGGCCACCGGCCGGCGGCGGAGATCGAGGTGGCCCTGCTGCCCGGCGCGGACGGCAGCCTCGACACGCTGTCGATGATCGCCACCGCCGACGCCGGAATCGCGGTCGGCTCCACCGTCGCCGCGTTCGCCCGGTTGATGTACCCGGCCAGGGCGAAGGAACTCGTGGACTTCGACGTCGTCACCAACACGTCCCCGGGGGTGCCGTTCCGCGGGCCGGGTGGTCCGCTGACCGCGTTCGCGCTCGAACAGGCCGTGGACATGGCCGCCGGGCGGCTCGGCGTCGACCCGATCGCGCTACGGCAACGATGGGACCCCGACCCGCTGCGGCAGCGCCTGTACCGGTGGGCCGCGGCCCTGCCCGCCTGGCGCGACCGGGCCGATCCCGGCACCGGACGGATACGGCGTGGCGTCGGAGTGGCCGCGGCGAACTGGTTCTACTGGTGGCAGAGCGGCTGCGAGGTCGAGCTGGCGCTGTCCGCCGAAGGGCACCTGGTGGTGTCGACGGCGGTGCAGGACATGGGAACCGGCAGCCGCACCGTACTGGCGCGCACGGTGGCGGCCGAGTTCGGCGTACCGGTCGGCACCGTGCAGGTGCGACTGGGCGACTCTCGCCTGCCCACCGGTCCCATCTCCGGCGGCAGCCGCACCACCGCGACGCTGGTCCCGGCGACCCGCCAGGCCGCCCGCCGGATGAAGACCGCGCTGGCCGAGCGCGCCGGCCTGCGCGACGCGCGGGCCGGCGTCGACGGAATCACCCACTCCGGTGGCTTGCTGTCCTGGGCGGACGCGTTGCGGGTGGTGACGGAGGTGGTGACCGGGGCCGGCAGCGCCGCGGTCCGCGTCACCGCCGGACGCCCGGCAGACGACGCGGCCACCGCCCGGTCGGCGCGCCGGGCGTTCGACGGCGGCGGTGCCCTCGGAGTCGGCATGTCGCTGATCCTGCGCACGACGTCGAGCCTGCGCACGGGCCGTGGCTACACCGGCTCGGTCTACGTCGCGGAGGTCGAGGTGGACACCCGGCTCGGCCGCGTCCGCGTCCCGGCCATGCACTGCGGCATCGCCGCCGGTCGCCTCGCCGCACCGGAACTGGCGGCGGCCCAGGCGCACGGCGGGGTCATCCAGGGCGTCGGATACGCGCTGTACGAGCACCGCGAGCTGGACCCGCACACCGGCCGGGTGCTGTCCGCCGGCCTGGAGGACTACCGCATTCCCGGCATCGCCGATGTCCCGGACATCACCCTGCACTTCGACGAGGACGGGTTCGACCACGTCCCCGGCGGAGGTGTCGGCATCGGCGAGATCAGCACGATCCCGGTGGCCGCCGCCATCGCGAATGCCGTCCATGCCGCGACCGGGATCCGACCGGACCGGCTGCCCATCCGCCCCGACCTGATCTGTGGAGTCCTGTGATGACCGCACCGTTCGTGGAGTACCGGGCCGGCGGAACCGATCTGAGTGAGCGCCGGCGCAGCGGGGTCAGCCGTGGCCCGGTCCGTGACATCGGCGCACGCGCCGATCTCGCCGGCATCACGGCCGGCACCGGCGGCGGCCTGGACGTGGGTGCGATGGTGACCGTGGCGCAGGTGGCCGCGGACCCGATCGTGCGGGCCGGCTACCCGGGCCTGGCCGCCGCCGCGGGCGCGTTGGCCACTCCGCAGATCCGCCGGATGGCGACGATCGGCGGGAATCTGCTGCAGCGCAGCCGCTGCTGGTACTACCGCAACCCGCACGTGTCGTGTCTCAAGTCCGGCGGCTCCACCTGCCCGGCCCGCGACGGCAATCACCTGTTCTCGGTGGCGTTCGACCTCGGCCCGTGCGTGGCGCCGCACCCGTCGACGATCGGCGTCGCACTGCTCGCCTACGACGCTCTCGTGAGCACCGACCGGCGCCGGGAAGTCCCGGTGGCGGAGGTTTTCGGTGACGGATCCGACGGCGGGCGCGACCACCAACTCGCCGCCGACGAGTTGCTCACGGCGGTGCACCTGCCGCCGCCGGTCGCCGGGGAACGCGCCGCCTACCACCGCGCGATCACCCGTACCTACGCCGAGTGGCCGCTCGCGGAGGCGGTCGCCCGGCTTGTCGTGGCCGACGGCGCGATCACGCTGGCCAGCGTCGGGGTCGGCGGCGTCGCTCCGGTGCCGCTGCGGTTGCCGGCCGTCGAGGCACAACTCGTCGGGCGGCCCCCGACAACGGAGGTTATCGCGTCGGCCGCGCGGCACGCCACGCACGGCGCGCAGCCCTTGCCGCAGACCGGTTACAAGCTCCCGTTGCTGATCGGCACGGTCACCGAGGTGCTCGAACGGGCCGCGGACCTGAATTCACGCTGAGTCCTGCGACGGCTGGTCACCCGGAGGCCGCACGCAGAACTCGTTGCCGTCCGGATCCGCCAGCACGACGGTGCCGTCGTCGCGGGCGTCGAGCCGAGCGGCGCCGAGGGAGACCAGCGCGTCAACCGCCGCCCGCTGGTCGCCGTCCGCCGGGACCAGCTCGAAACGCTGCCGGTTCGGCTCCGCTTTCGGCGCCACGGGTGTGCCGTCCCAGGTGTCCCATGCGACCTTCGTGCCGCCGCGCGGTGACTGGATCGCGGTCTGCTCGCCCCGGTCCCACACCAGGGGCCAGCCCAGCGCCTTGCTCCAGAACTGGCCGACCTGCCGGGAGCCGGCACAGGTGACCTCGCCGAGCGGGCCGCACCCGTCGAGGTAGTCGTTGCCGGGCTCGATCACGCAGAACTCGTAGCCTGCCGGGTCGGCGAGGACGACGTGCCCCTCCTCGGGCCGCTGCCCGACGTCGACGTGGCGGCCACCGAGCCTGAGCGCCGTGGCCACCGTGTGCCGCTGGTCGTCGAGGTCGGCGCTGGTCAGGTGCAGGTGCATCCGGTTCGCGCCGAGTTGGCCGGCGCGGCCCGGTACGAACCGCAGGCCGAGTTGGGCGTCCCCGCCCGGCAACAGCACACCGCCGGCATCCTCGATGACCTCCCGACCGAGCAGACCGGACCAGAACCGGGCCGCTCCAGCCGGGTTGTCCGCCTCGAAGGTCACCGCCAGCAGTCGCGAATGCATCATCGGAACGTAGACACTGCCGCCGTGGGGCGGCAAGGCAATATCGAACCGGCGGGCCACCCGGTCCTCTCGTAGGCTCGCTCGACATGCGCGTGACCCACTCGCTCCTGCACACCGACGACCTCGCCCGGCTCGTGGAGCGGGAATACGCCATCGCCGCGCCCGTCACGGTGAGCTTGCTGAACCGCGGCTTCAACGACACCTACCTCGTCACCGACGTCGAGGGCGATCGCCGCGCGCTGCGGGTCTACAACCGCGACAAATACTGGATCCGCTCGGAATCCGATCTGCACTTCGAGCTCGACCTGCTCGAACATCTGGCCGCGGCCGGGCTGGGCGTCATCCGTCCGTACCAGCGCACCACCGGCGACCGGCTCGGCCGACTGACCGCACCCGAAGGCGAACGCTGCTTCGCCCTGTTCACCCACGCACCCGGCACGCCCTCGGACGAAGGCACGCTGACCACCGAGCAATGGCGCGGGTTCGGCGCCGGCATCGCCCGGATGCACCTGGAGATGGACGCCTTCCACACCGTCCACGACCGCTACCACCTCGACGGAAGCATCCTCGTCGAACGGCCACTGGCCAGCCTGGCACCCTACGCCGGGTCCGACCGGGCGGTCGCGGACCTCGCCGAACTCGGCAAGATCGGTGAACGACTGACCGACGACCTTCATCGCCTCCGGGCAATCCGCGGCGCGTGCGGAATCATCCACGCCGACCTGCACCGCGGCAACACCAACGTCAGCGACGACGGGCACTTCGTCACGTTCGACTTCGACCACTGCGGTTTCGGGCTCCGCGCGTACGACCTCGCCGCCCTGTATCACGGGCCCGACTCGCCGGACGAGGACCGCGATCGCTGGGCCGCGATCCTCACCGGCTACCAGCAGGTCCGTCCGCTGAGCCCGGCCGAGGTGGACGGCTTCCCCGCACTGGCCGCGTGCCGGGCGATATGGGACATCGGCGACTGGCTCGGTGCCGCCGACCGCACCGGCAACGCCTGGGTCACCGAGGCGCTGATCGCCAGGCTGCTCGCCGACGTCCGCAAGGCCGCAAGGTGACGCCGGGAACGGTCGACGCCGGCGCCGTGCATCGTCAGCGGACGGTGACGGTGATGGTGCCGGCGATTTCCAGGCCCGACAGGTGGAACAGTTCCAGGTAGTAGGTGCCCTGCGTCAGGCCCGTCCACGTGAGCTGGCTCGGCCGGGCGACGGCCGCCTCGCGGGTCCCCGGAAGGTCCTGGTCCGGGCCCCAGTTCACCTCGCGGTGCAGGATGACCCGGATCGGTGCGCCCTGCATGGCGTCGTAGTCGCTGCTGGTGGCGATCGTCGCCGTGACCGTGCCGCCCTCGGGTACCGGGAAATGCCGGGTCTCCGGTAGCCGGGCCGTCATCCGGAAGTCGCCCGACCAGTCGCCGCTGGCGTGGCTGGGCGCGACGGTGACCTGGCGCGGCGTGCGGCCCCGGAGCTGGCTGACGGCCTCGACCGCGTCGAGCGTCCGGATGCCGCCGTTCATGACCTCGGAGCCGACCACCCCGCCGGTGCCCTTGTTGACCTCACGGTACGAGGTCCGCCCGATCCACGCCGTCACCTGCTGCTCGGTGGCGTCGGCGACCTCGCTGGCGAGGCTGCCCTCGGCGTCACCGCCCAGGAATTCGCCGGTGGCCGTGTTGCACGAGTCGAAGGTGATCTCGGCCCGTGGCGAGAACGCCTGCGGCGTCAGTGTCCGTGCCTCACTGATCGACAGCCCGTAGTTCCCGGCGCCCTTGTCCTCCCAGCCGTAGCGGAGCGTCAACTGCTCCGGCACGCCGTGGCTGAACACGTGCAGTCCCACGATGGACTTCGCCGGGAACTGGTTGAGCAGCGCCGGCAACGACGTGTCCGGTGTGATCCAGAAGATCCGCGCTCCCTTGGCCCGCGCCTCGACACCGGCGAGGCCGGCCTCCGCCAGCTCGTACCCGGTCCGCTCGACCAGCCACACCCGGTGCTGACCGCCGACGCGCGCCGCCGCGTCGGCGAACTGGAACGCGTGGTTCACCCGCTTCTCACCCGGTCCGGGCGAACCCACCACGATCACGGTGTACTCCCCCGCCGGCAACTCGGACGGGTTGACCGGCGCCGGCCCGTCCTGGAGTGCCAGCGCGACCGCGCTGTTGGGCGCGGCCTGCGCGAACAACGCACCCGGCACCACGCCGTCACCCCGCGCGAGCAGCCCCGACAGCGCCGCGTTCCCCCAGTCACCGACCGGCCGCACCGCCCCGGACCCGACGAACTCCGGCTCGGCCCGCTCGTGCTCCTCGGCGCGCACTCGTTCCATGCACCGGATTCGTCGGCGCCCACCGGCCGGATGGGCAGCCTTCCGGGATCCTGCCAAAGTGTTCTTGTCAGCACCGCCCCGATGCCCGTAAGGGAGCCGCACGCCGATGTCGTCCGTAGCCGGTGAGTTCATGACCGAGACGTTGGAGTACGACGGTGGGCGGCAGGTCACCGCCTACGTACCGGCGACTGCGGCCGAGGCGGTCGTCTTCGCCGGCGACGGGCACCTGATCCCGTCGTGGGCAGCGGCGCTGGAGGCTGCCGATCTGCCGCCCACGATGATCGTCGGTGCGCACCGGGTCGCGGACGAGACGCTGCGGCTGCACGAGTACTCACCGGGCCGCAGCACGGCCGCGTTCGCCTTCGACCCGCACCGGTTCGCGGCCCACGAGACGTTCTTCGTCGAGGACGTCCGGCGATGGGCGGCGACCCGCCTGGCCGTCGGGCTGCCAGCCGGCCGCACGGCGGTATTCGGGGTCTCGGCCGGTGCGGAACTCGCGCTGGCCATGGGGCTGCGCCATCCCGACGTCTACGGCACGGTCCTGTGCGCCTCGCCCGGGGCCGGATACCAGCCGCCGGCCACGCTGCCCGACCGGCTTCCGCGCACCTACCTCGTCGCCGGCACCGAGGAACCGTTCTTCCTCGCCAACGCGACCCGGTGGGCGGACGCGTTGCGCGAGGCGGGTGGCGACGTGGTCATGGCCGAACGGGCCGGCTCACACGGCAATACCCTGTGGAACCACGAGTTTCCCCTGATGGTGGCGTGGGCGTTCGGACACTGACGCACGACCGCACAGGCGTCGAAGTTCGTGTGGATGCGAGGCTGGGATCCATGACGTCGTCGATTGCCCGTCGGGTGTATGAGGCTTGCCACCTCGCCGGGTCGTTCCGGCTGCGGTCGGGTCAGGTGAGCAGCGACTACTTCGACAAGTACCTGTTCGAGGGACAGCCGGGGCTGTTGCGGGAGGTGGCCGAGGCGATGGTCGGATTGCTGCCCGCGGAGTGCGACGTGCTGGCGGGGATGGAGATGGGCGGCATACCGATCGCCACGGTGATGTCTCAATTGACGGGGCTGCCCACCGTGTTCGTCCGCAAGCAGGCCAAGGCGTACGGCACCGCCAAGACCGCCGAGGGCGGTCCGGTGGACGGCCGGCGGGTCGTGCTCGTCGAAGACGTCGTGAGCACCGGCGGTGCGCTGCTGGAATCGTGCCGGCACCTGCGGGCGGCTGGTGCCGAGGTCGACTGGGCGGTCTGCGCGATCGACCGTGAACAGGGCGGGCGGGAGAACCTGGCCGCCGAGTCGATCCGGTTGCGTTCGGCGCTGACCCGTCACGACCTGGAATCGGCCGTGCGGACATGACCGCCGCGCGGGGTGACCGACACGATGACGCGGTGGACCCGGCCCGGCGCGTGATCGTCGCGCTCGACTTCGACAACGGCGACGACGCCATGGCAATCGTCGACCGGCTGGGCGAAGCCGGCACGTCGTACAAGATCGGCCTGGAGTTGTTGACCGCCGCCGGTCCGGCGATCCCGACCAGGCTCGCCGGCGCCGGCAAGGACGTCTTCCTCGATCTCAAATTGTTCGAGATCCCGACCTCCGTCGCCGGTGCCGTCCGGGCCGCCGGCCACCTCGGCGCGACCATGGTGACCGTGCACGCCATGGCCGGCCCCACGATCATGGCCGCCGCGGTCCACGCGGCCGCCGACTTTCCCCACCTACGCGTCATCGCCCTGACCGTCGTGACCAGTCTCGTCGACGCCGACCTGGCCGCCATCGGACTGAGCGCCACGGTCGAGGAGCAGACCAGCCGCCTGGCCCGACTTGCCGAACAGAGCGGCTGCCACGGCGTGGTCGCCTCTCCACGAGACGCAGCAGCGCTACGCGCCGCCCTCGGACCGACCATGCTCATCGTCACCCCAGGAGTGACCGTCCGGGCCGAACCGGCGATCGCGGCCCGGACCGGGCATGCCCGGTCAGCACACGCCGCCGCCGCAGTCGGCGACGGTGCGACGCACATCATCGTCGGTCGACCCGTGACCCGGGCACCCGACCCGGCCGCCGTCCTGGCCCACCTCCACCACGAACTGGCCAACCTCTGACACGTCGATCGAAGCCGGACCGGGTTCACTTGTTGTTGAACGGCAACGTCTCCGGAGTCCAGGCGCCGAGTGCGATCGCCATCCCTTCGGGTGGTTGTTCGTTCGCCAGTTCCGCACCGTCGACGTCGATGATGCGTCGCATGACGGGCGCCGGCAGGTGCGGGTTCGCGGCGGCCCGACCGCTGAGGTCCGGTTCGCCGAAGAGTTCTCGGACCCGCCCTGGCGACAGGCGGCCGTCGTCCGCTACCCACGCGCGGACGAAGCGCTCCGGATCGTGGCTGAGCCGTTCGATGACCTCGGCGGGCACCCTCGGGTCGAGGTGGGCCAACGCCCGCAGACGTGGATCGGGCGACGCGGCGAGATGGTCCAACCGGTCGCGCTTGAGGCTGGGGTGGTCCAACAGCAGGCTCCGGCTGAGGGTCCGGGCCTCGATGTACGTGGTCACCACCAGGTCGGCCGGCACGGCGGCATGTGTCTCGCACAGCAGCAACCGCACCGCGAAGTCGTCGTCGGCGCTGAGTTGCGTGACGAGTTCCGGCGCCAGGCCCCGGTTCATCGCGGCGCTGCGGCGCAGGCCGATGTGGGTCGATGTCGCGCACCGGCGCTGCACGTGCGGGTCTTCACTCAGCCGCACCCAGTCCAGTGGCAGCAGGCGGGTGCCCGGCCGTACCACGTAGTCGATCGCCGCCCGCTGCTGCTCGGTGAGCTCTGGCCGCATCGACACGACGAGGCGGATGTACGGGTCCGGGTCGACGCTCAGCCGCGCGACAAGGTCGGCCGGCAGGTCCGGATGCCCTGCGATCGCCGCGCGTTCGTGCCGGTCCTCAGCGGCGACGGCGGCCTCGGCCTCGGCACGGGTCAACGGCGCCGGCCGGGGCTTGGTCGCGGCCGGCCGCGAGGCGCGCAACCGGTCGCGGAGATCGCGTGGCACCCACGGATTGTCGGCGAGCCGGTCCGCGAGCGACGGCGCCCGCTCGATCACCCGCTCGAACGCCCACGCCGGCATCCTCGGCTCCGGGTCGTCGGTCCACAGCCGCATGAACGGACGCTCCACGAGGGCGTCGAGGACCTGCTCGGCCGGGTCCTCGACGAGCCGGGCCCGGTGCGCCGGCGGCAGATGATCGGCGCCGGCCAGCGCGGAACGGACCGCGACGTCAGGGTGACCGATCAGCGCGCCGATCTGATCGTCGGTCCACGACGGGCGGCTGCGGATGCACCAGCCGATCTCCGTGAACTGCTCGTCGACGAGGCGGCGCAGCAGATCCCCGGGGATAGCGGGATTGCGGGCGAGGCCGCGCAGCCGTGCGCGGGCGGGCTTGTTCTCGTGGTCGTGAAACGCCTTGTTGCCGAACACCGGAACCTCCCGATCGAAACGCGGTGCTGGCCCCCGTGGCACGCACCGGACGGCAACGGTAGAAAGGGAAATCGCGATCTGACAGGGCCATTTGCCCGATTGACACGATTCTTTCTGTCCACAGAGGATGGATATCAGCGTCGGATGCGATCGCGTGGAATGCTGCTGTGAGACTTCGTCGATGTCGTTAACATCTGGGTGACCTCTTCGGGCAGCTCCTGTCTCGGCACCCGAAGTCGCATGTTTGGCGGGCTCGGCGAGTTCGGCAAGCGGTGCGGCTTCCGGTGCCTTCCTGGTTTCCGGGTCGCCCAACTGCTGCGCGTCCTGCCAGGAGGGAGAGACGAATGCTGTCGGCAGGTCAGCGGGAGACGTTCCACCGCAGTGGACTGCTCACGGTCGAATCAGCCGTCCCACCAGCCGCCATCTCGGCGATGCGTGACCGGTTCTGGGAATTTCTGGCCCGCGAGCACAGCATCGACCAGGATCGCGTGGACACCTGGGTGGTGGAACGTCCGCGGGGCCTCCAGGCGCTGAGACGGTCCGGGGCCTTCAACCTCATGGCAAGCCGGCAGGTGTGTGACGCGCTCGACGATCTGCTCGGCGTCGCTGGGTGGCAGCCGCCGTCGACCTGGGGGTTGCCGCTGGTGACGTTCCCGGTGCCCGGGGCCCGATGGACCGTCCCGTCGACGGGCTGGCACGTGGACTCCTACGGGCCTGAGCACGACCTGCCCGGCGTGACGGTCTTCGTCTTCCTCACAACGGTGGCTGAACGGGGCGGCGGAACGGTAGTCCTGTCCGGATCACACCGGCTGTTCAACCGGCACATCGCGAGCACCGGCACATGGCGGCCGGCAGTGGTGAAAGCCGCCCTGGCCTCCCGGCATCCATGGCTACGCACGGTGTGGAGCGAAGACCGCCAGGTCGCACCGACCACCATCGGCAGCGGCACCATGCTCGACGGTGCGCACGTGCAGGTGCAGGAACTGACCGGTCACGCGGGAGATGTCGTCCTGATGCATCCTCGTACGTTGCACACCTCAGCCCCGAACGGCCTGCCCACACCGCGAATGATGCTCGTCGAGATCGTCCATCGTGCAGACCCGCCCGCCAACGTTGAAAACGCTCACAGCGACGCCCTGTCCTCGGCAGTTGAGAGCTTCTGGCGACCCGAGCACCGACTGTGACGACCATCGAGCCGGATAGCGCGACCGCTCGGCAGACCTCGGGTTCGGCAGGCGCGGCGGTCGTCGCTGCCGTTGGCTGCCCGCGCAGAATGTGTGAATGGGTACGTGGGGGCCGGGGCTGTTCTCCGATGATCTTGCGTGTGACGTTCGTGGGGACTATCGGCGCCTGATCGAGGACGGCGTTGATGATGCGGAGGCGACCTCCCGGATCCTGGCGCAGCATCTCGGTGAGCCGGCCGACTCCGACGACGGTCCGGTGGTGTGGCTGGCGTTGGCGATCACGCAGTCGACGGTCGGTCGGCTGGATCCGCTCGTGCAGGCTCGGGCGCTGGAGGTGATCGACAGCGGGATAGGCCTGGACCGGTGGGTCGGGGATCCGGGGCTGCTGGCGAAGCGGCTCGCCGTGCTGGCGAAGGTTCGTGCGCAACTGGTCGGGCCGCAGCCGGCGCGGAAGACGCTGCGCCCACCGCGTCGGCATGCCACGAGTCTGCAGACGGGTGAAGTGCTGGCCTACCGCGGCTCGAACGACCGAGTGGCGTTGCTGCGGGTGGCGAGGGTCGATGACGACCGGTCGGCGATCGCGCCGATTCTGGTGGTTGTCGACTTCGACGGGGACCGGATACCGGAGCCGGCGGTGCTCGACACGCTGCCGGATCGGATGGAGCCGGCACGGCGCTTCGACGGGCTGCCGTGGTCAGCCGCACGGTTTCATGTCCAGGTGCTTCGCCGAGTCGACTACGACGCCGCCGGGCTCCGGCGGGTCGCCACCATCCAGGCGCGGACCGGTGACGAGACCGTGTCGGCCCGGTCGTACACGAACTGGCAGGGCCTTGCCAGGCAGATGGAGTTCGAACTCACCGGCCAATGGCCCGCCGACAGCGACGCTGCGGCGGGCTCATAACGCCCCACCACGATCAACACCGGCTGCGCCTTCTTCCTTGATCGGGTGCGCTGACATCGGCATGTTGGCGCAGCCGGACAGCGCCGCGTGGCGAGGCGGCCGTCTCGATGTGGCAGACCGCCCGTGCCGGGTCGCCGCGCTGCACGCCTGGCGGCCGAGCGACTGATGAGGGACATTCACGACGAAGAACGGAGCAACCCATACCCCCGAGCCATCGGTCACCATGCCGATCCCGGCAATCCCCGTCATCGAACGGGGTCAGCGCGGCGTTACGGTCTGCTGGTGGACTCATCGCGGATCACCGTCGGCGCCGTCTTCCGCTTGCCGCACGACGAACGGCCCGATCGTGTCCTCGTTCACGCCAACGGGGTTGTGATGTATGACTATTGGCAGCGCCGATGAGGAGGCATTGCACCGGCCGGATCTGCCCTTCGCCGCCGTGCAGCGGCACGGACCGGTCTGGCCGAGCAGCGAGGCCGATCTGACCACGTTCGCAGCGGAATTTCCGCCGGACACCGTCGCCCTCGATGCGGCCGAGATCTACCTGAGTCCATTCGGTGCCAAGGGCGGTTCCCAGCGGCACGTACAGATCAGCGCCGACGACAAAGCCGGTTTCACCGCCCGAGAACTGATGCGCAAGGCGGCCGAACTGCAGGCACCCCACCTCGGCTCACAGGCCGTTGTCGAGGGCGTCGGCATCTATCGAAGCGGCCTGCACCGAGGCCGCCCGTCCTTCTACCTGTGGGGAGCGATAAGCCGGCTCGAAACGCATCTCGCGCGCTCCCAGACCAACGACACCGACGAAGCCGACGAAGCTGAGTAGCCAAACATTGGATGAGGACGGTCGAGTCGTCGCCTCAGTGTCCGTCGCGGACCACCGCCAGCCCGCCGACCCGGGTCGTGATGCCCGCCGGCCCGCGTCGGGCCGAAGCGAGCACGCTGGCAGGTCGACCGAGGGTGTCACCCTGCTCCACCTCGATCGCGACCGTCTGTGCCCCGGTCGTGTCGAGCAGGTGGGCGGCCAGGCAGCCGGTGCTGTTGGCGTTGGCGACGTCCTCATCGACACCGATCGCCGGCGCGAACATCCGCGCCGCACCCGGTCGGTCGCCCGCCGGCGGTACGTACACGAAACAGCCGAGGAGCCCGTACCGCCGGCATGCCGCTGTGAGCCTGCCGAGGTGCGGGCAGACTCGGAGCAGCGCCGTCCGGTCGTGGACCGGTACCAGCATGCGTGGTGCGCCGGGCGCGGCGATCCGTGGCGCGTCGGTCGGATGCGGGTCGTCCGCGGTGAGCCCGAGCGCGCCGACGATCTCGGCACGCTCGTCCGGTGCCGGGTGACGCAGCGCGACGAGGCCCTGGTCGAACCACACCTCGATGCCGGCGGGGCGACGGATCGCGACGGTGTCGAACGTGCGCCCGCCGGTGTGTTGGCGGTCGTCCAGCTCGTCCAGCGAGGTGCGGCTCAACCGGACGGCCTGCGCGGCAACGGTGCCGTGGCCGCAGCCGGACAGTTCGGCGGTGGCGGTGAAGAACCGGACCGGCCAACCACCGTCCGGCGTCCGCCCCGGGCCGAGGAGCGCCGCGTGCGAGGTGCCGGCCGCAGCAGCGACCGCACGCCGGTCCGCGTCCGTCGCCGCCGAGTCGTCGTCGGTGACGGCCGTGGGGCTGCCGCCCCGGCCGTCGCGCCGCACGCACGCATCCACCACCGTGACATCCGGCCAGGACATCGGCCCACCTCTGACGCTCAACGAACCGGCAACCGCGAACGGCGTCCGCCGATAGCCAGATCTGGCCGCGACGGCCGACCGAGCGCGTTCCGGAGCGTACCGGCGCGCCTCAGCCGGTGCCGTCCTGCACCGGATAGTGGATGACGACCGCACCGCCGGTGGCGTAGTTGGCGACATCGGCGGCCACCCGCTGGCCTTGCGGCGACGCCCGCGCCGCCGCCATGGCGGCGGCGTCAGCGAAGTCGCCTTCGAAGACCGCGAAATACGGCGTTTCTCCCTGGGTCGCCGCCACGTCGAAGCTGTAGCGCCACGCAAGCAGGCCGGGCAGATTCATGACCAGTGGAAGGTGGTTGGTCACGTAGTAGTCGCGGAAGTGGTCAGGGTCGGCGGGCTTGGAATACAGGACCACCAACTTGTGCATGACGACCTCCGTCCGGAGACGAGAACATAACATCCGGATGACCTGGGAGTTCCTGCTAAGGATCTAGGGACGACGCGGAACGGTTCGGATCGCCTCAAGATCCGACGCACTGTTCTCGGCTATGTTGGCGCGCAGCGCGAAGACGAGCGCGGCGTCGCCGACGCGGTCGGTGATGACCTGCGCGGCCGCCGACGCCGGCTGATGCGGTTGCACCTGACGCTTCGCCTGTCCCGCGATCATGATTCGTGACCGGAGAGATATCCGTTCACGGTTCACTCGATCTCTCGACCCAGCCGCCGTACGGCACCGTGATGATCTCGAGGTTGTGACCGTCGGCGTCCTCCCAGTACAGTCCGCGCCCGCCGTCGTTGGTATTGATCTTTCCCGGCTGCCGGTGGTACGGGTCCGCCCAGTACGACAATCCGTGCGTCTGGATCCGGGCGAGGATCTCGTCGAACTCCGCGTCCGACACGAGGAACGCGTAGTGCTGGGGATGGATGGTGCCGTCCTCCTGGATGAAGTCGAGCGAGCAGTTGTTGGCCAGTTCGACGACCAGGAATGGACCGTACGGAACCGGTTCCGCGAGGCCCAGCAACTCCGCCAGGCGCCGGGCGGAGCGTTCCCGGTCACGCACATGGACGATGGTGTGGTTGAGCTGGACAGGCATGACGTCGAGGCTACGCCGAGCTACACAGGGACGCGGCCGCGCGCTACGCGGCCAGATCCGCGCGCTGGTCAGCGGCGCGAGTTCCAGTACATCTGTTCGTGGCTGCACGATTGCGTTGAGGGAGGCCGGCATACGCCGACTGCGAGTAGCTGGGACCGGAGTTCGGCCGACGTGTTGGGATGGTGGGCGACCTTGTGCCGGACGATGAACCAGTCGGCCGGGGCGCTGGCGGTTTCCGCATCCGCCATCGCCTGGAGGCCCTCCAACGGCGTCGACCGGTTCAGCAGGACGTTCCATCCGACCGTTTCGTCGGGGTCGGTGCTGAGAATTGTCAGTGCGTCGGGCGGCGTGTTGGGGTTGCGGGCGGTCCACAGGCGGACCGGTCGGATGACGTCGTGGGCCAGCTCGCGTAGCCGGTCGCGGGTGGTCTTCGCGTCCCTGGCCTCAAGAACGCGCAAGTAGCCGAGCCAGCGCTCATGCGCGGTTCGGATCTCTCGCCTTGTCACGCCACCATGATCACCAATTCCGGGGGCACTGGCATCCCCGAAACGGCCACCTGCCAGCAAGAAACGCTCCCGGGAGGTCCAGCACGCCCAGGGAAAAAGCCGGTGGGGTGCCGACGTGACGGACGACACCCCACCGGCACTGTCACGCGCTCTGTTCCCGCTCGGCGGGGCTCGTGTTCATGCAGAACTCGTTACCTTCCGGATCGGCGAGCACGATCCATCCCTGCCCTCGGCCGCGCCGGTCGGCGAGCAGTGTGGCACCGAGGGCGATGACCCGCTCGACTTCCTCGTCCCGGGTGCGGTCGAGGGGCTGCAGGTCGAGGTGGAGCCGATTCTTCGCGCCCTTCGGTTCCGGTACCCGGGTGAACAACAGCCCGGGATGCCCAGGCGCGGGCGGCAGCACGGCGCACTCGTCATGACCGGGCCGGTCGTCGGCATCGGTCGGCCAGCCGGTTACGTCGCCGTAGAAACGCGACAACGGGAAGGGATCAGCACAGTCGACAGAGATCCATCGGATGGACGAAACCATTTGATCCTCCAGGAGATCGGGAATGGACGGGCCATCGAACCCGTCAGGTAACCCGGCATGGCTATCTCCTTCCGGCGGTGAGGATCGAGATTGACTGTACGACCGCAGCGGCGTCCCGGACAGCGGCATCCGCGGGTGTCGGAGCGTTGTCGATGCGGTTTCGCGGTTGGTGGTCAGCGCACTATCTCGGCGATGCCGAGCAGGTTGCCCTCGCTGTCGCGGAACCAGGCGGCCCGTTCGCCGCGGCCCTTGCTCGGGTAGTTGCCCTCGATGTCCATGATCCCGTCGACGGCGCCGTCGTACTGCTCGAAGACCACCCCGCGGACGCGTAGCCCGGCGACGGCCGCGTCGATGTCGTCGACGTAGAAGCCCATCTGCGTGAACGAACCGTCCGACCGGCCGCCGGAGGCGAACAGGCAGAAGACACCTGTTGCGCCCTCGTACCGCAGGCCGCCGTCGCGTTCCTCGACCGGTTCCAGGCCAAGCTTCTCGGCATACCAGCGCCGGGCTCGGACAAGATCCTGAGTGGGGATACGGGCCTCGATCCGCGCGTTGTTCAGCATCTTCGCATGTTAATCGGGTTCGACACGCAGGCCGGCGGGTGAGCGCCACCCGGAGACCGTCTCCAGGAAGTCCAGGACGGTGCCAGGTCATGACTCACCGACCCGATCGGCAGATCAGCGGGGCCGCATTGCTTGCGGCATAGCGGCCGGCCGCCGAGCAACCGGAGTCTCCGCCAAGCGACTGCCGCGTTAGGTCGGCGCCACGAGTGGGAATCAACCGGCTGGACGAAGGAGGCAGCAATGACCGTTCCCCAGTCGGGCGCCCGGACCCCCGCGGTGACCGTCGCCGTCTACCTCGACTACGCCTCGGCCCAGCGAGCCGTCGACTACCTGTCCGACAACGGGTTCCCGGTCGAGCAGACCGCGATCGTCGGCACCGATCTGCGGCTGGTCGAGCGGGTGCTGGGCCGGATGACCATAGCGCGGGCGGCGCTCGCCGGCGCGGCCAGCGGCGCCTGGTTCGGCCTGTTCATCGGCCTGCTGTTCGCGCTGTTCACCACGCGCGGCTGGCTCCTGGTCATCCTGACCGGCCTACTGATCGGTGCCGTCTGGGGTGCCGTGTTCGGTGCGATCGCGCACGCCATGACCGGTGGCCAGCGCGACTTCACGTCGTCGAGCCACCTGGTGGCGGAGCGGTACGCCGTCACCGTGACCGCCGAGCACGCCGACCGGGCCGGGCAGATGCTCGGCCAGTTGACGTTCCGAAATCCCGCCGACGTTGGGGATCGCACGGTCCCGGAGGAGCCGAACGCCGGTCGCGAACCAGTTCAAGAACGGCTGGACACCCGGCCGGGCAAGCGACTGAGTGAGATTCTGGACCGGGCGCGTCATAGCGTGGTCCATCGCCGACGTGTCCGGCCGACCTCTCCGGGGGCCGGACACGACCGGTGAGTCTCGGTGACTGCTACCTGCGGTGGATGATGAAGTCGGCGAAGACGTGCCGGCCGGGTTGGTCGCCCACCTCGTCGATGGCCGCGCGGATGTCACGTAACTGTTGTGTTGTCATTTGCAGTGGCGGTTCATGGGGCTGGAAGGTGGTACGAATCGGGTAGTCCGTTCCCGGTTCGTTGGTCATCTCGATGTGGCAGCCGAGGATGTGGGTCACCGGCCGCGACTCGGCGAACCGGACCAGGGTGTCGATGGTGAGCCGGAAGGCCGGCCAGTCGTCGACGTAGAGCCGCCCCGGATAGACGGTGTCCCCGGTCAGCAGCAGCCCGGTGTACCGGTCGTAGAAGGTAACGGCCGAGTCATGGTGGCCGGGCGTGGCCAGGCAATCCAGGACGCGTCCGCCGAGGTCGACGCGACTCGTCTGGCCCGGCTCAGCGAGACCGAGATGCGCCCACGCGGTGGCGCGGTCAGCGCCCACGACGACGGTGTCGTCCTTGCCTGCGAACTGGGCGTCGCCGGCGACGTGGTCGCCATGGGCGTGTGTGTGCAGCACCAGAAGTTGGTAGCCCTCGCGCGGGTGGACGGCCAGCCATCGCCGCATCACCTCCTCGACCGTTCGCTGCAACGGGAAGTGCTCAGCCGAGGTGGTGGCGCCGGTGTCGAGCAGGACGACCCGGTCGTTGCCGAACAGCAGGAACAGGAACGGCGCCTCGTAGTTGACCGCCATGTTCTGGCGCAGGATGAAAGTGTGCTCGTTGTAGGCGTGCACCTGGATGTCGGGATCGGTGTTGTGCTTGGCCGACAGGGATCCGTGGATCCACCGGACGTCGAACGTGCCCGGCGCCGGGGCCGAGGAGACGAAGTCGATGCGCGTGGCGGTCATGACACTCCTGAGAGCGTCATCGTGGCTGGACGGTGGTGGACAGTGTTGGACACGCGTGCTCCTTACGGAGTGGCGCGCTCCTCGGCTTCGGTCACGTCGAGGGAGCGCGACATCTGACAGGTCGACATCGAACTCACCTCCTCTCGGCTGGTGTCGGAGGCATACGGTACAACGTCCGCTCGCTTCCGGACATCCGGCTTCATACCGCGCCTGGTGAGCGCCGCCCGCTGGCGGATCTGCGACAGATACCGGCGTTCGCGTCGCGGGTGGTCCAGGATGCCGCCATGAAGCCGATCATGCGGCGGGTCCTGGCTGTACCGGCGGTCGTCCTCGCGGCCGCCACCGTCGCGACCGTCGCAGCCGCCCCGCCGGCGTACGCGTCGACGGTGGTCGTCAGCACCACCGCCGACGTGGTGAACGCCGGCGACGGGCTGATCTCGCTGCGCGAGGCGGTGAACACGGCCAACGCCGCCGCCGGCGCGACGACGATCCAGTTGAGTGCCGCGACGTACCAGCTCAGTACCTGCGGCGCGGACGAGGACGCCAACGCGAACGGTGACCTCGACTTTGTCCCGGCGAAGGTCCTCACGATCGACGGCAACGGCGCGACGATCCAGCAGACCTGCCGCAACCGGCGCATCGTCCAGGCCCTCGGCGCGGGCGGCGGCCTGATCATCACCGACGCCACGCTCACCGGCGGGTCGGGTTCGCAGGGCGCGGCGATCGCCTACAACGGCGGTGACGTCGACCTGACCGGGGTCACGGTGAGCGGCAACAACGCCGGTACCGGACGGGTCATCGGCAGCCTCGGCCCGGACACCGGCGCGACGCTGGACATCGTGGACTCGACGATCGGCCCGAACACCGGTACCGGTGTGCACATCTCGTTCGGCACCGTCACCATCGTCGACTCGACGATCAGCGACAACACCGAGCGCGGCGTCGGCCTGATCGACGGTGCGCTGTCCGCGTCCGGTTCGACGATCTCGAACAACGGCGCCGGCGGGGTCAGTACCACCGGGCAGGGCAACGGCGTGTTCACGCTCACCGACACCGTGGTGCAGGACAACGGTGGTACCGGTGTGGTCTGCTCCAACTGCGGTGACCTGGTGGTGTCCGGCGCCACGATCACCGGCAACCACCCGACCGGCGCCGACAACGGCGGTGGGATCGCCGTGATCCTCGACCTGGACCAGCCGACCGACGCGCTGTCGGTCAGCGTCACCGACTCGACGGTCTCCGGCAACGCCAGGATCGGCGCGGGCGGCGGGCTGGCCGTGACGGTCAGCGAGGACACCGGCGAGGCCGCGACCACCCAGATCACGATCACCCGGTCGACGTTCAGCGCCAACACGACCACCAACACCTCCGCCGGCGCCGACGGGCGCGGCGGCGGGATCTCGGCGAAGTCCGGCGAACTGCGGGTCGACAACTCCACGATCACCGGCAACGTCGCCTCGGCCGGCGGCGGCGGGGTGTACACCAGCACCGGCGACATCTACCTGCGCCACGCGACGATCGCCGGCAACACCGCCACGACCGGTACCAACGTGGCGACCGGCGAGGACCTGCACGCGTTCGCCTCGATCGTGGCCGGCGGCCTGGGCGGCGGGATCGGCTGCTGGATCGCCGGTACCACGATCTCGACCGGGTACAACTTCTCCGGCGACGCCTCGTGCGTGTTCATCGAGGGTTCGGGCGACGTCAACAACGGCGGCGATCCGCAGCTCGGGGCGCTGGCGAACAACGGCGGCCCGACGCAGACCCGGCTACCGGCGGCGGCCGGCCCGGTCGCCGGCCTGCTACCGGCGGCCGCGTGCAACGTGTTCGGCACCGACCAGCGCGGTCTCGCCCGTCCACAGGGGACGAACTGCGAACCGGGTGCCGCGGAGATCATCGAGGGGCGGCGCAGGCGCTGAGACCGCGCATGCACGGCACGAAGTGGCGCGCGGATCGCGGCTAGCTCAATGCGGCGGCGTGACTGGCAAAATCGCGGCTGTGGCGATACGCGTCCTTGCCATCTTCCCCGAGATGGACACCTCAGCGGTCGAGCGATTCCGCAGTAAGTGGGATCCCCTCGCCGCCGCGGTGCCGGCCCACATCACCGTCGCGTTTCCGTTCGAATGGTCTGGACCGTTGCCATCGCTGGCGACAGCCATACAGCCCGTACTCGCCGCTTGTGCACCCTTCGCGCTGGACCTCCCAGCCTTGACGATTTGGGAGGACGAGTACCTCTTTCTACTCGTTGACGAGGGTCGAGAGCAGGTTTGCTGGTTGCATGAGTCGATCTACGGCCTGGCTCTTGATGGCGTGCAACGGCCATCTCATTTCGTTCCTCACATGACGGTCGGCCGCTGCGCAGAGAAGGCGGCGCTGCAGGCCGGCATCCGCGAGACGGCGGCGATGAACCTACCTTTGGTCGGCAGGGCGCTGTCTCTGACCGTCTACCGCCGGGACGAAGACGGCAGGCGAGTCCGCGAGCTGCACATGCCACTCGGCCCGGCTTCATGAGAGAGGGGACGTCCGGATCAGCCTCGTCGCCCACCTCAGCAGAGTCGAGCATGACAAACCGCGGTCGGCTCCGGTACGCGCGCGCCAGCGTCCGGACCGCGTCAATCCCACTCCGGCGAGATCGCGCCATCATCGGTGAGTCCGTACCTTTGCAGGAGCTTGGCGCGTACCGGATCGCCTGCCGTCAGCAATAACTGGGTCAGGTGACCGAGCGTGCCGGCATGGCCGTGGTCGGCTGCCACCAGGGCCAGCCGCTCAGCCTCGGTCGCGTTCCCCTGATCTCCCCGCCGCCAGACCAGGTCGTTCAAAGCGTCAGGGTTGCCGTGGTCGGCGGCCAGCAACGCGAGCCGTTCCGCCTCGACCGGGTCGCCCTGGTCCTCTCGCCGCTCGGCCAACCGTTTCAACGCGGTCGCGTCGTGCCGGTCGGCGGCCAGCCGTTCCGCCTCGACCGGGTCGCCCTGGTCCTCTCGCCGCTCGGCCAACCGTTTCAACGCGGTCGCGTCGCCCCGGTCGGCGGCTATGCGGTACAGCCGTTCGGCCTCGGACAGGTCACCGGCCTCTTGCCGCAAGTCGGCGAGCAGCGTCAGCGCAAAAGTGTTCCCGCGGTCGGCGGCGACGAGCGCGAGCCGTTTAGCCTGGTCACCGGCCCGTTCCAGCGAACGGACCAGATTGTTCAGCGCGAGCGGATCGCCGCGGTCGGCGGCCAGCAACGCCAGCCGCTCGGCCTCGACCGGGCATCCCTGTTCCGCGCGCCGCTCGGCCAACCAGCACAACGCGCTGCCGTCACCCCTGTCGGCGGCCATGCTGTACAGCCGTTCCGCCTCGGACAGGTCACCGGCCAGCGTCCGCAGCCAGGCGAACATGGTCAATGTGGCCGCGTCGCCGCGGTCGGCGGCCAGCAGCGCGAGCCGTTCAGCCTCAGCCTGGTCATTTTCACGCGCTCGGACCCAGGCCAGGCCGGTCAGTGCGGCGGTGTCGCCGCGGTCCGCGGCCAGCAACGCCAGCCGTTCGGCCCCGGCCGGGTCACCAGTCTGCTCCCGCGACTGGGCCAGCCGGGCCAGCGCGCGGGCGCTGCCCCTGGCTGCGGCCAGCAGCGCCACCTGCTCTGTCTGAGTCAGGTCACCGGCGGTCTGCTGCAACCAGGCCCGGTGGTCGGCCCCGACGGCGCTGGCACGGTCGGCGGCCAGCAGCGCCAGCCGTTCAGCTTCAGCCAGGTCACCGGTCTTCTCCCGCAACCCGATCAGTTGGTTCAGCGCGACGATGTCACCGCGGTCGGCGGCCGACAGCGCCAGCCGTTCCGCCTCGGCCAGGTCACCGGCGTTCTTCCGGAGCCTGACCACCTGATACAGCGCACCGGCCGCGTCCTTGTCCGCAGCCACCCGCCACAGCCGTTCGGCCTCGGCCAGGTCGCCCGCCTGCTCCCGCAACCAGGCCAGCCGGCCCAGCGCGATCGTGTCGCCGCGGTCAGCGGCAGTCCGATAGAGCTGATCGGCACGGTAGAGCCGACCGCGTGCACTGGCGGCCTCAGCGAGTTGGCGCAGCGTGGCCAGATTCGTCACGGTCGTGGCGACAGCGTCCCAGAACGCGCCGGGCGGGACCAGACCCGCGCGATCGGCGTGGCCGGTCTGCTCGAGGTAGTCGGCGAGGCGGTAGCAGGGACCGGCGGAGGGGTGGCCGGGTTGGGGACGAATGCGAACCAGCGGGCCGGGAATACCGTTGCAGGGCGCGGCGGTGTACGCGAGGGCCTGTTCGAGCCAGTCGTCTCCGGCCTGGTCCCATTCGTGGTCGGTGAGATATCCGGGAGCGGCCTGCTCCAACAGGGCATGCGGGATAGCACTGGGATGGCCGAGGCGGCGGGCATCGGTGGCAACGTCGATGATTGCGCGCGCAGTGGCTTGCGCGTTGGCGTATCGCTCCTGCAGGAGCGGAACACCGGCCAGGAACTGGGTGATGCGACCACCTTTCGCATGGGCCGCGGCCTGGAGTAGCCGCTCGTCGTTTCCCGCCCGCGCGAGCGCCGCGACCTCCGAGGCGCTGAAGCTGTCTGGAATCGTGACCAGCGCTCCGGCTGTGAGCAGGTCACGGGCCTGTGACAGTGGATCCGGTTGACGGGCGGTGGGTCGGGTCGTCAACGCCGCCCAGTGGTGCGGCCACAAGGTGGCGACCACCAGCACCGGGCCCCGGCCCGGGTCACCCAACAGGGTTCGCAAGCCGGCGGCGATCCGCTCGCCGAGACGGGGATCCGGTGGGTCGAGGTAATGCTGTGCCTCGTTCAGCCACACGATGGTGGCCGGTCCGACATGCTCGATCGCACCCGCAGCGGCGTCGGAACGTGCGGGGTCGTAGGGGTGCCACAGCCGCCATCGCCCTGGCTGTTGCGCCTCGATATACCGGGCGATCTCCCAGCAGGCCCTCGTTTTGCCCGTTGACGACCCGCCTACCAGCGTCACCAACATCGACCCGCCGTTGCAGACCTCGTCGGCGGCCTCGCGTAACCGGGCATCGTGGGCTCGTTCGACATAGGCCGGCAACTGATCGCCGAAGTCCCCCGGCGGCCCAACTGCGCCCGCAGACCGAGCCACGGTGATCGCTGGGTGTACCTCCAGAGCAATCGGGTCGCAGTCGGGGATCCGCTTGCCGAGCGGGGCAGGTTCGGGGTTTGGAGGAGCGATCCACGCCGCCGTCCACAACTGCCGGATCCGCTCGGCGACGGCGGCTGCATCGGAACGACCGGCCGCGCGGGCGAGAGCGGCGGCGACACTGACGACATCCCTCTCGGCGGCCGGCCCATCCCCGGCGACGATCTTTCCGATGGCGTCCTTGCCCGGGGCTCCGGGCAGCGTGTCATCGTCGGCAATCATGCTGGCGAGATCATCGAGTCGCGGGCAGCCCGCCTGTCCGTAGAGCAGATACACCGCGTCCCGCAGGTCCCGGGTCTGACCGGCGGGCAATACCGTGCGCTCTACTCGGCGGGTGCTCGGGCGCAGCCCGGAACTCATCGGTAGCAGTGTGCCGGACTCATCGGCGCTCATCGGCGTTCATCGGCGCTCCACCGGTCCTACCAGGCCCGGGTTGGCCCACGGTCGACGCTCGTCGGCACTCGGCGCGATCACCGCGGATGGCCTCACGCTCTTGTCAGCCGCCGAAGCCGGCTCATTAGCGTTCCCGTCATGCCAGGAGTGTCCCGATGTCCGCACAGCAGCACCCTAGCGACCCGCGTCCCGACGAGCACCGTCCGGACGGCCCAACCCGAGACCGGCGGACCAGAATGATCACCGCCGCGATCACCGGCGTCCTTGCCGGTACCGCCCGGTCCGTCACCGCCTGGATCCTCCACCGCCTCGACCTCTGACTCGTCCGGCCGCGGTCGGTGGATGGATCCGATCGTGCTCGACGGGCACGATCTGGATCAGTTCGGGTCTGGTGACCGCCGTGACGCAAGGTGGCGCAGTACGGTGCTGGTCTTCGTGTCCTGTTCCGGGTCGAGCCGAAGGCCGCCGTCGATGGCGGCCTGTTCGAGGCGTCTCTGTGCGCCGAGCGGATCGTCGGACACGAGGATCGAGATTTCGAGGAATCGGAGATCTCCGTCGACGTCCCACAGTTCGGCCGCGAAGCCGTCGTCGTCTTCGGGATCCCACTTTGTCGCGTCGATCGGCCCGAGCAGTTCCAGGTCGGTGAGCGGGATCATCAGTTCGCGGGCCAGTCGTCGCTGCTCGTCGGACAGCAGTAGTGGCAGAGACGGCGCGGGTGCCGTCAACTCGTCGCGTGCCGCGTCGCTCAGCTCGCTGTCCACCGACGCGGAAATGAGGCGTCGCCGTCCCGCCCAGTCGCCCTCCAACCGTGCGACCTTGCCGAACCCGGCGGTCCGCTCGCGCCAGGCCGCCGGGTCGATGCAGCCGTCCGGCCCGCGGAGTTTGAGGGTGGCGTCGCTTTTCTTCTTTTCGCGAATTCGTAGGATGATGCCGCGCGCCGAAAGGGGCAGTGCGGACGGACCACCCGCGCCGCGCCGATTCTCACCGAACCAGATGCGACGGCTCTTGCCCTTGTCGGGTTCGAGCTTGAAGACGCGTGTGGCGTCGGCGATCTGCGTGGAGTCGAAGCTCAGTTTGATCTCGACGCCGTCCACCCCGATGGGCACGCCGAGTCGACCTTCCCGCTCAGGCATGGAACCAGCGTCTCCTGCACAGAAGCGCCATGGCAATCGTTCCGACGGTTGGTTCGCAAACGAGTGCCGGCACCCCGGCGGGACTGGTAGAAAGGGACGACAACGGGTAACTCCTGCGGCCAGCGGCTTGATTCGGAGCTCGTCATGGCGATCAGTATTTTCGATCCCGGCGTCACCCGGGCGATCGACGACGCGCGGCGCGCGGCCTCGACCGGTCGGGAGAAGACCGTCAGCGTGAACGGATCGTCGCGCACTCTCCGGTATCCGTTCCCGTCGCCCACCGACTGGCGCGACTGCTGGATCTACTTCCTTCTCATCGACCGGTTCAACAACCCGACCGCCCCACCGCGTGGCGTGTGGAACCGGCGTTTCGACCATCGGCAGGGCGGCACCTTCGCCGGGGTGACCCGCCAGCTGGACTATTTGCAGGACCTCGGGGTCCGCGGTGTGTGGCTGTCGCCCGTGGTCAAGAACCCAGGGCCCGACTGGCGGTACAACTACCACGGCTACGCGGCCCAGGACTTCCTCAATCTCGACGAACGCTTCGCCTCGGACGGCACCCTCGCAACCGCCGAGCAGGAGTTGACCGAACTCGTGGAGCAGGCGCACGCCCGCGACATCTACGTCATCCTCGACGTCGTCATCAACCACGCCGGGCGCGTCTTCGACTACGTGCGCGACGGGCAGGCGGTGTCGACGTTCGCCGACCCCGCTGTCATGGACGCCCCGGCGGGCGCCGAGCCGCCCATCCGGTGGCTCGACGGCCTCGGTCAGCCACGGGCGGATTGGCAGGAGGTGATCCCGCCGGCGACGGTGTTGTCCCCCGACGATGCGGTCTACCCGGACGACCTGCGCAGACGGGTCTTCTTCCGGCGCCGGGGCACCAAGTTGACCGACCGGCCCGAGCCCGGGGGATTCGTGCGTGGCGACTTCGACGACCTGCGTCAACTCGTCGTCGAATACGATGCGACACCGGCGTCCGAAGCCGATCTCCGCGCGCGGTACGGCGCGAGCCCCGTGTTGAGCATCCTGATCCGCGCGCACAGCTACCTGCTCGCCCGATACGACCTCGACGGGCTGCGGATCGACACGGCGAAGTACGTGTCACCCGTGTACCTGGAGCGGTACGGCAACGCGATCCGCGAGTTCGGACACACCATCGGCAAGCACAACGTGTTCACGTTCGGCGAGATCTACGACAGCGAGTCGACCATCGCCCAGTTCGTCGGCCGCAACAGCAGCGAGACGCAGAGTTTCGGCATCGACTCGGCACTCGACTTCCCGCTGTTTTTCACACTGCCCGCTGTCGCCAAGGGGTTCGCACCGGTGGAGGCCATCCGTGACATCTTCCAGCACCGCAAGGAGGTGGAAGCCGGACTGCTGTCCAGCCACGGCGAAGCGGGCAGGTTCTTCGTCAGCTTCCTGGACAACCATGACCAGAAGGAGCGGTTCCGCCACCCGTCGACCCGTCCGGAGCAGGTCACGATCGGCCTCGCATGCCTGTTCACCTTGCAGGGCATCCCGCAGATCTACTACGGAACGGAGCAGGCGCTCAGCGGCACGCTCGACGCGTCCGGGTCACCCGACCTCGCCAGCAACGAATCCACCCGGGAAGCCCTCTGGGGTAGCCCGAACGCGTTCTCCCGACACGCCCAAGGTTTCGCGGACATCCAGGCCCTGGCCGCGCTGCGCCGATCCGAGCCCGCACTGCGCTACGGACGGCTCTACTTCCGAGAAGTCTCCGGCAACGGCACCGACTTCGGCCACTCCTTCGGCGCCGGTGGCCTGATCGCCTTCTCCCGCATTCTCAGCGACCGGGAGGTGACCGTGGTCGCGAACTGCCACACAGGCCAACCCTTCGACGGTTTCGTACTCCAGGATCCCGACCTGAACCGGCCGCCCCGCACCATGACCGTGGCCTACAGCAACACCGCGACGGGCGGCACGGCCCAGATCGTCCACATCGCGCAGGCACGATTCTTCTCGCAAGGCTCGCTCACCGGAATCGGGGCCGCCGCCGCACTTCCCGTACGTCTGGGGCCGATGGAGGTCCAGGTTCTCAGCGCACGATGACCGGGCACAGCAGCCACGGCTGCGACCGGGATCGACCGGTCATGGCTGCCGGAGCTTGCCGTCGATGCGGGGCCGGCGGGCGCCGTCGACCGCGGTGCAGATGCCGTAGATCCTGGCGTGGTTGGTCCAGCCGTTGACGCGTCCGCGGTTGTTGCTGATCTGCACGCGGGCTCTGCTGGTGTCGACGGCGGAGACGACGTGCAGGTAGACCGTTCCCGCGACCCGGGCCAGGACGATGTCGCCGATCTCGACGGTCGTCGGGTCGACCGGGGCGACCGTCACCAACTGGCGACTGCGGATCAGGGGCACCATCGAGGAGCCGCTCGGGCGGAACTCGACCGTGGCACCGGTGGCCACCCGACCCGCAATCGCGTCCAGCATTCCCATTCCGTACAGCGTGCACCACGTCCCCCGGGCACGACGAGGGATTAATCACCCGCCCGCCGCCCGAACGCGCAGACGGGCTCCCCGCTCACTCAGGCTCTGCCGGATCTGGCCAAATGAGGACTGGCGGGTGCGGATCGGGGCCGGTGTAGAGAGCTGAACCGAGTGGGTAGTTCAACGCGCAGTCGGTCGAGCCCACCGGCGCGAGATAGAGCCACTTGTATCTTACTTGCGTTGCCGGGTCGAAGAAGACCGCGAGAACCAGGGTGCTGCCTTCGGGAAACAGGTTCGGTCGCATGAGGTATCCGTCTGAGGAGACCACGTTCCCGTTGGCGTCCCGCCTGTTCAGGGCATCGTTCAGCGCGTCGGCCGTCCGGTCCCGGTCCGCGCGTGCTTTGCAGAACCGCGCCGGCATGCTTGATCGCAGCTCCGTCGGCACGCCGGCCTGGCGCAGCCTGGTCGCGAGCTGACTCACGTCTTCCAGCTGTTCCCACCGCAGCGTAAGTTCCACGGACCCGTCCGGCTTGACGGTGACGGCGTACGCGGCGTCGGTCCCGATCGGGCCGTCCCTCCACAACGTCGACATCACCACGCTCAGCACCACGCTCAGCGCCACGGCCGCAGCGCCACCGAACGCGATCCGGCGACGCCGAACCTGACGCGCCCTGCCACGTGGCCGTTGCGGTACCAGCCCGGGCTGTTCGGCGTGGCCATCACGTGCTGTCGCCAGGATGCCGGCGAGCATCGCCTTGGCCTCGGCCGACTCCGGGTCCACGCGCCAGTCGGCGACGGGATCCGCTTCGGACAACAACCGTGCGCTCTCCATCATGATCCTCCTTCGTGTGCCAGCGGCCCGAGCGCGGGCTCCGCTGGCGTGTTCCGGACCAGGCCCAGGGCGGCCGCCAGCCGCCGCCGGGCGCGGTACAGCCGGACCTTGTACGCGACACGGCTGCACCCCAACACCGCGGCAGCCGCGTCGGCGTCCAGGCCCTCCCAGGCCGCCAACCGCAGCGTCTCCTGATCACCTTCGGACAGTTCAGCCAGAGCCCGGCGCACCCTCAACCGATCGACCACCACATCGGCGTGGTCGGCCTCCACCCACTCGGTGAACCCACCCATGCGGGCAGCCAATCTCGCCTGCCGGCTTCTCCCCCGGAGTTCGTTGCCGATCAGGTGACGCGTCGTCGCGTACAGCCACGGCAGTGGTTCGCTGACGGGCACGTCAGCCAACCGGCGCCAGGCCACGAGAAATACGTCGTTGACAACGTCCGGCGCCCGATCCCGTCCCACCCGCCGTGCCGCGTACCGCATCACGGCGCCGTAATGCCGCTGGAACAACTCCACGAATCTTGCCCGGTCGTCCTCCACACCCACTCTGTTTCCACATCACCCGGCCGAGTTACAGCCCGGCAAAAGATTTGTAGTCGTCGCCGCACACCTCGGCGAGCCAGTCGTCGTGGAGGTACTCCATCGCGTACGTGTCGGTGTCCAGCAGGGCGATGCTGCCCGGCGTGACGCGCTGCTGCGGGTTGGCGCGCTCGGGCCGGCGCCGGTTGGTCTTCGGGTTGACCAGTTCGGCCAGCGCGTACGAGGTGGTGCGGCCGTACCGTCGCGGGCCGTTCTCGTGGTGGTAGTGGCCGCTGACGTGCAGTCGCGGCTGGAGGTGTGTGATGAGGTCGCTCAGTTTCGGCGAGCCCTGGGTGGCGCCACGCCAGTCCTGGCACAGGCCGAACGGCCCGTCGTGGGTGACGAGGATGTCCACGGTGCCGGGGGTGATGGTCAGCAGCAGGGCATGGGCGGCCGCGTCGAGGTCCATGTATCCGGGCTCCTCGATCCGGCCGAGGAAGGCGATCCGCTGACCGGCGACGGTGGTGACGTGCCCGCACTCGACATGCCGGAACGCGTCGAACGGATCCACCGGTACCACCGCGGCGGCCTGCGTCTCGTGGAGGCCGGCGAGCCATTCGAAGTCCTCGTGGTTGCCGCTGGCGAACAGCACCGGCGGCACGAGTCGCCGCGCCCGGCGCACCGCGGCGGCGAACTCGGGTGACGGGTCGAGTAGCCGGAAGAAGTCGTGCTCGGCGGGGTTTTCGGCGGCGAAGCGCCGGCTCGGCGCGTCCATCCGCTCCAGCGCTGGGTAGGCGCCCATGTCGCCCACCTGGATCGCGGCATCGAGCCGGATCCCGCGGCGTTGCTGCAGTAGCACCAGCGCGCCGAGCGCGTGCCGGACGTGGCCGTGGACGTCTCCGATGAATGCGATCTTCATGCGAAGTCCACGCGCAGCGGCAGGTGGTCGGAGGGCTCGATGAGCGACGGCAACTCGCTGTCGCGGGTGAGCTTGGGCAGGGTGCCCGGATGCGGGGTGAGCCGGCCGGTGGAATGCAGCAGGTAGTCGATCTTGCGGGGGCGGCCGTTGATGGCGCTGGTGTCCCAGGGGCGTTGGCTACGGCAGCTCTCGCTCATGCCCCGCTGCAGCGCGGCCGCGACCACGGCGCTCTGGGAGGTGGCGTTGAAGTCGCCGGCCAGGATCCAGGTGTCGTCGATGGCGACGCTGTCGCGGTGCGCGAGCAGTTCGAGCATCTGGCGCAGGCCGACGTGCTCGGCCGGCGGCGTCGGGTCGGGCTGCCACGCGAGGTGTGTGCATGCCACCCGCAGCGGTTGCCCGTCGAGCGCGAGCCGGACGGTCAGCGCGGCGCCGTCGGTGCCGCGCCGGCGGGCCTGGTAGCGCAGCACGTCGTGACCGTGCCAGGCGAACGTGGCGCGCCGGGCGAAGACGGCCAGCCCGTCCGGGCGCGAGTCGGGCCGGGTGTAGGCGGTGTGGTGGGTGGCGTCCAGCCGGGCCCGTAGGTCATCGTGGACCGCGGGCTCCACCTCCTGCAGGCACAGCAGGTCGGCGTCGAGCCCGGCGACGCGGTCCAGCAGCAGCACCCGGCGGCGCGCCGGGTCGAGGGCCTCGGGACGCGAGAGGGGATAGCGGTCAGGGTGGACGTGGGACTGGGCCAGCACGTTGTACGTGACAGCGGTGAATGTGTTCATCGACGAGACCGTACGCAGCGGCAACGGGACCGAACCAGGACACGATTGCGGACATCGCCGTGACCGACGACGTCTCGCCGTTGGGCTGCACGTGGCAGCGCTACCTCGAACAGCTCACCCACGAGCACGGCGGCTGGGCGGCACTGACCCAGCTGCTGGTCCGGCGGGCCGGGCCGCACGTCGGGCTGCCCGAGGATCCCGGCACCATCGAGCGCGGCCTGCGCCGGCTGCGCGTGCGCGGTAACGCGCCCGGCGGGCAGTACGGCATCTGGCTGCTGCGCTACTTCGGTGTACCGCGCCCGCTGGAGGACACCGCCCGGTGGATGGGGCAGTACCACAGCCGCTTCGCCGACCTGCCGCTGTCGCTGCGCGAAGCCCAGCTGTGGTTGTGGGACCGGCCACCGATCGCGGAGTCTGCGGCGGCCGGCTGGATCCACCTCGGCCTGGCCTCGGTCGCACTACGCCGGCGGGACCTCGACGCGGCCCGCGAGCGGCTGCGTCGGGTGGAGACGGAGGTGGTGGCCGCGCAGTTGGAGGCGGCGCTGCTGCGCGCCCGGCTGGCCATGGACGCGGGGCGGCCGGCCGAGGTGGAGCCGGTGCTCGACGGCGTCGCGGCGGGGCTCGAGCGGCTGCCGCCGGGCCAGGAGCGGGACTGCTACCACGCCCGCTGGGCCGACCAGCGCGCGTACCATCTCATCCACGCCGGGCCGGCGCCCCGCCTGCGGGAGGCGGCGCGGCTGTACCGCTCGATCAACGCCCGCAGCCCGGCCGCGTTCGCGTTGTTCCGGCGCGACCACGGGCTGGCGTACTGCTACTGGCGCCTCGGCGACCGGGACCGCGCGGTGCGGCACGCCCGAGCCGCCCTCGACCACGCCGGCGATGCCGGCCATCTGCGGATCCGGGCGCTGGCCCTGCAGCTGCTGGCGCACATCGAGCCGGCCGAGGCCGCCACGCTGCGCCGCCGGGCCGGCCGCATCATCACCGAGCTGGAGCAGACCGACCTCGCCCGGTGAGCTACTCAGCGGGCCTCCGGCCACTCAGCCGACGGCAAGTGCCGTCAGCAGCCGGGCGGCCGATCCTCCGGAGTCGTGCAGGATGCTCGCCAGTTGCTGCGTCGTTCCGTAGGGGCCTCCTGCCGCGCTGGCCGTGCGTAACGCCGCGTCGGCTTCCGCGTCGAACGCGGGCCGGGTGTGCCGCGATGGCCGAGCCGATACCCCAACCGGCTCAGCGATGTGCGGTACAGCCGGCGGTTCGGCCGCGGCGGTCAGGGCGGCGAGGTAGGTGATCCCGTGGTCACGCAGGATCCGGCCGGCGGAGTTGTAGCGGGCAACCGGTGGTGGGAGCGTCGCGCCGGCCCGGTCGAGATGTTCGTGCAACTCCAGCATGCTCAGCAGCACTTCGATGGTCCCCGTGTAGGGCCGGCCGAGCCGGACGGCCTGCCAGCGGGCGTCGGCCTCGACCAGCACCGGGATCGGATGCCGGTAGCGGTTGCCGCGCCGCCGGAACGGTCGGCTCGTCACGGCGGCGAGCACGAGACGACCTGCGCGGGAGCCGTCCGACGGCAGCACACCGGCAACCTTGAGGGCCTCGGGAGCCCACGGCGGCGACTCGTCGCCGGCACGGTACCCGGGTGACTGCCGGTCGAGGTGCACCGATCCCCGCACGTGCGCGGCAACCTCCACTGCGGCGCTGCCGGCCTCGGCAAACACCGCCGCGAGGAGGTGACCGACTCCGGCCGGCACCCCCCGGTGCCGGTCGCAGCCTCCAACGCGGTGACCCCGGCCCTGGATACCCATGAAGCTCCCGTACCCGTATCGCCCCACGACGCCCAGTGTTGCGAACACCGACAACAGGAGGATCCGATCGCTTCATCGCATTCCGCCGGTTGACCTCAACCGCGCTTGAGGACTCAGACTCGGGAGGTTCTTTGACTGCCGAGTAGGGGTGAAGCAACGTGACCGGAGAACGCGAGCCGCTGTACTGGAACCCGATGCCCCACATCACGGCCGCTTCCGAGCCCTCGCACGGTCCATGGTCGCTTGCGGACACCTTTCAGGGCAAATGGGAGGAACGGAACTGGCGTAACGTCCCTGGCCCGTTCTACGGCGCCATGACCGACAACTGCTGGGTCGGGCGACTCCACGCGCCACGACACGTCCTCTACGGCGACGACATCGAGTACGAACAGGAGTTCCTGTACCGACAGCCACGCAACTCTCACGATCTTCGAGACGTCCTCCTGGCCATGCAAGAAGATCCATGGGGTGGCTGGGCCTGTGACGGCGACAACCACTGGACTCCAGACCTGGTCCGCTCGTGGTGGCGCGAACGGGAACGTCTCCGCGAATGGATCAACGCCAAACACCGGCTATGGAGCATCTCCGACCACACGCCCGAACGAGAGGCCGCGGGTGGGCTCATGGACTACCTCACATATCTGGATGGCGACCTCGCCGCTGATCTCCAGGCCTATGTCTACTTCCTCGACACCGGTGCCAGCCCGACCCTCGACGACCGTCTACCGTCGTTGTGAACCCCGGCGCTCACCTGTCACCGGCGGCGGAGCAGCGCATAGATGATGCTGACCACCAGCCACAGCAGGCCGGCCGGCAGCAAGATGGTCAACGAGGGTGCGCCGATCGTCAGGGCCCACTCACGGGCAGCGCTCCGGTCGAGCGCAGCCGCGACGACGATGCCGAGCACCGCTACGCCGAGCAGCAGTAACGGCCAGCGGATCGCCCGCCATACATTCGCGTGCGAGGTCATGGTCCGATTGTCATATGCGCTTCCGAGCGACGGCTGGCCGGTATTGACCGGCAGCCTGCCCCGCCGGCCTGCAACCGCGTTGCAACACCGACGGGGACCCTGGCTCCCATACCGGATGGAACTCCGCGCACACCGTCCACAACCGGAGGACTCCAATGCTCAAACGATGCCTGCTCACGGCTGCGTTCGCGGTCGCCATGCTCACCGCGGGCGCGTCCCCGGCCGCCGCCATCCCGCCCGGCGAACAGCTGCTCGTCATCAACTACTACAGCAGTGGGGACCGGCAAAGCCTCATCGGCCAGAAATGGCGCGGATGCCCGGGCCAAGCACCCGGCCAATGGGGCCAGACATCCACACACCTGGACTTCCACACGGTGCCCTGCTGACCCGCTGCACGGTGGTCGAGCGTGGGTCGCGAACGTCTACGCCACCTCCGCGACGACGGCGCGCAGCCAGGTCGGCCAGCCGTCTCCCAGGTAGACCCGCTCCGGCACAAGATAGTGCGCCGTCTCGACCTGCCGGATGCGGTCGTCGCGCACGGGTAGCAGCGTGAACGTCAGGCTGAACGGCGCGGCCTTCCGGCCCAGCGTGGCCTCGACTTCCCCGACGGTGTTGGTTTCGCCGAGGTCCCCGACCGGACGGCGGTCGGCGAATGTGCCATGCGTCCGTTGGTGGGCGGTGCGCCAGTGCAGGAACTCGGTCCAGCGCCGGGTGACCGGGCCACGCAGTGCCGGCAGCCGGGCCAGGCCAAGGGGGTCGGGGGTGTCGTGGGCCGGCTCCACGTCGTCGTCCGGCGGGATCAGCGGCGGCCGCGGACGACGGTCCACGAGTGAAATCCACCAGGCCAGCCACTCCTCGCCGAGCCGGGGATCCTGGGCTGCGCCGAGTGGCGGCGGCAGGTCGCCCATGTCGAGCGGCCCGGGCACCAGCGGAGAGCGGGGCACGTCGATCGCTTCGACGTCGCGCAGCCACAGCGCGAATACGGGCATCGTCACGTCCGCGTTGATGGTGATCTGCCAGCTGCCGACTTTTGCGAACCGCATCATGCCCTCCCGGGATGAGTATCGATGACGCCGCGAGCATACGACCGCAGGAGGAACGTCCGCGGGAGCTACACGGGGCGTGGCGGCGTTGGGGTGAGAGCCCGTGATTCATGGCAGGACCCGCGGCGTCGATCGCCCAGTTTCCGGTCCACGACGCGCTCCCCCGGCAGGCACTGGTACCCCGGAACGTCCGGGTTCGTGCGGCGCAGTGGTCGCGCTCGACACGCCGACATTGAACGATGACCTCATCCGGCACCGCTCCGGCGGCGTGCCTCGGCCAGGCTTCACGCCGAGCCGACCTCGTCCCTGAGCGGGACGCCGGTTCGATTCCGTCAGGCCGTTCGATTCGGGTCCGGCTGGCCCGCACGTTGGCGATCAGGCCCGTACGGATCGGGGGGCAGGTGTTGCGAGGTGTGTCTCAGCACCCAGCGTTCGACCCGCGTGCGGTCCTCGATGGGTCTCCGTGACGGTGGTGGTGGCCCCGTCAGCGGCAGCGGCTGCCCGGTGCTTTCAATCGCCGCCCGTGCCTGACTGGCGAGGTCGCCGGCCGCTGCGAACCCGGATGCCGTGCCCACATGTTCGCCGTGGCGGTAGGCGTAGCGATACGGATACGCGACGACGGTCCAGGACCGCCCGCCCCAAGCCCGCAGTGCCAGCGCAACCGGTGTCGCCACCAGCGCGACGGCCCAGTTGAGCAGGTGCACCACCGCAAGTGGCAATGCGAGGATCAGCACGATCACAGCCAGCGGGAAGAGCACGTCGAACCAGCCGATCGACTCGACGATCCCGAGCAGGAACGACAGTGGGGCGGGCATCCTCGGCCGCCACGCGAGCCAGCGCCGCCCCGTCCGCCACTCGGCGCCGTTCGGCGCGCGAACCTTCATGAAGTCTCCCCGTCCATGGGGATCTATTGTCCTCGACGGCAATTTCACGGCGACGTCAGAACCATGTCACAGGATCAATGATCCGAACCGGTGCTGGTCACGCGCGGTTCTCGGCAAAGCCGTGAGTCGATCGGACTGTCGGTCATGTGCCGCAGGCCATGAAGGCGGCGAGGATGTAGTCGGCGTGACGGGCGGCGATCTGCACGTCGCGGAGGCCAACACCGGCGTCGAGCATGGCGGTCACGAACGTTTGCGGATCCCGGCGGTGGCGGCCAGGTGCCGACAACCGGGCAGTGGTGATCAGCGCCTCGAACTGCAGGTGGCCAAGCCCGTGGCTGGGTGATTCGGCCAGGACGGGTGGCCGGCGTACGGAGTCGGCGGGTGGGTGCGGCCCTGCGCCATTGCGTTGGAGAGCATCGGCTCGGCAGATGACTGCAGCGGCTGCCATCATCTCGATGTGGCCGGAAATCAGAACTACGTACGTGAGCAGATGCGTCTGTTGCTTGAAACCGCTGCTCGGACCAACGGCGACGACGATGCGACGGCTGTTGCCCGGCTGGAGAGCACTAGCCAACAGATCCTCGACTTGATGGTCGACGGCGAAGAGCTGACGATATTGCACGCTCCCGATCTCGCAGCCGTCTACGCATTCGCCGCATCGGTGCAGAAATCCACGCGCCAAGGTCATCCGGCTCAACACCCGCCGCGGCGCCCGCAAAGCCGTGACGAGTTCAGAGCAGGGGTAGCGGCACTACTTCCGACGTTCGAACAAGAGCGCATGCGTTTGCTCAGTGAGCTCGACTAACCCGACGCGATCGCGCGATGGGGATGGGCTGCCTCGGCTGAAGGGACGTCTCGGTCAGGGGCTGATCAGTCTCCAGTCGCCTTCGGAGATGACCTCGACAGTGCCATCGACCACCTTGATGGCGGTGTTGTCGTCGATCGCATAGGTCGGGACCGGGATTCCGGACGCCCATTTCTGGATGTTGGACAGCTCGGTGTCCTCCATGTCCGGATGATTGAGGTGGGGGTACAGCGTGAAGTCCACCAGCCCCAGCGCCCGGTCGGCGTCCTCCGCCATGTCGCTGCCGTCGGGGACGAATCCGAGGTCGAATTCGGCGTCGCAGTTGTACGGGGTGACCGCGATGCTCCCGGCGCTGACCCCCACGTAAACCGTGTCATTCAGCGATGGCAGGAGGTCAGCCAGGCCCGACTGGCGCAGCCAGTAGGTCAGGTACAGCACATCGCCACCCCAAACGAGGAGGGCATCGGCTTCCCGGACCGCCGGGACCCAGTTCTCTTCCCGAATGGTCGGCAGCGCGGTGAGCTCCAACATCCCCAGGGACTTCCAACCCAGCTGGCACAACGGGCTGGAAGCCTGGCCGTGAATCGCCGTCCACGCCATCGCACTCCCGCCGGGGAAGGGGTAGATGCCGGTGGGGATGAACAGGGCCGTGGACTCGGCGATCGGCTTGCCCAGCAGGTCGACGAGCGCGTCGGAGATGCTCGGATTACGGATGCCCGACGACGTGAGAAGGAACTTCATGAATCCGCTCTCCTGAAGCCACCGCATGACGGTAATCATGTTGCCCATCAGGGTCAGCGTCCCGGCTCACTAACCCGAGCGACACGTCGATGGATCATCCGCTGGCGGCCATCCAACCGTCAACTTCCTCCACCCGCACGACAACGCAGGGAGGCGGGCCGCAGAAACGGGGGCACGTCCCGGCCGCTGCCGGTGCGGGAACGAAAGATCCTGAAGCCCGGCGGGTCAGCGTTGGCCGGCCGGGCGTGGATTCATCGTCAATGGTGGGGTCACGACGGGTTCGAGCAGTTGGACCAGTTGGGCGCGTTGGTCCGGGGTTAGCCGTCCGGTTGCGGGCGACAGGGCTTGCCGGACCTTGTCCTGCAGTTGTTCGGCGAGTTCGAGGCCGGCCGGGGTCATGAACACGTCGATGACCCGGCCGTCTTCGGGGTTCCTGCCGCGGGCCAGTAGTCCGCGGCGTTCGGCGCGGTCGACGAGGCCGGACATCGTCGACTTGTCCAGGCCGAGGAACGCGGCCAGGTCGGTCATGCGGGCCCGGCGGTCGCGGAGGATGCCGAGTACCCGTAGCTGGGTGAGCGACAGGTCGTGCTCGGCACCGATGCTGGTGAGCACGCCCATCACCTGGAAGGCGCTGCGGACCAGGCCGTCGACGAGTCCGTCGGCGAGGGCGTCGGAAGTCATGGGGCCACTGTAGTTGACATGGTTTGTATTACCAATCATTATTGCGGTGATTGGTAATACAAACCATTTCCCGGAGGTCACCATGCACGCTGCCGTCATCGCCGCGCCCGACACCCCGCCGGTCTACCGCGAGCACCCCGAACCTGCCCAACGGCACGGCGACGCAACGGTCGCCGAGGTCCTCGCGGCCGGACTGCACCACCTGACCCGGTCCAGGGCCAACGGCACCCACTACTCCAGCGACGGCGTGTACCCCCGCGTCCCCGGCGTCGACGGCGTGGTGCGCGACGAGAACGGAACCCTCCGCTACGTGGTGCTCGACGACACCAACCTCGGCACGTTCGCCGACCGCACCCTGATCGACCCGCGCCGCAGCGTGACCCTGCCCGACGACGTCGACCCGGTACAGATCGCCGCCGCGATGAACCCGGCCATGTCGTCCTGGGTCGCGCTGCGCCGCCGCATCGCCTTCACCGCCGGGCAGCGGGTCCTCGTCCTCGGTGCCACCGGAAACGCCGGACGGATGGCGGTCCAGATCGCCAAGCTGTTCGGCGCCGCCCAGGTCATCGCCGCCGGCCGCGACACCACCCGACTGGCGGCGCTGACCACACTCGGCGCCGACGAGACGATCACCTTCGACCAGGTCGCCCGCGCCGCCGACGTCGACGTCGTCATCGACTACGTGTGGGGCGAACCCGCCGCCAATGCCATGATCCCGATGCTCACCGCCCGCACCGACCGCACCGCACCGCTGACCTGGATCCAGATCGGCTCCGTCGCCGGGCACACCGCCCCGATCCCCTCCGCCGCGTTGCGCTCCGCCCGGCTTCAGCTCGTTGGCAGCGGCATCGGCTCCGTCCCCGCCGGCGACTTCCTCGCCGAACTGCCCGCACTCGCCTCCGCGGTTCACAACAGCGCGATCGACGTACAGGCCCGGGCCGTACCCCTCACCCACGTCGAGCAGATGTGGAGCGCCGACGCCGACGAGCGCATCGTCTTCGTCCCCTGACCGCGTGCTTGCGCCTGGGGCGCGGCCCTACGATGGCCGGGTGGGCGTCCCGGGCGATCAAGCCGGTGTGCGGGTGATCCGCATTGCGGACTACGACCCGGTCTGGCCGGCCCGGTTCGTCGAGATCGGCGCCGCACTGCGAACGGCGCTCGGCGACGTGGCGCTGCGGGTGGACCACATCGGCTCCACATCGGTGCCAGGGCTCGCCGCCAAGCCCATCATCGACGTCCAGGTGTCGGTCGAACGTCTCGAGCCGGTTGCCCCGTTCCGCGATCCTCTCGTCGGCTTGGGCCTGGTCTACCGGGCCGAGAATCCCGAGCGCACGAAGCGCTACTTCCGGGAGGCGCCCGGTCAGCCGCGCACTCACATCCATGTCCGCCGCGCGGGCAGCTTCTCGGAACAGTTCGCTCTCCTGTTCCGCGACTTTCTGCGGGTCGATCTACGGGCGGCCGGCGACTACGTGGCACTCAAACGGACCTTGGCGCAGCGGTACCCCCACGACGGGCAGGCGTACACCGACGCGAAGGCACCGTTCTGCTGGGAGATCATCCAGCGGGCCGACACCTGGGCTCAGCGGACCGGGTGGGAGCCCGGTCCCAGCGACATCTGAACGCGGCGGGCGACGGCGTGGAGGATGTCGCGCCGGATCAGTCCGCTGAACGGACGGATGAGCCGCCAGTAGCGGCCGAAGGCGCGGCGGGCAGCCTCGTCGGTGGGCTGGCACAGCGTGAACGTGGACAGCCGGGTACGTCCGCCGGGCAGGTCGTGCAGCCGGAAGTCCATGCCGTACTTCAGCCAGGAACCGGTGACCGGTGCGGCCAGGTCGTCGAGTGTCGCCACCGCCGGGCCGAGTTCCGGACGCGGCTTCCACGGCCGGGCGATCCGGCCGCCGGCGATGTAGCGGCCGGGTTCGCGGTACAGCGGCACGACCGGACCGCCCTCCAGCAGGCCCCGGGTCGTGTCCGGCTTGGCCGGGCGCAGGCCGCGCAGGATGACCAGCGGGCGGGTGAGCCACAGGTCGGCCCAGGTCGTCGCGGACAGGGCCGCCCAGACGTCGGCGGCGGGGGCGTCGATGACGATGTCGTGGAACTCGGTGAACTCGGCGGCCGGCAGCGCGTCGGCGAGTGTGGAGACCATGCCGGTGAGGCTAGCAATTTTAGAATACGAGTTCTAGAACCTGTGATCTAGAATAACCGGATGCCCCGTCCCGCCGCCTTCACCACCGACGAGATCCTCGACGCGGCACTGGCCTGCGTGGCCCGCGACCGGCACGCGGCGACGATCGCCGACGTGGCGCGCGCCCTCGGCGGTCCGGTCGGCTCGATCTATCACCGGTTCCCGTCCCGCGACGTCGTCCTGGCCCGGCTGTGGCTGCGCAGCGTCGGCCGGTTCCAGGCCGGACTCTTCGACATCGCGGCACAGGGGGACGCCGACGGTGAGCCGCCGCTGGACATGCTGGTGCGGATGGCGGTGCACGTGCCGCGTTACTGCCGCCGCCACCCCGACGAGGCCGTCGCGCTGACGCTGTACCGGCAGGACCGGCTGCTCCGGGACTGCCACGACTCGGTGCGCCCCGACATCGCCGGCGTCAACTCCGGCATCGACGACCTGAGCCGCACGCTGACCCGCCGCTGCTTCGGCACCGCGACGAAAAGGCGCTCGACGCTGGTGGCCTGGGCGACCCGACTCGGCCCGTACGGGCTGGTCCGCCCGTACCTCGGCGGCGACGTACCAGCCCTCCTCGACGACGTCGTCGCCGCGTCCACCCGAGCGATCCTCGCCCTCGGCACACCAGCGGCGCCACCGACCACCTGAAGTCGCACCGATACTCTGTGTCATGGTGCGGATGAGACGACATCGTGCAAGAAATTGCGAACAGATGCACTACTCTTGCGGGCATGACTCGACGACTCGCTGAGGTGGCGAAGTACGCCGGCGTGAGCGAGGCGACGGTGAGTCGGGTACTCAATGGCAAACCCGGCATCTCCGACACGACGCGCACAGCGGTCCTCACCGCGCTGGATGTCCTGGGCTACGAGCGCCCGGCCAAGCTCCGCGGCGAGCGCGTCCGGCTGGTGGGCCTGGTGCTACCCGAGTTGCAGAACCCGATCTTCCCGGCGTTCGCCGAG
Source organism: Virgisporangium aurantiacum (assembly GCF_016863635.1). Lineage (GTDB taxonomy): Bacteria > Actinomycetota > Actinomycetes > Mycobacteriales > Micromonosporaceae > Virgisporangium > Virgisporangium aurantiacum. The sequence goes on along the minus strand of NZ_BOPG01000030.1, from coordinate 39,168 downwards.
GTGGTCGCCGGTGCGCTGGCCAAGCGGGGCTTCACGCCGGTGCTGTGCACGCGCACCGCCGACGGCGTGTCCGAGGCCGACTACGTCGAGATCCTGCTCGACCAGCACGTCTCCGGCATCATCTTCTGCGGCGGCCTCTACCACCAGGGCGCCGCCGACCACGAGCACTACCACCGGTTGCACGAGCGGGGCCTGCCCGCGGTGCTGGTCAACGCCGCGATCGACGACCTGGGCTTCCCGCGGGTCTCGGTCGACGACGGTCACGCGGTCGACCAGGCTTTCAACCACCTCACCTCGCTCGGGCACGAGCGCATCGGCCTGCTGCTGGGCCCGTCCGATCACGCTCCGTCCAACCGCAAGCTCACGGCCTTCGAAGCGTTCTCCGCCACGGTCAGGACCGACGACGTCGAGCGGGGGATCTTCTCGATGGAGGGCGGCCGGGCGGGCGCCATCCGGCTGATCCGGCAGGGGGTCACCGGGATCATCTGCGCCAGCGACGTGCTCGCGCTCGGTGCCATCCGGGCGGCCCGCTGGCTCGATCGCGAGGTCCCCGACGACATCTCGGTGGTCGGCTTCGACGACTCGGTCTTCATGAACTGCACCGATCCGCCGCTGACCACCGTCCGCCAGCCCATCCAGGCGATGGGGCAGGCGGCCGTCACGCTGCTGGTGAGCCAGGTGGCGGGCACGCACGTGCCGACCGAGGAGATGCTGTTCGAGCCGGAGCTGGTCGTCCGCGGCTCCACCGGCGCCCTGCGGACCGCGGCCACGAAAGCGGCCTGACCTCGGACGTAACCCCGGGCGCTCCAACTTCTCCGGAAGTTGGAGCGCCTTTTGCGTGCGGTCCGCCGCACATGTACCCGATGACCCGTGGGAGCGAGACCACTGCAATGTTTCGCCGACGGATCATTAAAATCTTGCAACGGACCATGGCCTTTTTTGAGCGCTGAGCCTAATCTCTTGCCTACGTCAGCCGAAACCGTGACGCTATGCGATGGAAACTGATCAGTAACGCGCCGGAAGCACGCAAATACCCCAGCATCCGACGCAAGACTTGCACACACCGCCGACTTCCTCCCGTCCGACCCACGCGGGCCGGATGTCTACCCACCCACCCAGGAGCGACGATGAAGTACTCACGTACCGCGGCGGCATTCGCCATCGCGGGTGCGCTGGCGCTCAGCAGCACGCTCGTCGCGTGCTCCTCGAGCGACAACGACAGCGGCGACTCAAGCTCGACGACACTCGACCCGAAGACCAAGGTCACGCTCAACGTGGTGGGTCTGCTCCCCGGCGCCAAGCCCGAGGCGCAGCAGGCACTCGCGCAGGAGGTGACGGACTTCCAGAACGAAAACCCGAACATCACGGTCAAGACGCACGACTACGAATGGAAGGCCACCACGTTCGCGGCCGACCTCGCGGGTGGCACGCTGCCGACGGTGTTCGAGATCCCCTTCACCGACGCGAAGACCCTGATCGCCAACGGGCAGATCGCTGACATGCAGGGCTACCTGAACCAGCTCTCGTACGCCTCGAACTTCAACAAGAACGTGCTGCAGTACGGCCAGGGCCAGGACGGTCACACCTACGCCATTCCCGCGAAGAACGTCTACGCCGTCGGCCTGCACTACAACCGCGACCTGTTCACCCAGGCGGGGCTCGACCCGAACAAGCCGCCGACCACCTGGGAAGAGGTCCGCACGGCCGCCAAGGCCATCGCCGACAAGACCGGCCAGGCCGGGTTCGCCCAGATGTCCAAGGACGGCACCGGCGGCTGGCAGCTGACCGTCGACACCTACGCCCGCGGTGGCCGGATGCTCGACGGCAAGAAGGCGACGCTCGACAACGCCCAGACCAAGGCCGCGCTGCAGTACCTGAAGGACCTGCGCTGGACCGACAACGCCATGGGTGCGAACTTCGACTACGACTGGTCGGGCATCAACCAGGCGTTCGCCGCCGGCAAGATCGGCATGTACACCTCGGGTCAGGATATCTACACGAGCCTGGTGCAGTCGAACAACATCAACCCGAAGTCGTACGGCCTGACGATGGTCCCGCTCACCGGTGGTGACTCCGGCGTCCTCGGCGGTGGCACCCTGGCGGCCCTGTCGAGCAAGGCCAGCAGCAACGAGAAGGCCGCGGCGGTCAAGTGGATCGACTACCACTACCTACGCAAGTACACCAACGAGGCCGCCGCGAAGAAGGCCGCGGAAATCCAGATCGCGAGCAAGCAGCCGGTGGGCACCCCCGAGCTGCCGATCTTCTCCCAGCAGCAGTACCAGCAGTACCAGGAGTGGATCAAGCCGCTCATCAACGTGCCGCTGGACCAGATGTCCACGTTCACCAGCAAGGTCTTCGACACCAAGCTCGTCAACGAGCCGGCATACGCCACCCAGGACGTCTACAAGGCGCTCGACACGGTGGTGCAGGCCGTCCTGACGGACAAGAACGCCAACATCGACCAGTTGCTCAAGGACGCCAACGTGAAGGCGCAGCGCGCCATCGACGCGGCCGGCTGACGCTCACCGCACGGTGTGGGCCACCGGGAGACCGGCGGCCCACACCGGAACGCCATACCCCGAATCAGGACGAGGAGTGATGTGTCGTGGCTGCTCCGGGCGCCCTGCGCAGGCGGCCCCGCCGGCGTGACCCGAGAACCTGGGTCCAGCGCGGCGGGCTGAGCTCGGTCGTGTTCGCGCTGCCGCTCCTGGTCATCTTCGGAGTCTTCTCGTGGTGGCCGATCGTGCGGTCGGCCGTCATGAGCTTCCAGAAGACCAACCTCGTCGGGGCACCGCAGTGGGTCGGCTGGAAGAACTTCGAGTACGTGCTCACCGATCCCGACCTGCCGACGGCGATCGGCAACACGCTCTACTTCGCGTTGCTCGCCCTCGTGATCGGCTACCCGATCCCGCTCGTGACAGCGGTGCTCATGAGTTCGGTCAGGCGGCGCAAGGGCCTGTACTCCGTGCTCGCCTACCTCCCGGTGGTGGTGCCGCCGGTCGTCGCGGTCCTGTTGTGGAAGTTCTTCTACGACGGCTCCGCGGACGGCGTGTTCAACACGATCCTGGGCTATGTCGGGCTCGGCCCGTACGGCTGGCTGTCGAGTCCGTCCCTGGCCATGCCGTCCCTTGTCATGGAGGCAACGTGGGCGGCGGCCGGCGGGACTGTGATCATCTACCTGGCCGCGCTCCTCAGCGTTCCGGACGAGCTCTACGACGCCGCCGAGGTCGACGGCGCGGGCGTGTGGCGCAGGGTGTGGCACGTGAGCATGCCGCAGCTGCGCGGCGTCCTGCTCATCACGTTCATCCTGCAGATCATCGGTACCGTCCAGGTTTTCCTGGAGCCCTACCTGTTCACCGGTGGCGGCCCGGCGAACGCCACGCTGACGATCCTTCTCATGATCTACGACTACGCGTTCGGTAGATCCCTGGGCGGGAACTACGGCGCGGCGACGGCGCTGTCCGTCATGCTCGCCGCGTTCCTGGCGGTCCTGTCGCTGGCGTACTTCAAGCTCACGTCCGGCTGGAGCAAGTCGTCGTGACCGGCCGACACGCCTCCGAGGGGAAGAGGACCACGATGACCGTCACCAATCCCACCGGGCAACGGCCGGACGCCGGGCCTGTCGCCGCGGGTGCGGCGGGGCAGTCGCCCGGATTCGGGGCTCCGGGCGGTGCGGCCAGGGTTGTGCGACCGGTTCGCAAGCGCGGGAAATCCCCGTTCGACAGCAGCCGCAGCTACGTATCCGAGAACGACTGGCGCAATCCCCGCGTCAGGATCGTCATGAAGGCGTTGCATGCACTCCTGCTGGTGATGCTCCTGGTCGTCGGCATCGGGCCGATGCTGCTGCTCGCGAAGTACGCGATCACTCCCACGCAGGACATCATCCGCACTCCCCTGGCGATCTTCCCGAACGGCGTGCGCTGGGAGAACATCTCCGAAGCGTGGAACGACGTCCAGATCAGCAAATACTTCCTCAACACGATCTGGCTCGCCGCCGGCTCGTGGTTCGTGCAGATGCTCGTCGCGACCACGGGCGGCTTCGTGCTGTCCGTCCTGCGGCCCGCCTGGGGCAAGGTCGTCTACAGCCTGGTGGTCGCGACCTTGTTCGTGCCCAGCGTCGTGCTCCTCGTGCCGCTGTACCTCACGATCCTCAACCCGCCGGTTGTCGGCACGTCGATGATCAACAGCTTCTGGGCCGTCTGGCTGCCGTCGGGCGCGAGCGCGTTCAACGTCGTGCTGATGACGCGGTTCTTCGACGGTCTCCCCCGTGAGGTGTTCGAGGCGGCCAAGGTCGACGGCGCCAGTTCGTTCCGGCTGTTCTGGTCGATCGTCCTGCCGATGTCCAAGCCGATCCTCGGCGTCGTGTCGGTGTTCGCGACGATCGCGAGTTGGAAGGACTTCCTGTGGCCGATGCTGGTACTCAAGGACACGGCCAAGCAGCCCCTGTCGGTGCGCCTGCCCGCGATCGCGTCGCAGACAGATCTCGGAGTGTTCCTCGCGGCCCTCGCGATCTCCACGCTCATCCCGATCGTGTTCTTCATCGCCTTCCAGCGCCTGTTCCTTTCCGGCGCCGGGCTGGGAGGAGCCGTCAAGGGCTGAGTGCTCCCGCAGTAGTTGGTGTGTAGGCAATCCGAGTGTGAGAAAGCAGGTTCCACGTGGCCGACCAACCCCACCAGGCTTGGTGGCGCAGCGCCGCTATCTACCAGGTCTACTTGCGCAGCTTCGCCGACGGCAACGGCGACGGTGTCGGGGATCTGGCGGGCCTGCGCTCGCGTCTGCCGTACCTGGCCGACCTGGGTGTCGACGCGGTCTGGATCGTGCCGTGGTACCCGTCACCGATGGCCGACGGTGGCTACGACGTCGCCGACTTCCGGGCGATCGACCCGGTGTTCGGCACGCTCGCGGAGGCGGAGAAGCTCATCGAGGAGGCGCATGACGCCGGCATCCGGGTGATCTGCGACATCGTCCCCAACCACTGCTCCGACCGGCACGCCTGGTTCCAACGGGCGCTCACGGCCGGACCGGGTGCGCCGGAGCGCGAGCGCTTCTGGTTCCGCAAGGGGCGCGGCGAGAACGGCGAGCTGCCACCGACCGACCTCCAGTCGATCTTCGGTGGGCCGGCGTGGACCCGGGTCCCCGACGGCGAGTGGTACCTGCACCTGTTCGCCCCCGAACAACCGGACTTCAACTGGGACCACCCCGCGGTCCGCGAGGAGTTCGAGGACATCCTGCGGTTCTGGCTGGACCGGGGCGTTGACGGCATCCGGATCGACTCCGCGGCCGTGCTGATCAAGGACCCGCTCGTCGACGACCGCTACGAGGACAACGACGGCATCCACGAGGTCTACCAGGCGTGGCGGCGCATCGCCGACACCTACCCGGAGCCGCGGGCCCTCATCGGCGAGGTGTGGCTGCCCGACCATGAGGCGTTCGCGCGGTACCTGCGCCCCGACGAACTGCACACCGCCTTCAACTTCGCCTTCCTGGGCTCGCCGTGGGACGCGGCCGCGCTGCGGGAGTGCATCGACATGACGCTCGAGGTCCACGCACCGGTCGCCGCGCCGGCGACATGGGTGCTCAGCAACCACGACGTGACCCGGCAGGTGACGAGGTTCGGGCGGGCCGCGACCAACTTCGCCTTCGCCGACAAGCGCCGCGACGTGCCGTCGGACCTGACCCTGGGCGCCCGTCGGGCCCGCGCCGCGACGCTGCTGACCCTCGCGCTGCCCGGCGGCGTCTACCTCTACCAGGGCGAGGAGCTGGGCCTCGAAGAGGTCGAGGACCTCCCCGACGAGCTGCGCGAAGACCCCATGTTCCACCGCTCCGGGGGGACCGACCCCGGCCGTGACGGCTGCCGGGTGCCGCTGCCCTGGTCAGGCTCGGTGGCGCCGTTCGGCTTCAGCCCCGACGACGCACCGGGCGAGCCATGGCTGCCGCAGCCGGCACACTGGGCCGCCCGGACGGTCGCCGTGCAGCAGAACGACGAGACGTCGTTCCTCCAGTTGTACCGTGCGGCGCTGCGGATCCGGCGGGCCGAGCCGTCCCTCGGTGACGGCCCGATGCGGTGGCTGGACTCGGCTCCCGGCGTGCTCGCGTTCGCCCGCGACGAGCATTTCGCCAACGTCACCAACCTGTCCGGCGACTCGGTGACCCTGCCCGCGCACCGCGAGGTCCTGCTCGCGAGCGTGCCGCTCGACGCGGACGGCACGCTACCGTCCGACGGTTCCGCCTGGATCCGCCTGGCGTAGCACCCCTCCGGACAGCGCCGGTTCATACAGGTCGATCGTGCAGTAGTCCCGGAAGCCGAGCCGGGCGTAGCCCGCGTGTCCCATCGTCGACGAGGTCAGGATTCCAATCCGGTAGCCGGCCTGCCGGGCGTCGACGAGTCCGGCCAGGGTGGTGGCGGCACCGATGCCACGTCCGCGCATGTGGGGGGCGGTCGACACGAAGTACACACCCGCGACGCCGGCTCCGAGGAACACCGTCGAGGTGCCGACCGGTTCGCCGTTCAGGCGTGCCAGGTAGTGCCACCAGGGTCCGTCATCGGCGTGGTAGCCCAGGACCCGGTAGGTCGCCGCCACCCACGTCGCCTCACGCTCGCCTTCGCCGAAACCCTGTGCGAGGGTCTGCGCCCAGGCGGCAAGACCGGCTTCGTCGCGTACCCGCTCGATGCGAAGACCACCCGGCACGGGCAGGTCGTCGTTCAGGGCGTGCAGGTCGGCGGCCATGCCTGGCTCGCTCCCGCCGAGGGTGAGCCCGGCGCGGAGCAGCCGCTCGGCAAGGTCCGTCGGTCGCATCGACGGGCCAACGTGCCACGTGCCGGGAACGCCGCGTTCCCGCATCCGCTGAATCGACGCCGCGATGACCTCGTCGACGTCGGTCGGCGCGAGAACGGCTTCAACCACGCAGTTGTGATAGTCGATCGGTGAGCCGCCGATCGTCCACCGCAGACCGGACTCCTCGCGCTGTTCGCCACCACCCGCCCGGCCCATCTCCATCAGCAGGTCGGCACCGTTGTTCTCGATGTCGCGCACCAGGGCGGCCGGCGCGAGGTCCCGATGAACGTCACTCACGGGGATCATCACCGCCGCGGCGATTGTTACGCGTCGCCCGTTGGCGTTTCGCCGGGCGCTGTCGGCCTCGCCGCACACCATTCACGAACACTCGAACGCGTCAACAGTGTCAGATACACCGCCGCCCAGATGCCCTGCGCGATGGCCGCCTGCAGACCCTGAGCGACCAGGTACACGCCCGCCAGAGCCAATCCGGCCCAGCACAGGACCACCGAGATCAGCCAGGCCCGCCGCGAGCCGATCTGCAACGCTCGCGCCAGAGCGACGTACAGCGCTCCGTACAGTGCCTGACCCCAGGCCGGCAGCACGCCGGTCACGGCTCCGACGGAGCCCATGTCGATCACCGCATATGCGATGACCAGCCCACCACCGATGTAGAGCAGGATGGCCAGCACCGTCACCAGCGGCGGCGGGGCGGCGGGACGTGCGGTCACCGCGGTATTGAACCAGAGCCGCCGCAGCTGAGCCAGACCCTGGATCAACGCCTGCCATCGGTCAGGTCGCGGCTGGCCCAGGTGGGCAATTCTTCTCTGGCCTGGAGCCAGGCGGTCGGGATGCCGGCGACGCCCGGGCGGTCACCGATTCCGGTGTATGCGGCGACGATGCCGCCGGCGATGGCGGCGGTGGTGTCGACGTCGCCGCCGGCCTCGACGCAGGCGGTGACGGCGGCCGGGTAGTCGTGCAGGTGCGTCGTGGCGATCCACAGCGCCAGCGGCACGGTGTCCTGTGCGGTGACGCGCGACCCGTTGCCCAGTTCGTAGGCCGCTTCGGCCACGCCGATACCGGCGCGCAGCAGTCGACGGGCCCGGCGGATGCCACGCTGAACCTGGCCGTCGATGAGGTACGGGCCAAGCCGATCGAGCATCTCGACCGCTGGTGGGCGGGTGCCGGCCAGGCGGGCCGCCGCGGCATGGGCGGCGCACACCGCGACCGCGACGGCGCCAAGGACGCCCTCCAGGTGGGCATGGGTGACCTCGGCCGACGCCAACGCCTGCCGGGCCGCCTCGCGTGGCTGATCGGCGTGATAGGCCCCGAGCGGGGCCACGCGCATGGCGGCACCGTTGCCGCACGATCCCTGCCCGCCGAAGGCCGACCCGGCGGCCTGCCGCCAGGGCAGACCGGCGCGGATCTCGTGCAGGATCACCACCGCGCCCGCACCGTAGCCGCGGTACGGCTCGCACCGATCGGCGAACTGCTCGGCCAACCGATCCTGATCGATGTCGCCGTGCTCGCGTAACTCGGCGACGATGGTGCAGGCCATCTCGGTGTCGTCGGTCCATTCCCACGGACCGGCGGGTGGATGACCGGCGGCCAACTCCGTCAGCGACCGGCCGACCATGAAGAACTGGGCGCCGAGCGCATCACCGACCGACAGGCCGTGCAGGCTGTCATAGCAGAGATCGAGCCGCGCAGGCTCGTACAAAACCGACCGCATCCTGCCACGATCATGCCCGACAAGCCTTACCACCACCAGTACCGTCGTGGAGGCTGGCCAGTGTTCTGTTGATCCATTCGGCCATCAGCGCCCGCTCCGCGTCGGTGAGCCCCGGCAATCCGGGCAGCGCGGTCGCGAAGGTGACCGCGACGGCGCCCGCGTCGTTCGCCCGGGCCACGGGTGCGCCGGTCAGGATGCTTGCGGCGATGGCGTCGAACATCTGCTCGGAGAAGTCGGGGTCGCGTTGCTCCGGTGGCATGCCGAGCAGCGTGCGCACCGTGCCGGAGCCGGCCGCGTGGATCATCGCGACGGCCCGCGATTCGTCGACGCGTAGCAGCCCGGCCGTGGCCAGCCGGTGCACCTTCGCGCGCAGCACCTCGATGCCGGCGGCGGTGGCCGGTGACTGCCCGGCCCGGTCCGGGCTGTTCATCAGCGCGTACAGCCAGGGGTTGGCCAGGCCGAATTCCACCTGCGCCCGCCAGCCCGCGCGCAGGTCGGCCACCGGGTCGGGATCGGGCCCGGTGGTCGACTTCGCGGCCACGTACATGGACATGACGTGTTCCGCGACGGCGTCGATCAGGCCGTCCTTGTCGCCGAACAGCCGGTAGATGGTGGGCGCCTGCACCCGCCCGGCCTGCGCGACGGCGCGCGTGGTCACCGCGCGGGCGCCCTGCTCCCGCAGGATCTGCGCGGCTGCGGCGATGATCCGCGAGCGGGTGTCGGCGCCTTCCGGCGAGGCCATGTAGCGATGATAACAGCCTGTTGTTATCGGCGGAGAATCAGCGCTAATGTGCATCCGTTAGCAACGGAAACAAGGAGTTCTCATGATCGTTGTCACCGGCGCCACCGGCAAGCTCGGCTCCCGGATCGTCGACCAGTTGCTGTCGCGGGTGCCCGCCTCGACCGTCGGAGTGAGCGTCACCGACGTGGCGAAGGCCGCACACCTCGAAGCGCGCGGCGTCCGGGTGCGGCGTGGCGACTTCACCGACCCCACCACGCTGGCGGACGCGTTCGAGGGCGCCGACCAGGTGCTGGTGGTCTCCGCCGCGATCGTCGGCGCAGACGGGGCGACGGCCAACATCGCCGCCGTCGACGCGGCCCGCGCGGCCGGAGCGGGCCGCATTCTCTACACCAGCCACCAGGGATCGTCAGCGAGTTCGCTGTTCCCGGCGATGATCACCCACGCCCGCACCGAGGAGCACCTGGCCGGCACCGGCGTCCCGTACCTCGCCCTGCGCAACGGCTTCTACTCGACCACCCTCGACCGCTACCTCGACGAGGCCCTGACAACCGGCAGACTCGTCGCGCCCGAGGACGGCCCCGTCTCGTGGACCGGCCACGACGACCTCGCCGCAGCGGCCGCCGCCCTGCTCACCGACGGCGAGCCGGGCATCACCCCGCCGCTGACCGCTCCCGACATGCTCGACTTCGCGGCGATCGCCGCCATCCTCAGCGAGATCACCGGCCGCGAGATCACCCGCGTGGTCGCCGGCGACGAGGAGTGGGTGGAGACGTTGGTCTCGCGCGGCGTGCCGAGGGGCTACGCCGAGTTCGGCCTCGGCGTCTTCCGGGCGTCACGCCGGGGCGAGTTCGCGGTCACCGATCCCACCCTCGAAAAGCTGATCGGACGCCCGGCCGAATCCGTCCGCGCCAAGCTGGCGGCGGCTGAGTGAGGGCACCACGGATGTCCGTCATGGGCGCATGCCTTCGCACTGGTCCGGTCACGCCATCCACACCACGATCGGCTCGTGGTCGGCCGCCGCGGCGCAGAACAGGGTCACGAGTTGCCGGTAGTTCTCCTCCAGGTACGGCAGCGCCCAGTCCTGACTCCAGATCCCCGGATAGACATCGGCTGCGGTCAGCTCCGCCCCGGCATAGTGCGCTGCGAGCGAGGCGAACGGGGTAGCCGCAAGGAATCGCGCCGCCTCGGCCACCTCGGCGGCGGCAAGCAGCCGGGGCGAGTCGTAGCCCCACTCGTCGTCGGTTATGGGTTCGCCACCGCCGATGACGTCCGCCGGCGGGTCCAGCTTGGCCAGCAACCACTGCAGACCCGCCCACGCCTTGTCGGTGTCGATACCGCGGGAGGACACGGCCTCGTCCTCGTCACCCATACGCAGATCACCGGCGTACTCGTACGCGTTGTCCGGGTCCTCGACGAGCAGCCGGCGAAGCTCAGCGAACTCGTGTGGTCGCAACCTCACGTACTCCATGATCATGCTCATGACCTGAAATTCTGCAGCACCCCGCCGGCGAGCACCTGCCGGATGCGGAACCGGGGATTCTCACATCAGCAGGTGACGAACACCGCGTCCGGAACCTCGTTCTTCACCAACGTGGAGTAGCCGCGTCGACGGGCGTCGGCGCAGAACTCGCCGCTGGCGGCCAGGGTCGCCGGGTTGGCGTACGCCGGGTTGCGCTCGACCCAGTCCACCGTGTACTCCGTCTGGAACACCGCCTTGCCGGCGTCGCCGAACGCGTTCAGGTCATCGCACTCCTCGTAGAAGAAGCACTCCTCGTTGAGGTTCCAGTCGAACGCGGCGGCCGTGTCGTCGTCGGTCACCTCGACGCCGTTCTTCATGCCGACCGACAGGCCGCGGGCGTGCGCCTGGGCGGCGACCTCGAGGTACCACGCCTTCTCGTCGGCGAGCGGGATCTGCGGGCCGGGGTTGTTGCCGTACGGGTTGTTCTGGTCGGGCTCGACGCCGTCGCATCCGATCGACTTCGCCAGGTCGAACCGGGCCCACAGGATCGGGGCGAACCGGCCCCACTGCGAGCGACGGATGTCGAGCCAGTACTCCTCGTCCCAGCCGGTGGTCCGCAGGATCACGTCGGTGGCCGGGTCACCGGACCGCCAGCCGGGAGTGCCGGGGAACAACGCGGCGTCGGGCTCGTAGCTCTCCCACGCGCCGGTGTCGAGGTAGCAGACCACGACCTTGCCGGCGGCATGCAGCCGGTCGACGATGCCGGCGTTCTCACCGGCGGGCCAGGTCACCGACCCGAACCCCGGGACGGGCACGACGGTGGTCGCCGGCACCGCGTCGGTCAGGTCGATGTCGTACATGGTCACGTCGAGGAAGGGCTCCCGGACCTGACCGACGATCTCCCATTGCCAGGTGGTGCCGGGCGTGGGCTGCCAGACGGCGGCGGCCCGCACGTCGCCGGCACCGGCCGGCACCGGACCGAGCAGCGTCGCCGTCGCCACCAGGGCGACCCCGGCGGCGAGAAGTTTCCGGGCATGGTGATGCGGACGCATTGATCCCCCGTGGTCTCGTGGCGCGCCGAAGGCACGCCAATTGATCAACGTATCCATGGAAGCATATCGACGCGTCGCGCCGCCCACCGATCAGTGGCCCGGGCTCGTCAGGAAGGTGCGGATGGCGGTCAGCCATGCGGCGGGGTTGTCGAAGTGGGCCATGTGCGCGGCGTCGGAAATGGGAGCCAGGACGCTGCCCGGAACCTCGGCGTGAAGCCGGTCGGCCAGGCTTCGGGGAAAGGTCATGTCGTGGACGCCGTGGGCGATGAGAACAGGTCCGCCCCAGCGGCGTAGCACCTCGGGCGGATCGTCGGGTGCGGCCGGTGGTAGGTCGCCGGCCAGGAACGGCGCGTTCCAGTCGCTGGAGAACCGGACCGCGTCGAGGACGCGGTCCCAGTCGCCGAGCCGGTCCAGCCGCCACACGTCTCGGGGAGCGCTCGCATGGGCCATCGCACGACTGAGCGCGCCGTCGGGTGCGTTCGGGCCGACCAGGGCGGGATCGTCGAACCGTACCGGTTCGCGCAGGTCACGGCGGCGGTGGTACTCCGGATCGGCGTCCAGTTCGGCCGACCAGCCGCCGCGGTACGCCGTGGTCGAGGCCAGGATCAGCCGTCGCACCCGGTCCGGATGTCGATCCACCGTGCGCATGGCGATCATCCCGCCGTAGGAGAAGCCGAGCACGTCGGCCCGCTCCGCACCCACGTGGTCGACGAGCCCGGCGACGTCATCGGCCAACAGGTGCGGCCGCAGGCCGTCGACCGCGAGAGTGCCCAGCGGCCGGACGCGGATGCTGCGTCCGCACCCGCGCAGGTCGAACATGACCACGTGGGCCACGTCGCTGAGCCGCTCGACCGCCGGCGTCAGATACGAGTGATCCCACGTCGGTCCCCCGTGTACCACGATCAGCGGTGGCAGCGCCGGATCACCGCGGCGGCGGACGAACAGGTCCACACCATTGACCCGCACCCGGTACCCGTCACCCACGCTGATTCCCTCCCAGGATCCCGACGACCCTACCCACCGGCGGCCCTACCCGGCGGCCGCGGTCGTCGCCGGGCCGGCGGAGGCTGGAAGTTCGTTCCCGGGTAGGGCTGGCCGGAGGACGGAAAGGGTGGCTGACCGCAGTGCGTCGTGGTGGCCGGGTGCGACAGGCTCGGAAACCATGAGGAACTTGGCCAGCCGCCGTGCCGTGCTCGGTGCCGCCGTCGGGGTCGCGGGAGCCGCCCTCGCGCCGTCGCCGGCCGCGCACGCCGCCGACGACGCAGTGGACACGGTGGACGCCGTGGCATCCCGGCTCGACCGCGACCTGATCAACCTGCGCCGTGACATCCACCAGCATCCCGAGACCGCGGGCCAGGAACGGCGGACCGCCGCGTTGGTGGCGCACCGGTTGCGCGCGGCCGGTCTGGCCGTCACCACGGGCGTCGGCGGGCACGGGGTGGTCGGGCTCCTCACCGGCGCCCGCCCGGGGCGAACGGTCGCCTACCGGGCCGACATGGACGCCGTGCCCCCGGAAGACCAGGTCGGTGGCGGTACGCTACCGGCGCACGTCTGCGGCCATGACGTACACACCACGGTCGGTGTGGGTGTCGCGCAGGTCCTGGCCCGGCTGCGGCACCGGCTCGCCGGCACGGTGATGTTCGTCTTCCAACCGGCCGAGGAGGACCTCAGCGGTGCCGCGGCGATGCTCGCCGACGGGATGTTCCGCCACGCCCGCCCGGTGGAGATCCATGCCCTGCACTGCGGGCCCGTGCCGGTCGGTCAGTTCGCCGTGATGCCGGGGTTCGGCCAGCCCGGCATCGACCGCGGCACCGCCACGCTCACCGGCGCCGACGCGCCATCGCACGCCCAACAGCTCGCCGCCGATATCCGCAGCCTCGGCACGGTGGCCCCACCCGCAAACCCCGCCGACATCGAACAGCTCCTGGTCGACCTCCAGATTCCGGGCGGGCCACTCGCCGAGTTCGTCTACGTCCAGCAGGCGACGGCTTCCGGCGCCGAAGTGCAGGTCTCCTACCGTTGTTGGCCGCAGGAGCGGTACGTCGCGGTCCGCGCCGACATCCGCCGGCTCGCGAGCTCGTACGGGGCAACGGTCGCATTCCCGGACGAGCCGTTCCCGGCCATGGTCTGCCCCGAGCGGGAAAGCCTCGAACTCCGGCGGTACCTCGGCGGCGACCGGACAGCCACCCTGCACGCCGCGTTCCCGTTCAAGGGCGAGGACTTCGCGCTGTTCCTCGACCGGCTTCCCGGCACCTACGCCATCCTCGGCGTCCGCGCGCCGGGTGCCGGCATCGAAACCAGCCTCCCGCACCTCGGCACGTTCACGCCCGACGAGCGCGCCATCGGTCACGGCGTCCGCGCGATGGCCGGATGGCTCGCCCGGCGCACCCGCTGACGCGAACGGCCGTGCCTCGGCGCGTGTCGAGCGTCACCGGAGACGCAACCGATCAGTTGCGATAAGCTCTATAGCAACCCAATGGTTGCTATAGGGAGACTGGCATGGCAATCCTCGATTCGTCCCGACGGTTCAGCGGCAGACAGCGGTTGATCCTGTTCGTCCTGCTCGGCGCGGGATTCATGCTGTCCGTCGATTTCTCGATCCTGAACGTCGCCCTGCCGGAGGTCGGTGCGGGCGTCGGCCTGGACGCCGCCGGGCTGCCCTGGATCACCTCTGCGTACGCGTTGCCCGCGGCCGGTTTCACGCTCCTGTTCGGCCGGCTGGCCGACCTGTTCGGCCGGCGCAGGCTGTTCCTCAGCGCGATGGTCCTGTTGGCCGCGGCATCCCTGCTCGGCGGCCTGGCCACCAACCCGCAGATGCTCCTGGCGGCTCGCGCCCTCCAGGGCATCGCCACCGCGATGACGATCCCCGCGGCGATGTCGATGCTCACCACCACCTTCGCCGAAGGCCCCACCCGCGACCGGGTCCTCGGCCTCAACGGCGCGATCCTCTCCGGTGGCTTCACCGTCGGGGCACTCGTCGGCGGCACCCTCGTCAGCCTGCTGAGCTGGCGGGCCGCGTTCTTCATCAACGTCCCGGTGGCGGCGCTGATCCTGCTGCTCGCGCCGTTCCTCATCAGCGAGAGCAGGACGCCCGACCGGGTCAAGCTGGACCTGCCCGGCGCGGTGACCGTCACCGGTGGGCTGCTGGCCCTCGTCTACGGGGTCATCGAAACGAACGTCGCCGCGGCCGTCGTCGGTGTGTTGCTTCTGGCCACGTTCTGGGTGATCGAGCTGCGGACGGCGATGCCCCTCGCTCCCGTGCGCATCCTCAAGCGGCCCACCGTGAAGTGGGGCAACTACGCCGGGCTCGTCATCTTCACGATGGAGCCCGCGATGATCTTCCTGATGACGCTCTACCTCCAGCAGATCCTGGGCTTCTCCGCGCTGGCCACCGGTCTGATCTTCGGCGTGCCGGGGCTGGCGGCCGTCGCCGCCGGTGTCATCGCCGGCCGCCTGCTCGGCCGATTCGGCAACCGCAAGGTCCTGACCGTCGGCATGTCGGTGCAGGGCCTGGCGACTATTCCGCTGATGTTCCTCGGCGCCGATCGGCTGGCACTCACGATCCTGATCCCGGCGTTGTTCATCGGGTTCTTCGGGCACGTGGCATCGATCGTGGCATACACCGTGACCGGCACCTCGGGCCTACCGGACGAGGAGCAGGGCCTTGCCACCGGCTTGACGGCGATGACCCAGCAGGTGGCCATCACCATCGGCATCCCGATCCTGAGCGCGATCGCCGCGACGCAAAGCGCCGAGCTGACCGGAATCCACCTCGCCCTCGGTGTCAACGTCGCCGTGACGCTCGCCAGCGTGGTACTCGTCTGGCTCGGGCTGCGACCGGCAGGAACCTGGCCCGGTCGTACGACTGAGGCTACGCAGCGATCGGGCGCCGAGGCACGTGGTGGCTCAGGACGAGCGGGCGGCTTTGCGGAAGTCGCGGTTGAGGTCCGCGATTGCCGATAGCGGGATTCCTTTGGGGCACACAGCGGTGCATTCGCCGGTGTTGGTGCAGCCGCCGAATCCTTCGGCGTCGTGGGCTTTGATCATGGTGAGGACGCGGGTGGACCGTTCGGGCTGGCCCTGGGGCAGGTGACCGAGGTGGGAGATCTTCGCGGCGGTGAACAGCATGGCGGAGCCGTTCGGGCAGGCCGCAACGCAGGCTCCGCAGCCGATGCAGGCGGCCGATTCGAACGCGGTGTCGGCGTCGGCTTTCGGTACCGGGGTGGCGTGGGCGTCGGGGGCGGAGCCGGTCGGTGCGGAGATGAAGCCGCCGGCCTGGATGATGCGGTCGAACGCGCCGCGGTCGACGACGAGGTCCTTGACGACGGGGAAGGCCCGGGCCCGCCAGGGTTCGACGTCGATGGTGTCGCCGTCGTTGAACTGCCGGAGGTGGAGTTGGCAGGCGGTGGTGGCCTTCTGCGGGCCGTGGGCCACGCCGTTGATGACCATGCCGCAGGCGCCGCAGATTCCTTCGCGGCAGTCGTGGTCGAAGGCGATCGGTTCCTCGCCGTCGAGGATCAGCCGCTCGTTGACCGTGTCGAGCAGTTCCAGGAACGACATGTCGGGCGTGGCGTCGGGGACCCGGTAGGACACCATGCGGCCTTTGTCGTGGGGGCCTTTCTGACGCCAGACGCGCAGGGTCAGGTTCACTTGTAGCTCCGCTGGGTCGGGTGGACGTGGTCGAAGGTGAGGGCCTCGCGGTGCAGCACCGGGTCGCCGGAGTCGGCGAACTCCCACGCGGCGACGTAGCTGAAGCGGTCGTCGTCGCGTTGGGCCTCGCCGTCGTCGGTTGGGCTTTCGGCGCGGAAGTGGCCGCCGCACGACTCGGTGCGGTGCAGGGCGTCGATGCACATCAGTTCGGCGAGCTCGAGGAAGTCGGCGACGCGGCCGGCCTTCTCCAGGCTCTGGTTGAGGTCGTCGGCCGAGCCGGGAACCCTGACCCGGGCCCAGAATTCCTCGCGCAGGGCGCGGATCTGCTCGATCGCCTTGCGCAGGCCGGCGTCGGTGCGTTCCATTCCGCAGTGGTCCCACATGATGTGGCCGAGCCGGCGGTGGAACGAGTCGACGGTCCGGTCACCGTCGACGGCGAGCAGGGCGGCCAGCCGGTCGGTGACCGCCGACCGGGCTTCGTCCACCGTGGACGGTGCCACCGCCGGGAAGGGGCCGTCGGCGAGGTAGTCGCCGATCGTGTTCGGTAGCACGAAGTAGCCGTCGGCGAGGCCCTGCATGAGCGCGGACGCGCCGAGCCGGTTGGCGCCGTGGTCGGAGAAGTTGGCCTCGCCGATGACGAACAGGCCGGGGACGGTGGACTGAAGGTCGTAGTCGACCCACAGGCCGCCCATCGTGTAGTGCACGGCGGGGTAGATCCGCATGGGGACCGTGTACGGGTCCTCGCCGGTGATCCGCTCGTACATCTCGAACAGGTTGCCGTACCTGGCCGCGACGGCCGTCCGGCCCAGCCGGTCGATCGCGGCGGCGAAGTCGAGGTAGACGCCGAGCCCGCCGGGGCCGACACCGCGGCCCTCGTCGCAGACGTGCTTGGCCGCGCGTGAGGCGATGTCGCGGGGCACCAGATTGCCGAATGCGGGATACATCCGTTCGAGGTAGTAGTCCCGTTCGTGGTCGAGGATGTCGCGGGCGTCGCGACCATCGTCGGGTTTTTTCGGGACCCAGACCCGTCCGTCGTTGCGGAGCGACTCGCTCATCAGCGTCAGCTTCGACTGGTGCGACCCGGAGACCGGGATGCACGTCGGGTGGATCTGCGTGAAGCAGGGGTTGGCGAACAACGCGCCCTTGCGGTGGGCCCGCCAGGTCGCGGTCACGTTGCAGCCCTTGGCGTTCGTCGACAGGTAGAACACGTTGCCGTAGCCGCCGGTGGCGAGGACGACGGCGTCGGCGATCTCGGTGGTGACCTCGCCGGTCACCAGGTCCCGCACGACGATGCCGCGGGCGCGGCCGTCGTCGACGATCAGGTCGAGCATCTCGTGACGGCTGTGCACCTCGACCGTGCCGGCCGCGACCTGCCGCTCCAACGCCTGGTACGCGCCGAGGAGCAGTTGCTGACCCGTCTGGCCGCGGGCGTAGAACGTGCGCGACACCTGAGCCCCGCCGAAGGACCGGGTGTCGAGCAGCCCGCCGTACTCCCGGGCGAACGGCACACCCTGGGCCACGCACTGGTCGATGATCTCGACCGAGATCTCGGCGAGCCGGTGCACGTTGGACTCCCGGGAGCGGAAGTCGCCGCCCTTGACGGTGTCGTGGAACAGCCGGTGTACCGAGTCGCCGTCGTTGCGGTAGTTCTTGGCGGCGTTGATGCCGCCCTGTGCCGCGATGGAGTGCGCGCGGCGCGGACTGTCCTGGTAGCAGTAGGACTTGACGCGGTAGCCGAGCTCGCCGAGGGTCGCCGCCGCGGATCCGCCGGCCAGGCCGGTGCCGACGACGATGACGGTGAGCCTGCGCCGGTTGGCCGGGTTGACCAGCCGCGCGGTGAACCGCCGCTGCTCCCACCGGTCGGCGATCGGCCCGTCGGGGGTGGTGGTGTCGGCGATCGGGTCGCCTTCGACGTACATGTTCATGTCACCAATCCGGTGAGGACCGCGAACGGCACGGACAGGAAGCCGGCGCACAACAGGACCGAGACGGTGCCGGCGATGCCGCGGGCGCTGCGCCGTCCGCCGAGCGTGCGGACGGCGCTGGCGATGCCGTGGGCCAGATGGGAACCGACCGCGACGACCGCCAGCGTGTACAGCAGCGTCACCGGCCACCGCTGCGGCGCGAAGTCGGCGACGACGTTCGCGTACGGCCGGGACGGGTCACCGATCGGGTTCAGCGTGCCGGTGGTCAGGTCCAGAACGTGGTAGACCACGAACAGGCCGACGATCACACCACCCCAGCGCATGGTGCGCGCCGCGTAGCTGCCCTGCACCGGCTGCCGGTGGGCGTACCGCACCGGCCGCGCCTTCCGCGCCCGCACGGTCAGCACGCCGGCCGACCAGATGTGCCCGCCGATCGCGACGAGGAGGCCGGCGCGCTGGATCCACAGGAACGCGGAGGCGGGCAGCACGGGCACGCCGATGGTCCGCAGCCAGTGGGCGTAGTGGTCGAACGAGGACGCCCCGAAGAAGATCTTGAGATTGCCGACCATGTGTGCGACCAGGAACAGCACGAGCAGGACGCCGGTCACCGCCATGATGATCTTCAAGCCGACCGAGCTGCGCAGGGGCGCGGCGCGGTCGGCGAGCGTCGGGAGGGCCATTCCTGCGACGGTAGGAACGTTTTCGCGATTCGTCCAATGCATGTTGGACGCGGTCTCGATAGCCTTAGGCTATGGCCCTGCAGATCCCACCGCTGCGGTCGTTCGTGGCCGTCGCCGAACTGCGGCACTTCACCCAGGCGGCCGACCGCGTCGGTATCACCCAGCCGTCACTCAGCAAGCAGATCCACACCCTCGAAGCCGAACTCGGCACCACCCTGTTCGAACGGGGGAACGCCGTCACCCTCACCCCGGCCGGCGAGGTGCTGCTCCCGATCGCCACCCGCATCCTCGCCGACGTCGACAGCGCCCACCGCGAGGTGCAGAACCTCATCGGCCTGCGCCGCGGCCGCATCCGGCTCGGCGCAACGCCCAGCCTCTGCGTCTCACTCGTCCCGCCGCTGTTGCGCCGCTTCCACACCGACCACCCCGGCGTCGAACTCCACATCGAGGAGAGCGGCTCACAGGACCTCGTCCGCGACCTCGCCCGCGGCGCCCTCGACCTGGCCGTCGTCGTCCTGCCGAACGCCGGCCCCGATGTCGACGACGCCGGCCTGACCGCCGAGCCCCTGCTCCGCGAGAATCTCGTCGTCGCCTCCCTCGGCCCGTTGCCGGGCGTCGGAACCACCATCCGGATCGCCGACCTGGCCGACCACCCGCTGGTCATGTTCCGAACCGGATACGACCTGCGCGACGCGACCCTCGACGCCTGCCGCCAAGCCGGCTTCACCCCGACCTTCTCCGTCGAGGGCGGTGAGATGGACGCCGTCCTGAGCCTCGTCGAAGCCGGCCTCGGCGCCGCCGTCGTCCCCGGCATCGTCGTCGCCGGCCGACCCCGCCTCCACATCACCCCGTTCACCGCACCCGGCCTGCGACGCACGATCGCCCTCGCCCACCGCCGCGACCTCGCCCTCCCCCACAGCGCCCAAGCGCTACGGGACACACTCATCGCCCAACTCCACGGCGGCGGCCTACCGCCGGGCGTCGAAGCAATCACACAGCGGGATCAGTCGATCGCCCCCACCGACGACGACGGGACGGCCGGGCGGCCGTCCCGTCGGTGACCTCGCTACTGGCGGATCCGCGCTACTGGCGGATCTGCCAGACCTGCGCCGCTGCATGCCGCGCGTGGTGGTGCAGCTCAGATCTGCACCGCCGCACCGTTGAAGTTCCCGCCGTCGCGCACGTCCATGCACTGCTCCGGGAAGGCCTGGTTGATCAGGTTGTACCTGCCGCCGCCGACGGTGACCAGTGCGGTCGCCGTGGCGGCAAAGTGCCAGCACGATCCCCACGAACAGGCGCTTCATGTGTCCTCCCATCCCGATGAGCGGAACTGTCGACCGGGCGGTGACGGTCCATCCGGTGGGGTGGCGGCGGTCGTCGCCGGGACGCCCGTGAGGCGCGTACGCCAGGATTTCGTCATGCTGTCAGGTCCCTTCTTCCGGTTGGTCGGTCCGTCGGACGCTACGAGCGACACACAGCCGGCGACTGGGTGAAGTTGCCCATGTTGGTGCGCGGGACCGGGCGACCGGATAAGGGTGTGGGGTGGCGCTCGACCCTGCACGACATCGCCCGTGAGGCCGGCCGCGGGCTCGCCGACCCGATGGCCGAGGCAGCGCAGCGCCGGCTCCGGTAGCCTGCTGCCGTGTCCGCCGATGATCGCGCCCCACTCAACCTGCCGAGAGCACCTGCGCTGCGCCAGGTTGATCCTCACATCGGCGGAACCAACAAGCTGGCTGTAGCGTCGTTCATCTTCGCGATCATGGGCGGCGCGCTGGTGGCGATCATTGTCGGACACGTCGCACTGGTCCAGATCCGACGCTACGGGCAGGACGGCGCCGGGCTTGCGGTCACCGGCCTGGTCATCGGCTACCTCGGCTTGGCGTTCTGGCTGGTCATGATCGTCCTCATCCGGAACACCCCAGGCTGACCGGCGCTAGGCGGCGAGGTAGAACACGTTCTAGTTTCGTCGTACGATCGTCGGCATGTTCGCGTCGGACGCAGTGACCTGGAATGCCCCCACCGACCCCCACCCGGCCCGCACCGCCTCGCAGCGTTCCTACTCGGCTGTCGCGAACGGCGACCTTGCCGGGTGGCTGGCCGTGTACGCCGAGGACGCCGTGCTCGAGGATCCGGTCGGGCCGTCGATGTTCGACCCGGCGGGCGCCGGCCATCATGGGCACGAGGGCCTCACGGCGTTCTGGGAGAAGGCGATCGCCGCGGTCGCGAAGTTCGAGTTCACCATCACCGACTCCTTTGCCAACCCCGGCAGCAACAGCTGCGCCAACGTCGGCCGGATAAAAGCGATCTTCGACGACGGCAGCCACGCCACCACCGAGCTGATCATGGTGTACGTCGTCGACGATGACGGGCGGGTGACGTCGATGAAGGCGTTCTGGGAGCCCGCCCGGACGATGGCATCCTTCCACGCGGCGCACGGGTAGCTGCCGGCGTGACGCGTCAGTGGTCCCGGACGGGCCGCCGACGAGCCCGCCGCGCCGCGATGAACACCGCGATGGCGGGCGTCACCGCCAGGACAGCGGCCACGATGGCGAGACTGGCAACGCGACGGCGCTGGATCGAAGCGCGCATCTCCTCGTACGTGGCCCGCACCTCACGCTCGCCGCTGGCGGACACGCAGACATCGCCGGGGCCGACGATGACGCTGTTCCGCCCGGGATTGGGCTCGAAGCAGGCGATCCGGGTGGGCTTCAGCTCCCAGTTGACGATCTCCCAGTCGATGTCGTAACGATTGCCCGCCACGCACGCGTCACCACCGCCGCACTCGTACCGGGGCGGCAGCTCCCAGCCCTCGACGAAGACGACCGACGCGACCATCAGGCTCACGAGGATGGCAACGCACCACGTGATGACCTTGACCATGAGTTGCATGCTCACTCAGACCGCCTGGCACTCCGTCAGGTTCCCGCGTTGTCGACGGGTTGGCTCAGCCGGCCTCCTGGAGCATCCGCAGCTCGGTGCTCACGTCGTGCGCCGCGTGGAAGACGTCCGACAGCGGATGCCGGCCCTCACCGAGGTCGTCCTCCGGGGCCTGCACCGAGCGTCGGCCGTCGTAGGTCAGGGCCCGCAGCACGACGCCACCGGGCGGCGGGAGGGTGTCATCGGTCGCCGGCGGGAACTCGTCGAGATGCGCCTCGACGACCCGCAGCGCCACCCGGTTGGCCGCCGCGACCTGCGGGTGCTCGCCGCCGCCGATCATGCCGCCGCCGGTGCTGAAGTAGAGGCTGGTCGTGCCGTCGGCCAGCGCGACGAACGAGAAGCCACCCCGGTCGAGCGTGGTGTCCATCAGCAGGCCCCACACCCGCGGCAACTCGGGGGTCGCGCTCAGACCGGCCCGCGCAGGGTCGGTCTCCAGCACCTGGCGGCGCAGTCCGATGTAGACGTCGGCGGGTTGACTGTCGCGGCCGCGCCTGAATCTCTTGAACACGGCT
The DNA here is from genome assembly GCF_016863635.1 of Virgisporangium aurantiacum. Classification (GTDB taxonomy): domain Bacteria; phylum Actinomycetota; class Actinomycetes; order Mycobacteriales; family Micromonosporaceae; genus Virgisporangium; species Virgisporangium aurantiacum. The sequence continues at coordinate 16,703 of NZ_BOPG01000030.1, read as the reverse complement.
CACATGGTGCCGCATCCCCGGCTCGCCGTGCGGTCCGGTCGCGGACGCAAGCGGTCCGTCGGTGCCCCACCTCAAGCTTCGCGATGAAGACTGTGACGCACTGATGCCGGCCGGAGGGCCCACTCCACCGTGACGGTAACGGCCAGTCGCTGCCGGCCCGGTTCGATCGGCACCGGTGAGTCCGCCCCGGTTCTGAGGTCCTGTCCACCCGAGCCCGCGTCGCCGGGGGTCGCCTCGCTCACCTTGATGACCCGAGCGAGCTGCCTGTTTGCCTCACGGGCATACTGTTCGGCCTTTGCTCGGGCGTCAGCGAAGGCCTTCTTGCGCGCTTCGGTGAGTAGTGCCGTGTCGTCCTCGATCGCCAGCCACACACCGTTCAGTCGCGCGGCGTCACCGCCTGCCGCGATGGCCTCGGAGATGAACTCCCCCGCCTGCGGCAGGTTCCGGATCGTCGCGGTGAGCCCTTCGCTGACGGTGTAGCCGGTAATTCTACCCTCGTCGTCGCGTTGCGGACTGACGTCGACGTTCGACGTCTGCAGGTCGGCTCTGGTCAGGCCGGCACGCACCAGCGCGTCCCGCATCCGGATGGCCGCGGTGTTGGCGCGGTTCAGGGCTTCGTCGACCGTGGACGCGTTGGTCTCCACCGCAAGGTTGGCGGTGAGCATGTCGGGCTCACCGAAGACTTCTCCCGTGCCGGTGACCAGCACGCTGTCCGCGGGTTGATCGGCGGATTCGGAACCCGCCGAGGCGGCCGCCGGATTACCGCCGAGCAGCGACGACGAGAGAACGACGAGGGTTGTCAGCGCGGCGACGAGTGCGGGCGTTGTGGTGCGAGGTCGGTACATTCTTCACCTTAGGGTCGTATTACCCCTATTCAAGCCGCAGATCCCGAGTTCAGCTTGCATCCCGGGCATCTCTGACCGTCAGGGTGAACGGCCGCAGCATGCCGAGCGTTGCCCAGCGATAGCGGCTACCGTGCCGGTAGCGGCGCGACTGGGCGGACGGCGGTGAACTGGGCCTGCTCATACCGGGTAACGGCGAGCAGTAACAGCCATTCGTCGCAGCTCTGCCACGGATAGACATCGGCCGCGCCGCCCCGTACCACTCTGGGCCCGGCGCCGGTGCGTGGGCGGGCGTCGGTGGGGGCGTCGACGAACCCGGGGATCCACACGTCGGCGCAGAGTTCGTTCGCCGAGCCCATCGCGGCCAGCCCGAACGCGTTCTCGGCGGCGGCCGTTCGCTGCTCGTCGCCGAAGTCGTCCAGCAGCTGGTCCTCGCCCGGCTTGCCGTTGCCGCGGAAGGTCAAGGTGCTGGTGCCGGCCCGGGCCGCGTACTCCCACTCGGCCTCGCTGGGCAGTCGGAACGGCAGGGCCGCGAATAGGTCGTCCAGATCATCCTCGAGCCGGGCCGGGCCGGATTCCGCGTCGGCGTAGTCGTCCTCGTACTCGGGCAGCCAATGTTGGACCTGCGCAACCGTCAACGGGTGCCGGGCCATCAGAAACGGCTCGACACTCACCTCACGGACGGGCTGGGCGTTTCCCGCCTCGGCGAAGAACGGCGCGAGAGTGTCCTCGACTCCTCCGCTGCGCTCGATGGCGCGTACCGCCGCCAACTCCGCCTCGGACAGACCCATGTGAAAGGTCCCGCCCGGCACCTGTCGAAACACCACCCCGGACGCGACGTGCCGCCAAGCGGGCCGCCCGGCGAGGATCTCCTCGGACCACATGAAGCCGAACGTTAACAGCCTGGCGTTCGCTTCCAGCACCGCATCGACGGCCGAAGCGGTCGCGACGATCCTCGCCGGCTGACTCTGATACGCGGACGTCCACAAAAGGACCCAACGAATCAACCGACACCGATCCCCCGTCTCCTCGTGGTCGTCGCCCGGCGAGGCGACCGATCCGAGGAGGACAGATGACGATGAGAGCCCGGACGATCGGGTTGGCAGTGATCGCCACGATGGCGGCGGTGCTGGGCCTGGCAGCACCCGCGTTGACCACGGCAGCTTTCGCGGCGGCGGCGTCCACAGGCGCACCCAACGGCGACCTTCACACGTTCAGGAATACGGCGACCGGCCGGTGTCTCGACAGCGGCAACGACGGCAGCGTCTACACGCTGGGCTGCAACGCGGGGTGGTACCAGCTGTGGCGTGACAACGTGGGCGGACTCAGCAACTTCCAGACCAGAAAATGCCTGGACCCGGACGTCGGCGGCACCGTGTTCGCCCTGGTCTGTAACCGATGGGATGGCCAATACTATGAGTATGTCCGCATCGGAAATCTGCCCGATCTGAACCCCGAGTACAGCGGGATCTTCACGCTGAAGCCGTTGCAGGGCCTGAAGAAGGGCATGTGCCTCGACAGCAACGGAAACGGGAACGTGTACATGGCCACCTGCAACAACGGCATGTACCAGCAGTGGGCGGTGACGTTCGTAGCATGAAGACGCGACTGGCATAAGTTCAGGCACCAGATGACCGGCTGGTGCCTCGACAGCAACTGGGAAGGGCGGGTGTCCCCTTGCACCCGCCCGACTTCTCCTACCACCCGAGCAGAGCCGTGGCACACCACCTGCTGAACACCTATGCCGCCAGGGGCGAGCCGCCCACAACCGGCGAGCTCGTCGTGTCTCTTGTCATTGTTTCGCTGCTGACCCTCTGGTCGGTCGTCATCCTCGCGAATGTGGGTGGCTTCCGTGACGGGTTCGTCCGGCGGGTGCTGACGCAGCGCTCGATGTTCTCTCCGGATCGCGCATCTGTGCTCACGCCGGAGCGGACAAAGTCGGCGACGAGGTCGCTGATTTTCGTTGTCACCGTTGTTCTGCTCGGTGAGATCTTCTTCCTCGGTGGGCTGCTGACGGAGTTTATGTGACGGTTCAGCCCTGGGCCGTGAACGACCACGCCGCCCCGACCGGCCCGGGTGGACCTGGCCAGGTCGCCTTCGGTCTCGTCGTGGTGTTGCTCATTACCTTTCAGACGGTGGCGGTACTGGCAAATCTGGGCGGCTACCGAGACCGATTGGTCCGGCGCATCGTGACGCGCGGCTCGATGTTCGTTCCGAACAGCGGAGCCGCCCCCACGCCAGAACGCACGAAATCGACGGCGAGGCTCCTGATTGTCGTCACGGCCATGATGCTGCCCGTCTTGCTGTTCTTCAGCGTTGCCTTCCTCGCCGAACTGTTGTAGGGACCCGAACGCGGATCAGGTGACCATCGGTCATCGCTGCCCTGTCGTTGCTGGCCGGCGCTGGTCAAGGTACCGGCTCGTGACGCCGGCGAGGTCGACGATGACGCGATATTCTCGGCGTGCAGGGACGCGATCATGGTGGCCGCGGTGGGGGCGGATGGTAGTGGCCGGCGATATGGGTACGCGCAAGGCGCGGAACGTTCTGTTCAACCGGTATGTCAATCCAGTGATGCTGGAGTTCGGGTTTCTGCGTGACCGCAGGATCTACCGCCGCTTCAACGGGTTGGGCGACTGCGTACTCGTCGAGTTTCAAATCTCACAGGGGATCGGCGGCGACGCGTACTGCTTCTACGTGGTCCTGACTGTCGTGCCACGCCCGTGGATGGAGTGGTATGCCGCCCAGGGCCTGCCGGTCGATTTCGACAGGCCGACCCAGGCGCATGGCATGGAGGAGCGCCTCGACGTGCCGAATCCCGTGGCGTCGACGCGACCTGATCTGTGGGTCGTCGATACTGTCGAATCGGCGCACATTGTGGGGGTCGAACTTGCTGTGGCGCTCCGCCCCTGGTTGCGGGAGTTGGTAGGAATTCTCGACCGCGAGGTGTTCGTCGAGCGGCTCCGGGAGCGCGACGACTACCCGTTCGGCAGTCGTAGCGGCCGGGACTCCGTTCTCGCCATGTTCCTGTCCGACCGGGGAATGAGCGACGAGCTGGAAGCGATCCTCAACAAGGACGAGGAAGAGTTCCGCACCCGGGCAGTGGCCACCGACGAGGAAGAGCTGGCGACAGCTGCGGGGTCACCGTTCGCGAAATGGATCCGTGAACGCGCCGCACGAGCGACGTGACCCGCGATTCGGGCCCGCGGTCAGGGATTTGCCAGCCGGCACCAGGAACTTGCCAGCCGGATCAGGGACTTTGCCAGCTGGTTAACATTGACTCGTTTCAGTTGCCTCCGTAGCTTCTTGGTTGTAGGCACAGGCTTCTATTTGCCGCTGCTGCTACGGGGGAATTGCGGATGGCATCCATCCGATTGTGTCGACTCTGACCTGTGATCGACACACGCACACTTTCGTGGCAACGCTGCACGGTCCTCTGCTGCGCATATTAGCTTGCGGCACCAGACCGTCGATGCTGCTTGCCCACACGTCAATCTTGATCGGCAATTCACCGCCGATAATCGCCCGCACCAAAGAAAGGGAGGGAGCTACGTGAAGATCCGACTGGGGTCCAACCTGCGGAGGACGTCTCTCGTGCTCGGGGCGGCGGTGGCGGCTTTGACGCTCGCCGCCAACCCGGCTGCTGCGGCGGTCAACGACGACTTCCACGCGTCGACCACCGATGGCTGCGGGGTGGTCAACTTCATCGACTACGGCCCGGGTGCCCCGGCTGGCGGCGACAACGACGACTACCTCGTCATCCACGACTACTGCTCCGATGGGCTCCTCCCTGACGGCTTGCTCAGGCGACCGGTTCCAGACTGGTGGACGTGTACGGGGCCGCCTCCGCTCGGGCGAGCTTGACGCGTAGGTCCTCGACGAGTGCCGCCTCGGTGCCCGCCTGCAGGGGGCCTTCGACGACCACGTGGATGTCGCTATGACGTTCCACGTAACGCACGATTACCCCGTCAACGCGGATGCGGTGGACCGACCACTCCTCGTCGACGTCGGGAATCGTCTCGTGCGGCACGGGTGGCCGGTATCGGGCGTTCCACGCCGCCAGGTCCGCGTCCAGGCCCAGCTTCGCCCGGTACTCGGCAGCCTCGGCCCGCGACCGGGTGCTGTCGCGGGTGCTGTGGTAGGCGAGTTGCGACAACTCCCACAGCTTGCTGCGGCCGACTTCCCGGGCGACGCGGTACTGGCGCCAGCGCCGGTCGGTGGTGCGGGTCCACAACAGCCGGTCGAGATCGAGCTCGTAATCGTCGACATTGTCACGAAACTGGCCCTGGCCGGCCACCGTCACCTCGACCTGCCCGCCGGTGACCCGCAGGGTGCGACCGTCGGCGCCGAGCACCGCGGTGTGGTGCGACAACCATCCCGGGTCCTCGCCCCCAGCCTCGAGCGCCGCAAACGACAGCGTGCGCACGTCGAACCGCAGCAACTGCGCGTGTGCCCCACGTGCGTCGGCGTAGCCCACATTGCCGAGGACATAGACGTGATCGCCGGCCAGGGTGGCGCTGTGGAAGTCGGTCGGTGGGAAGACATCGGGCGGGTATCCGAAGATGTCGACGGTGCCGTCCGGCGCGGTGACGATCACGTCGTTGTAGATGAAGAAGTCGGGGTCGTAGAAGTCTTCGTGCTCACCGGCGATCGAGAGCACCCGTCCGTCGGGAAGCGTGATGACGCACTGGCCATAACGGTCGTTGCACCAGCCCGGGCTCCAGCCGGACCACGACTCCGGTAACTGACCGAAGTGACGGCTCGCCTGGTAGGCGTTCACCTCCGGCTGGCGCGCCAGCCACACCCACACCGGATTGGTCATACGCTCCGGGTTGCGACTACCGCGACGCGCCGCGCGCCACGCCGCGAACAACTCAAGCGTCACCTCCGGCGGCGGCGCGTACTCCGCACCGAGCCGCCAGGGTTCCGCTGCCTCACTCACGCCGCCATGGTATGCGCCGTGCTGCACGGGTAGCCTCCGAGGTCGATTCCTCCCGCGGGCAGCGCGCACGCGGTCCCCCAAGACCTTGTGGCGAGAACAGGACACCGGCCCGGATACGTTGGCGCACCCGACCGCTGGTGCGGCCGCGAGATCAGGCTGGCTGGGCCGGCTCGGGCGGGCCGGGCGGCATGATCCGGGTCAGGTCCGTGCGCTCGGCCGGGGAGAGCGGGAGGTCGAGGGCCGCGAGCGCCGGCGCCAACTGGCCCGGCCGGCGGGGGCCGACCACGACCACGCTGACCGCCGGGTCGCTGAGCACCCAGGCGAGCGCGAGCGTGGGCAGCGCCACCCCGCGGTCGGTCGCCTGCTGCCGCAGCGCGTCGAGGGCCGCGAAGGTGGCGTCGTTGACCAGGTGCTCGTACGGGTCCGGGCGCAGCGCCATCCGCGAGTCCCTGGGGTACGGCTCGCCGGAGGCGCGGTAGCGCCCAGCGAGCCAGCCGCCGGCGAGTGGGCTGTACGCCGTGAAGGACAGCCCTTCCCGGGTAGCCGCAGCGAGCGCCTCGGCCGCAGGCTCCAGCAGGCTGTATCCGGACTGGAGGTTGACCGGGCGGGCCACCCCGGTCCGGTCCGCCGCCGCGACCGCATCGGCCACCTGCGCGCCGGTGTAGTTGCTCAGCCCGCTGTACCGGATCTTGCCTGCCGAAGCGAGTTCGTCGAACGCGCCGAGGGTCTCCTCGATCGGCACCTGCGGATCGGGCGCGTGCGCCAGGTACAGGTCGATCCGGTCGGTGCCGAGCCGCCGCAGGCTGGCCTCGACCTGGGTACGGATGTGGTGCGCTGAAAGCCCTTCGCCCTCGGGGCCCGGCCCCACCCGGTTGCGTACCTTCGTGCTGAGCACCACGCTGTCGCGTGTGCCGCGGCTGGCCAGCCAGCGGCCGATCCACTCCTCAGATCGGCCGCCGCCGTACGTGTTGGCCGTGTCGAACAGCGTGATGCCATGCTCGCGGGCGGCGTCCATCAGTGCGAACGCTGCCGCCTCGTCCTCGCCCCGGCCGAACAGTTCGGGCACCGAACCGATGCCGCCGAAGTTGCCGCACCCCAGCGCCACCGTCGAGACGTCCAGATCGGTGCCCGCCAGGCGTACATACCGCATGATTGCTTCGTACCCGGCGGCGACCCATCACCGCAAGAAAGCGCTACGACCAGACGCTGATTTGTTGTGTGACAATAATCCACAATGCTGGATGTGTTCAACGCAGGAAAGGAAGTCGCCGATGGGCGGTCAACAGTTGCCCCGAAGCCGATCCTTCCACCGACCTTCGCGGCCATTCAGGTATCTCGTTGCCTTGCTTGCCGCTCTGGCGGTGCTTGCCGTACCGGCTGTCGCATGGGCCGCGAGTGGCTTCACCGAGCAGGTCGCCTCCGCCCGCTGGTCGACATCATTCCAGTGCCCGGATGGCACCACGGCCGCCGACGGCCGCCTGATCGTGGAGACGGACAACTTCATCGAGGCGGGCACGACACCCGCGCCCAATCCGCCCCTCAGGGTCGGGTTCGTCGGGCAGTGCCCGGACGGAACCTTCAGTTGGGGCCTCGTACAGCCGGCGCCGACGCAGTTCAAGCGGAACCTCACGAGGGTGAGGGTCAGCGGCACGTTCGCAAACGTGCGAGACAACCGTGGCGGGTTGCACACGGTTTCGGTCGACGCCTGCTGGACCGGGACCGGACCAGTGGTGACCACCGTCAATGGGCCTGGGTCGAAGCGCAAGGAACGCTCGGCGACCGCAACCGCGACGATCGTCTTCGACGGCAACACGCTCGTCGACGGTGCCGCGAACTTCCCGTTCCCCGCGCCGTTCATCCGAATCGACATCGAGAAGTAAGGCCCGGCTATGGGTGGGGCGCGGACGTCCGTCAGTCGATGACGGCGATCGCGTCGACCTCGATCAGGTAGCCGGGTGCGGCCAGGGTCTGTACGCCGAGAAGGGTGTCGGTCGGCTTGTGGTCGCCGAACAGGGTCATCCGGGCGGCTTCGATGACCGGCAGGTACTCCGGGCGGTGATCGACGACGTAGATACCGATCCTGGTGACCTGGTCCGGGCGGGCACCTGCGGCCGCCAGCGCCCGGCCCAGATTGGCGAACACCCGCCGGGCCTGTGCCGCCAGGTCGCCGGAATGGACGAGGTTGCCGTCCGCGTCGTCGGACATCTGCCCCGCGATGAAGACCAACCGGCCGGCGGTCGCCACGACCACGTGGCTGTACGTCCGCGGAACATCCAGGTCTTCGGGCTGGACGATCTCCAGAGCCATCGGTGCGATCTCCCTCCAGGTACGCGTGAACACGTCATCATTCACGAGATCGGCGCGCCGCGAAGGCCGGGACGGGTCGCGGTTGGATCCCCGAACGCCGGCTACTGACCGTCAACGTCGAGCCGGCCCAGTGCCGTGCGGAGGAACGCGTCCCGCCGTTGCCCGAGAAGGCCGGCGTCCAGGTCTGGTCTGCCCTGGTCGTGGAGCGCGGGAACGCAGAACGCCATGTCGGCCAGGGTGCCTAACGCCGCAACGACGTCCCAGTAGGCGACCTGTTCCGCCCGTCGGCCGGCAGCGCGCTGCCAGCCCTCCAGCACCTGCTCGGCGGCCGGTAGCCCGAACATCAGGGCCGCGTCGAAGCGTGCCCCGCTCAGGTCGATCCCCGGCGATCCGGCCCCGGCGCAGTCCCAATCGACCACACCGGTGCAGCGGTCACCGGACCACAGGGTGTTCCCGAACCACAGGTCACCATGCACGAAGACCGTCGGGCCGGCGGGCATGGGAAGCTGCTGCAGGCGTTGTTCCGCAGCCGTCAGCAGGGCGGTGGTGCCCTTTTCCCGGCGTTGGGCGGCGAAGTCCACGTTTGCGATCGAGCGGGTCCGCAGCGGCAGCGCGGCCCGAGGCGTCAACGGGATCGCCTGCAGCGCGGCGGCGGTGGCCCCCAGGCCCTGCAGCCGCTCGGCGGAGGCGACCGATGGGATCCGGCTGTGCCCGGGCAGGACGGTACTCAGCACAGCCAGGACGCCCGCTGCGGCACCGTCGAGATCGGTGGCGATCAGCCTGGCCACGGGCAGGTGGTGGTCGCCGGCAACTCGCAGTGCCGCGACCTCGGTGGCGAACCGATGGCAATGGTCGGGATCAGCGGGGTCCCCGAGTCGCAGCACGGCTGCCTCGACCCGACCGGCCGGTTCGAACCTCAACGACCACGGATTGGCTCCCTCTCGCAAGCCAGTGACGGCGGCCACTCGAGCGCCGCCGCCCACCGCGTCGGTCACCCAGCGGAGAACCTGTTCGGACAGCCCTTGCACCGTAGTAACACCTCCGCGCCTGGATGCCGAGGGACCCACGATGCCACGAGCACCGCTGACGAGGTCGCACGCCGGGCCGTGAGGTCGGCATACGTCCCGTCGAAGATTTAGCTGCTACAGGAAACCTTCATGTCCGGCATCCGGGAGTGGCGGAGCGTCCCCATCCACCACTCGCAGACGACGCTGACGGTGCCGACGCCGGACTTGAGGGGAGACCACCAACAGCCCAAGGCGTTACAGGACTTGATCTCCAGAGCCATTGCCAATGGCTGCAACTCGTCGGTGTGCGTGCAGGATCTGAAGTAGCCGCCGATGGCGGTCTGCCCGTACTTGTCGAGGCTGGCCTCGATCCAACAGGTCGGCCCGGCAGCCGCCGGGCCGGAGATCGGGACGACGATCGCCGCGGCCATGGCGACGAGCACCGCGAGCCGGGTCAGAAGCTTCATTCGCTCTCCTCGTGGTGAGGTGCTGACAACACGAGCCAGGAGAGCAGAACCTGCACACCGTGCTCCATACGGAGTTCTACGTACCGACCCGGCTGCGATCTCGCACGGCGGTTCAGGTAGGCGCAAGGTCAGACGCACTACCCGCGGATCAAGATCCGCACGGTGTGCCAGAACAGCGTCCTACCGGCCGGACAGTTCGGCGACGAGCGGGGCGAACGCGTCGGCGGCGTTGGCGCCGAAGGCGAAGTAGGACACGCCGGTCTCGTCGCGTCGGCGGCGCGCTCGTCGGCGGCCGCGGAAGGGTCGGCCGGGAGGTAGGCGAGGGAATCGGCTGCGCGCAGCGCAGCGGTGTCGGTCTGCGGGGGCGCCATGAACGGGGAGACGGTGTTGCCGACCACCGGGATGTGCATCGAGAGCTCGACGTCGCGGCTGGTGTGGAACTCGTGTATCCGCTGCTCCACGGCGGCTCGCGGCTCGTCCTCGATTCCGGGTCGGCCGGCCCCGATCCCCATCTCGAAGCGACCCTGCGTAAGCACCGTCAGCGAGTGCGCTTCCCAGGCGGTCAGCCACGGCGCGCGCAACGGGGCGGCGTAGACCCAGGTGCCGACTCGCACGTCGGCGACCGTCGCCGCGACAGCGAGCGCGACGGCAGGGGACGGCTGCAGCTGCGGGAAGTCGGGCATGAGGACCGTCGAGTAGCCATGATCGGCGATGCGGCGCACCTGCCCGCGCCAGGTCGCCAGGTCGGACAGGAACGGGGCTACGATGCCGAAGCGAAATGGTCGGGTCGGCCCGGAAGTCGTGTCGGTCACGTGCTTCTCCCTGCGTGCGGCCCGGTCTTGTCCGGGCCTCTACGTCTGCTACGAACGAGGCCGGCCGATTCCGACACCGCGGCATCGGCAATTTCGGCTCTCTTGACCGCCAACCTGCTGCTTTACTATGTTACTAGTAAAGCAGCAAGGGGCTACCGTGTTCGTCTTCCGGCTCGACACCCACTCCGGCGTGCCGCCGTACCTGCAACTCGTCCAGCAGGTCCGCCAGGCGGTGCTGCTGGGCTTTCTCCAACCCGGTGACCGCCTCCCGCTCATCCGCGAGGTCGTCGAGAACCTGGCGATCAATCCGAACACCGTCGCCAAGGCGTACCGGCAGATGGAGCAGGAGAACCTGGTCACCGGCCGGCCCGGCCAGGGCACGTTCGTCAATGAACAGCTGTCGGCATCGATGTCGGCATCGACGTACACGTCGCTGCGCCGCGGCCTGACGACCTGGCTGCGCCGCGCCTACGCGGCCGGCCTCGACGAGCAGGCCGTCAACGCGCTGTTTACTTCCGTCCACCAGCAGACCAGGAATGAGGACGTGGCGTGACAGCGACCGAGTTCGCGCTGCGCACCGACGGTGTGGGCAAGCGGTACCGGAAGGGCTGGGCGCTGCGCGACTGCACCCTGGCCCTGCCGGCGGGCGGCGTGATCGCCCTGGTCGGGCCGAACGGCGCGGGCAAGACCACGCTGCTGCGCCTGGTCGTCGGGTTGCTGGCACCGAGCACCGGCACGGTGGAGGTCCTCGGCCACGACGTCACCGCCAGCACCCCGCAAACGCTGTCCCGGGTCGGGTTCCTGGCCCAGGACCACCCGCTGTATAAGCGCTTCACCGTCGCCGAGATGCTCCGCTTCGGCCGGGCCTGCAACCTGCGGTTCGACCAGGGGCTGGCCGAGCGCCGGCTGGCGAAGCTGGGCATCCCGCTCGACCGCAGGGCCGGTACGCTCTCCGGCGGGCAGCAGGCCCAGGTCGCGTTGGCTCTGGCCCTGGCGAAGCGGCCGGACCTGCTCGTCCTCGACGAGCCGGTGGCCAGCCTCGACCCGTTGGCCCGGCACGAGTTCCTGCAGGTCCTCATGGGCGCGGTGGCCGAGGGCGGGGTGACCGTCCTGTTCTCCTCCCACGTCGTGCACGAGCTGGAGCGCGTCTGCGACCACCTGGTCGTGCTCAACCACGGCCGGGTCACGCTCACCGGTGACATCGACACCCTCCTCGCCGAGCACCGGCTGCTCGTCGGCCCGCGCACGGCCACCGACCTCGACCGGGCCGGCACTGTCGTGGAGGCCGTCCACAGCGATCGGCACACGACCCTGCTGGTACGCGACGGGGCGATCCCGGCCGCACCTGGGTGGCAGGCCCAGCCGGTCGCGCTGGAGGACCTGGTGCTGGCGTATCTGCGCCGGTCGTCCGAGCCGAGCGCCGCGGTGACGTCGGGGGTGGCGGCATGACGTGGTTGATCTGGCGCCAGCACCGGACCGAGGTCTGCGTCCTGGGTCTGCTTGTCGGCATGTTCGGCATTGCCCTGCTCGTGCTCGGGACGCAGGCCCACGACCTGTTCCCCGGCGGTCCCGCCCGGTGTGCGGGAGAGGCGGGTATCAACGAGGCCTGCGCGGCCTCCTTCCGCCGGCTCGACGAGGAGTACGGGTACGTCGAGAACCTCCTGGCGGGCTTCTATCTGGTCCCCGTCGTCATCGGTGCGTTCCTCGGTGCGCCGCTGCTCGCGCGCGAACTGGAGGACGGCACCTGGCAGCTCGCCTGGACGCAGGCCGTGCCGCGGATGCGCTGGCTGGCGGCCAAGCTCGCGGCACTGGCCGGCGTCACCGTCGCGCTCACCGGGATGTTCACCGCGGTGCTCACCTGGTTCCGTCAGCCATTCGACGCGTGGGAAGGGCGGTTCCAGTACGACGCCTTCGACCTGGAGGGATTTGTTCCGGTGGCGTACGCGCTGTTCGCGTTCGGCGTCGCTACGGCCGCCGGGGCGATCCTGCGGCGCAGCCTGCCCGCGTTCGGCGTCGCGTTGGGGGCGTTCCTCGCCGCCCGGATGCCGGTGGCGCTGTTGGCCCGTCCCGCGTACGCCACCCCGCTCACCACCATGGAGCCGGTCCCTGTCGGCGGCTCGAACGGCCAGGCGGGGCACCGGCCCGTGCACAGCTTCGCTGACTGGATCATCGAACACGGCTACGCAGACGCCACCGGGCGCAGGCTGAGCTCGACCGAGTACTACGAGCTGGAGGACGCCGCCAACCGGGCCGGCACCAACCTCAACCAGTTCCTGCACGCGCGGGGCATCCAGGAGTTCAGGGTCTACCACCCGGCCGACCGGTTCTGGACGTTCCAGCTCATCGAGGCGGCCCTGTTCATCGCCGCCGCGGCGGTCCTGATCGGTGTGGTGGTGTGGCGGGTACGGCGCCGCATGATCTAGCACCCTGACCACAAACGTTCACGGTGACGCCGGTCGGCAGGTGGCGCTGCCCGCAGACGCGCCACCGGCGGTCAGCGGTTCAAGACCATTTGATCTCACCGGCACGGTCGACGAAACGCCCGGAGGAGTGTCCTGGTCCTTCGGTGGCAAGGCCGACGATGGCGTCGGTGCCTTCGGTGACGGTTTGCGGGCCGGTATTGCCGTTGAGATCGGTCGCTGTGTAACCCGGGTCGGCCGCGTTGATGCGGATGCCGGTCAGCGCCTTGGCGTACTGGGTCGTCAGCATGGTCAGCGCCGCTTTGGAGGACGTGTAGGCGGGGGCGATCACCGTGGACTCGGCTCGCGACAGATCGTGCGTGGCGGCGAGAGATCCCATCGAGCTGCTGACGTTGATGATGACCGGGTCGGCCGAGCGTCGCAGAAGCGGGAGGAACGCCGTGGTGGTTCGCACCACGCCGACGAGATTGACGTCCAGAACGTTCAGGATGTCGGCACCCGTCAAGCCGCTCGGGTCACCGTGCGGGCCGTGAACACCGGCATTGTTGATCAACACGTCGATGGCACTCTCGTGCTGCTCGACGTCGGCGGCCGCCGCCGCGACCGACTCGTCGTCGGTGACGTCGATCCGGACGAAGCGGGCACCAAGCTCGGCGGCCGCCGCGGTGCCGGCCTTCGCATCGCGAGCGCCGAGCAGCACGGTGTGGCCGTGCTCAACGAGGCGACGGGCGGTCTCGTAGCCAAGGCCCTTGTTGGCCCCGGTAATGAAGGTGATCGTCATGCGTCCATCGTTTGCCCGCGCCGCGACGTGCGCCAGGGAAGGCACGACCGTAGGAAAACGGCTACCACCCCGGGCGCCGGGCAGCGAGCGACAATCGGTCTCATGACCACTCACCGGACGGAGTTCGGGGCCACGATGCGCGCCTGGCGCGACCGGCTTACGCCGACAGCAGTAGGACTGCCGAGTGGCCACTCGCGCCGCGCCAAAGGGCTGCGCCGGGAGGAACTCGCCGAACTCGCCGGGATCTCGGTCGACTACATCGTCCGTCTGGAGCAGGGACGGTTCACCACACCCTCGGCGCAGGTGGTCGCCGCGCTCGCCCGGGCGCTGCAACTCGGCAACACCGAACGGGATCATATGTACCGGCTGGCAGGGCTTGTCCCTCCCGCCGACGGGGAGATCTCCGACCACATCCCGCCGGGCATCCATCGCGTACTGAACCGCCTTGGCGACGCGGCTGTCGCGGTCTTCGCCGCCGATTGGCAGCTGATCTGGTGGAACCGCGGCTGGTCGGCGCTGCTCGGCGATCCGTCGTCAACGCCGCGGGAGCATCGCAACTTCGCTCGCGACAGCTTCCCGATCGATGGCGACGGGCCGCGCTTGTCGCACTGGCCCGTGACCTCGTCCGCTCGCGACACGGTTGACGCCGCCATCGTGTCCGACCTGCGCCGCGCGACCGGACGCTTCCCGAACAACGGCCGGTTGACCACCCTGATCCGGGTACTCACCGCGGGCAACCAGCGCTTCGCCGAGTTGTGGGCCGGCGGTGCGGTCGGCACACACCGCGAAGACCACAAGATCGTCGAGCACCCGACGGTCGGGCCGATCGAGGTGGACTGTGACGTCTTGACCGACGGCGACGCCGAACTCAAGATCGTGATCCTCACCGCGGCCCCCGATACCGAAGACGAGACCAAACTGCGGCTGGCCTTCCTGTCCGGTGTCCCCGCCCCCTCGGGTGGGTCGCACGGAGTGTGACGGTCGTACCGCCGACCGCGCACGACTGGCGGCGTGGCGGGCGTTGGATCGGGCGGGCTTCGCTGTTACATACGGACGCCGACCGCGGCGGTGCTCAGATCCGTGAGATCGATCCGGTACCAGGTGGATCGGATGAAGGCGTGCAGCCCTCGCCTCGGGCGGTGTACCGCAGTCCGCGGGTCTCCATGCCGTCGGGAAGCACAACTCGGCATTGCGCACTCAGCTGAGGTTGGTCGTCTCGGCTGATCCGCAGCATGGTCGCCACGTCGTACTCCGCGCCCGAGCGCCCCATCAGGGCGAGATCCGGGCCGCGTCGCAGAAGATGGTGGGCGGACCTGTATGGGGACGGCCCCCAGTCGGTCACCTGGCTACGGGTAGCGGAGAGGATATGAAAATCGGTGTAGGGACAGAAGTATGCGGTTTCTCCGGCGACGTTGAGCGCGTAGCAGTCCGAGATGTAGGGCAGCCCGGCGTTCCACGGGTAGAGCCAATCGACGGTCAGGTCGCTGTTGAAGCGGGCGAGGCCGTGGCCTTCCGGGCCGCTTCCGCCCATCGCCTCGTCGAAGTAACTGGCCCACACCTTGCCGGACGGGGTGGTCAACAGATCCTCGATGGCGTCACCGAGGTGGCCCCGGTGCTGTAGATCGCCACCGCCCGTCCACACCTCGCCGTTGGCTTCCCCAGGCCGGGCCCGGGCACCTGCCAGGAGCACGCGCCCCTCCGGCAGCGGCTGCACGAAGGTCACCCGCAGGTCGGTTTCGACATCGACGGCACCGACGACACGGCGCCTGCCCGGAACGTGCCAGGTCACCTGTTTGCGATTGACGCCATCACGGAGCAGCCACACGGCCACGGCGGTGCCCTCCGGACCTACGCCAACCGCTTCAGGCCCCGGCATCGTCTTCCCTGGACTCGCCGAGCTCACAAAACCGTGGCGTTGCAGCGGCGCGACCGGCAGCTTCAGAACCTCCAATCGCCGCAGGAGGTTGGCCCGATCACGCTCCACATAATCATCCATCTTCATCGCAAGCATCATCCTGGCATCGCGAGCCACGCCGATGCGGGCGCCACCCGCGCGACCGCCCCCATCAGCGTTGAAATCGGAATGCCACCGTGCGACTCTGTCGGGCGTCATCGATGGCGACTGCGGCGGGGAGCAATGAACGGTCAGCCCGATTCGCGTGCTTGGCAGCCATCAGATCCCGGCTCGCAACAGGGTCAACGCGGTTCCGACGACGACCGGCGAACGCTGTTCCGGGACCGCTTGTACGAGGCGCACACCGGCTCGATCGTGGTCACCCGTGACGGCATCCAGGCGGCGTTCGCCGAACAGTTCCGGCAATCCTACGAACTGCGCTGCGACCGGCTGAACATCGTCCCGTCCGACCAGGGGTCGGTCGGGTTCGAGGCCGACTGACCAAAGACCACATCTCGGGTGGCGTTGTTGAGTACCGCCAATCCCATGGTCTGGTTGCCGCCGTCGCCAGGGTCGTCATCCCACTGAGCTTCAGCTACCCGATGGGGACGGGATGCTCGGCTGCGGGTTCGTCGGACTGTTCGGCTTCTTCTGGCCGATGACGATCGTGATCGTCGCGTTCTTGAAGGCGACGGAGTCGGGTCTCGGATTCTGGCTGATGACCCTGCCGATGTCATCGTCGTCGGCGGCCTGCGGGACGATCCGCAACTTGGCCGGATCGAACCCGTCGCTCTTGAGCGCGTCCTTCGCCTCACTCTCGGTCTTGCCGCTGAGATCGGGCACCGTGTGCTGGTTGTTCTTCGAGATGTTGACGGTGACCGTTGAATTGGGGGCGACCGCCGCCCCGGCACCGGGCGAGGTACCGACGACCGTATCTTTCGCCTCCGCACTATCGACGGGGTTGAAGCTTGGCTTCAGGCCCGCTCCGGTCACCAGCTTCTCGGCGTCGGCCCTGGACTTGCCGAGGAGATCGGGCACCGGGACCTTGTCGGGAGCCGAACACACCCGGAACGTGACCATCGAGCCCTCGGCGACCTTGGCGTTCGCCGCCGGGTCCTGACTGATGATCTTGTTCAGGTTCGCCTGTGGGCACCCGCCGGCGGACTCCTGCGTCCCGGTGAGACCCTCCGCGCTCAGCGCCTGCGTCGCGTCGGCCGGTGTCTTGCCGGCGAGG
>NZ_BOPG01000029.1 GCF_016863635.1 Virgisporangium aurantiacum | reverse complement strand
AAATCTGTCGCCACCCGCATTGACGACGGCCGGACGCGCGCCGGTGTGGGCGGGCGTCCGGCCGTGCCGGATCGGATCGGTCACCGGTGTGGCGCGACGTAGCGGGCCCCGAGTGCCTTGGCCGCGACCACGGCGGCGGCCGCGGCCAGCACGATGTCCTTGAGCACGTACTGCGCCTCCAGCGTCGGCGTGCCGCCGGGGAACATGTCCGCGAAGAACAGCACGACCGGCGACATGATGCCGATCAGCGAGCCCGCCAGCACCACCAGCCCGGCCCGCAGGCCGATGCCGGTGACGAGGGTCAACCCGATGAACGTCTCCAGGACGGCGGTGATGACCATCGCGGTGGTGCCGGAGACGACGCCGAGGGTCAGCGTGTCGACGGTGCGCGTCACCAGCGCCTCGGCGGGCGAGGCACCGGGGACGAACTTCAGCGCACCGAAGCCCAGGAACACCAGCCCCAGGCTGACCCGCAGCAGGGTGACGCTGTGCGCGGCCAGCCAGCCGGTGAGCCGCTCGGTGACGGCAGCGCTCGTGGTCTGCGATGAACGGACGGTGGTGACGGTCACGACGATTCCCCCTTGTTTGCAACGGCTCCGGGCGGAGCCCGGCATGGCTGTAACCCTGCCGGCCCGGCCGTCGACGGGAATCGGTCGACCGACGACACCCCCACTGCGTCCCGGTGCGTACACCGGCGCTGACGCGCTACGCACCCCGTAGCTGCCGATGGCGGGGTTCACCCAGGCAGGCGCTGTCAGAATGCAGGCCATGACAGAACCGGAGAGTGGCCGCCGTCCCGACCCCGCTGGGTCGACGCCTGCCGCCCTGCAGGCCGACCGGTTGGTGGCGGCCGTCCGGGACGATCCGGCTCGACGGCTACGACTGGCGGCCGGCTTCTACGACCAGCGCGCCGACGGGCGCAGTATCCGCGCGTACCGGCGGGCGGAGGTCGCCTTCATGCGATGGCAGATCCGGTGCGGCGTGCTCGCGCCGGTCGACGCGGCTCAGCCGGGCAGTCCGTGGTGGCGGGCGGTGAACGAGTCGCTGTTGCGTGACGCCGCCGAAGCGGACCTGTTGTGCAACGGCGCCGCCGGCCCGGCCACGACGAAAGGTGTCGAACTCTGGCTCGCCTTCCTGCGCCGCCCCACCCCGCAGGCGTGGTACCGAGCCCACAACGCCAGCATCGTCGCCGGCTACCTCCGGCACCGCGGCCTCGTCTGCGACGAGGGTCCGCTGGAAAGATTCTTCATGGACGTGGCACTGCTCCGCGTCATATACGCGCACTGCCTGCTGATCCGCCCCCGACTCGCGCTCGGCCGGCTCGCGGCGTTCGGCAGGTTCCTCGGCGACCCCCGCCGCCGCGCCGCCGACCTGTTCCTCTCCCTCCAGAACGTGCTGCCCAACACGTACCCCCTGATGCGGGCCGGCATCGAGACGGTCCTCGCCGACGAGAACTACCTGGCCCGGATCATGGACTACGGCGTCATCGCGCCGCGGATCGACCAGTTGTACCGGGCCGCCGCCGACGACCTGGACGAGCCGCGGATCGTCGACCTCTGCAGCGACAACTTTCCGGTCTACGCCTGGCCGTACGAGGAGCGCCACGTCTGGCGAACCGACCGCTCCCCGATCGCGATCGCCCTCACCCGCGCCGTGGTCGGACCGTCGCCGCGTTCCGCTGGGCGTTGAGGGTCTCCAGCAGCCGGAGCCACGCCTCGCTGACGGTCGGATAGCTCGGCACGACGTGCCACAGCACCGGAACCGGGATCCTGCCGACGACGGCCGTCGTCGCGGAGTGGGTCAGTTCGGCGACGCCCGTTCCGGCGAAGGTCGCCCCCACGACGACGTCGGCCGACCGGTCGACGAGCAGTTTCGCGCGGCCGACGTAGTTCTCGCGCAGCACGTACGTGCCGGCCAGTTGGGCCAGGTCGTACTCGACCACCTCGACGTCGAGACCCCGGTCGCGCGCCTCGGCCTCGGTCAGGCCGACGGCACCGACCTCGGGATCGGTGAAGACGACCTGCGGAACCCGGCCGTCGTCGACGACGTCGGTGTGGACGCTGTACGGCCCGTCGTCGAGGGGTCGTCCGGCCGCCCGGTCGGCGATCACGGTGCCGGCGATGCGCGCCTGGTACTTGCCCATGTGCGTCAGCAGCGCGCGTCCGGTCACGTCACCGATCGCGTAGAGCCAGTCGCCGTCGACGCCGGGCACGGTCAGGTGGTCGTCGACCGGAACCGGTTCGCCCGGGCCGAGCGTCAGGCCGACGGATTCCAGGCCGAGACCGGCCGAGTTCGGGGTGCGACCCGTCGCCACCACGACCTCGTCGGCGACCACCGTTCCGCCGTCGCTCAGGTGCACCGTCACCTCGCTCCCCCGCACGTGCCCGATTCCCGGGTCGTCGACCCGGTCGCGGCGTACCTTCACCGCCGAGACCCCGAGCCGGACGTCGACCCCGGACGCGCGGAGCGCGTCGGCGACGAGGTCACCCGCGAACGGCTCGTTCCTGGCCAGCAGCCGCGAACCGCGATGGACGATCGTGACCTCCCCGGCGCCCAGCCCGCGCAGCCAGGTCGCCGCCTCGCAGGCGACGACACCCCCGCCGATCAGCACCACGCGGGCGGGGATCTCGTGCAGGTTGGTGACGTCGCGGGAGGTCCACGGCCGCGCCTCGGCCAGCCCGGGTACGGGTGGCACGAGCGGCGTGCTGCCGGTGTCGAGCACGACGGCGTGCCGCGCGGTCAGCCGGCGTTCGCCGCCGCCGGGCCCGGTGACCACCACGGCGCGGGCACCGTCGAGGCGTCCCCGGCCACGGACGACGTCGATGCCGGCGCCGAGCGCCCACCGGACCTGCGAGGCGTCGTCGAGGTGGTTCACCACGACGTCGCGGCGGCCGAGGACCGCCGCGGCGTCGACCGCTCCGACGCCCAACCCGGAGAGGTCACCCGCGTTGGCTCGGACCTCGACCGGACGCAGGAGCGCCTTGCTCGGCATGCACGCCCAGTACGAGCACTCCCCGCCGACGAGTTCCTTCTCGACGATGACCGCCGACAGGCCGGAGAACTGCGTCGCGTACTGCGCGGCGACCTCGCCGGCCGCCGCGCCGCCGACGACGATCACGTCCCACTCGGTGCGGTCCGGGTCGACCGACGCGCTCATTCGCGGAATCCCTACTCGGGTGGTTCGGTGCCGGCCTGCTCGCTGGCCAGATATTCGGCGTACCAGTCCGGCCAGTTCTCGTCACGTTCGCCGCCGTGGCGCTTCTCATGCTCCCCGTGCGCCTCCGCCGCCCTGCGCAGCGCGGCGGCCAGCTCGCTCACCGACGCGTACGACGTCGTCCCCGGATCGATGCGGCCGGGCAGCCGCGTGGAGATCTCCTGGAGCAGCCATCCGTTGCCGTCGGGATCGGTGAACCCGGCGTAGGAGTTGTAGGTGGCCCGCTCGGGTGCCGGTCCCGGTTCGCGCCCGTCGGGCGTGAAGTGGAAGACGTCACTGACCTCGACCCCGCGCTTGACCAGGTCGGCGCGGGCGGCGTCGAGATCGGTGACGATCAGGAACAGACCCTGGGCCGAACCGGCCGGGTTCGCCGCCGACGCGGGACTGAAATGGATCGAGCAACCGGATCCGGGCGGCGTGAACTGGATCGCCCGCCCGCCGCCGAGCGGGAAGTCGGCGTCGAGCCGCCACCCGAGGCCTTCGTAGAACGCCTTCGCGCGGTCGAGATCGGCGACGGGGATGGTGACCACTTCGAGTTTCAGGGCGCTGGTGCCGTTCGCGGACATGATGTTGGCGACCTCCCTGCGTCGTGTCGCGCGCATTGTGCCCCTCGGCCGAGCAGACATTCAAGACCTTCGTCAGGTACAAGGCCGGCGGATCTGAGTATCCGTACCGATGCCCGCCGAGCCCGAACCGTCGAAGCTGGTCGCCATGGTGGGGTTTGCTGGTGACTTCTCGACGGCGTACGCGTGTCCGCGATGCGGTGCCGTCGCCGACGTCGTGCTCGGGTGCGGCAACTGTGGCGGTCCGCCCGAGCCGGAGGGGCGGGAACTGGCCGACCTGTCGGCCCGGATCCGGACCCTGACCGCTTCGGCCGATGCGGCCTACCGTCACCACGTCCAGTTGGTGGGCGAGGTTCGGGCGGCGCAGGGCCGGTACCAGGTGCTGCTGGGCGCGGCCCGGTCCCGACGTGCTCAGGCGCCGGCCGGCACGGCACCGGCCGGCACGGTACCGGTCGGCACGGAGGCGTGGCCGGGCCGGCACGAGGTCGGGCCGACGCCCGAGGTATCGCCGCGGACCGTCCAGAACCTGCTCTTCATCCTCGGCGGCCTGCTCCTGGGCAGCGCGGCGATCGTCTTCACGGCGGTGGCCTGGGCCAGTTTCGGGGTCGGCGGGAGGGCCGCGATCCTGGCGACCGTCACCGTGCTGACGATGCTCGTGCCCCCGCTGGTCCTGCGCCGGCGCCTGACCGCGACGGCCGAGACCTTCGCCGCGCTGGGACTCCTCCTCGTGGTCCTGGACGGCTACGCCGCCCATCGCGTCAACCTGGCGGGCCTGGCGGACGCGGTGGACCCCACGACGTACGCCGGCCTCGTCGCCGCCGGCACGGTGGTCGTCGCGGCCGGATACGCCGCGGTGACCGGCCTGGCCGGCCCCAGGTTCGCGGCCCTCCTCGTCGCCCAGCCGGTCGTCCCGTTGCTGGTGGCCACGCACCGACCCGGCCTCGCGGCGTGGGCGGTGGTGTTCGCGGTGCTCGCGGCGCTCGACATCATGGCCGCGAGCATCGGCGCGCGCGGCGTGGTGGCACCGGCTGAGGCACCGCCGGTGGGCGACGACGGCGTGACGGTGGCCCGGCGGGTCCTCGGCTGGGTCCTCGCCGCGGTCGCGGGCGGCGTGGCCGCGCTGTTCACCCTGCTGGCCCTCTCGTTCGCCCAATCGCCGCCGGACGCGCTCCGGGCCGCCGGCGCCGCGACCGTCGTCGCCGCCGTCGTCATGCTCGCGGCCGCCCGGACCCCGGGCCGCACGGTGCCCGCCCTGCTGGCGTCGCTCGCCGTGGTCGGCTGGGCCGGCGCCACGGTGTGGGCGGCCGCGCTCGCCTGGCCCGACCACGGCCTGACCGCAACGGCACTGGTGACGCTCGCCGTCGCCCTGACCACCGCCGGCCCGGTCATCGCCCGCCGGACGGACGCGACCGCCGGCCCGGACGCCACCCGGTCGGGCTGGTTGGTGACCGGGCCCTCCGTGGGAGCGCTCGTCGTCGCCGGCTGGGTCGGCCTCGTCATCGCCGGCCTGGTCGTCCACGCCGCGGCGTCGACGGCCGTCCGGGGCTTCCCGGCCTGGCACGCCGCGCTCCGGACCCCCACCGTCTCCGACTGGCAACTCCCCACCACGATCGTCGTGGTCGCCGCCGCGGTCGCGATTCTGGTCCGTCGGTACACCGCACCCGGTCACTTCGTGACCCTAGGCGTCGGAACCGGCGTCCTCGTCGGGTTGGCCGGACCGGCCGTGTTCGCCCTGCCGTGGTGGACCCCCGCGCTCGTCGACTGCGTCCTGGCCGCGGTCCTCGTGATCGCCGCCCGCGTGTCGCGGCCGCGGTCGGCGGCGGTGTTCGGCACCGGTGCGGCGGTCCTGGTGGCGCACGCGGTCCCGGCGGGCCTGGGACGCGCCGGCAGCACCGCCGCCGTGCTCGGGTTCGTCGTCGTGGTCTGCGGGGTCGCCGCGGCGCTGGCGCGGGTGCCGGTGGTCCGCACCGTCCCGGTGACGGTCGCCGTCCTGGCGGTGCCGGGGCTGGCGGCGGCGCTCGGGGAGGTGGTCGCCGGACCGGTCCGGATCCTCGACACCCCGGTCGCGCTCGCGTGCGCCGTCGCCGGGCTGGTCGCGACCGTGGGCTGGCTGGTCGTCGCCTCACTCGGCGACAAACCAGCTGCTTTGGTGCCGCGGGTCGCGGCGTCGTCATTCGCCGGCGCGGCCGCCCACGCGTCGGTGGCGGCCGGGTTCGGCGTGACGGCGGCCGCGATCGCCGTTCCGGACGCCCCGTTCGGTGTGGTCGCGGCGCTGGCCGTGCTGTGCGCCGTCGTGGTGGCACGGGCGCCCGGACGGGCGGCGGCGCGGCGGCTGCTCACCGCCGCGGTGCCCGTCGCGGCGGTCGCGGTCGTTGCGGTGACGCCCACCGTGCTGACCGTGCTGGCGGGTCCGTACCGCTGGCTCGCCGAGGTGTGGACGGGCACCGTCACCGGCACCGGGCTGGCACCCGGCCGGTCCACCCCGTGGTTCGACGCCGGCGCCGCCTTCGAACCGGGACCGGCGGCCGTCGCCCTCGGGATCCTGACCGTGGCGGCCGCCCTGCTCGGATGGGCGTACGGATCCGGCCCCGCCGCGGGTCCACTGTGGACGGTGACCCGGGTGGCCCTGCCGCCCGCGACTCTCACCGCGCTGGCCGCCGCCACCGCGCTCGACGCCCCCTGGCCGACCGTGCCGATCATCAGCCTCGCCGGCGGTCTCGCTTCGCTGCTGCTGCTCGCGCTGATGCCGCCGGCCCGCCGGCCGTGGCCGCCGGTTGCCGGGGTGCTGGCCGTCTGCGGCGTCGGCGCCGGCCTGGCCGGCTCGCTGGCCACCCGGGCGATGACCCTCGCCGCGTTGGGCGCGGTGGTCGTGGTCGCCGCCGTCTGCGGTGGAGCCGGCCGGACGCGCGCGGCACGCGTCGCCGGGTGGTTGACCGCCGCGGCGAGCGGAACGGCGCTGGCCTACGCCTCGGGCGCGGCCGTCGACCTCGCGACCCACCTGATCGCCTACCGGGTGCTGCTCGCCGCGGCGTCGGCGCTCGCGATCGCCGCGGCGCTGGAGGCGTGGCGGCAACCGGCCGCGCCCACGCGCGTCATCGAGGCACGTGCCCTGGAGGCGGCCGCCCACGCGGCCGCGACCGTCGCCGTCCTGCTGACCATCGGCCACATCGGAGCCGCCGCCGGCGTCTGCGTGTTGTGGGGACTCGCGATCGGACTGCGGGCACTGGTGCGCGGCCAGAGCGCCGACGCGCGCCGCTACCGCGTCGTCGCCGCGACCGCGGTGGAACTCGTGGCGTACTGGCTGCTGCTGGCCGACAACGACGTGTCGCTGATCGAGGCCTACACGGTGCCGGCCGCGGCCGTGGCCGGGCTGGCCGGCTGGCTTGCCGCGCGGCGCCGGCCGGGCCTGTCCAGCTGGACGGCGTACGGGCCGGCGCTGATCGCGGCGTTCGCGCCGAGCGTGGCCGTCGTCCTGCCCGGACCGGGTATGCCGCTGCGCCGGCTCGCGCTCGGTGTGGCCGCGGTGGCGGTGGTGCTGATCGGTGCCCGGTGGCGGCTACGGGCACCGTTCGTGGTGGGCGGTGCCGTGCTGGCGGTGGTCGCGGCGCACGAGGTGGCCCTCGTGTGGGACCTGATCCCGCGCTGGGCCCCGCTCGCCGCCGCCGGCCTGGCCCTGGTTGCCGTGGCGACGACCTACGAACGCCGCCGCCGCGACCTGGCCAGACTGGTGGGCGCCGTCGGCCGCATGCACTGAATGCGCGGGTCAGTTCCGGCCGAACGCCGCACCCAGACCGGTCAGGTCGACGGGGCGTCGCGCGTGTTCGGGCACGTACTCGACCAGCGACCGCATCGCCTCCAGGGCGGTGAGGATCTGCCGGGCGACCCGGTCGATCGGCCGCATGGCGTCGACCGAGACCAGGATGCCCCGCGAGGCGTACCAGCCCACGATCGGATGGGTCACCTCGTGATAGAGGGCCAACCGTCGACGGATGACCGGTTCGGTGTCGTCGGACCGGCCCTCCAGGGCCGCCCTGGCCAGCAGCCGGCGGATCAGCTCCTCGTCGTCGGCCTTCAGGTGCAGGGCCACGTTCGCGGTCATCTCCATGCTCAGGCCGATCTCGTACAGTGCCCGCGCCTGCGTCATGTTGCGCGGCATGCCGTCGAGCACGTAACCGCCGCCGGCGGCCTTCGCCTCGGCGACCGCGGCGGCGACCATGTCCAGCACGACCTCGTCGGGAACCAGCTCACCCCGGTCGAGCCGATCGCGCACCGCCCGACCCAACTCGGTTTCCCGGGCCACATGGTCGCGCAACAGATCGCCGGTGGCGATGTGCGGGATGCCGAAGTGCGTCGCGATCAGCGCGCCCTGGGTTCCCTTGCCGGCCCCGGGAGGGGCCACCAGTAGCACCCGCATCACGCGCCTCCCTCCGGCGCCGGCCGGCGCCGCTACCGCGCCGACCGCCCTGCCCGCGCCGCGACTGCGCCGATCGTAGACGCTTTCCCACCGCCGGGCCTCCTACCGGCGACCGGCCGACCCGCGCCGGGCGGTAGGTTCCGGCGGTGACCGGGAAGAAACCGCTCCGTCTCGTGAACCTGTCCGCCGAGCAGGAGGCGCTGCTGCGGGTGGTGCGGGAGGAGTGGATGGCCGTCGGCACCGCAACCGGTCCGGCGGATCGCCAGGAGGCGCTCGCCGGTGTGCGGGCGGCCTACCGGCGGGCGGGCCTACCGCACCCGTCCCGCGTCCTGTGGTTCGACTCGCCACTGGCCGCGGCCGTCGCCATGCGGCGACACAACCTGACGTCCCCCGTCGCCGACGTGATCCGCCGGGCACAGAACCGGTTCGACCACCGGGCGACGGGCTGGGCGTCGCAACCGACCCTGGACACGATCCACCGCGAGGTCTCCACTCCGCTCAGGCACTGGGGCGAACGCTGGCACGACCTGATCGGCGACGAGCTCCGGGACCACTCGGCCGTCCTGCCCTACCCGACCTGGGGCCAGCACGACGTGTCGGAGCTGGGCGTCCAGGATCTTTTCGCCCGGCTCGGCGTCGACGGCGCGGAACCGCCGGTCGACCTGATGCGGGTGGCCTCGCGCGTCGGTTGGTGGTGGGTGTTCCGGGGCACGGTCGTGCTCACCGAGCGCCCCGACACGCTGGTCCGGGACCGGCACGGCCGGGCGCACAACCCGGACGGGCCGGCGGTGCGTTATCCGGACGGGTTCGCCGTGTACGCCCGGCACGGTGTCCGGGTACCGCGGCGGGTCGGCACCGGCGAGTTGACGGGCGCGGACTGGCTCGACGAAGAGAGATCGCAGGTACGCCAGGCCATCGCGGAACGCATGGGATACCGGTGGATGCTGGCCAACGTGCCGGCGGAACGGCTGGACACCGACAACCACGGGACGCTGTGGCGGATCCGCGAATACGAGGCGGACTACCACCTGACGCAGTCGGCCGTGGATCCCGAGGACATCTGGATGGTG
Source organism: Virgisporangium aurantiacum (assembly GCF_016863635.1). Lineage (GTDB taxonomy): Bacteria > Actinomycetota > Actinomycetes > Mycobacteriales > Micromonosporaceae > Virgisporangium > Virgisporangium aurantiacum. The sequence continues at coordinate 105,676 of NZ_BOPG01000029.1, read as the reverse complement.
GAACTGGCCGGCGGCGACCCGGCGCGCGAGGCGGCCGTGTGGCGGGTCGAACCGGGCCGGCCCACCGTCGAGGACGCCGCCGAATGGGTCCGTCGGCGGGGCGAGGACTATCGACCGCGCCGGCCGAACACGCACGGGCGGCCCCCGGAGACGCGGCAGGACGCGGATTCCGGCCGGCAGTGGTGGCGGGAGTCGTCGGTCCGCCTGACCGGGCCGGAACACGCGAACGTGGTGGCCTTCGGTGAGCTCGACGGCCGCCCGGTGGTGGCCACCGACGGCGCCGACGGCACCGTCGTGCTGTGGGATCCGCTCGGACCACGCCGGCTGTTCGTCCTCGGGGGACACTCCGGCGGCGTCGCCGTCCTGGCGTTCGGCCGGGTCGGCGGTCGGCCGGTGCTGGCCGGCGGCGGCCACGACCGGGTGGTCACGGTGTGGGACCTCGCCGACCGCGCACCGATGACCACGGTCACCGTCGACGACGGGACGGTGGTCGACATCGCCTTCGTCGACATCGCCTTCGTCGGCTCCGCGGCCGACCGGGACGTCCTCGCCACCGCGTCCAATTCCGTCGAGCGGTCCTGGCGGCTGGGTCGGGTGGACCTGTGGGACGCCGCCACCGGCGAGCACGTGCGAACCCTCCACCGGGACGACGAGGAGGATGTCAAGGGCCTGGCGGTGGTCCGGGTGGGCGGCCGGACGGCGCTCGCCGCCGCTCACTGGTTCACCGTGCGCCTGTGGGACGTCGCAACCGGCGAACAGTTGCAGACCTGGGGCGGCGAGGACGCCGGCGCGGCCAGCGACACCTGCCAGGGCGACCGTTTCGCGGCGTTCACCGCGCCGCTGCTGCACGGTGTCGTCGACGGGCGAACGGTGCTCGGAGCCGTCCTGACGGAACGATGCGGGGCCGATTCCCACGGCCCCGATCACGACGAGTTTCTCGTGGTCTACCTGGACGTCGAAACCTCGGCCGAGGTCGCCCGCACGGAGTTCACGGTGAACGAGCGACCGGTGGCCATGGCGACGGTGAACGGCACCGGTTACCTGGCCACCGCGACCGAGACCTGGCACTACCACCTGAGGCGCACCCGGCTCAGGATCTACCGGCCCCCGCACCGGACGGTCGCCGAGTTCTCCGCCGACGCCGGCGATGTCCGGTCCGCCGACCTCGGCGTGGTGGACGGTTCGCTACGGCTGGCCACCGCCCACGACAGGGGTTCCGCACGGCTGTGGTCGGTCCCCTCGACGATGTGACCCACGCGCGTGGCTAGGACCGGGCACGCAGCTTCGCGCGCAGGTCCTCCGCGGTTGGATGGTCCAGCTCGTCGAGGATGCGCAGGGCCTGCCGCCACGTGTCGGCCGCCCGGTCGACGCGGCCGGTCGCGGTGTACGCGTCACCGAGGTGGTTGAGGACGTCGGCCTCGTTGAACCGGTCGCCGGCCGCGCGGTACAGCGCCAGCGAACGGCGGTAGCAGGACACGGCGTGGGCATGGTCGCCGAGGTGGTGGTGGATGTAGCCGATGCTGTCGAGCGTCGCCGCCTGCCCGTACCGGTCGTCCATTTCGCGGACCATCGCCAGCGCCGCCTCGCACTCGGCCAGGGCCCGGTGGTAGTCACCGAGCATGGCATGGGTGTACCCGACGAGGTTTCGACTGCGTGCCTCGCCGGCCCGGTTGCCGGCGGCCAGGTACAGCTCCAGTGCGCGCAGGGCGTGCGGCACCGACTGCCGGAACCGGCCTTCCAGGTGCAGGGCGCAGGCAAGGCTGAACGACGCGGCGGCCGCACCGGACCGGTCGCCGAGGTCCCCGTACGAGCGCAGCGCCGCGTCGTAGTGGGTCCGCGCGGTCGGGTAGGCGCCGGTCTGGGCATACGCGCGGCCGAGAATCCGGTGCGTGTACGCCTGCGCGGCCCGATCTCCGGCTGCCTCGGCCGCCGACAGCGCGGCCTGTTCGACCGCGATCCACGCGTGCCAGTCGCCACGGTTGTCCAGGTAGCGGCCGACCACGGCGGCCAGCTGCCACGCGTACGGATGCATCGCGGCCGCGGCGGTGTGGTGGACGGCGGTGACCAGCACCTGGTGCTCCGCGGCCAGCCAGGCATGTGCCTGGGCCGCGTCGGCGAGGTCGTCGACGGTCACCCCGGACGCCGGCGGATCGAGGTCGACGCGGTGCCGGTGCGGATCGAGCCGGGACATGGCGGCGTCGGCCGTGTGCAGGTAGTGGTCGAGCAGCCGGCGCGTGGCCGCCGACCGCCCGGTGTCGGGTTCGGCCCGTTCGACCAGCTCCATCGCGTACGCCTGCAGCAGCTCGGCCATGGCGAACCGCCCCGGCGCGGGAGTGGTGATCAGGTGGGCGCGGTGCAGTTCGGCCAGCAGGCCGTGCACCTGCGCCGGTCGGCCGCCGTACAGGCTCGCCGCGGCCGCGGCGGACGTGTCCGGACCGGGATGCAGGCCCAGGAGGCGGAACAGCCGTGCCGCGCCCGTACTCAGCGCGTGGTAGGACCAGGAGAACACCGCGCGCACGTCGGCACCGCCGCCGTCGATGCTCAGGGCGTCGAGCGCGTGCCGACGATCGCCCAGCTCCGCCGCCAATGTCGACAACGGCAGGTCGGGCTGGACGAGCGCGCGGGCGGCCGCGATGGCCAGCGCCAGCGGAAGGCGTGCGCAGCCGTCGACGATGTCGTCGACCGCGCGTGGCTCCGTACCGGTCCGGGCCGGGCCGAGGCGGGCCGTCAGCAGCTGCCGCGCCTCGACGGCCGTCATCGGCCCGATCGGCAGCGGACGCGCCCCGTCGGTGGCGACCAGGCCGGCCAGCTGGTCGCGGCTGGTGACCACCACGACGCAGCCGGGTGCGCCGGGCAGCAGCGGCCTGGCGTGCTGGGCGTCCCGCGCGTTGTCGAGCAGCACCAGCATCCGTCGACCGGCCAGCAGGCTCCGGTACAGGTCGGCCTGTGCCTCGACGCTGGACGGGATCCGGGACGGTGGAACGCCGAGCGCGTCGAGAAACCGGCGGATGGCGTCCGACGGCGCGAGGGCCGGGCCGGCGGGGTCGAACCCGCGCAGGTTGATGCAGAGCTGGCCGTCCGGGAACCGGTCCGTCACCCGGTGTCCCCAGTGCACCGCGAGCGTGGTCTTGCCGGTGCCGGCCGCACCGGACAATGCCGCGATCACCACCGAGGTCGGGTGCCGCGCGCTGCTGGCGGCGACCTCGTCGAGCCAGGCCAGGCCGGCGCGCCGCCCGACGAACCCGACCGGGTCGAGCGGCAGTTGGGCCGGCACGGGCGCGTCCGCCGCCGCCGGGCGGCGCGGCGGCGCCCCGGTCCGGTGCAGGTCCGGGTCGTCGCGGAGGATCGCCGCCTTCAGCGCGCGTACCTTCTCGCCCGGCTCGAGGCCGTGCAGCTCGACCGTCGCCGTGCGCAGACGCCGATAGGCGGTCAATGCCTCGGCGCGGCGCCCGGTGCGACACAACGCCAGCATCAGCTGTGCGACCAGCGGTTCGGAGTCGGGATTGGATTCCGTGAGAGCGGTGAGCTCGTCGACGACGTCGGCGTGCCGACCGGCCCGCAGTTCGAGGTCGAAGTACTCGCTCCAGGCGGCCAGCCGCAGCCGTTCGAGGTGATCACGGGCGCGCGCCGCCCAGCTTCCCGAGACGCCGGTCAACGCTTCGCCGCGCCACAACGCCAACGCGTGGCGGTACAGCTCGGCGGCGCCCGCCGCGTCCTGCGCCGCGGCGTCGCGGCCGGCTGCCAGCAGCCGTTGGAACCGCCAGCAGTCGATCAGGTCGCGGTCGATGGCGAGCCGGTACCCGTGTGCGTCGCGTTCGATGGGGTGGGTGATGTGTCGCCGGAGGATCCGGCGCAGCCGCGACACGTAGGTGTGGAGGACCTCGTCGGCGCGCAGCGGTTGCTCTTCGCCCCAGACCCGTTCGATCAGTCGTGCGGCGGACAACGGCTCTCCGTGGCTGAGGTAGAGCGCGGCGAGCACACATCGCTGGCGGGGCGGGCCGAGATCCACGTCGGCGCCGTCCACTACCAGATCGACCGATCCAAGGACGCGATGCTCCTGCATCGATCTCCCCCGTGACCTGCGATTCAAGGTAACTGACCAGTCTGTCGACCAGTCGCTGCCGTCACGATACGGCGAAGTCGATGCCCATGTATGGGAAGGAGACACCTTGTCGATCATCGGAGTGCCGATGTCAGCGCGGATTCGTCATGCCCTCGTCGCGGTGGGCGCCGTCGTGCTGGTGGCCACCGCCTCCCCGGCCGCGGCCGCTCCGGGCGGCCCGGCCGACGGCCCCGACCGCGCGAAACGTGACGCGGCGGACGCCATTCTCGCCGGGCTCACCGACCGGTCCCGCGCCCTGCTGAAGGTCCAGGAGGACCTCGACCGGCTGGCCGACGACATCCGGGCCGCCGCGCCGTCACGGCGCGACACCGGACTCGGCGGCCTGATCGTCGAGGCCGAGCACCGGGCGCTGCGCCTGTACTGGCGGGGCACCGTCCCGGCCGCGGTCTCGGCGCGCATCGCCAGGGCCGGCGCCGACGGGCTCACCGTCACCGTCGAGCCGTCCCGATACACCGAAGCCGAGCTGCTCGCGGAGGTCGACCGGATGTCCCGCCAGCCGCTGTTCCGGGGCGCCCGCACCGGCCAGCGGTCGATGGTGCTGGGTCCCAAGCCGGACGGCAGCGGGCTGTCGGCAGAGATCTCGGGCCTGCCGACGGGCACCGCCGCGGTCTCGGCCCGGTCCGCGGTTCCCGCCCTGGACAGTGCCTACGCCCTCGACGTGACCGAATCGGCTCCGGTCGCGTTCACCACCCGGATGTACGACCCGTTCCCGCACTGGGGCGGCAGCGTCGTGCTCAACCGGGCCTCCGGCTACCGGTGCTCGACCGCGTTCGCGGTGACCGGCAACAACGGCGCGTCGACGTACCTGCTCAGCGCCGCCCACTGCGGAGAGGGCACCTGGGGCAGCTGGGAGTACCTCGACGCCAACAACAGCATCGCCCAGTTCGTCTACGGATCCACCATCGCCGCCGGCCGCCGCACCGACCGCGACGTCCAGCTCATCCAGACTCCGGAAGGCTCACAGGGCGCCATCTACTGGGGTGCGCACATCAACCCGCCGACAGGTGACCCCGGGGCCTACATCGGAGCGTCGATCGGCGGCGACAGCTCCAACAACGTCGGTGACCGGATCTGCCTGTCCGGCAGCTACTCCGGCACGATCTGCCCGTCCAATGCCGACCTGATCAGGATCCGCCGACTCAACCAGACCATCACGTACGACCCGCCGTCGCAGGGCGTGGGCCGGGTCACCAACCTCGCCGACGCCGAGCACGCCCTCGGGCAGGCCATCAACGGCAACGGCGACAGCGGCGGGCCGGTCGTCAGCGTCCGCAGCGACGGCCGGTTGGCGGCGCGCGGCATCATCAGCGGCATGCGGACCGGCGCATACGAACGGCCGTGCGTCGGCTACGTCCCCTCCGGCCGCACGTGCTCGATGAACGTGTTCTTCGCCGACCTGCGCTCGGCGATGTCGCTCGTCGGCGTACACATCAACACCACCTGAACCGGCGAGTCCCGGGCAGCCCGCGCACGTAGGACCCCGCCTACGTGCGCGGCCCCACCCGCCCGAACCGGCCCGGCCGCCGAGGCGAACACATCCTCGGTTCACTTGAGATGAACCCTCCGGGCGGCTACGGATCCAGCGTCACCGTGACGTCGTACTGGGCGCCGCCGACGGCGACCACAGCGACGGTGCCGAGCGTCGCCAACGTCGCCAGAGACGCCGTGTTGCCCACCGATACCACTGTGGCGAGACGTACCACGCCGGCCGGCCGGCTCGCGGCGAGAGCGTGGGCCAGTACCGAACCGGCACCCCTGCCCTGCCAGTCGTCCGCCACGGCGATAGCGATGTCGGCCGTGGTCGGGTCCGAGGCGTAGCGGATCATGCGGCCGACACCGACCGCGGTCTCGTCGCGACCTGCGGGTGCCAGGAGGAGCACGGCCACATGGTCACGCTGGTCGACGTCGCCGACCAGGCGGTCCAGCATCCGGTTGTTGAGCCGCGGCGGCGCCATCTGGAAGCGGCCCCGCCGCGAGATCTGCGACAGCGCCGCGTAGAGATCCTGCAACACCTGACGGTCGGTGACCGCCAACGCCCGCAGCCGGGCCGGCGTGCCATCGGTGAGCAGCAGCTCACCACTCCCCCGGTCCGGCTGTGGGCGTTGGCCGCCGCTCCGCCGACCGGTCATCGAGGGTGGGTCCGGTTGCGTTGCGGTGTCGCGTGTGTAGCTGGTGCTGCCGGCGGCCAGGGTCGATCGGGGAGCGCCACGGCATCCACCCCTCGGAAATGGGTTCGAGATGGGGCCGCCGTGGTCCAGGGCAACGTCCGGAGATCGGTCCGAAGATCGAACCTCGCGCATCATCCTACGCGACGTTCCGCCCACGAGGCCGGCCTGGCGCATCATCCGCCCGACCGTGCACCGGGCGACGTCGAACCGGCCACCGCAACGCGATCCACGTCCAGCAGGCGCCGTAACAGGCCGCATTGCCGACCCGGACGGTGCCGATGGCCTGCACCCGTACCAGGGATGCCGGGCTCGGCTCTACCATGCGTCGTGGACCATGACGCGCGGCGCCGGGCGGCGCTGAACAAGATGTACGAGCGGCACCCGGCAGTGGCCGAGCGGGTACAGCGGGTCTACGGCCTCCGCCTCCCCCGCCACCTGGCCGTCTTTTGCGCGTTCTGGGAGAGCGCCGACCACGCCGAGCGCGCGGCCCTCAACGACCTGATGGTCTGGCCGTTCGGGCTCACCGAGTACTTCGCCGACGACGGGCTGGGGCTGCGGGCGCGCGACGGGCTCGACGAGCGCCTGCACGGCCGCTACCTGTGCGACCCACCCGAGTTCGTGACCGTCCTCAGCGGCGGCAGCGACGGGCTGCACTACGGGCTCTGGTACGACGACCCGGCCGAGGTGCCCACCCTCATCGTGCACAACTACGCCCGGGACAGCGCCGAGACCTGGACGAGCGGGTACCGGACGCTGCTCGGCGAGCTCTACGGGCTGACCAGGACGGTGCTGGAAGACCACGGCGACGAGGCCTCCGCGGAGATGCGGTCGCTGCTCGACACGCTGGACTGGTTCGTCGACGCGGACAATGAGGCGGTCGAGGCGGACGGGCCCGTCTGGTGGGCCGGGTTCCAGCGGCAGAACACTGCGGTTTCGGTCTTTCCGCAGCTGCCCGGCGACGCCGGGGACCCGCAGCTCGGCCGCTCCCGCGCCCGCCTCAAGGAGCTGCGCGCGGGTGGGGCCGAGGCCGCGGCGTGGATCGCGCACGCCGAGGCGGAACTGGCGGCCGGGCGGCCCGCGCTGGCCCTCGCGGTCGGCGGGGAGCTGCACTGGTTGGCCGGCGACGAGGACCGCGAGGTCGCCCGCCGGCTGCGCGCCGACGGGTACCGCCTCCTCGGCCGCGACGCGATCGCCGAGATCGTCGAGGTACACGCCGCCAACTCAGGACTGCGCGACGTCGGCATCCTGATCCGCTGAACCGCGGTCAGGGCAGCGGGCCCAGGGAGATCACGGTGCCACGGCGGCGGGACAGGCCGGCGGCGACGCTCAGGGCGAGGACCGTGCGTCGCCGCCCGCCGCGCCGCGCACGGCAGCAGCGGCCAGGTCGGTGCGGTAGTCGCGGACTGCCCAGTCCCGGGCGCCCCGGTCGCCGAGCGGGTCGCCGTCGACATCGTGTTCACGATCGGCGTCGGGACGTGGAACGGATCGAGTCCGGCGCGGAAGTAGACGCCGTCATCGCCGGCCTGCGGCGTGCACGGGCCCGGCGCACCACTCGCCACCCGACGAACGTCGCCGCGGCGGCCACGGTGAGCCACCACCACAATGGCCACGGCCCCCGCCGGGCCGGGCCGGCGTCGCCCACCCGCGCCTGCGCCGCCAGCGCCTCGGCGACCTGGAGTTGACCCGGCCGGGCCAGGCCGCCGATCCCGGCGGAGACGCGGCTGAGCCGGCGGATCGGACCGCCGTCGACCGGCACCTCGACGATGTCGAGAGCGTCGCCGGCGCTGTCGGCAACGGCCAGGAGCGTGGACGGTGAGCGCCAGCCCACGGGGACGGCGGAGTTCTGCATGGGCGCCGGCACCGGTCCGCGCTCGCCGGTCGGATCGACGAACGCGAGCCGGTAGCCCTGCGGGGTCGACTCCGACATCGCGAGGAGCCGGCCGTCCGGTGACCAGGCGGCGGCCGACAGCAACGCGGCGGAGGCCGGCACCGGCAGGGTCCGCAGCACCGTCCCGGTGCGGTCGACGATGCTGATCGCCGGGACGACGCGGCCGCCGCCCTCGCTGACCGGGCCATCGTCGGCGGTGGTGGCCAGCGCGATCCGGGTACCGTCGGGCGAGAAGGACGCGCCGTCCCACGACTCCGTGGACCGGAGCCGGTCGAACCGGCGTAGCGCGCCGGTCGTGGTGTCGAGTACCGCGGGGTTGCCGGGAGCCCGCAACCCGTCGGGCGGGTCGTCGTTGACGACCAGCGCGAGCCAACGGCCGTCCGGCGACCAGTCCAGCAGCCGGACCGCGACCGGCGGGTCCAGGCCGTACCGGGTGGTCCGGCCGGTCCGCAGGTCCACCACCTCGATGCAGTCCCGCACCCGGGTGGGGTCGGCGACGGCGGCCTTCGAGCCGTCGGGCGCGAGCAGCGCGTCCGCCGGCTCGTACTCGCCGTCGGGACCGTCTGCACCCCGGCGTTCGGCCAGGTCGAGGCGGCGGTACGTGCGCCCGTCCACGCCGAGGACGACCACCTGGACGGTGCCCAGGCGGGTGCCCAGCGAGCCCTGCCGGTACAGAGCGACGGCCGGACCGGCAGGCGCGTCCGACACCGGCGCGGTCAGCAACGACATGCCGGCGAACTCTCTCGGCAGGTTCGCCGCACCCGCCGGCGCGCCCGCCCGCTCCCCGGTCGGACCAGGGCGCAGCGCCGGCAGCAGCACCGCGATCGCGAGGAGCACGATGATCGCCGCGGTGGCGGTGATGGCCGGCGCGGCCCAACCGACACGGCGCCGGGCTTCCCCAGGTACCGGAAACGGCTCGTCCGGGCCGGCGGCCTGGCGCGCCGCGCGGGCCCGGACCGCTGCCGCGGCCGGGGGGCGCACCGGCAGGTCGTCGACGATGGTCCGGACCGCGGTGGCGATGCGGCGGTTCAGGTCAGTGCTCATCGAGGTGCTCCCGGAGAACGCCGAAGGAACGGTGCAGCAGCGACTTCACCGTGCCGGGACGGCAGCCGAGCGCGGCCGCGATCTCGGCCTCCGGCAGGTCGAGGTAGAAGCGGAGGAACACGGCAGCACGCTGGCGTGGGTTGAGCCTGCCGAGGGCGGCCCGCACCGCCGCGGTGTCCGCGTCCGGCGCGGTGGCCGCCCGGTCGGACGCGCCGATCGGCGGTACGGAGCCGTGGCGGCGTTCGAGCACCCGCCGCCGCACCCAGGACGTGCAGCGGGACACGACCGCCCGGCGAAGGTACGCGGCCGGGTCGCGCACCTCGGAGAAACGGCGCAACCAGTCGGCGAACGCGTCCTGCGCCACGTCCTCGGCCGTCGCCGCGTTACCCGTCGTCAGGTATGCCAGCCGGACCAACGTCGAGTACTGCGCCGCATACACCCGATCGAACGCCTCGTCCCGACGCGCCGCCAACTCCACCGCCACATCCTGCATGGCGCACAACCGGCCGGATCGGTTCCCTCCGCACCCGCAAGACCACCTCACCACGCCAGCCCCATCGCCGCCATCAACGGGTCGTCGACCGAGGCGCCACGACCGGCATCCTCATCACCACCAACGGCATCTCGGCCCGCCAGCCCGTCACAGGCACCTGACGCCGGGCACGGGATCGTGTCCAAGGCGTGTCAACCGTGATGCCGCACGCTCGTGCGATCGGGAAGCGCCACGGGGGTGCTTCGCGGGCGACCGAAAGGGGAGGGCATGAAGGGTCTGGAGCGCATCGGTGAACGCCTGCTCGGCAGGTTCGTGCCGAAGCTGGACGCGCAGGCGGCGTGCTGTGGGAGCTGCTGCGACACCGGCGCCCGCAGGTGCAGTGGCGGCCAGGCGCAGAAACTGATGAACTGCTACACCGAGCGGTTCGAGGGCTGCTACGTCTACCGCCAGTACTGGGCATACGCCGGCGGCGCGTGCTGATCGTCCGCCGGCCCGGTTCGCCGTCGGTGGCGAGCCGGGCCGGCCCGTTCGTGGCGATCGGACTGGTGGGTGCGATCAGCGCGGCGCTGTGGACGGCGCGCCGACGGCTCGTCGTGGTCACCGTCCGCGGTGCGAGCATGGCGCCGACCCTCCGCGACGGAGATCGGGTGATGGTTCGGCGCACGCCGGGCGCCCGGGTGCGGCGCGGCCAGATCGTCGTCCTGGAACACCCGGACGCCGACGGGAAATACCGGATACAGGCGCGGGACCGCCGTATTTGGATGATCAAGAGGTGCACGGCGGCGGCGGGTGATCCGGTGCCGGCCGGGATTCCCGAGCGGTGCCGCACCGTCGACGGTCGCGTGCCGTCGGGCGTCCTCACGGTGCTGAGCGACAACCTGAGCCACCCCAACGACTCCCGAAAATTCGGCTTCCTCCCGCACGACCGGGTGCTCGGAGTGGTCGTCGGCAGCGGCTCATGACGTGGCGTCGAGCGCGTCGCGGGCCCGTTCGGCCAAAAGGCGGTAGCCGTAACGGTGGGAGAGGTCGGCGGCCCGGCGCAGGTGCTCGTCGGCCCGGTCCGGCGTCCCGAGTCGCCGGTGCGCGGCGGCCAGGCCGAGGCACGCCTCCACCTCCGGGTACGTGCCGGTCTCCCGGGCGAGTTGGAGCGCCTGCTCGTGGAGCGTGAGCGCCGCCGCAGGACGGCCCAGTTGCGTGTGGACGGTGGCCAGGGTGTTCAGCGAGTCGGTCTCGGTACGGCGCTCGCCGGTGTCCCGAGCGAGGGCGAGGGCCGCCGTCGCGGCCTCCAGCGCGGCTTCGTGCCGGCCCGCGTCGCGGTGGATCTCGGCCAGGATGCGCAGCGTTTCCGCCTCGCTGCCCCGGTCACCGACCGCCCGCAGCACGGCGAGCCCGCGGGTGGCGTGATCGAGGGCCTCGTCCAACCGGCCCTGCGCGCGGTACACGTCGCCCAGATCGCCGAGGTCGACGCCCTCGGCATTGCGGGACCCGACCTCGACGTCGAGCGCCAGCGCCGCCAGGTAGTGTTCGCGCGCCTCGTCCAGCCGACCGAGAGCCCGGCACACGCTGCCGAGGTTGCCCCGCTTCACGGCCTGTCCGGCGCGCCAACCCGTCCGCTGATCGATGTCCAGTGCGCTCGTGTAGTGCTCGGCGGCCTCCGCCAGCCGCCCGGACCGCCAGTAGACGTTGCCGAGATTGCCCAGTGCGGCTGACTGACCCATCAGCCAGCCGGTTGCCCGGGTGAAGGCGAGTGCCCGCTCGTAGTGCGCGATGGCGTCGGGATACCGGCTGCGGAAGGTGTCGAGATCGGCCAGGCTCAGGTGTGCGGCCGCCTCCGCCGCCGGCTCGACCGCGGTACGGGCGGCGCGCAGGCCCGCCTCGGCCACCGTCTTCCAGTCGACGAGATGCATCCGCAGCCAGAAGTAACCGCGCAACGCGTCGGCGAGCAGCCAGGCGTACCGGTGCGGCCCGGTGTCCGCGGCGGCCACCACGGCCGCGACCAGGTTCGGCCGTTCGGCGTCGAGCCACGCCAGCGCCGCGGGCTCGGTGCCGAACCGCGGCGGATGCCGGGCGGGGACGCGCCCCGGATCGGTCTCCGCCTCGGGCGGGGGCAGGCGCAGCTTTTCCGGGTACAGGCGGCGGGCCGCCTCGTCGACGGCCATCCGGTACCACTCGAACAGCCGCGCCGTGGCCGCGTCCCGCCCGCGGTCTCCCTCCTCGGCCGAGGCGCGCTCCCGCCCGTACGTCCGGACCAGGTCGTGCATGCGGAACCGGTCGGCGGCGACCTGGTGGACGAGGTGCGCGTCGGTGAGCACCGCCAGCAGTGCCGCGGCCCGGCCGGGCGGGACCGCGGCGAGCGCGGCGGCCGTACCGGCGGTCACGTCCGGCCCCGGCGCCAGGGCGACCAGTCGGAACATCCGGCGGACGGCGGCGTCCAGCCGGCGGTACGACAGCTCGAACGCGACCCGTACCGCGGCCCGGTCGTCCCCGTCCACCCGGAGCGAGGCGAGCCGGGCGCCGGCCAGCCGGTCGACGAAGGCCGCGACGCCCGTGTCCGGCTCGTCGGCCAGGTTGGCCGCGGCGATCCGCAGGGCGAGCGGCAGCCGGTCGCACACCTCGACCAGCCGGTGCACGGCGTCCGGCTCGGCTCGAATGCGGTCCGCGCCGACCACCGCGCCGATCAGCGCGACGGCCTCGTCCCGGTCCAGCACGTCGAGCGCCAGGCGCTGGGCGCCCTCGATGGCGACCAGCCCGCCGAGCCGCAGGCGGCTGGTGACGACCACCATCGCGGTCGGGCCACCGGGTAGCAGCGGGCGTACCTGCTCCGGGTCCAGCGCATCGTCCAGGACGATCAACAGCCGGCGATCGGCGACCAGGCTGCGGTAGACGCCGGTGGCCTGGTCCGGTTCGGTCGGGACCCGTTCGGCAGGCAGTCCGAGCGCGGCCAGCAGCGCGGCGAGCGCCTCGATCGGTCGCAGCGCGGGCGCGGCGGCGTGCGCCCGAAGGTCGAGGTAGAGCTGGCCGTCGGGGAACCGGTGCCGGACCCGCTGCGCCCAGTGCACCGCGAGCGCGGACTTTCCGGTACCGGCCGCCGCGGAGATCACCACGACGGCCGGTCCGGTGCCGCCGGTGACCTCGGCCAGGACCGCGTCCAGCTCCCGCAGTTGCCCGCCCCGGCCGGTGAAATGCCTGGTGTGCGCGGGCAGCTGGGCGGGCCGGACGTGCTCCGCGTCGGGCGCCGTCGGCACCGGGCCGGTCAGCGTTGAGCCGGTCGGCGCCGGCGCGGGTGCCGGATCGCCGCGCAGGATCTGATCGTGCAGGCCGCGCAGCTCCGGCCCGGGGTCCAGGCCGAGCTGTTCGCCCAGCGCGTCGCGGGTCCGCCGGTACAGGGCCAGCGCGTCGGCCTGCCGGTCGTCCCGCCCCAACGCCAGCATCAGCGCACCGACCAGCCGCTCCCGCAGCGGATGCGCCTGCACGAGATCGACCAGCTCGGCGATCAACTGGCGGTGCCGGCCGCGATCCAGCTCGGCCTCGGCCCACTCCTCCAGCATCGACAGACGCAGTTCGGCCAGACCGGTACCGACGCGGTCGCGCAGCCGGTCGGACGCGACGTCGGCGAGCAGCGGACCGCGCCACAGCCGCAGCGCCTCGCGAAGCATCGTCGACCGGTCCTCGGCTCCGCTGGCGCGCATCGCCCGGGCGCTCAGCTGCCGGAACCGGTGGGCGTCCACCGCGTCCGGGTCGACGTCGACCAGGTATCCCTCGCCCCGGCGCTGCAGCCGTACGCCGAGGCGCCCGTCGCGGTGCGGATCGAGCACCGACCGCAGCCGGGCCACATGGGTCTTGACCGTGCCCCGCGCCGCCTCCGGCGGGTCGCCGTCCCAGAGCAGGTCGAGCAGCCGATCGAGCGGCACGACGGCGCCGGCGTCGAGCAGCAGCAGGCCGAGCAGGCAACGCTCGCCCCGGCGTCGGCCGAGCGCAATCGGTTCAGTGCCGCCCAGCACCTCTAGCGGACCGAGTACCCGAAACTCCATGACGGCCGCAGCCTATCCGTCGCCGTCCACCAGATCGTCTCCACCGGGCGGGTCAGCGCCCGGGTGCGGCCGTGCGGAGCACCGGCAGGGCGAGGCACAGCGCGATCCCGCGGAGCACCCCGGCCACCGGATAGCCGGCGCGGAGCCCGAACCGGTAGGCGATGAAGCCGCCGGCCAGGGCGCCCAGCGGAATCAGACCCCAGCCGACCATCCGGTAAATGCTGTTGACCCGGCCCAGGAGCCCGGCCGGCACGATCTCCTGCCGCAGGCTCACGGTGACGATGTTCCACATCGTGATCATGAAGCCGTTGACCGCCAGCAGGGCCGCGAGCACGACCGCGTTCGGCGCGGCGCCGATGGCGAGGAAGACGACCACGCTCGTCACGAGCGCGGCCAGCAGCGCGGCACGCGGCCCGACGCGGGCGATGATCCGGGCGTTGGCGAGGCCGCCGAGCACGCTGCCGAGGGCGGCGCCGGCGAGCAGCAGTCCGTAGCCGCGTGCGCTCAGACCCAGCGTCTGCGTGGCGAGCAGCACGAGCGTCACGTTGCCGAGTTGGAAGCAGAAGTTGTTGACGCCCAGCAGCCAGGCGAGCGTGCGGAGCAGGCGGTGCCGGCGAAGCCAGCGCAGACCGTCCACAATGGCCGTTCGGATCGGCACGCGCGGGGCGGCGTGACGGCGACGCGGAAGCGTCGCGAGCAGTGCGGCCGACAACGCGAACGAGACCGCGTCGACGCCGAACGGCAGCGCCACGGCCACGGCGAACAGGACGCTGCCCACCGGCGGGCCGACGAACAGTTGGCCCACCGTCGTCGCCGCCGATTGGAGGCCGTTCGCCTTGTGCAGCAACGCTTTCGGCACGATGTCGGGCAGCACCGCCTGCGCCGCGTTGCCGAACAGCACCTCGCCCGTCCCGAGCAGGAACACCAACGCGACGAGCAGCGGGATGTTCGCCGTCCCGGTGAGCGCCAGCACCGCGATCACCGCGACGACCGTCGCCTGCGCGGCCTGCGACCGCCACATCAGGCCGACCCGCTCGTGCCGGTCGACGAGCGCGCCGATGGGCAGCGACAGCAGCAGCCACGGCAGGTAGGTCGCGGCCGCGACGAGCGAGACCAGGCGCGGGTCCCGCGTGATCGTCACGGCCAGCAACGGAACAGCCGCGACGAACGCGCCGTCGCCGACGCTGCTCACCACGGACGCCCCCCACAGCCGCCGGTAGGCGACCGGCAGGCGTTCGTCGGCAACGGTTTCGGACATGAGGGGAATCGTCACGGCCGGCCACCGACGGCGACACCATGTAGCCGTGCGCTAAATAATGGGACGCGTGCCGCTCACCCTCGATCTCAGCGTCTCCGATCTCGCCGGGACGCGGTTCGCCGTGTCGCCCATGTCGGAGACCATCTCCGGGCTCCAGCAGCTAGGCGACCGGGGACGGCAGGCGGTCAACCTGCGCTGGATCCGGTGGGCCACCGACGAACTGGCCGTGCGACCGCTGGCCCTCGCCCGCACGTGGCCGCTGATCGTCCACGACCGGCCGGGCTGGCCGCAGTTCCTCCTGCCCGCCCCGGCCGGTGCGGGCACGACGATCGACGACGACCTCGCGGCGATGCGGCGCACCACCGCGCGCCAGGTCCGCGCGAGCCTGCGACGGGTGTTCGGCGACGACCCGCCGCCCGGCACGGCCGACCTCGCCGCGCGGCCGGCCGCCGGGCTGCGCGCGATCGCCGCCGAACTGCGGGAGGCGCACGACCGGCTGATCGCGCCGCACTGGCCGCGGATCCGGGCCGTTCTCGACGCCGACATCGCCTACCGCGCGAGGCAACTGGCCGCGGGCGGGGCGGCGCGGCTGTTCGCCGACCTGCATCCCGATCTGCACTGGCACGACGGGCGGCTGACGATCGCGCGCTGGCCGGGCCGGGACCGCGTCGTCACGGCGCCCGGTGGGCTGGTGCTGCTGCCCGTCGTCCTCGGTCCGCCGTGGGTGATGGTCAAGCAGCACACGACGACGCGGACGACGCTGCGCTACCCGGCCCGCGGCGTCGGTACATTGTGGACGGTCGGCACCCGGCCCGCGCCGGGCAGCACGGTGCGGCTGCTCGGCCGTCCCCGCGCCCAGCTACTGGAGGCCCTGCGGTCACCGGCGACCACCACCGACCTCGCCCGCGCACTCGGGGTGTCGCCGAGTGCGGTGTCGCAGCATCTGCGGGTCCTGAAGAACAGCGGCCTGGTGGCCGCGGACCGCACCGGACGCGGCGTGCTCTACCTGACGACGGACCTCGGCTCGGCCCTTCTCGACGGCGTGATCTAGCGCGGGTCCGTCATGTACCCGGCGAGGTGTTCCCGCGCCTCCTCGAGCAACGCGGCCGACTCGCCCGACGGGTCGTCGGCGGGGTTCGCCGGCGCGGCGAGGGCGGCGCGCAGCGGCTCGACCGCGCGGGGGTCCTCGAGGGCGGCCAGTGCCCGGAGCGCCTCGCCGCGGGTGACCGGGTCGGTGTCGTCGGTGCGGGCGAGCAGGGCCTCCCGCACCTCCGGCGTGTCCCGGCCGGTCTGGTACAGGCCGAAACAGGACCAGTCGCGGATCCTCCTCGCCGGGTCGGCGGTCATTTCGATCAGGTGGGCCAGCGCGGCGTCGTCCTCGTCGGCGAAGTGGGTGAGGGACTGCACCACCATCCACCGCACCTCGACGTCGGGGTGCTCGCGGTGCCGGGCGATCGGGCCGACGGCGTGCGGATCGCCGAGATGGCCGAGCGCGCCGATGACGGAGGGCAGCACGGTCTCGTCGGTCTCGTCGGCGATGACGTCGAGCAGCAGAGTGATCGACGCCGCGCGGAACGGCCGCTGTTCGACCGGGACGCTCGCGGTCTCCTCGGCGGACGTCACCGTGACCGCGCCCAACTGCGCCAGGATGTCGGCGCCCAGCGCCCGCCGCGCCGGTTCGTCGCTCCGGCAGAGCGCCCGGGCCGCGTCGAACGTCTCCCGGTCGCCGCGCAGGTGCAGGAAGCTGACGTACTGCCACCCGTCGTCGGGGCCGGCGGTGAGCGCGGCCGAGACCACCTCGCCGACCGGGAGGTCACGCAACGGGATCTCGCCGTCGTCGGTGACGACGGTGGCGGTGAACCAGGTCACCCTTCCATTGTCCGCCGGACGGGCGCCGCGCGACGATGCGCGGCGCCCGGTGGAGCTACGTCCTTACTGCCGGGACGGCATGCAGTTCGCGACGGACACGACCTTCGTTCCGGGGACCGCCTGGCTGTCGGGTGTGCCGCCGACGTCCCAGACGTGCAGGCTGAGCAGATCCGGCTGCTCCGACACGAAGGTCTCCCCGGGCGACTCGGTGCCGTCGGGCTTCGACAGGTACGGGCCACCGGCGATGGCGAAGAAGCCGCTCGGGCACTCGACCCGCACGAGCGCGGACTCGCCCCGTGGCGGGACCCGGTGGTTCTGCTTCACGAACCCGCCCTGCGCCGGCGCGCACATGGTCCTGATCTCGAACCTGTCACCGGCATTGGCGGTCTGGGCGCCGAACGTCCAGCCCCGGCCGTTCTCGGAGCCGGACGGCGCGTTGGACACCATCCTGGACGCGTCGGTGCTCGTCGACCCGTCGGGCCGGACGAAGCGGCCACCACCGGCGAAGCTGATGAAACCCAGCGGGCAGAAGATCGCCCCCGTGCGCAGGGTGTTGGCGGGACCGGCCGGGAACAGCTGCGAGATGGGGAACATGCCCGGGATCGAGCCGACCGGCAGGCAGGTGGCCCGGACGAACATGAAGTTGAACGGATGGCCGCTGATGATCCGACCGACCACCTCGACCGTCCGCTGATCCGGCTGTGTCGACAGGGACCCGAGGAACCCCGAATCGGCCTGGGCGTTGATGACGAACGTGTTCTCGGGGCACGAGACCGTGCCCCGCACGGTGGAGCCCGTGGCTCCCGAGATCGTCCTCTCCTCCACGTCGAGGGCCCCGATGGGTACGCTCGCCGCGGCCGGGCCGGCGGGTAGTTGGAACAGCGCCGCCGTGGCGAGCAATACCACCACGGCGGCCGATCTGAGTGTTTGCACGGTGCTTCTTCCTTCCGTCGGAAACGAATGTGCCGGAGAAAGTTCTACGGGCGGCCGCCCACCGGGCGCATCGGCGACGGACTACCGAACCGTGCGGCGCATTACCGACTTAAGCGACCGGCGATCTACCGTCTCCGGCCAGAATGGCGGCGTGGGCAGGACGATCCTGGAACGCGACGACGAACTGGCCGCCCTCGCCGAAGCCTCCCGTGACGCCGCACAGGGAGCCGGTTGCGTGCTGCTCGTCTGCGGCGAGGCCGGTATCGGGAAGTCGAGTCTGGTCGAGGCGGTCCGGGGTGTGCTGCCGGCGGAGACGCGTCTCCTCGTCGGCTACTGCGACGACCTCGCCACGCCGCGGGTGCTTGGTCCGCTGCGCGACCTCATCGGCGCCGTCGGGCCGGCGCTGACCGCCGCGTTGCGGCGCGGTGACCGCGGCGAGGTGCTGGAGGCGCTGCGCGAGGAGTTCGGGTGGGCGAACCAGCCGACGGTGCTCGTGGTCGAAGACGTGCACTGGGCCGACGAGGCGACCCTCGACGTCCTGCGCTACCTGGTGCGCCGCGCCGCGCGGCTGCCGCTGGTGCTGGTGCTGACCTACCGCGACGACGAACTGCGCCCCGACCACCCGCTCCGGCACCTGCTCGGGCTGGCGTCCCGGTCGAGCCGGATACGCCGGCTGCGCCTGGCCCGGCTGACCGTCTCGGCGGTACGCCGGCTGAGCGCCGCGACGGGCGCCGACGCCGACGAGGTGTTCGCCGTCACCGCCGGCAACCCGTACTTCGTCGCCGAGATCCTCGCCGCCGGCGACGTGACCGCGGTGCCGACGACGATCGCCGACGCGGTACAGGCCAAGCTGGCGCAGCTCGACCCGGCCACGACCGACGCCCTGGAACATCTCGCCGTGGTCCCGTCGACGGTGCGGCGGTGGCTCGTGGAGGCGTTGGTCGGGGCAGGTCCGGCGGTGCTCGCCCCGGCCGAGGAGCACGGCCTGCTCACGGTCACACCGGAGCAGGTGAGCTTCCGCCACGAACTGACCCGCCGCGCGATCGCGGACTCGATGCCGGCCACCCGCCGGATGGCGGCGAACCGCCGGGTGCTCGCCGCGATCCTGGCCCGGCCCGGTATCGACGTGTCGCGGGTGGTGCACCACGCGGCGCAGGCCGGCGACTCCGACGTGGTCGTCGTGTACGGGCCGGTCGCGGCCCGGGAGGCGGCGGCCGCCGGTGCGCACCGGGAGGCGGTGGCGCACCTGCGGTTGGTGCTCGACCAGCATCCCGTGCTCGATCGGGCGGCCGAGGCCGACCTGTGGGAGAGTCTCGCCGTCGAGAGCTACACCATCAACGCGCCGGCCGGCGAGGTCCAGGCGGCGCAGCGGCGGGCGGTCGACCTGCGCCACGGCGGCGACCCGCGCGCCTACGGCGCGTCGTTGCGCTGGTTCTCGCGGATCTCCTGGTGGGCCGGGGATCCGGAGACCGGGAACGCCGCCGCCGACGAGGCCATCGCCGTCCTCACCACCACCGGCGACGACGACCTGCTGGCCATGGCGTTGAGCAACAAGTCGCAACTGCACGCACTGGCGGGACGCGACGCGGAGGCCATCGTCGCGGCGGAGCGGGCGATCGCGCTCGGGAAGGACAACCCGGCGACGCTGTCGCACGCGCTCAACAACCGGGGCATGGCGCTCCGGCGAATCGACGAGGCGGCCTCACTGTCCACATTGGAGCAGAGTCTCCGGGTCGCGCTCGCCGCCGACGAGACCGAGCACGCCTGCCGCGCGTACGTCAACCTCATCCTGCACGACCTCGAACTGCTGCGGCTCGACACCGCCGGGCGCCGCCTCGCCGACGGCATCGAGTTCGCCGAACGCACGGAGTTCCTGATGTACTGGCGGTACCTCCAGGTGGCGCTCGGCAGCGTGCACCTCGCCTCCGGCGACTGGGACGAGGCGGAGTCGGCCGCCGCGAACGCCCTCGACGCGTCGCCACCCGTGCGCTGCGCCGCGCTGACGGTGATCGGCCGTACGCGGCTGCGTCGCGGTGAACCGGGCGCGGTCGAGACGCTGCGCGCGGCCTGGCTCACGGCCGTCCCCCTCGGCGAGGCCCAGTGGCTCGGCCCGCCGGCCGCGGCACTGGCCGAGGCCGCGATGCTCACCGCCGCTGTCGGTGAGCGAGGCGCAACCGACGAGTTGGCCGAGGCCTACGAGCTTGCCCGTGGATTCGGCTCCGCCAGCGTCCGGGCCGAACTGGCGTATTGGCTGGGTCGGGCCGGACGCCCCGTCGACCGGCACGGCCTGACCCACCCGTACGCCCTGCTGGCCGATGGCCGCTGGCGCGACGCGGCCGAGGCCTGGCGCGTGGCCGGCTACCGCTACGAGTACGCGTTCGCCCTCACCGAAAGCCCGGACACCGACGACCACCTGACCGCCCTCGCCGTCCTCGAGACGCTCCGGGCCGAACCGTTGGCCCGGCTCGTCCGCGAACGGCTGCGGGAACAAGGCACCCGGATCCCGCGCGGTCCGACGCTCACCACCCGGGTCAACCCGGCCGGGCTGACCGGACGCCAGGCCGAGATCGTCCGGCTGCTCGCCCGCGGCCTGACCAACGCCGAGATCGCCGGCCGCCTCGTGGTGTCGGTGCGCACAGTGGACAGTCACGTCGCGGCGGCGATGACCAAGCTGCGCAGCCGCACCCGGAAGGAGGCCGTGGCCCGCGCCCGCGACCTCGGCCTCCTCACCGGCTGACGCAGCCCGGTCAGGACTTCGACACCGGCCCTAAGCCCGCCACCCGTCGACGATGCTCGCCAGTTCGAGGCCGACCCGCTCGGAGTCGGCGCGGATGCGCCGGACGATCTCGTTGTCGACCGTCCGGAACCGCAGCCACTCGTGGTGTCGCACCTGGGTGGCGAGGTCGAGAAGGAACCCCGAGGCGCTGGTCTTCTCGGCCAACCTGGCCGAACGGCCGGCCCGCGCTTCGGCCCGGCCGTAGATGGCGAACATGAGGTTGGCCGCGGTCGGGCGGATCGCCTTGGCATACTCGGCCCACGTGGCGAACGTGGTGAGGTCGAGCTCGTCGGAGAGGCCGCCGTAGGTCAGAACGACCCACGAGTCGTCACCGAGGTGCTCCGGGGCCTCCGGGTTCGACGGATCGAACGATCGCAACTCCGCCGCCACGGTGCGGCACTCGTCCTCGTCGACCGGTTGGCCCTCGGCCCGGGCCCACGCCAGTGCCAGCCCCGCCTCGATCGCCGGCCGGTAGGCCGCCCGGTGCGGATGCAACTCCACACTGCGTACGAAGGTCGCATAGCACCGCTGGAGGCTTCCCAATCCGATGAGCCGCTGCGCGTCGACCGGCAACCCGGCGATGCGCTCCGCAATGATCCTGGACAGGTCGAAACCGGGTGCTGTCACAGATCGGGACCTTACCTCGGGGGGTGTCGCACGAGTCGGTGGGCAACGGCGTGCGCGACCTCCCCGACCTGTTCGGCCGACTTCCGGCGCTCGCGGCGCTGTCCGTCGTGTGACGGTTGGCCACACGGTTGCTCGAGAGCACCGGAACGGCCATGCGTCGCGGGGCAGTCTTGGTCGCTCGGCCGACTGTCGGCTCCGCGTGGGCACTGTATGTTCGCGGGCGGCGCACCTGCAGCTGGCGACAAGAGATTGTCCGGTTCGGTCGTGAGCGACCGACCGGCATGGAGGGGGCAAGCGTGTTAGACGACGCGCAACCGTCGTCGGGACGGACGTTCTGGTCGCGGGGCAAGGTGGTGGCCGCCGCCGCTTCGGTCGCCGTCGTGGCGGTCGCGGTGACGGGCTACGGCGTCGTGCGGCTCAACACGACATCCGCCGACGCGTCGGCCGGCTCCCCCCGTGGCGCAGACTCGTCGACGGCCGGCGGCGCCGCGGCGCAGCCCGCCGGGAGCGACGCCAGCAGCGTCCCCAGCGTCTCGCCCAGCGCGTCGGCCAGCGCGCACCCCTCGTCCTCGGCCGCGGGTTCCCCGCGCTACAACGGCTACCCCGACGCCAGCAACACCGGCGTTCCGGCCGGCACCAAACTCTCGAACTACAGCGGGCCGTGCACCATCACCGTCACCGGCACGGTCGTCGAGGCGAAAACCGTCAACTGCGACACCTTCGAGGTGCGGGCCAGGAACGTCGTCATCCGCAAAAGCAAGATCAACGGCATTCTCGTGACCACCGAGCGTCAGTCGTTCTCGTTCACGCTCGAGGACTCCGAGGTCAACGCCGGCCTCGTCGGGCGCGCCGCGGTCGGCAGCACGAACATCACGATCCGGCGCTCGAACATCCACGGTGGACAGACGTCGGTGGCGTGCGCCGGCAACTGCGACATCCGCGACTCCTACCTGCACGGCCAGCAGATGCCGGCCGGCTCCGACTGGCACCTGGGCGCGTTCCTCGCCAACGACGTCTCGACCGACGGCAAGACGAATGCGACGCTGATCCACAACACGATCATCTGCGACAACCCCGGCAACGAGCAGGGCGGTGGCTGCTCCGGCGACATCAACCTCTACCCCGACTTCGGCCCGATCTCCAACATCACCCTGCGGGACAACCTGTTCGGCGCCAACGAAGGCATCTCGTACTGCGTCTACGGCGGCTCGTCGAAGAAGGAGTACGCCAGCGGCGTGAACACCATCGTCTTCGTGAACAACGTGGTCCAGCGCGGGAAGAACAAGAAGTGCGGTTACTGGGGTGCGGTGACGAGCTTCGACCCGTCGCGGCCCGGCAACCGGTGGGAGAACAACCGCTGGGACGACGGGACCCCTCTGCGGTCGGAGAACTGACGTTGAAGGCCTTCCTGGCCGTCACGTTCGGGCCCGACGCGGCCGACGCGGTGCGCCGGGTCGACCGGGATGCGGTGGCCTGCCTGCGCAGCGCCGCCGACGTCGACCCGGTGCTCGGTCACGCCGCCGACGGCTGGATCGCCTTCGCCGGCCCCGACGCGGGCGACGAGGTCGACCCCGGCGCCGCGTTCACGGTGCGGCTGGGCCGGGCCTCCCGCACCGGTACCGGCGACGTCGCCACGGCCGACCTGCCGCGGATGCTGACCGACGGCGGCGGGTCACTGACGGCGTTTCTTCCGCCGTTCGCGGCCGCACACCGCCCGGCGGCCGGCGCCCCGATCGTCGTCGCCGGTGACTGGCTCGGCTTCCATCAGCTGTACTGGTGGCGCGGACCCGGTGTCGCCGCCGTGTCCACCAGCGCCCGGGCCCTGTCGGTGCTCGCCGGCGGTGCGCTCGACCCGGTCGGCCTCGGCGCGCAGGCGCTGATCGGCTGGCAGGTCGGCGAGGCCACCATCTTCGCGGGCGTGCACACCTTCGCGCCGGCGACGATCGCCTCCCTGCACCGGGGCGTCCTGGAACTGCGCCGCTACGCCGAGGCGCCGGCCCGGCCCGCGACCGCGCCGTCGCTCGACAGCGCGGTCGAGGAAATGGCGGAGATCCTCTGCCGATGGGAGGCGGCCTACGTCGACGACCACCCCGACGCGATCCTCCAACTCACCGGCGGCCACGACTCGCGCATCCTGCTGGCGGCGATCCCGGAGAAGCAGCGGGCCGGGCTGCGGGCGCTGACCCTCGGCGACCCCGGCACCCCCGACGTCGTCATCGCCGCCCGGTTGGCCGCGCGCTTCGGCATGGTCCACGAGGTGCACCGACAGGACGAGCAGCTCCCGCCGACGCCCGCCGAGGCGCACACACTGACGCTGACCGCGGCCCGGGAACTGGAGTGCGCGGCGAGCCCGTTGGCCCTGGCACCGCTGCTGCTGGCCGAGGCCCGGCTGGAGCAGGGTCACCGCCTCGCCGGGCTGGGCGGCGAGGTCGCCCGGGGCTTCTACTACGCCGGGCAGCCCGCGGGCGCCACCACCTCGCCACAGCTCGTCGAGCGGCTGGCCCGGTGGCGGCTGTTCAGCAACGAGGCCGTCGAGGCCGAGGCGCTCGATCCGGCGTTCCTCACGCAGGCCCGCGAGACCACGACGGCGACGCTGCAGGGCCTCTTCGCGCCGGGCGACTGGCTGCGCGCCACCGACGACTTCTATCTCATGCACCGCATGCACCGCTGGGCCGGCGCGCACGGCACCGTCGCCGCGATCCGGCGCCACTACATCAACCCGATGTTCGACCGGCGCTTCATCGAGCTGGCGCTCGCCGTCGCGCCCGGGGACAAACGCGACTCCATGCTCCTCGGCCGGCTGATGCGCCGGCTCGACCCGGACCTGGCCCGCATCCCGCTCGACTCCGGCCTCGTGCCGGCCCGGCTCGCCGACCGCTCGACGCTCACCCGGCTGTCCACCCGCGCGGTCACCGCCCGCAAGATGGTGCGCAAGGTGCGTCAGCGCCTGACCCGGGGCCGGCGGGCACAGCTCGGAGCCGCCGAGACCGCCGCCCTGGTACTCGCGCACTGGCGGGCCGAGCCGGCGGCGTGCCGGGCGCTCTACGACGTGCCGGCGCTGCGCACCGAGTGGCTCGACGGGGTGCTCGCCGGCACCGTGCCCGCCCAGCCGACCACGGTGGCGTTCCTCGTCAACCTGCTCGGCGCGGCGCGGTAGGTCACTCCTCGGTCGGCTGGGCCTGAACCTGGCCCACCATGCGGGCGGGGACGCCGGCGTAGACGGCGAACGGGCGGCAGTCGCGCGTGACGACCGAGCCGGCGGAGACGATGGCTCCCTCGCCGACGGTCACCCCGGGAAGGACCATCGACCGCGCCCCCAGCCACGCCCGGTCCCCGATGACGACCTCCCGGCCGACCGGCTCGCCCTGCGGCCGACCGTCCGGACCGATGGGGTGGTCGCTGGTCACGATCGTCACGCCCATCCCCACCATCACGCCGCTGCCGAACGTCACCGTGGCCAGGCAGTCGAAGAAGCAGTCGACGTTGATGCTCGTGCCGGGTCCGATCGTGAGGTTCGAGGCCGGACCCCCGACGAAGAGGCCGGGCGCGATGCTGTTCATCTGCAGCCGCATGCCCGCCATGCGGTACAGGACGTAGCGCATGACGCGCGGCACCAGGCGGGCGCCCGCGAACCGGACGAGGTAGTAGTACCGCGCCGCCGTGACGAGGTCGTTGCGGGTCATGAGCACCGCGCGCGCGAGGGCGCTGCCGACGCTCTTCTGCTCTCCGCTGCGGCCGACGGCCACCGGACGTTGCAACAACGGCATTCCCGTCACCGATCCGTTCGGGTGTGGGCGATCTCGGGGACACCGGCCGCGAGTTCGGGCGCCAGATGCAGGTAGGCCGACGTCTGCCGCTTGCGGTCGATGTCCCGGTAGACCCGGACAACCTGCTCGCTGGTCAGGTCCGTGGCGGCGGCGACGTCGTCGATCGGCACGCCGTGGTTCTTGCCGAAGAGGCACAGGTCCATCCGCTGGTACGGCAGGGAGAAGTAGAACTCCTCCTGCGACTGCGGAAGGGAGTACGTGTCCGTCGTCGACGGCCGGGACCGGATCTCGTGCGGCACCCCGAGATGCTCGGCCAGCTGGTAGACCTGGGTCTTGTAGAGGTGGGCGATCGGCTTGACGTCGGCCGAGCCGTCACCGAGCTTGACGAAGAAGCCCTGGTCGTACTCCAGCCGGTTGGGCGTGCCGGAGACCGCGTAGTTCAACCGGTCGGCGTGGTAGTACTCCAGCATCTTGCGCACCCGTTGCTTGAAGTTCGTCGCGGCCACGATGCCGAGGTAGGACTCGGTGGTCAGCCGGTGCTTGGTCTGCACGCCGTCCGGCGACTCGACGACGACGGAGAAGAGGCGGAAGCTGTCGGAGTCGATCACGCTCGGCAGCACGATCTTCGACTTGTACCCGTCGCCGTATTCGGGACAGACCAGCCGGATGGCCTCGTCGCGCCGGCGGTAGCAGCCGGCGGCGTCGAGGATCTGCGAGATGTCCTCCAGCGCCGAGTTGATGCCGAGGGAGTCGGCCGCGAGGCGGCTGAGCATCAGCGTGTCCGACGACGAGTCACGCTCGGGCATGTGCAGGCCGAACACCCGCTGCTTGCCGATGGCCGCCACGCACAGGGCGGCCACCACACTGGAGTCGATGCCACCCGACAGCGCGACCACGATGCCGCGGCGCTTCGTCGCCGTCAGGTAGGACTTGAGACTGGCCGAGATCCGGCTGATCTCCTGCTCCGCGTCGATCCGCAGGCTCTGCGGCCCGAAGGATCGGTCTGGGATCGTCATGACGAGCCCTCCTTGGTGTCGTCCCGGGTCAGGTCGACGGCGACCTGGATTTCGGGCAGCGCGGCCCCGGCCGGCACACCCGCGATGAACGTCGCGTGGGTGAGCTGGGTGGAGACGACCGCCATGATGCGCATGCTGTCGGTGTTGGTCATGTTCTCGCCGCCGGCCCGCACGCCCTTCGCGATCAGCCGGGCGACCATCTCGGGCCGGAAGACGCCGGCGGCCCGGACGGCCCGCTCCGACGTGACGTCGTCGAACCACGCGGGCGTGCCGTCGGCGAAGAGGCTCGCCGCGTCGGGCGCCCGGTAGGGCTGTTTCGGGCGGCGCAGGATGCTCTTCGGGACCACGTCGGCGAAGGCCCGCTTCACCACGTACTTCTCCTCGAGGCCGAAGAGCTTGTGCCGGGCCGGGAGCGCGTTGGCGAACTCGACGACGTTGGCGTCAAGGAAGGGGAACCGACCCTCGACCGAGTGGGCCATGAGCATGCGGTCGCCCTGCGAGGCCAGGATGTAGCCGGGCAGGAGGGTGGCCATCTCCAGCCACTGGCCGCGCCCCAGCAGGTCCCAGTCCGCGCTTCCCGCCGGCATCGCGGCGACCAGGCCGGCCGGGTCCGCCACGGTGTTCGCCAACAGGTCCGGGGTCAGCATTCCCTTGAGGACCGCCGTGGAGTCCCAGCGGGGGCGGTGCGACAGCGCCGGGTCGGCCGGGTCGAGGTTGCGGCCGAAGAAGCTGCGGGCGAAGGCGGGCGTGCGGCTCGGCGACCGCACCAGCCACGGGTAGAGCAGCTCGGCCGCCCGCGCCCGCTTCGCCGAGTCCGGGTCCGACGCCCAGAACTGCCGGACCCGGGCCTCCCGGAAGATGTCGTATCCGCCGAAGACCTCGTCGGCGCCCTCGCCGGTCACCACCACCTTGTAGCCGTCGTCGCGGACCAGCTTCGACAACAGGAACAGGGGTGCGGGCGCCGCGCGCAGGATCGGCGTCTCGGTGTGCCGGATCACCTCGGGGAAGACCTCGGCGATCTCGGCCGGGCCGACGACGATCTCCCGGTGCTGCGTCCCGAGCACCGCCGTCATCTCTTTCTGGTACCGCCCCTCGTCGAACTCCGCACTGGAGAACCGCAGGGAGAACGTGTGCAGCGGGGCATCGGTGTAGCGGGCGACCAGCGCCGCCGTGATCGAGGAGTCCAGTCCGCCGGACAGGTACGCGCCCACCGGGACGTCGCTGCGCAGGAACCGCAGGCGGGCGGCCTCGACGAGCTTCTCCCGCAACGCCTCCGCGCTCTCCCTGATGTCCGGCCCCGGCCGCCCGCGGGTGGGGAAGTCGATGCTCCAGTAGGACGCAGTGCGGAACCCCTTGTCGTCGAGCACCGCGTAGTGCCCGGGCTCCAACTGCTCGACCCCCTGGAACACGGTTCGCGGGGCCACCGTCGACCAGTACGTCAGCACCTGGTCGAGCCCGGCCGGGTCGAACGACCGGTTCACGGACGGGTCCGCGAACAGCGCCTTCACCTCGGAGGCGAACCGCACCGCGCCGGGGGTGCGGACGAGGAAGAGCGGCCGGACGCCGAGGCGGTCACGGGACAGCACCAGCCGCCGCTCGCGACGGTCCCACAGGGCGAGCGCCCACTGCCCGTTGAACCGGCGGAAGCAGTCCGCACCCCACTGCTCCCAGGCGTGCACGACGACCTCGGTGTCGCTGGCCGTCCGGAAGGTGTGGCCGTGGCCGCGCAGCTCCTCGCGGAGCTCGACGTAGTTGAAGATCTCGCCGTTGAAGGTGACCCACAGCGTGCCGTCCTCGTTGCACAGCGGCTGCGCGCCGCCGGCGGCGTCGATGATGGCGAGGCGGACGTGCCCGAGCGCCGCGTGCCCGTCACGGAAGTACCCGCAGCCGTCCGGGCCCCGGTGCGTCAACTGGCCCATCATCCGCAGCAGCACGTCGCGGTCGGGAGGCGAGCCGAGGGACACCATCCCGGCGATGCCGCACATCAGCGACCGCCCTTACGCGCGAGCAGGTCGGCGACGGCGTCCGGGTCGGACAGGACCGCCAGGTCGATGTCGTCGTCGGAGAGCGGGACGCCGAGGACGTCCTCGAGCAGGATCGCCAGCCGGATCGCCTCCAGTTCCGGCTCGGTGTCCGGATCGCGCGTGGCCCGCCACTCGTCCAGGGCCTGTTCGGCCTGTTCCCTACTCACGGTCCCCACCTCTCGTCGGCCCCGCAGCCGAAGTCAGCGTCACCATGGCGATGGCCGTCGCGAATTCGTCGCTGTGGGACAACGAGATCCGCACCGCGTCGACGCCGGCCTTCCGCGCCGCCGTGAGCACACCACCGGACAACCGGACCACCGGCTTGCCCCCCGCCTCGTTCACGATCTCCACCGACCGCCACGGCAGCGGTCCTTCCCAGGCGAAGGGCAGCGCCTTCACGACAGCCTCCTTCGCCGCGAACCGGGCGGCGAAGTGCCGGCTCGGCACCGCCTTCGCCGTGCAGTACGCGATCTCGACCGGCGTGAACCACCGCTGCAGGAACGCGGACCCTCTGTCCCGGATCAACGCCGCGATCCGGGAGACCGCGACGATGTCCGTGCCGACGCCATCGCACACCGCCGCTACCTCGCGGACGCCTTGGCGACCGCCGCGAGCCAGGCCGCCGCCGCGCGCTGCGCGCCGCTCGCGTTGAGGTGGCCCGGATCGGCGGCGTATTCGTCGACGAGTGCGAAGTACGGGCGACCGTCGTGACGCCCCGAGACCCGCGAGCCGTCCGGGCCGGTGGACTCCACGGCGGCCACGTCGAACAGGTTGCCGCCCCGGTACTCCGTGCGGATCAGCTCGTTCAGCCGCTCGCGCGTGGCGTTGGCGGCCGAGCCGTAGCCGTCGTCGCTCTTCAACCACAGCTTGAGCCGGCCCACCCGGCCCGGCTGCGTCGTCAGCGGCACCGTGGCCTTCACGAACGTGACGTCCGGAAAGTCCTTCTCCAGCGCGGAGATGGTGTCGCGATAGGCCGCGAACAATGCGTCGACGTCGGTGTCCGGGGTGATGTCGACGTAGCAGAGCTTCATCACGGCGACGTCGACGTGCCGGCCCATCCCGCCGCGGAGCACGGCGGCGAAGTCCTGGATCTTCCCGATCGGCTTGGTGTTCTCGCCGATCGGCGAGTGCGCGACGAAGCCGCCCACCGCATCGGGACCGGCGCGCCGCTGCTCGATCGGTGGCGCCTGGACGCCGTGGGCCGCGAAGACCGCCGGCACGCCGTCGAGAATGTTGTTTCCGACCGACTGGTGTCCGAAGTAGACCCTCGTGCGCGCCACCTTGTGCAGGTCGGCCGCGGACACGTCGGACACGCCGACGCCGCCGGTCACCTCGTCCGCGGCGACGGCGCCCGCATCACCGTCGAGCAGCACCAGACCTCCCACCACCACACCGGCCACCGCCACGACCGCACCGACGACGACCAGCCGGCCGGTGCGCCACCAGCGTCGGGTGCGGAAGTCCATGGCCGGCATTCTCGAAACGGCGGAGCGGCCTACTGACCCGATCCGTTGCCGGCCTTCTTGCCCAGCACGAACTTGGTCAGACTGGAAATACTGCCGAGGTTCTCCGGCACGGTCTCCATCTCGGTGACCTCGATGCCGAAGTGCGATTCGAGGAACTCGACCAGCTCGAGGACACCGGTCGAGTCGATGATGCCGTCCTCCACAAGGGAGTCCTCGTCGCGGGGGGCCCTCGACAGGTCACCGAATAGATAGTTGTCGACGACGAAGTCGAACAGTTCCGTGCGTACCTGAGTTTCCACGTATACCGCTCCATTGCCTGTTGTCTGCGAAGCGCCAGCGGAGCATACATTCGTGTCGGCGCACCGGAACAAGCAACTTCGGCTGTCAGTTTGTGGACGATCGGCCGTAAAACCTCGGCCTTGACGGCCTCCGCGCGGCCCGCTCGGCCCAGGCCGACCACAGCGGACGCACCGGCCCCGACGACAAGCCCTGTCACGTGAGCACCTCCCGGTATCCGGCCGCCTGCAGGTCGAACAGGTGCGCGTAGGTGCCGCCGTCGGCCATCAGGCCGTCATGGCTGCCGCGCTCGGCGACGCGGCCGTCCCGGATGACGACGATGACGTCGGCTTCGCGCACCACACCGAGCCGGTGCGAGATGAGCAGCGACGTGCGGCCCCGGCGCAGGGCCCGCAGCCGCCGGTGCACCTCGTGCTCCGCCTCGGCGTCGAGGGCGGAGCTGGGTTCGTCGAGGATGAGAAGGTCGGGCCGGTCGCGGACGACGCCGCGCGCGATGGCGACGCGCTGCCACTGGCCGCCGGACAGCGTCACCCCGGACAGCGCCCTCTCAGACAGGGCGTCGAACCCGGCGTCGGGCAGCAGGATCCTCGTGAGCGGTGTGTCGTAGCCGGCGGCAAGCCCGGCGAGGGTCGCGTCGACGCCCGCCGCCCGCGCCGCCTCCTCGACGCGCCCGCGGTCGGGGTCCGTCGGCACGTCGCCGATCGCGACGTTCTCGTGCGCGGTCAGGTCGTAGGCGACGGCGTCCTGGAACACGGCGCGTATCCGAGCCCGCAGGTCGGTCGGGTCGAGCTGACGGATGTCGACGCCGTCCCACAGCACCGCCCCGCGCACCGGGTCGTACAGCCGGCAGAGCAGCTTGACGAGCGTGCTCTTGCCGGCGCCGTTGAGGCCGACCACCGCCGTGGTGCGGCCGGCGGCGAGTGTCAGGTCGACACCGCGCAGCACCCACGGCTGGTCGTCGGCGTACCGGAACCACACGTCGCGCAGCTCGATGCCGGTCCGCAGCAGCGGCGCCGGCGCCGGGTCCGGCCGCACCGGCAGGTCGGACCCGGCGTCGACGACCGCGGTCCAGTGCCCGAACAGCAGCAGCCCCTGGTGCGCGGTCACCAGGTCGGTGACCAGCCCGCCGAGGGCCGTCTGCACCGCGGCGACGGCGGCGACCACGAGCGCGACGTCGCCGACGGTCAGCGCACCGGTCGCGGTCCCCCGAACCGCGAACAGCAGCAGACCGCCGGCGACCAACGCGCCGGCCACCGCCAGCAGACCCTGCACGACCAGCTCGCGCCGGTCGACCCGGCGGTTCTCCGTGTCGATGGCGCGCAACTCGGCCAGCATCCGCCCGAACAGGAACCCGCCGGCGCCGAACAACCGCACCTCCTTCGCGGTGTCGACGTCGACGAGGAGGTTGGAATAGAACATCTCGCGGCGCTGCGCCCGGCCGACGCGGGCCACCATCGCCGCGCGGCGCCGGCTCAGCGCCAGTTCGGCATGGACCGAGGGGACGGCGCTGAGCAGCACCGCCACCGCGATCCACGGCCCGAGCAGGAGCAGCGTGCCGGCGAACCCGGCGATCATGAGCGCGCCGCGCACCACACCGAGCCCGGAGTCGACGACCGTGACCGGCGCACCGGTTCCGGACGTGCGGGCGACCTGCAGATGGTCGAGGAACTCCGGATCCTCGAACGGGCGCAGGCCGACGAAGCGGTTGACAACCGCGTACAGCTCGCCGGTCGCCGCGAGCCGGGTGCGCCGGCCGGTCCCGGTGCGCAGGTACCGGATGGCGTGCGGCACCAGCGCGGTGACGACACCGGCGACCGCGAGCAGCGCCGTCGCGGTCCACGGGACGTGTCCGGCGACGACCCGGTCGATGACGGCCTTCATCAGCCAGGCGGTGGCCAGCGGCCCGCCCGCGCCGGCGATCGACACCAGCAGATACCCGGTCACGTGCCCGGGCGCGGCCCGCGCGGCGAGCCCGAGCGCGCGCCCGGCCCGCGTGGTCAACCGGCCGCGGACGCGACGGCGGTGTCGCGCTCGAGGACCGGGGCGAGGTCGTGGTCGGTGACCTCGATCGCGCCGTCCCGGACGAGCAGGAACGACGGGTATCCGGTGACGCCGAACGCCTTCTGCACCGGACCCAGTTCCGGTTCCACGACGACCGTGGCCACGGCGTCGAGGTCCCTGACGTAGCCGTCGTCCCCGCCCCCGCCGGCGACGACGGCGAGCACGGTGTCGCGCCCGCCGGGCCGGCCGGCGGCGTGCCGGACGAACCCGGGCAGCCGCTCCCCGCACGGCGTGCAGGACGGGGAGAAGAACCCGATCAGCGGCCGCTCGCCGAACGAGGCGAGGGCGACGGTACGCCCGTCGACGGTGGCCGCCTCGAACGGCGCGACGGTCGCACCGACCGGGAGGCTGGTCCCGCCGCCCATCGGATCCAACGGCGCGCGGCTACGCAGGTCGGCGAGCTCGGTGGTCTGCTCCCGCAACCGGCGCACCACACCGATGGTGAGCAGCAGGTTGACGGCGGTCAGCAGCCCGAACAGGGCGACGGACACGACCAGGTAGGGCATCGGTTCAGCACTCGTACTTGTTCTTCGGCACGCACGGTCCGCAGGTGTAGTTGCCGCCGCTGTAGCAGCAGTTGCGGTACACGCCCCAGATGCCGGAGCAGTAGCACCACACCCAACTGCAGGAGCGGGCCTGCGCCGTCGCCTTCGGCACGACCAGGCCGAGCAGGCGGTCGGACAACGCCATGATGGTTGCCGTCATGTGGATCCTCCCGTGACCGCCGGCCGCAGGCGCGGCCGGACGGCTCCATCGAAGGCCCTCGACCGGGGCGGCACCAGGACGTTGGAGGGGACGTTCAGGTGCGTCCGGTAGCGTCCCGATCGTGCCAGCGACATTCGCCGATCTGCTGCGTCGGTACCGGCTGGCGGGCCGGCTGACCCAGGAGGCGCTGGCCGACCGGGCCGGTGTCAGCGCCCGGTCGGTGCGGGAACTGGAGCACGGTCGCACGCCGCGTCCGAGCAGCGTGGAGCGGCTCGCGGCGGCGCTCGACCTCACCGGTGGCGTCCGCGACGAGTTCGTCCGGGCGGGCACCGCCCGGTACCGGCCCCGCCGCACCCCGGCGCCGCCCGCGGTGCCCGCCCCGCACCAGCTCCCCGCCGACCTGCCCGACTTCGTCGGGCGCACCGGGGAGCTGGCCGAGATCGAGGCGGCCCTGCGCGATGCCCGGGTGGTCGTGGTCTCCGGGCCGCCCGGCGTGGGGAAGACGGCCCTGGCCGTCCACGTCGGAAACCGGGTCGCCGACGCGTTCCCGGACGGCCAGCTCTTCGCCGTCCTCCGCGATCCGGCCGGTGACCCGGTCGACCCCGCCGACGTGCTCGCCGACCTGCTCCGCGACCTCGACGTCGACGGGTCGGCGCTGCCCGCCGGGCTCGACGCCCGCGCCACCCTCTTCCGCAGCCGGCTCGCCGGCCGCCGGATCCTGATCCTGCTCGACGACGCGGTCAGCCACACCCAGGTCGTCCCGATGCTGCCGGCGGGTGCCGCGGCCGCGGTCGTCACCAGCCGGCTGCCGTTGACCGGGCTGCCCGGCGTCGCCGCGGTCGACCTGGGCCCGCTGGCCGGGCCGGTGGCCGTCGACCTGCTGGGCCGGGTGGCCGGTGCCGCCCGGGTAGCGGCCGAACCGGCGGCCGCGGCGGCGCTCGTCGAGGTGTGCGGCGGGCTGCCGCTGGCGGTGCGGGTCGCCGGCGCGAAACTCGCCGCCCGTCCACAGTGGACGCTCGGCATCCTCAACGAACGCCTGGCCGACGAGCGCGGCCGCCTCGACGAGCTGCGGCACGGCGACCTCGCCGTCCGGACCGGGCTCCGGTTCGTGTGGCGCGGCCTGGGCGCGCCGGCCGGGCGGGCGTTCGCGCTGCTCGGCGCGCTGCCCGTGCGGTCGTTTCCGGAGTGGACCGTCGCGGCGCTGCTCGACTGCGCCCCGTCGGCCGGTACCGCCGCCCTGGAGGAGCTGGTCGACTCCCGGCTGGTCGACCCGACCGGCCCGGACCAGGCCGGCCAGCCCCGGTACCGGTTCCACGACGTCAGCCGCCTGTTCGCCCGCGAGTGCCGGGAGTCCACAGTGGACGGTCCACAGTGGACCACCGCGCTGGCCCGGGCGGCGGGCGGCTGGCTGACCCGGGCCAGGTCGGCCAGCGCCGCCCTGCACTGCGAGCACTTCCACCTGGACGACCACCACGAGCCCGCCGGCCCGGAGGTCCCGCGTCCCGTGGCGTGGTTCGAGGCCGAGCGCGAGGCGCTCGTCGCCCTCGTGCCGGCCTGCGTCGACGCCGGGCTGACCGACCACGCGCGGCGCCTGGCGGGGCGCGGTGCCGACTTCTTCGAGTTCTGCGCCTACTACGACGACTGGCGGCGCGTGTCCGAGGCGGCGCTGGCCGGCTGCCGGTCCGCCGGTGACCGGACCGGTACGGCGGCCATGCTGCGGTCGCTCGGCGCGGCGCTGGTCGAGCTCGGCGACCTCGACCGGGCGATGTCGACGCTGCGGCAGGCGAAGGACCTGGCGACCGAGGTGTCCGATCGTCGCGAGGGGGCGCTGGCCGGCAAGGACCTCGGGTTCGCGCTCGGGCTCGCCGGGCGGCTGCCCGACGCGGAGGCCGAACTCCGGGCGGCGGCCGACGGCCTCGCGGACGTCGGCCTTCCGGCCAACCGGGCGATCGCGTTGTCGAGCCTCGGCTTCGTGCGCCGGGAACGCGGCGACGTCGCGGCGGCGGTGCGGACCCTGCGGTCGGCGTCGACGGTCGCCCGCGGCTGCGGCGACCTGTTCGCGCAGGCGTACGTCGGGCGCGGGCTCGCCGGCGTGTTCCTGGCCGACGGGCGGCCGGGCGAGGCGGAGCGCACGGCGGCCCGGGCCGCGGCGCTGTTCGACCGGGTCGGCGACGCGATCGGCGCCGCGCAGAGCCGGCGGGTGCGGGGCGAGGCGCTCGCCCGCGAGCCGGCCCGGTCCGCCGAGGCGCGGCAGGTGTTCACGGACGTCATCGACGTGTTCCGCCGCCGCGGGTACGACTGGGGCCTCGCGTTGTGCGAACTGTGCCTCGGCGAGGTCGAGGTCCGTGAAGGCGTGCGCGAGGCTCCGGCGCGGCTGCACCGCGCGCTGCGGTACTGGACCCGGGAGAACGTGCCGGCGCTGCAGGCCCGCACCCTGGTCGCCCTGGCCGACGCGGCCGAGCGCGACGGCGCACCCGACGCGCGCCGGTTCCTGCGTCGCGCCCACCGGCTCTACGTCGAGCTGTCGATGCCCGCCGCCGACGCCGTGGCGGCCCGCCTCGCCGCCCTGAGCGGGTAGGTTTTCGCCATGGGTGGGAGCGCGGCGGGAGCATCGGCGGCGGCACCGGCGGCAAGCGGCCGGGCCGCGGGCGCGGCGGTCAGAACACGCCGAACGCAGGCCGAGCGCCGCGAGGTGACCCGCAAGGCTCTCCTGAGAGCGACCATCGACGTCCTGGCGGACTCGGGATACGCGCGGCTGACGACGGCCGACGTCTGCACCCGTGCGGGCGTCACCCGGGGGGCGCAGGCGCACTACTTCGCCACCAAGGCCGACCTGGTCATCGAGGCGCTGCTGCAGCTGACCGAGGAGATGGTCGACGAGCTGCTGAGCACCCGGATACCGACGGCCGCGAGCGTCCGGGCGCAGTATGCCGCGCTGCTGGACAGTCTCTGGGAGATCTTCAGCGGACGACAGGCCGACGCGCACCTGCAGCTCCTCGCCGCCGCCCACACCGACAGCGAGCTCCGCACCCACCTCGTCGCGTTCGACCGCCGGGTCTCCCGCACGCTGGCGGACGCCGCCGAGCGGGTGGCGCCCGACCTCGTCCGCCGCGAGGATTTCAAGCCGCTGGTGAACACCGCGGTGGCCACCATTCGTGGTCTCCGGCTGCTGCGCGCGGTGACGAGCGAGCGCCAGCTCCGGGCGAGATGGCCCGCGGCGCGCGACCAACTGCTGGCCTCGCAGCCCGCCGGGTGACCGTCAGCTCGGCGTCTCCTCCCGGGCCCCGCGACGCGCCCGGTCCTCGTAGGCCTTCCGGGACGTCGGGTCGGCGTCGAGCAGTGCCCGGTCGGCACCCATCGCGCGGGCGAGACCCTCGCGGACCCGCAGCGGAAGCACCGACATCGTCCTGGTGAGCCCCCGGGTCCAGGTCGGTACCCACAGTTCCGGGCGCGGTCTGCGGACGGCGTCGACGATCACCGCGGCGACCTGGTCGGGCGTCACCCGCTTGACGCCCTTGGCGGACGGGACGCCGGCGGACAGTTCGGTCTGCACGATCGTCGGCAGCACGACGGTGACGTCGACGCCGTGCGGTCGGAACTCGTGCCGCGTCGCCTCGCTGAACCCGACCACGGCGAACTTCGACGCCGAGTACGTCGCGCCACCGGCGACACCGGCCCGACCGACCGCCGAGGCGACGTTGACGATGTGCCCGCTCCCCCGCTCGACCATGGCCGGTACGACCGCCTTGGTTCCGTTGATGACCCCGTGCACGTTGACCTCGAACACCGCGTGCTGCACCGTGGCAGGCTCGTCGAGGACCGCACCCAACGGCATCACCCCGGCGTTGTTGACCAGGACGTCCACCGGTCCCAGGTCCGCGACCACGGCGAGGAACGCCCGCCAGGACTCCGGGTCGGTCACGTCCAGCCGGTCACCGACGACGCCCAGTTCTTCCGCGACCGAGTGAGCCAGGTCGCCGTCCAGGTCGCCGATGGCCACCCGGGCGCCCGCGCGGGCGAAGCGTTCGGCGGTCGCCCGGCCGATGCCGCGGGCGCCGCCGGTGACGACGACGGTGCGGGTGGAGATGTCTCGGCTCATCACGATGTCCTTGTCCTGACGGCGGGCAGCGCCCGCAGGTCGACCGGTAGTCCGTCGGTGGGGAAGGGCAACGACACGTTGCTCATGGGTGGGACGTAGCCGGCCGGTACCGACCAGCGGAACCGGGTGAGCAGCTGCGTCAGCAGGGTCCGCACCTCGATGTCGGAGAACGCCATCCCGAGGCACTTGTGCACGCCGCCGCCGAACGGTGCCCAGGCGAAGCGGTGCGAGCGGTCCTCCCGGCGGGCGGGTGAGAACCGCTCGGGGTCGAAGGTCTCCGGCCGGGTCCAGTACTCCGGCAGGTAGTGCGACAGCTGCAGGCAGACGGCCGTCTGCGTACCGGCGGGGATCGGGCGCCCGGCCACCTCGGTGTCCTTGACGGCCTGCCGCGCGACCACCGGCACCGGCGCGACGAGCCGCTGGCACTCCCTGATCACCATGTCGAGGTCGGGCAGCTCGTTCAGCTGCCGCACCGTCGGATCGGGCCCGAGCGCGAGGGCCTCCGCCCGCACGCGTTCCTGCCATTCGGGGTCGCGGCCGAGGTAGTACATCGCGGTCGACACGGTCGAGGTCGTCGTGTCGTGCGCCGCCATCAACAGGAAGATCATGTGGTTGACGACGTCCATGTCGCTGAACCGCGCCCCGTCCTCGTCCTCGACGCGGGTGAGCACCGAGAACACGTCGTTCCCGCCCGCGTCGCGGGCCGCCGGCAGCTGGTCGGTCAGGAAGCGTTCCAGGAGCGCGCGCCCCCGCGTCGCCCGGTACCACCTGTTGCCCGGAACCGCCCTGCGCACGATCGCACCGGCCGCCTGCACGCAGTCGATGAAGGCCCGGTTGACCCGGTCCAGCTCCGCCGGGTCGCCGATCCGGTGGCCGCCCATGAAGATCTGGGTGGCGAGGTTGAGCGTCAGCGTCTTCAGCGCCGGGTACGCCCGGAAGCCGGATGCGCCCTGCCAGGACTCCAGCTCCCGGGCGACGGCCGGGTGCAGCGCCGCGGTGTAGCCCTCGATCCGTTCCCGGGTGAAGGCCTGCAGCAGGATGCGCCGGTGCTGCATGTGCTCCGCGCCGTCGAGCAGCATCAGGCCCCGGTGGAAGAACGGCCCGACGAGCAGCGTCCACCCGTTGACGAAGGCCTTGTCACCGTTCTGCAGAACGGCACCGCAGGCGTCCGGGCCCAGCACGAACGCGGTCGTGGCGCCGGGCATCGGCACCGGCGCCACCGGGCCGTGGCGGGCGTACAACTGGCGCATCAACGTCAGCGGGTCGTGCATGTAGGCCAGCGTGCCGCCGATCACGGGCACCTTCGACTTCGCGCGGACCCATGTCGATGCCGAGGCCATCTGCGGCTCCAATGCTCGGACAGCTCCGTCCCGAGTATGAGCGACACCATGACGATGTCAATACTTACGTGCACGCGCGCATGTAAGTGGCCGGGAGTTCCACGCGCTTCGATCGTCCTCAAAGGACGTTCGCGCGGTCGGCGACCGCGGGGAACGTCGGGTCGCCGAGGGCGGCGGTCCGCCGGGTCGAGACCCACAGCGCCGCCGCGGCGACCGCGACGAGGGTCACGATGCCGGCCTCGCGGCCCACCGCCGCCACGGTGTCCGGGCTGTTCGTGGCGGTGCCGATGACGGCGATGGTGAGACCCATGTTGAACGCGGTGTGCAGGATCACGGCCGGGTAGACGCTTCCGCTGACCTCGCGGATCCAGCCGTACAACTGCCCCGCGCAGGTGAAGACGGCGAGGAAGATCGGGACGATGATCCAGCGGTTTCCCTCGGTGAGATACCCGCCGGTGGCGAAGAAGACCAGGGGAAGGTGCCAGATGCCGTGCAGCAGCCCGGTGAGCAGGTGCGGCAGGCGTCGTCCGGTCGAGGCCAGCAGCGGCCCGAAGTACCCGCGCCAGCCGATCTCCTCGAAGAACACGAACACCAGCATCACCGGCAGGTCGATGAGCGTCAGGACGGTGTCGGACCCCGAGGGAAGGTGCCACGTGGTGAGCCCGGTCAGTCGGAGGACCGCTTCCGAGACGAGCAGGATGGCCGCGGGCAGGCCGACGGCCGCGGGCCAGAACCTGATACCGAGCCGGCCAAGACCCAGCGGCGTCCAGCCGCTGCGGCGCCAGCCGTCGCGGGTGACCACGAGTTGCATGAGGAGGACGGACAGCATCGGGGTGAACATGGCGAGGACCGCGGCGGCTTCGCCGTTGGGCCAGGTGAGGGCGAGCACGACGCACATCGTGAGTGCCATCAGGTAGTACGTCACCGCTCGGGTGGTGGCTGACAGGGTGGTGAACACGTTCGGCTCCGGTTGTTCGGGGGCCCTTACCGTCCCGCGCCGCCCGCCCCGGGCGCCTCTGCCGGGAGACCCGACACCAGCGGCGGGCCTCTGTCCGCAGACAGAGGCGGTACTGGCCGCGAAGCGGAGGACCGCGGCCCCACCGGTCCGTACCATTCGCGGCATGAGCAGACCATTCGCGGCATGACCAGGCCCGATACCGGCGTGCTATCCCTGCCGGTCCGGCGCGCGCCCGAGTGGGTGGACGCCGTCCTGGCGGTGCTCGCGGCCGTGCTGGCCGTCGCGGTTCTGGTCAGCGCCGACGTCGCCGCGATCGACCCGGCCCTGCGGCCGGCGTCCCCGATCGCCGTCGTGCTGACCGCGGTGGGCGCCGCCGGCACCGGACTGCGGCGGCGTCGACCCCTGCTGGGACTGGCCATGGTGGCGGTGGCCGCGTTCGTCGTCTCGGGCGGCTCCTACTTCACCGGCGTGCTGCCGTACCTGACGATGCTGGCCCTCTACGCGGTCGCGGCCCACGGCACCCGTCGGGAGGCCGTCGTCGGCCTGCTCCTCGTCGTCGTCGCGTTCGTCGCGTTGCAGCGCGCGGGCGTCCCCGATCTCGCCGTGATCGACGTCGCCACGAGCGCGGCCATCTGCGTCGCGGTGGTCGCGATCGGGGACGCGGTACGGCAACGGCGCGCCCATCAGCGCGACCTCCTGGCCGCCGCCGGCGCGCGGGCCGAGGTCGCGTCCCGGCAGGCGGTCGTGGAGGAGCGGCTGCGGATCGCGCGGGACCTGCACGACGTGGTCGCGCACAGCATGTCGCTGATCGCGGTGCAGGCGGGCGTGGGCGCGCACCTGCTGCGCGGCGATCCGGACGCGGCCGCGCGGGCGCTCGAGGTCATCGCCGAGACCAGCCGCCGCGCGTTGGCGCAGACGCGGTCGGTGGTGGGTCTGCTGCGCGGCGGCGACGACGCGCAGTCCCCGGTGCCGGGCCTGGTGTCGCTGGAGACCCTGGTCCAGGGGGTTCGCGAGGCGGGGCTGAGCGTCGACGTGCGGGTCGACGGCACGGCGCACGAGTTGCCCGCCCTGGTCGACCTGGCCGCGTACCGGGTGGTGCAGGAGGACCCTCACCAACGCGGTGAGACACGCGCCCGACCGTCCGGTGACGGTGCGGATCAGCTACGCACCGACGGCCCTGCGGGTGGTGGTCGAGGCCACCGGCACCGGCGAACGGGCCGGGGTGACGCCGGCCGGGCCGGGCTTCGGGCTGCTGGGGCTGCAGGAGCGGGCCCGGGCCGTCGGGGGCAGCCTGACGGCCGGAGCCACCGCCGACGGCGGGTTCCGGGTCCGTGCCGACCTGCCCACCGGCGCGGACCCGCGATGATCCGGGTCGCGGTCGTCGACGACCAGGAACTGGTGCGGAGCGCGTTCGTGCTCCTGCTGCAGTCGCACCCCGGCCTGGAGGTCGTCGGACAGGCCGGCGACGGGCGGGCCGCGGTCGCGCTGGCCCGCTCCGCCCGGCCCGACGTGGTGCTGATGGACGTGCGGATGCCGGGCCTGGACGGGCTGGAGGCGACCCGACGGATCGTCGCGGACGAGCGCTGCCGCGGGACCCGCGTGCTGATGCTGACCACCTATGACGACGACGACCTCGTTCACGCGGCACTGCGTGCGGGCGCGAGCGGCTTCCTGCTCAAGGACGTCCGCCCGCAGCACCTGCTCGACGCGATCGAGGTCGTCGCCGGCGGCGAGGCACTGCTGGCACCCACCGTCACGCGGCGCCTGATCGAGCTGTTCGCCACGCTGCCGGCCCTGCGGCCGGTGCACGCGAGCGTCACCGACCGCGAGCGCGACCTGCTGCGGGCCGTGGCCCGCGGGCTCGCCAACCAGGAGATCGCCGAGGCGCTCAACCTGGGCTACGGCACCGTCAAGACGCATGTCAGCTCGCTGCTGTTGAAGCTGGGCTGTCGCGACCGGGCCCAGCTGGTGATGTACGCCTACGAAACCGGCCTGGCCGTCCCCGGCACACCGGGAGGCAGCGACCCATCGCCGGTGCGTGGATCATAGATCGGATGTATTAGGCGAGGAGGGTTGTTCGAGGGGCGTTTCGTCCGTATGGTCGACCGGAAGACATCGGATGCATGCCCGCCGAAGGAAGACGCTCATGCCCGACCTTCCCGCCGTCTCCTCTCCTCGGACCGCCCGGTGGCGGTGCTTTGCCGCCGCCGGGATCGCGGTCACACTCGTCACCGTGCCGCCCGTCGCCCTCTCCCCCGCCGCCTCGGCCGACCCCGCCCGGCCGGCCGGTCCCGCCGGGTCGCACGGCCACCGCGCCGACCCGCTCACGCTCTGGTACGACGAACCCGCCACCGACTGGGAGACCCAGGCCCTGCCGATCGGCAACGGCGCCATGGGCGGCATGGTCTTCGGCGGCGTCGCCACCGACACCGTGCAGTTCAACGAGAAGACCCTGTGGACCGGTGGCCCCGGGTCCGCCCAGGGCTACAACTTCGGAAACTGGACCACGCCGCGGCCGACCGCGATCGCCGACGTGCAGCGGGATCTCGACGAGCGGCTGCGGATCTCCCCCAACGAGATCGCGCAACGGCTGGGCCAGCCGAAGAGCGGGTTCGGGTCGTACAACACGTTCGGCGACCTCACGTTGCGGCTGCCGGCCGACCCCGGCCCGGTCGAGCAGTACCGGCGCAGCCTCGACATCGCCAACGGGGTGGCCCGGGTGTCCTATGTGGACGACGGGGTGCGCTACACCCGCGAGTACTTCGCCAGCAACCCCGACAACGTGCTCGTGGTGCGCGTCAGCGCCGACACGCGCGGCGCGGTGGCGTTCACCGCGGGCGTCACCGCGCCCGGCAACCGGTCGAAGACCACCACAGCGAGCCGGGGCCGGATCACGTTCGCCGGCGCGTTGAACGACAACGGGTTGAGGTACGAGAGCCAGCTCCAGGTGACGGCCGACGGCGGCACCCGGACCGACAACGCCGACGGCACGGTCAGCGTCAGCGGGGCCGACGCGGCGGTGCTGGTGCTCGGCGCCGGCACGAACTACGCCGACACGTATCCGACCTACCGCGGCGCCGACCCGCACCCGTCCGTCACCCGGAATGTCGACCGGGCCAGCCGACGGCACTACCGCGACCTGCTGGAGCGGCACCGGCGCGACCACACCGAACTGTTCGGACGCGTCGCGCTCGACATCGGCCAGGCGATGCCCGACCTCCCGACCGACGACCTGCTGCGCGCCTACACCGGTGGCACCTCGCCGGCCGACCGGGCGTTGGAGGCGCTGTACTTCCAGTACGGCCGGTACCTGCTGATCGCGTCGTCGCGCGGCGGCTCGTTGCCGGCGAACCTCCAGGGCGTGTGGAACAACGTCACCAACCCGCCGTGGGACGCCGACTACCACGTCAACATCAACCTGCAGATGAACTACTGGCCGGCGGAGACGACGAACCTGTCGGAGACCACCGCACCGCTGTTCGACTACGTCGACGCGATGGTGCCGCCCGGACGTGTGACAGCGCAACAGATCTACGGCAACCGCGGCTGGGTGGTCAACAACGAGACCAACCCGTACGGCTTCACCGGGCTGCACAACTACCCGCAGTCGTTCTGGTTCCCGGAGGCCGGCGCCTGGCTGGCGCAGCACTACTGGGAACACTACCGGTTCACAAAGGACGAGCGGTTCCTGCGCGACCGGGCCTACCCGCTGATGAAGGAACTGGCCCAGTTCTGGATCGACGAACTGGTGGTCGACCCGCGCGACGGCAAGCTCGTCGTCTCGCCGAGCTTCTCGCCGGAGAACGGCGAGTTCACCGCCGGCGCCTCGATGTCGCAACAGATCGTGTGGGGTCTGTTCACCAACCTGCTCGACGCCGGCACGATCCTCGGCGACGACGAGGCGTTCCGCGCCGAGGTGCGGGCCGCGCTCGACAGGCTCGATCCGGGCACCCGCATCGGGTCGTGGGGCCAGTTGCAGGAGTGGAAGGGCGACTGGGACAGCCCGACCGACCAGCACCGGCACGTCTCGCATCTGTTCGCCCTGCACCCCGGCAACCAGATCGCGCCGCTCACCGACCCCGAACTCGCGGAAGCGGCGAAGGTGTCGCTCACCGCGCGGGGCGACGGCGGAACCGGGTGGAGCAAGGCGTGGAAAATCAACTTCTGGTCGCGGCTGCTCGACGGCGACCACGCCCACAAGATGCTGAGCGAGCAGTTGCGGTTCAGCACCCTGGCCAACCTGTGGGACACCCACCCGCCGTTCCAGATCGACGGAAACTTCGGCGCCACCGCGGGCGTCGCCGAGATGCTTCTGCAGAGCCACACCGGCGAGGTGCAGGTGCTGCCGGCGCTGCCGGGCGCGTGGCCGAAAGGCTCGGTGACGGGCCTGAAGGCGCGCGGCGACCTGACCGTCGACGTCGCGTGGGCGAGCGGTGCGGCGCAACGGATCGCCGTGACCGCGGGGGAATCGGGACCGGTGACGCTGCGCAACCCGCTGTTCGCCGGCCGGTACACGCTGGTCGACGAGCGCACGGGCCGCGCGGTGCGCACCTCGGGTACCGGTGACACGGTGACGTTCGAGGCTGTGAAGGACCGGAAATACGTCGCCGTCGCTTTGACGTCGGTCGCGGTCGCCGCGCCGGCCGAACTCGAGGTCGGTGACACCGCGCCGGTCGCGGTCACCGTGTCGGCGGCGGGCGACGTGCCGGCCGGAACGGTGACGCTCGTCGCGCCCGACGGGTGGACGGTCGAGCCGGCGACCGTGCGGGTGCCGAAGCTGCGCAGGGGCCAGGCGAAGACGTACACGTTCACCACGACGGTGACCTCGGCGGCGCAACCCGGCACCGCCAAACTCACCGGCACCTGGACCGGGCCCGGCTGGACGTCGTCGGGCGCGGCAACGGTGCGGTCGCCCGTGCCGCCGCCGTGCCCGATCCCGAGCCCCGACACGCTGTTGGTGGCCTGGGATCCGACGTCCGGCGACGTGATACCCGACGCGTCGACCTACCGGCGCGACGCGACCGTGCAGGGCGGAGCCGGCTACGTGGCCGACGGTCCGACCGGCACCGCGCTCGCGTTGGACGGCAACAGGTTCCTGCGCACCGCACCGACCAGGCTCGGCTACCTGCCCCGGGCCACCTTCGCCGCCGAGGTGAAGGTGACGACCAGCGGCAGCTACCGCCGGCTGTTCGACTCGCAACCGAGCGGCGACCCGGGCACCGACGGCATCCTGATCGACCTCACGCCGTCGAACCAGGTACGCGTCATCGGTGCCGGACAGGGCGTCACGACGAACGCGGTGGTGCCCGTCGGGCACTACGTCGACGTGGTGGTCACCCTCGACGACGGCGACCTCACCGTCTACCTCGACGGCCAGGTGGCGGCGACCGCACAGGTCGGCCCGGCGGTGTTCGGATGCAACACCAGGGAACTGCGGTTCGCCGCCGACCAGGGCGGCGGCCAACGCCTCACCGGT
Organism: Virgisporangium aurantiacum; assembly: GCF_016863635.1. GTDB lineage: Bacteria > Actinomycetota > Actinomycetes > Mycobacteriales > Micromonosporaceae > Virgisporangium > Virgisporangium aurantiacum. The sequence continues at coordinate 61,257 of NZ_BOPG01000029.1, read as the reverse complement.
GAGGTCGACCGCATGGCGATCTTCGCCCGGGCGCTGTCGGCAGCCGACGTGACCCGTTGGCAGAGCCTGGCGTTCTGACCTTGCCAGCCGCCAGTCGTACGGGATCGGCACCTCGGTGTCGCCGAACGCGATCTCCGCCGTCTCCGCCGCGCGGTGCAGATCGACGGACGGTCGACGAACCGGCGTCACCGTGAGGCCAGCATGGACCGGCTGAAGTGACGATTCGCAACAGTGATCAACTCACTACGGTCTGCCAACGTGACGTATCCCCCACCGAGTCCCCCACCGAGGCTCTACCCGCCGGGGCGCACCCCGCCGAACAAGTACCTCGCACTCTGGATCGCACTGCCGATCATGGCCGCGTTCCTGATCTGCGGCGCGATCGGCGCGGCGCTGGACAAGGACGACCAGGACGACGCCGAGCCCCAACCGGTCGCCAGCATCGCGACCACGACGGCCACCACGACAGCGCCGACGCCCGCCTCGACGCCGACCAGCACCGCGCCTGCCGCACCGACGGCCACGGCGACCAGCACCCCGCCGGCGCCGACCCGGACGACGACGACCACGAAGAAGCCACCCGCGGGCGGCGGCGGGACCACGACGCCGCCGACGAGCGTCTACTACAAGAACTGCACGGAGGTGAAGGCGGCGGGCGCCGCACCGCTGTACTCGTACGAACCCGGCTACCGGCCGGCGCTCGACAGCGACAAGGACGGTGTTGCCTGCGAGAGCTGACCGGGATCGTCAGTCGCCCGGGTGTGTCCGGGGCGCCAGCCGGTGGGTCAGCAGGCCGGCCATGGCGCGCACGCCGAGACCGATCGCCCGCTCGTCGGCGGCGAAGTCGAGGGTGTGCGGCGCGCCGTTCATCCCCGTCCCGGCGTCGGCGACGCCGAGGTAGAACATCGCGCCCGGCGCCTCGTCGAGGAACAGTGCGAAATCCTCGCAGTTGAAGGGCCAGGACGCCCGCGCCCATAGGACGGACTCCTGCCCCAGCGCCGTGCTCAGGTACCGGCCGGCCGCCGTGCTGAGCTCCGCCGAGTTCACCATGGCGGGAAACGGGTCGCCCGGGAACTCGACGTGCCCGCCGGCCTCCGCCGCGAGCCGCTCGACCCGCGCGCGTAGCTCGGGAAACCGCTCCTGCGGCCAGACCCGCAGCAGGATGTTGGCGACGGGCTGCGCGTCGGACGTGTGCTCGGTCCACTGGGCGACGGACACGGATTCCTGGATCGAGGCGGCGATCTCGGGATCCAGCACCGCGTTGAAGCGCGCGTGATAGTCGGCGAAGCACTGCGGGAACTCGACGGTGTCGAGTTTCGCCACCTCGGACGCGATGGCGGCGACCGCCGCATCGTCCCCACCCGGCAGAACTATCCGGATATGGTCCAGCCCGGGCAGACCGTATCCCGGAGACACCGCGATGGTGCCGGCGGGGAACGGGGCACAGTGCAGCGCATAGCACTCGCGCGGGGCGAGTCTTTGCACCAACCCGGTCTCGAGCATCGCCCGCGCGCCCTGCAGCGGCTCCTCGGCCGGCTGGAAAACGAACGCCAGCCGGCCGCGTACCGGCTCGGCACCCTGAGCCAGGGCCCGGGCGACGCCGACGCCGATCGCGGTGTGCAGGTCGTGTCCGCACAAATGCGCGACACCGGGGACGCGCGAGGCGAAGCCGTCATCGAAGACCCGGCCCGACCGCGGGAACGACAGCGCGGCCACTTCGGTGTCGACGGCGTCCATGTCCGCCCGGTACACCACCGTCGGGCCGTCCGCGGAACCGTCGAGCACCCCGAGGACTCCGTGTCCGCCGACGCCGGTCGTCACCTCGAGCCCGGCCGCCCGTAGTTGCTCCGCGACCAACCCGGCCGTCTCCCGCTCCGTACCGGCCAGTTCGGGGTGACGGTGGATCTCCCGGCGCAGCTCGATCAGTTCGTCATCAAGACTCGTCACCGGTAGATCTTGCGCACAACCGTCGATCTTCCGCACCACGATTTCCGGCAGGTCCGCGCATACCCTGGACATGCCGCGCAGCATCCCCAGCGGAGCGGGAGGTGTCGTGAAGTACTCGTCCGTCGCCGGGTTGGACATGCCGGTGTCCCGGCTGGTCCTCGGTTCGATGATGTTCGACCCCGAGCGGTCGGCGCACTGGTTCGCGCTGCTGGACCGCTACCGTGACGACGGCGGCAACTGTGTCGACACCGCCGCCATCTACGGCAACGGCGCCGGCGAGCGCACGGTCGGCGCCTGGTTGGCCGAACGCGGCAACCGCGACGACATCGTCCTGATCGGGAAGGGCGCCTGCACCACCGAATGCACGCCGGACCTGGTCACCACGGAACTGCACGCGTCTCTGCGGCGCTTGCGCACCGACCACGTCGACATCTACCTGATGCACCGCGACAACCCGACCGTCCCCGTCGGACCGTTCGTGGAACGGCTCAACGAGCACCTGCGAGCCGGCGAGATGCGCGCCTTCGGCGGATCGAACTGGTCACCGGCGCGCATCGCCGAAGCGAACACCTACGCCGCCGAGCACGGCCTCGTCGGCTTCGCGGCCAGCAGCCCGCAGTTCTCCCTGGGCCGCTGGAGCCAACCGCCCTGGGAAGGCTGCCTGACCGCCACGGACCCGCCGACCCGCCGCTGGTACGAGCAGAGCGGTCTCGCGTTGTTCGCCTGGTCCAGTCAGGCGAGCGGCTTCTTCACCGGCCGGTACTCCCCCACCGACCGGAACGCCTCGGACGACACCGACCCGGCGCGGGTCTGGTTCACCGCCGACAACGTCCGCCGGCTGGACCGGGTCAGGGAGTTGGCGGCGCGGCGGGGCGTGCCCATGGCACAGGTCGCCCTCGCCTTCGTGCTGTGCCAGCCGGCGCACGTCTTCGCGCTGACCGGGCCGCTCACCCTCGACGAGCTCCGCGACTCGGTCGCCGCCGTCGACCTCTCCCTGACCATCGACGAACTGCGTCACCTCAACCTCGAAGACGCCTGAGTCCTACGGAGCCGGTTCGCCCGACGGTGCGGTCAGCGTGGTGCCCAGCGCCACCGGTGTGCCGAAGTTCGGGGTGCCGTCGGCGTTCCAGGTGAACTTCTGCGCCCGGGTGGAGCGGTTGAGGTTGCAGCCGCCGGGCGTGCTGGTGGCGTGGTAGACGATCCAGTCCTCGGCACCGTCGGGGGATTTGAAGAACCCGTTGTGGCCGGGGCCGAAGACGCTGGCGGCGTCGTTGCGGCGGAACACGGGGTTGGGGTTCTTGACCCAGGAGGACGCGTTGAGCGGCTCGCCGCCGTTGTAGGTCAGATAGCGCAGGTGGTAGTCGGCGCTGCTGCAGTGCACGGCCGAGTAGATGATGAACGTGCGGCCGTTGCGTTGCAGCACCTCGGCGCCCTCGTTGACGCCACCCTCACCGGAGCTCAGCTCCGCGAGGACGCGACGGGTGCCGGCGGCGGTCCACGGGTTGGACAGCTCCCGGATGAAGTTGCGCTGCCCGACGTTGGGCGTGAAGAACGTGCCGAGCAGGAAGAGCCGGCCGTTCAGCTGAAGGATGTTGGGGTCCAGCTCCCAGGTGTTGTCGGCAACCGGGTCCAGCATGTTGGCCTTGAACGTGTAGGGCCCCATCGGATCGGTGCCCGCCGACTCCAGCACCCGGATGCGCTGCGAGTTCACGTTCTCCGCCGCGTTGCCGGCCACGTAGTACAGGTACCAGCGCTGCCCGTTCGGGCCGTTGAGCAGATGGAACTCGGGCGCCCACATCGTGCCCATGCCGGCGGGCATGGTGTACAGCACCTGGTCGGTGGCCGAGGCGAGGCCCCGCAGGGTGGTGGCGCGGCGCATCGTGACGGTGTTGTTCCAGGTCGTCGTGGCGAGATAGTAGAAGCCGTTGTAGTACTGGAGCCACGGGTCCGGGCCCTGCATCTTGAGCGGGTTGGTGAAGGTCCGCGGGTTCGGGTTGCCGCCGGAGAAGTTGGGAACCCGCCAGACCCGGCTGGTCGCGGTGCTGCACGGAAGCTGCACCAGCCCGATGTTGTTGGCGGTGCTGTCGCCGGCCGGCACCACGCACTTGCCCGAGCTCACCGAGACGACGTTGAACGTGTTCGTCGCGCCGGCGACCGTCACCGGCTGGAGTCGGAACTGCTGGTTGGTGTTGCTGTGGCAGGTCCACTGGATCACCTGCGCGTTGTCGGCCGTGGATGCCCCGTTGATGTCGACGCACCGGCCGGCGGCCACGGTGCCGATGGTGTACACGTCCGACGTCGCGGACAGCGGATTGAACGCGAAGCTCTGGCTGCCGGCACCGGTGCAGTCGCGCTGGACCAGTTGCAACCCGTTGGTCGTGCTGCCTCCCGGCACCTCGACACACCGGCCACCGGCCTGGTTGACCACGCTGCTGGTGAACGCGACGGCCGCGGCGGCCGGCTGGGATCGTAGGACGGGCGGCGCGGTCAGCGCCAGGATGGCCACGACGACGGTAGCGGCGCGCAGGGCCGCGGACGGAGCGGTCTTCACCGGGCTGCCTCCAGGTTCGAACGACGGCCACCTGTGACGACGTGGCCCCGAGTCAGCGGCAGCCCGGCGGCGCGCTCGGAGTCCAGGCCATTGGCCGTGGTTGCTTGATTGTTATCGATAACAATCAAGCTGTCAATGACATCACATGGAAGTTTATCGATATCAATCAGCCAGGTTGCATCCCGGAAGATTGCAGGCTTTCATGCCCATCTGAGCGCGTATCGGCGCACGTCATTGGAACTGACTGTCGCTGATCCTATGCTCCATGTAACGGAAAGCCCGCCCGGTTCACCCCGGAGATCGGGGTCGCGGATGAACGTCAAGGTCGCCGATTTCGACGGCGTGAACCCCACCGTGGTGCCGGCCCGCCGCCGGGCGTTGCTGCGAGACCACGACTTCCGGTTGCTGTGGATCGGGGAGACGGTCAGCCAGGCGGGCAGCGCGATGACCGTCGTCGCGTTGCCTCTGGTGGCCATCACGGTCGTGGGTGCCTCCCCGCTCGTGCTGGGTGTCCTCACCGCGTGCGCGTGGCTGCCGGCGTTGCTGATCAGCCTGCCGGCGGGGGCCTGGGTGGACCAGGTCGGCCGCCGACCCGTCATGCAGGCGGCCAACCTCGCCTCCGCCGTCCTGTTCCTCAGCGTGCCCGTCGCCGCGTGGATCGGCGCGTTGACCGTCGCGCACCTGGCCGTGGTGGCGTTCGGCGGTGGCGTCGCCCGGGTCTTCTTCCGCACCGCGTTCCAGGCGTACGTCCCGACCGTGCTGCCACGGGGCCGGCTGACCGCCGGGAACGCGTGGCTCAGCGGATCCGAGTCCGCCTCCGAGGTGGTGGGACCGGGCCTGGCCGGCGTCGTGGCCCAGGCACTCGGCGCGGTGTCCGTCCTGGTGGTCGACGGGCTCAGCTTCGTGGTCTCGGCCGCGTGCCTGTGGCGGATCCGGGCCACCGAACTCGCGGGCCGCCGCCGCGACAACACCGGCCTGTTCTCCCGCATCCGGGCCGGCGTGCGGTACGTCTTCGACGACCGGTACCTGCGTACGACCGCGTTGTTCGCGTCGACGGGCAACCTGACCCAGGCCGCCGTGCAGACGTTGCTTCTCGTGTTCCTTCTCCGCACCGTCGGGCAACCGGCCGGTACGGCGGGGCTGTTGTTGGCCGCCATGGGCGCCGGTGGACTGGCCGGTGCGCTGCTCGCCGCTCCGCTCGCCAACCGGTTCGGCACCGCCCGGGCCCTGCTCGGGGTCGAGGCGGTCACCGTCCCGTTCGGCCTCCTGATCCCGCTGACCACAGCGGGTCCACGGCTGGCGCTGTTCCCGATCGGATTGACCGTCATGTTCGCCGGCGTCACCGCGGGCTCGATCATCACCCGCAGCTTCCGGCAGCAGTACGTGCCGGACGACATGCTTGCCCGCACCGGCGCCACGATGACCGTGCTCGCCTTCGGCGCGATCCCGATCGGTGCTCTCGCGGGTGGCTGGCTGGCGTCGACGATCGGGGTCCGCACCGCCCTGTGGTTGCTGTGCGCGGCATTGCTGCTACCGGTGCTGGTGCTGGTGTACTCCCCGATCCGGCACCGCCGCGACCTTCCCGTACGCGAGGCGGTTCGCTGACGTCGAACACGGTCGTGCGCCGGTCAGCAGAGTGCGTCGGTGACGACGCGGTCGGTCGTATGGAGCTGGGTGAGCAGGTGGTCGACCGTGTCGTCGAGCGCGAGGTTCGCGTTCACGACGGCGCCGCGCCGACCGTCGGCCGTGACGCCGACGGTGGTGATGGTGCCGGCGTCGCCACCGTCGTGGCCCCAGTAGCGGCCGCCGCACGGCAGTTCCCGGGAGACCAGGCCGAGGCCGTAGAGCCCGCCCGGCCAGATCGGCTCGACGTCGGCGCTCACCGGCACGGTGTCCATCATCGCCGCCAGCTCCGTCGGGCGCAGCAGACGCCCACCGAGCAGGGCGCGGAAGAACCGGTCCAGGTCGCCGGTCGTGGACACGACGCCGCCGGCCGGGTAGGCGGTGAACCGTGACGTCACGTCGACCAGTTCGCCGTCGAACAGCTCGTACGCCCGGGCGTGCGGACGCTCGATCTCCGGTGACGACCCCGGCCAGTAGGTGTGCCGCAGCCCCAACGGCGCGAAGATCCGCCGCTCGAACTCGCGGTGCCAGGGCCGGCCGGTCACCCGTTCGATGATCATGTCGGCGATCAGATAGGCGGCCGTCGAGTAGGACCAGCCCTCGCCCGGTTCGAACAGCCAGCCACGGGCGACCGACCGCTCGACGAGTTCGGCCATCGGGTCGCGCTGGTAACGCATCCGGTAGTACTCGGCCTCGGTCTCCCAGCCGGGAAGGGCGTCCCGCAACCCGGAGGTGTGCTGGAGCAGTTGCCGCACGGTGATCGCGCGGCCGTGCACCACACCCGGCAGCCAGCGCTCCACCGGATCGTCGACGGACAGCCGGCCCTCGCCGACGAGCTGCAGGATCACCGTCGCGGTCAACGTCTTGGCGGTGCTGGCGATCCGGAACGCGCCGTTCGGCGGGACCGGCCGTCCCGTGCGGATGTCCGCGACGCCGACGCGTACCACCGCCGCGTGGCGTCCGTCGCTCGCCCATGCCTGCACCGCGGGGACGCCCAACGCGTGGACCGCTTCGGCGTTGCGGCGCAGCTCGATCGACCGCGCCGGCGCGGGCGTCGGTACGGCACCGACGGTGGCTGCCACCGCGGCGGTCGCGATGAGGTGTCTCAACATGGCGGCAACGTTAGGAACGATCGGGACCGGTATCGATACAGCCCACTGCCCGATGGCTACTACAGCCGGCTGTAGTGCCCCGCCGCACGAAGTCGGAGTGACGCATCGGCGACAGTCACTGCTCCGCTTGAGCCTTCCGGGCGAGCACGTCGGCGCACACGACCAGCGACTGCCCAAGCGGTGATCATTCACGCCCTGCTGGTTGTCCGGTGGCCGCCCGGACCATCTGGAGTACCTCCTGGCGGATTGCGTCGCGAGCGGCCTGTTCCGCACCGGTCGGATCGGTTACCCGGAAGCCGAGAAGGTCGACCTCGCCGGCCGCCCGGTCATCGGCGTGGTCCGGGCCGTCGGTGGCGAAGCCGAACAGGTGACGCAGCGCCGTCTGTCCGAGGTCGAGCGGGTGGAACGGCAGCGGGTACGGGTCCTCCACGGGATGTCCGCCGGCCCAGTACGGCGCCTCGAACGGCAGCGGTTCGCCGACGCTCTCGATGATGCCGCTGTCCGGGGTCAGGTTGAGCGAGCGGACGAGCACTCCGTCGGACCAGGTCCCGTAGGAGAGCCAGTCCGTGACCGAGTGCATGCCGAGTACCGCCATCCGCCGGCCGTCGCCGATCCGGCACAGGTGCCCGGACAGCGTTGACGGCTGAACGAGCGTCAGCCGCTGGTCGCACACGATGTCCAGGCCCGCAGAACTCGACGCGAACACCACATCGTCAGGCGGATAGGTGGCGTACTTCAGCGCGCAGCCTTCGATCGGCTCGACAACGTACCCGGGATGGACTCTCCTGACGAACTCCAGCGTGCGGTCCTCGTCGGCGACCGGGCCGCCGCGTAGCCGCACCGGAATGTCGTCACCGAACGCCAGAATGCCTACCTTCACGCCCATGTCCACCATCCTTGCCGTCCCGGCACAGCGCGGTCCCAGAATCTTTCCATCACGCGGAAAGGCCGTATCGGCCGGTTCGCGACCGCGCCGACACTGGCGCCATGACGTCGATCGTGCGGGACCAGTGGTACGTCGCGGCGTTCGGCCGGGAGGTGGGCCGGGAACTGTTCAGCCGGACGGTCTGCGGCGAGTCCATCCTCTTCTGGCGTACCGGCGACGGCCGGGTCACCGCGATGAGCGACCGCTGCGTGCACCGCCGGTTCCCGTTGTCGGAGCCGCCCAGCCATCTCGTCGGGGACACCGTCGTGTGTGGCTATCACGGCTTCACGTACGGCGCCGACGGCGTCTGCGTCGCCGTTCCCGGCCAGACCCGGGTCCCGCGCACCGCGCGGCTGCGGTCCTACCCGGTCGTCGAGCAGGACTCGTTCGTGTGGGTGTTCATCGGCGATCCGGGCCGGGCCGGGGAAACGCCGATTCCGCGGGCGCCGTGGCTGGACCTGCCCGGCTGGACGACCGTGTCGGGGATGGAGCCGCTTCCCGCACGGGCCAGCCTGCTCGTCGACAACCTGATGGACCTCTCGCACGAGACGTACCTGCACGGCGGGTACATCGGCACCCCCGAGGTGGCCGAGACGCCGATCACCACCGAAGTGGACGACGAGGCCGGCATCGTCTACGTCTCCCGACGCATGGCCGACGCCGCCTGCCCACCGTTCTACGCCACGAGCACCGGCATCACCGGACGGATCACCCGCTGGCAGGACATCGAGTTCACCCCGCCGTGCCTGTACACGCTCCACAGCCGGATCGCGCCGGTCGGCGTTCTCCCCCACGCCGACGGCACCGACCCGGACGCCTTCCACGTCGAGGTCGTGTACGCGATCACCCCGGAGACCGAGTCGTCGACCCACGACTTCTGGGCCGTCGCCCGCGACTTCGCCCTCGACGACGAGCGGGTGTCGGACTTCCTGCGGGAGAGCAACCGCACCGTCGTCCTTCAGGACGTCGCGGCGTTGACCGTGCTGGAACGGGTTCTGACCGGCGAGCCGGACGGCTACCAGGAACTGTCGATCAACATCGACACCGGTGGGTTGGCCGCCCGGCGGATGATCGCGCGCCTGGCGGCGGGCGACGTCACCGTCGCGGCCGGCGCCCGGTGAACCGGCGCACCCGGGTCGGCTGGCTCCCGGGGTCCGACCGGCTGCGGGGACGGTGCCACTGCGGCGCGCAGACCGAGGCCGACGATCCCGTCCTCATGTGGGAGTGGCTGTCGGCGCACCCCGTCCACCCGTCCGCCGACGCGGGTCGGCCGGAGTCGCGGATTCCGGCGCCGGCACCGGCGCACCGGGTCACCGATCCGGCGCTCATCCGCCGCCGGCCGACCGTCCCGGCCTGACCCGTCGATCGGAGCGTCCGCGTGCACGGCACCCCCGACGAGGCCGACCGGCGGTTGCGCGTCATCCGCCGGGTGACCGGTGCGGAGGGCGTCGTCGTCCTGGACCTCGCCGACGCGACCGGAGCGGAACTCCCGCCCTGGACGCCCGGCGCCCATGTCGACCTGCGCCTGCCCGGCGGGATGGTCCGGCAGTACTCGCTGTGCGGGGACGCGGCGGACCGCCGCGTCTGGCGCATCGGTGTGCTGCGGGAACCGGACGGACGGGGCGGGTCCGCGTACGTGCACGAGGCCCTGCGCGCGGGTGTCGAGGTCGATGCCCGTGGGCCGCGCAACCACTTCGCCCTGGTTGCGGCGCCACGCTATGTGTTCATCGCCGGCGGCATCGGCGTCACCCCGATCCTGCCGATGGTCGCGGCGGTCGGGAACAGCCGCGCGGACTGGGAACTGCACTACGGCGGCCGCAGCCGCCGGTCCATGGCCTTCCTGGACCAGCTGCGGGCGGACATCGGCGGGCGCGTCACCCTGTACCCGCAGGACGAGGTGGGCCTCATCGACCTCGACCGGATCCTCGGCCGTCCACGTCCGGACGCGGCGGTCTACTGCTGCGGGCCGGAACCCCTGCTGTCGGCCGTCGAAAAACACTGCGCGGCGTGGCCGGCCGACGCACTGCACGTCGAACGGTTCACCCCCCGTCCGGCCGGTCCGCGCGGGTCCTTCGAGGTGGAACTGGCCCGGAGCGGGTTGACGCTCACCGTGGCCGCGAACCAGTCTGTGCTGCAGGCCCTCGAGGACGCCGGGGTCGATGTGCTCTCGTCATGCCGGGAGGGAACGTGCGGAACCTGCGAGACGCCGGTGCTGGCGGGCGCGGTCGACCACCGGGACTCGCTGCTGACCCCGGCCGAGCGGGAGGCCGACGACACGATGTTCGTGTGTGTGTCCCGGGCGGCGGGACCGAGGCTGGTGCTGGACCTCTGAACCGCCCGACCGCCGGAGCTCCGGGCCGCCCGACGGCCGGCGGCAAGCTGCTCGCCGTCCTCGACGCGTTTTCCCGCGATCGCCCGGCGCTCACCCTGTCGCAGATCGCCCGCGCGGTCGACCTGCCGGTGTCGACCGCGCACCGGCTGGTCGCCGAACTGGCCGCCTGGGGCGGCCTCGAACGCGACACCGACGGGCGTTACCGCATCGGGTTGCGCGTGTTCGAGCTCGGCGCCCTCGCCCCGCGCGGCCTCGGCCTGCGCGAGGCCGCGTTGCCGTTCATGGAGGACCTCTACGAGGTGACGCACGAGAACGTGCAACTGGCGGTGCGCGACCACGACGAGGTCGTGTTCGTCGAACGGTTCGCCGCCCGCGACGCGGTGACGGTGCTGACCCGCGTCGGCGGCCGGTTCGCGATGCCGCCGACCGGCGTCGGACTGGTGCTTCTCGCCCACGCACCGCTCGACGTCCAGGAGCGGGTGCTGGCCGCGCCGCTGACCCGGTTCACCGCGCACACCATCACCGATCCACGGCGACTGCGGCGGATACTGGCCGACGTACGCCGTACCGGGCTGGCCGTCAGCGACCGCCAGGTGACCGACGACGCGGTGTCGGTCGCCGCGCCGGTCACCGCCGGAGACACGGTCGTCGCCGCCCTGTCGGTGGTGGTGCGCGGCACCTCGGCGGCGGCGGTCCGCGGCGTCACACCGACCGTTCGCGCCGCCGCCCGCGGAATCTCCCGGCTGCTGAACCCGCCCGGGTAGCCGACCGGCCGGCGCGCGAACCGGTCAGTCACCGGGCGCGGCGGCGCGCCGTTGCCGCTCCTCCTCCCGGGCTTCTGCCTCGGCCTCCCACTCGTCCTCCTTGGTGGCCAGCGAATCCCGGGCCCTGGCGAACGCGTGGTTCGGTTCCGGAAGCGGCTCCTCTCGCTGCCACGCGCCCACGCAGTCCACGGCGTGGGCGATGATTCCGCGCAGCAACCACACGCGATCCCGGCCGTGGAAGGCGTTTTCCAGCCCGCTGTTCCAGGTTTCCAGGAGTTTCATGGCTTCGTCGAGGCGGTGCCGGAGGTGGCTGTCGCGAATGACGCCGATGGCTATCCGGGCGGGCGCGATGTGGTTCTGCAGCTGCTCGTTCCACGTGTCGCACGTCGCTCTGAGCGCGGCGGCCTCCTCGTTGCCGGTCCACCGCTCACGGTCGTTCGGGACGTGGCGGGCGTGCTGGTGCAGCGCGCCGAAAGCCGCCGCGAGCGCGGTCACGGCCTGGTCCTGCTTGGCCTGGAGGCGTGCCTGGCGGGCGTCCGCCACGGTGTTCGCCTGCGCCTGGCGCGTCGCGAAGTAGGACACGCCAGCACCCACCACGGTGCCGACGAATCCGGAGACGGGAGAAAGCCAGTCCATGGTGCCAGTCTCCAGCAACGGAACCGCCGCACGCGTGGTTATGCCAGATGACCCCGCGGCGGTCAGCGCGACGCCGCCCACTGCTCGAAGGTGATCCGCCCGCTGCGGAAGTCGCCCGTCGGCAGCACGCCACCGTTGGCCATCGCCCGGCCGACGGGCACCGTCAGCACCAGTTTGCCCTTGGCCAGGCGGCGCATCATCGACGCGATCGTCAGCACCTCGGGGCCGGCCAGGTCGGTCGCCCGGCCCTGGGCGGGGCCTTCGGCCAGGCGGACGAGTTCGTCGGCGACCTCGGACGCGGCGACCGGTCGGCTGCGCATCAACGGCGCCACCTTCACCGGACCGGGCACCTTCTTGAGCATCTGCGCCGCGAACTCGTGGAACTGCGTCGCCCGCAGGATCGTCACCGGAACCGGACCGGCCAGCGCCAGCTCCTCCTGGCGGCGCTTGCCGATGTAGTAGCCCGAGTCGACCCGGTCGATCCCGACGATCGACAGGACGATGTGGTGCCGCACACCCGCCCGTTCCTCGGCCGCCAGCAGGTTGCGCGTCTCGGTCTCGAAGAACGCCACCGACGCCTTGCGGCTGAGCGCCGTCACGTTCGCCACGTCGATCACGACGTCGACGCCGCGCAACGCGTCGTCGAGGCCCGTTCCCGTCATCAGGTCGACGCCGCTCGACCGCGAGATCACCACGACGTCGTGGCCGCGCTCGCGCGCCCGCTCGACCACCAGCTTGCCGACCCAGCCGGTTCCGCCGGCCACCGCCATCCTCATCGCGACCGTCCTCCTCGTCGACACTATAGGAGGACAACGGCGGGGAGCCGAGTGTGACAGGTGTGGCGCGCTCAGGCCGGCAGGGTCACGCCCAGCCCGGTCAGCAGGCGGGCGGCGGTGGCGTGCTGGGCGGTGAGCGTGGTGCGCACCGCGTCGGCAGATTCCCCGCCCGGTAGCCACAGGTACGCCCAGCGCGGCAGCAGCGCACAGCCGCGGTGGTGTTTCGCCGCCGAGGTGCCGAGACCGTAGTGGACCCGGCGCACACCGGCCCGTTCGGCCCAGCGGACCACGTCGTAGTACACGAGGTTGAAGTAGCAGAACGCGCCGGCCGACGCGGCGTAGTCGAACCCGGCGGCGCGGGTGTACAGGACGTCGCCGCAGCGGGCCGCCATCAGGTAGCCGATGATCCGTTCGCCTCGGCGGGCGCTGAAGACCACGAGGCGGTCACCGAGCGTGCGGCGCAGCGTGGCGAACTCGGTCTCCACCCACCGCTGCCCGGCCGCGTGCCCGTACCGGGCCCGCAGGGCCGCGCGGAGCGGCACGTGCTCGTCGGTGAGGGCGTCGGGTCCATAGTGGACGGTCGTGTGCACGCCGAGGTCGGCGTACTGCCGGATCTCCCGCCGGACCGCGATGCGCCGGCGGCTCGGCAGCGACCCGAGGTAGCCGTCGAGCCCACCCGGCGGCAGGTCGAGGATGCCCTCGCCGCCGAACACGAGGCGCTGCGCGGACGGGTCGCGCAGGGCGGCGTCCTCGTCGGGGTCGAGGTAGAGCAACGCGTGGCTGCGGCAGCCCCGGCGCGCGGCGGCCTCGCCCGCGAGGCGGGCGAGCGCCGGCACCAGGCGGGCGCGGTCGACCGAGTGGTGACCGTCGAACGCGCGCAGCCCGAGGTTCGACCCAAACACCCCGACGGCCAGCGACGGATACAACGCCTCGCGGAGAGCGGAGACCGCGGGTGCCGCCGCGTCGACCGCGGCGCGCTCGTCCGCCGTCAACAGCCGCTCCGCGCCGATCGCCGAGAAGTCGCCGAGAATCCGGGGCGGGTTGTAGAACAACAGGTTCTCCGGCCCGCGGGCCACGATCGCCGGGGCCACCGCGACCGGCCCGGTGCCGTCGGAGATCACGAGGAACACGACCTCGTGATCCGGATCGGCGGCCACGAAGCGCCACCACGCCTCCGACGTCCACAGTGGAGTGTCGGACGGTTCCTTGAGGCCCATCGCCACGAGCTCGTCGACGGTGTGGACGAGATCACCGCTCAGCCCGTCACCGAGAAGCATTTCACACCACCCGCGGCCGCGACAGGTCGACGGCGCGCCGCAACGTGTCGCGGACGTCGTCGTAGCTGACCGAGCGGACGATCGCCGACGCCACGACGGCGCTGAGCACGTCGCCCGGCGGCAGCGTGATCCGGCCACCGATCTCGCGTTCGAGCACGACGTGCTCCAGCCCCCACAGGTTCAGCACGTCGGGCAGGCCGTCGAGGCCCTCGAACCGGCCGGCGACCGGGCTCACCACCTGACGGCTGCCCGCGAACCGGTCGGCACCGCGGGCCAGTTCGGGCGCGGCGCCGGTGGCGATCCGGATCAGGTCGTGGTGGAAGGCGATGCCGGTGCTCATCGGGATCAGGTGCGAGGTGATGTATCCGCCGCCGGGGCGGGCGGCGATCTCCAGCAGTTTCACCGAGCCGTCGGGCAACGCGCGCAGTTCGAGGTGGAACGCGCAGTGGTCGAGGCCGATCGCGGCGACGGTGGCCCGGGTCAGTTCGTGCGCGCGGTCCTGGACGTCGGCCGGCAGCCGGGTCGGGTGGACCTGTTCGACCTCGATGAAGTACGGCTCGGACACCCACTTGTCGGTGATCCCGGCGACGTGGACGGTGCCGTCGTGCACGAATCCCTCGACGCTGTGCTCGGTTCCGCCCAGCCGCTCCTCGTACACGAACTCGCCCGGGTAGTCGCCGAACAACGGCGCGACGTCGACCCCCGTCGTCGACACCGCCTGCGCGAACAGCGCGGCCAGGTCGGTGCCGGCCCCGACCTGGAAGATCGACCGGCTGCCGCTGCCACCGGCCGGTTTGAGCACGCCAGGAACGCCGATCTCGGCACGGGCGGCGACCAGGTCGGCGTGACTGCGCACCCGGCGGAAGCGCGGGATCAGATCCGGCCGGTGTCGTAGGGCCGCGCGCATCGAGTGCTTGTTGCGGGCCCGGTGCGCCGCCTCGACCGGTGGCCCCGGGAAGCCGCACGTCCCGGCCAGCGCGGCGGCCAGTTCGACGCCGATGTCGGTCCAGGACACCACTCCCTCGGCTCCGGTGCGCGCGGCCAGCGCGACGGCCGCCTTGAGCGCCGCCGGCCGGTCGAAGACGTCGACGACCTCGACGTCGCTGAGCAGGTCGGCGCAGAACCGCGGCGGTGCGGGCGCGACCAGTGCGACCCGGTACCCGAGGTCGTGCGCCGCCAGCAGCGCGGAGTGGACCTCCAGCGGCACCCGCCGGGTACCCATGAAGACGATCGTGGCCACTGACGGTTCCCTTCGACAACAATGTCCATGATGGACACAACGATCGTGTGCCTGCCCCCGTCGGGCGCCGGGCGTTCGTACTTCCGCGCCTGGCCCCGGACCATCGGAGCGGCGCGGGTGCTGCCGCTGTCGCGGCCCGGCCACGAGGAGCGGATGCGCGAGCCGCTGGCGTCGTCGCTCGTCGCGGCGGCCGACGACGTGGTCGCGCGGGTGCGGGGAGGCCGGACCGTCCTCTTCGGACACAGCCTCGGCGCGATCGTCGCGTTCGAGGCGACCCGCCGCTGGGTCGGTGACCCGCCGGCGGCGCTCGTCGTCTCGGCGCGGCAGGCACCGGGCCAGCCCAGCCGCGCTCCGGCGCCGGACCTCGACGACACCGCCCTGCTGGCCGTCCTCCGGGCGTGGGGTGGGCCGGCCGACGAGTCGGTGGCCGGCATGCTCCTTCCGGCGCTGCGCGCCGACCTGGCGCTGAGCGCGGCCTACCGGTGGGACGGCGGACCGACCGGCACACCCGTCACCACGATCGCCTACACCGACGACCGCGTGGTCGACGCCGCGTCCGTGCGGCCCTGGGCCGGCGCCACCACCGGCGGCTGCCGGGCCGTCACCCTCGACGGCGATCACGACGCCGCCCGGTCCGCGCCGCCGTCACTCATCGCCGTGCTCGAAGGCGTGCTCGAAGCCGTGTTCGATGGCGGGATCGGTGAATGACCGGCGGACCCACGCCCGCCGGTACTCCCGCACCGTGATCCCGTCCCGGCGCAGCCGGACGAGCACGGCGTCGCCGCCGGCGAACAACTCGTGCGCGTACACGACGCCGTCGGGCGCGCGCACGGCCCGCGACGTTGCCAGCGCCAGCGCGGTACCGGTGAGCCGGCCCATCCCGGTGGTTCCGGTCGCCGGGTCGGTTCCGGCGCGCACCACCGTGGCGTACGTACCCAGCGGGCCGGTCGCCTCGGCCACCAGCACCGTCACGTCGCTGTCGCCCGGTCGCGGGGTGACGTGCGGCGCGAGCACCGCGTCGAGCACGGCCCGCGGCCGCACGGGTCCGTCCACCGTGGACACCGGCGCGTCGTCGAGCAGGCCCAGTTCCGCCAGCGCGGCGACGCGGGCCGCGTAGCCGGGCCAGCGCAGCGTCTTCTGGTCCATCAGCCGCACCGATCCGAGTACCGGGTCGTCGGCGATCCACGGCGCGAGCCCGTCGTGGAACGCCTCCAGCACTCCGATCCCGGGCACGTCGACCAGTTCCACCCCGCTGAACCGCTCGACCCGGTCGAGCTTGCCGTCGACGATCCGGAACGTCGGGCGCGGGCTGATCGTCAGGCCCGTGCCGTACCAGGACAGGTGACGCATCGGCGGACGCGGCCGCTCCGGCACGCCACCGCAGTACAGCCGCAGGTCGGCATCGGGTCCCGCCGCGACGGCCAGCCGGTGGGCCAGAATCTCCGTCAGCCCCGGCTCCAGCCCCGCACCGACCACGATGGACGATCCCGGTGCCAGCGATCCGATCTCGTCGGCGTGCTCCGGCGGCGGGCGGCCGATCGTGACGAGCCGCACCGGGACGCGGTGGGCGAGCGCGATCAGCGGCCGGGTGTCCACCCAGGACAGTGCCGCCGCCACGGCATCGCATCCGGCGAGCGCGTCGAGCGTGGCCGGGTCCGTGATGTCGCCGTGGTGGCGGTCGGTCGCCGGTGCTCCGGCGAGCCGCCCGGCGTCACGGTCGACGAGCAGCACGCGGTGGCCGTCGGCCAGCAAGGCCGCCGCTGTCGCGGCACCCATGGGGCCGGCGCCGACCACGGCGCAGCGCAGGGAGCGGTCAGACATCCGGCGGCCCTTCGAACGCAACGACCGGGACGTCGAACGCGGCCCGCAGCCGCTCGGCCGTCTCCGGTATCAGCGCGCCGGCGCCGTTCACCAGGCAGTGCAGTGCGGCCGTGCGCACGGTGGTGTCGGTGGTTCCGGCCGCGGCCGCGAGGCGGACCACCGCGTCGGCCGCGCGGACGCACGACAGGTCCTCCGGCCGCAGGGCGCGGTCGAGGTCGGCGGCCGCCGCCATGACGTGGTCGAGCCCGACCGTGGCCGGGGGCGACGACGTCCACGCGTGCGGCACCGACGTCCACCGTTCGAGCGCCGACACCGCACGCGCCTGCGGCGAACCGGCCACCGCCGCGCGGGAGAAGTTCGTCGGCGCCGACTCGGGCCGGGTCACCGCGAGGTACAGCCGGGTGGTGTCGAGGCCGTGCGCCGCAACGGTTTCCCGCACACCCACCACGTGCCCGCGCGACGTGGAGAACTTCGCGCCGTCGAGCAGGTAGAAGTGACTCATGTGGAGCACGCTCGGCAGCGGGGGGTCGTCGTCGGCGCCGGTGCGGAGGCCGCGCAGCACGGCCGGGAACAGCAGCACCCGCTCCCACGCGTTGTCGGACCCGAACACCATCGACGACGTCGCCTTCACCGGCATTGCGCCGGCGCGCCAGCGCGCCACCATCACCGCGTACCGGGGCGCCAGTTCGAAGGCGGGGTAGAGCCGGTGGTCCCCGACCGGGAAGCCGACCTCGCCGACGAACGTCACCGCGATCGACGGCAGCGGGCGGTCGAGCGCGGCCGACGCGAACGCGCGCACCGGCGGCCCGAGCGTCGCCTCGGCCAGATAGCGTTCGAACCACTCGCGTTGCGGCTCCAGGTCGAGGAACGCGCGCCGCAACGGCCGCAGGACGGCGGCGGTTCCACAGGTGGCGCAGCGGGCGTCGCGCAACTCGGCGTCGTCGTGGTACTGGCCGCAGCCCTCGCAGTCGACGCCGTACGCGTCGCCGGAGTCGCAGTAGGGGCACCGCCCCTCGACGTAACCCTGGAACCGCCAGTCGTCGCACTCCACGCAGTACCAGGCGGACGCGTCGCGCACCGTCACCGCGCCGGTGGCCCGCAACCGGGCGAACGCCGTGCGGGTGGCCCGCTCGATGTCGGGGATGTCGCCGTGCCGCAGCATCACGTCGTAGCCGATCCCGGCCGCCGCGAACGACTCCTCGATCCGGCGGGCGTTCTCCGCCGCGAGGTCCAGGTACTCCCGGCCCTGGCGCCGGGCGGTCTGGAGCACGTGCGAGTTCTGCCACGCCGTGCCCAGGAGCACGGCGGCGTCGTCACCGCGCGCCCGTGCCGCCCGGCGCAGCACGTCGGCGCCGAGATACGGCCCGGCGATGTGGCCGAGGTGCAGGTCGCCGTTGGGCGTCGGGTTGCTGGGGACGACGAGATGCGGATCGGTCACCGGTCGGCGCTTTCTGTTCGGTGCGGGGCGGTCTCGTACGGGACGGTCTCGTGCGGGACGGTCTCGTGCGGGACAGTCGAGGCCCAGCGGCTGGTCGAGGTCGTGGCGCCGGCGTCCCACGGCGTGTCGGCGATGCTCGACAGCACCGTCGCCGCCCGCCACGACGCGAGGCTCAGGTTGGGATCGGCGATGCCGTGCGAGTGCCGGCCGGCGTTGAGGAAGAACAGCTTGTTCCCGGCCGGCCCGTCCCACGGCACCGAGTAGTCGGCGTCGAGGGCGAGCTGTCCGTCGGACGCCACCGGAATGCGGTCGGCGAGCGGACGCAGGAACTCCGGCAACCGGAACTCGTAGCCGGTGGCGAGGACGACGGTGTCGGCCCGCAGCGTCTCGGGCGCGCCGGTGTCGCACTGGGCCAGGTCGAGCCGCCAGCCGTCCACTGTGGACGCGACGCGGTGCAGTTCGCGTCCGGGTAGTACCGCGCACGGGACCCGGTGCTCGTCGACGAAGTCGTTCTCGTACATCCGCCGGTAGACCCGCTCCAGCAGGTCGGCGGAGATCCCGTCGCTGGCGAGCTGCTGGGCGCCGAGGAGCTCCTTGCGTCGGGCCGGCGCCAGCCCGTGGAAGTACCGCACGTAGTCCGGGTGGAACCACTCGTTGGTGAACGGGCTGTCGTCGAGCGGCTGGAAGCCGTGCCGCCGGTTGACCCACGTCAGCTCGCGCGGAGCCGCGTCCCCGGCGAGGCCGAGCAGGTGCTCGACCACCTCGGCGCCGCTCTGCCCGCCACCGACGACCGCCACCCGACGCCCGCGCACCGACGTGGCCGGCAGGTAGCCGAAGTCGGCCGAGTGCAGCAGCGTGGGGCCGAGCATCCCGGCGACCGGCTCGGGCACGCGCGGCACGGGTCCGGTGCCCACCGACAGGTGGGTGGCGGTGTACGGGCCGCGTGCGGTCGCGAGCCGGAACGCGTCACCGGTGAACGTCACCTCCTCGACCGCGCAGCCGAACCGCACCTGCGGCAGCGTCCCCGCCACCCATCTCAGGTAGCTCTCGTACTCGCGGCGGGTGATGACCTGCCGGGGCAGGCTGGCGAACCGGTACAACCGGCCCGTGCGCGCCAGGAAGTTCAGGAACGTGTACGGGCTCGTCGGGTCGACCATCGTCACGAGGTCCTTCAGGTGCGACACCTGGAGCACCGACCCCGGCAGCATCAGTCCCGGATGCCACCGCTGCACCGGTTGCCGGTCGAAGAACCGGCACCGCACCCCGGGCAGGCCGTCGGCCAGCGCCGCGACGCACAGGTTGGCCGGGCCGGCGCCGACGCCCGCGAGGTCGAGGGTCACCGGGCCGCACTCCCGGCCCCGGCCATGATTTCGGCCAGGCCACGCAGAGTCCCGCTCACCTCGGTAGCGGGAGGACCGAAGTCGACCAGGCACGCGACCTCGTCGACGCCGGCCGCCGCCACCCGGGCGAGCATCCGGCGGCAGTCGGACGCCGAACCGATCAGGCTCGCCTCGGTGCAGAACCGGCGCGCCCGCTCGTCGATCAACTCGTCGATCAGCGCCTCCGGCAGGTCCGGCAGCGCGACGCGGCGCCCGCCGCTGACCGCCCCGCCACCCGCCGAGGCGCGCATCTCCAGCCGCAGCGCCGACTTCAGGTAGTCGCGCAGCGGCGGGTATCCGGCGACACCGACCGGGTCACCCTCGACGAGGGCGGCGTGCAGCATGAGCGTCACCTGGCCGGTGGCCGGGTCGTGGCCGGCCGCCGCCCGGGCGTCCCGGTAGACACCGATCTTTCCGGACAGCTCGTCGAAGCCGTGGCCGAGCAGGTGCGTCAGGACGTTCGTTCCGAGCCGTCCGGCCGCCGCGAACGTCTCCGGGTTGCCGGAGGCGGTCAGCCACAGCGGCAGCTCGGCCGACGCCGGACGCGGCTGGGTCACCACGGAGACCGTGCGGCCCGAGCCGTTCACGCGCTCGACACGGCCCCCCGACCACAGGACGCGGAGCTCGTCCACCGCGGCCCGCGACCGTTCGACGCGGCCCTCGTACCGGTCGGGCGCCAGCACGAAGTCGTTGGTGTTCCACCCCGACCCGATCGACAGGCCGACGCGGCCCGGCCCGGCGAGATTGTCCACAATGGACCATTCCTCGACGATGCGCAGCGGGTCGTGCAACGGTGCGACGACGCTGCCGGCGCGGATGTGGCACCGCCGGGTCAGCGCGGCCACCGCCGCCGCGAGCACCGACGGGTTGGGGAACAGCCCGCCGAACGGGTCGAAGTGCCGCTCGGGCAGCCACACCGCCTGGTAGCCCAGGTCGTCGGCGAGAACGGACGCGTCGCGGACGAGCGCGTACCGGTCCGCGCCGGGTGCGGTGGCGTCGCTGGCGAAGAACATGACGCTCAACGCCGGTGTCGCGCTCACGGCTGCCACCAGATCGAGATGATGTCGACCGGTTCGGTGCCGTCGTTGTGGAGCTGGTGACGGTGGAAGCTGTCGTAGAACAGCGTGTCGCCGGCGGAGATCCGCTGCTTCACCCCGTCGAGCGCGAGGACGCCCGTGCCGGACTGGACGAGCCAGACCTCGCGCACCTCGTGGTGGTCCTCCGCGGTGGTGACGCCGACCGGCACGTGGATCCGCGCCAGCGTGAAGGTCGCCGGCAGGTCGACGATGCCGAGCTTCGCGCCGGACGGACGGTCGAGCATGTTCCACGGCGGTTGCAGACCGGACTGCGGCGTGCTCATTCTGATCCTCCAGTGGTTTCCCAGGGCCAGTGCGGGGCGAACGCGGGACGTAGCCCGTCGATCCAGGTGGCGTCGGCACTGTGGTGGGCGAAGAAGACGCGACCGGTCAGCGCCGGGTCGCGCGCCTGTAGCATCCGCAGGACGAACACCCGCTCGCCGCCGACGGTCGTCTCCCCGTCGATCACGATCTTTCCCGGCGTGGCCGACATGACCGGCCCCCGCGCGGTGCGGGCCAGGCCGCCGACCCGGCGCTGCGCCTCGGTGTGGACCGCGAGCGCCCGCGCCAGCGGCACCTCGAACCACGCCATCGCGCCGGTGTCGCGCTCGACGAATGAGTAGTACGGCGCGATGCCCAGCGACACCATCGCCTGCCACATGTCGGCCCACGCGGCGGGATCGTCGTTGACGTGCCGGATGATCGGCGCCTGCGCCCGCAGCGTCGCCCCGGCCCCGCGCAGCAGCGCGATCGCCCGTCGGGCGGAGTCCGTCGCCAGCTCGCGGGCGTGCGAGACGTGCATCATCACGGCCACCTGCCGGCCGGCCCGCACGCACCGCTCGACGAGGTGCAGCAACGTCGGATCGTCGGTGACGCGGCTCGGCGCGTACGCGAGCGCCTTGGTGCCGATGCGGATGGTGGACACGTGCCCGATGTCGAGCAGCGGGTCGATCCAGCGGCGCAGCACGGGCGTCGACATCACCAGCGGGTCGCCGCCGGTCAGCAGCACGTCGGTGACCTCCGGGTGCCGACGTAGATACGTCACCATGTCCTCGGGGCGGGAACTGGCGAAGCGCAGGCCGGGCTCGCCGACGAACTGGGCCCAGCGGAAGCAGTAGCCGCAGTAGGAGTGGCAGGTCTGGCCCGGCGACGGGAACACCAGCACGGTGTGCCGGTACTTGTGCTGGAGCCCGCCGACCGGGTCGCCGTTCAGCAGCGGCACGTTGTCGGCCTGGCCCGACGGGTGCGGGTTGAGCCGCCGCCGCAGGTCGGTCACCGCCGCCCGCACCTCCCGCTCGCCGGCGCCGTCGCGGATCAGCTTCGACACCGGCTCGTAGACGTCGTCGGGCAGCATGCCGCGGGCCGGGAACGTCAGCCGGAAGATCGGGTCGTCGGGCACCGCCGACCAGTCGATCAGCTCGTCGACCACGTACCGGTCGACCTTGAACGGCAGCACCGAGGCGACCACGCGGATCTCGTGCCGGTACGCCTCGTCGAGCCCGCGTTCGGCCGCGAGGTCGGCGAGGCGGGTCCCGCGCCAGGTCCGTGTCACCGTTTCCGCTCTCAATCGCCCAGACCGAGCAGGCGTCCGGGATTTACCTTGACCATCAGTTCCACCTCGTCCTTCGTGAACCCCGCCCGGAGCATCGCCGCGATGAACATGCGCATGCCCTCGGCGGGTGCCGGGTTGTCGGTCTGGCCGAGGTCCGTCGACAGGATCGAGGCGCCGGGACCGGTGGCCCGCACCGCCTCGGCCACCTGATCGAAGCTCCACCCGAACGACGCGGGCATGCAGCCGACCGCGGCGTGCTCGATGAAGGCGCCCTGGCGTGCCATCGCCACCTGCGCCTCCACCGGGATCCACATGTCGGCGTGCGTCACGACGGTCTTGAGGTCGCGCTTGCGCGCCACCGACACCAGCTCGAGTTGCTCCACTGTGGACAGATGACCGGTGCCGAGGACCATGTCGTACTGCTCGACGAGGTCGAGGATGTCGTGGACGACCGGCACCAGCGCGCCCTTGTCGTCCAGAACCCCAATTCCGGGCTTCCCGTAGTACGTGGTGCTCCAGTGGTCGGCCGCGTACGTGGGCATCCACACCTTGGCCGCGCCCATCTTCGCCGAGGCCTCCAACGCCACCGGGTTGAGCCCGCCCACCTCGTTGTCGAGGGAGATGGCCCCGAACACGGTGAAGTCCGGCACCAGCCGGTTGAGCAGGCAGGCCACCGGCACCGTCGGGTACTCGTGGCTCTTGAAGATCACCGCCCGCAACCCGGCGTCGCGGGCCGCGACGGCCATCTCGTAGGCGTCGAAACGCCGGTCGGCCACCGGGTCGGGTCCGGCGTGCACATGAATGTCGATTGCTCCACGCCACACGCAATTGACGAGCTCGTGGAATTCACCCGCGGTCACAGTTCTCCGATTCCCCCGCTGTAAATTAATTGACGCAAAGAATGCACAGCAATGTGCACGGGATACGGCGGGCCGGCGAAGCCTAACACCGCGCCAAGGCCTCGACACGGTGCTGTAAATTTCCCGGCATTCAGGTATCCAAGGCGTTGCGGATCAACCCTGTCACGTCCGGTGTCAGTTTTCCGTAAACGTCTTGCGACCTCGTTGATCATTGGCCGACGCCACTGCAATCGTCACTACCGTCGCATTCATTCGTCGGGTACGGTGGCGGCCACCCGTCAATTCGAACGGCCATTCCCGAACGATCGGAATCACTGTGTTGGCAATTACCGTCGACGCGGCGGAGGTGGCTGCCGCGTGGAGCCGCCGGCTCGACGGGCACCCCGTCACCGGCACCGACGACTTCTTCTTCGACCTGGGTGGCAACTCGCTGCTCGGTGCCGCGATCGTCGCCGACCTCGCCGACCGCACCGGCCTGCCCCTCGAACTGCGCGACCTGTACCTGGCGCCCACGCCCGACGAACTGGCCGGCTACCTGCGGAGCCTGGCCGAGCGGTTGACCGACCTGCGCCAGCAGGCCGGCGACCGGGTGTGGAGCCTCGACGCGTTCGCCACCGCGCTGGCCGACCTCGGCCCCGCCGCGGCCGGCTCCCTGCTCCCACCGGACGCGACCGTCCGGTTCGCTCCGCTGGGTGCCACGGCGGGTCCGCCGATCGGCGGCGCCGCGCGGATCGCGGAACTGCGCCGGGCCCGGGGCAACGGCGGGTGCGAGCGGGTGGTGGGCGATACCGGTCCCGGGGTGGCGCTCCGGCGGCACGACCGGGTCGTGCGGATCACCCACTCCCCCGGCCCCGAGGTGCTGCTGACGGAAGAGCCGGTGGACTGAGTGTCCATGATGGACAGTGACCTGGCCGACCTCCTCACCGACGCCCTCCGGCAGGCCGATCCCGGCCGCCCGGCGATCGTGGAGTCGGGGCGGGCGACCACCTACGCCGAGCTCGACAGCCGGTCGGCCGCGCTGGCCGATCGCCTTGCCAGCGGGTCTGCCAGCGGGTCCGCCAGCGGGTCCGCCGGCCGGTCCGAACCGGTCGCCGTCGCGCTGCCGCGCGGAGCGGCCGCGCTCACCGCGATGGTGGCGTGCGTCCGCGCGGGCCGGCCGTTCTTCCCCGTCGACCCGGCGGTCGACGCCGCGGCGGCCTGCCGTGACGCCGGCGTCGAGACGATGATTTTCGAGGGTGCGGCCCCGGGGTGGTGGCACGGCGAGGGGCCCGGTGCTCCGCCGGCCGGCGTCGCGGACCCCGACTGCGGATACCTGCTCACCACCTCCGGAACCACCGGTGCGGCGAAGACGGTCCGCGGGTCCGGGCCGGCGCTCGCGCGCTACCTCGCCTGGCAGCGCGACCACCTCGCGCTCACCGGCGACGACGTGCTGGCGAACACCGCCGACCCGTGGTTCGACTTCTCCTTCAAGGAGACTCTCGGCGCCGTGGTGGCCGGCGCGACCGTGGCCGTGGTGGAGCCGGCCGCCCTCGCCACCGGCGGCGCGCTGCTCCGGCGGCTTGCTGACCTCCGGCCGACGGTGCTGTGCCTGTTGCCGTCGCGGCTGGCCATGCTCGTCGAGGCGCTGGCGCGCCCCGGCGCGCCCCGGCTCGACCGGTTGCGGCTGCTCCTGGTGTCGGGTGAGCCGTTCCCGGTGGCGTTGCTGGAGCGGTGGCGGGCGGTGGCACCGGAGCCCACGGTGCTCAACCTCTACGGGCCCACCGAGTCCACCGTCATCAAGCTCTGCCACACCGTCGGGTCCACTGTGGACGCCGATGTGGACGCCGATGCCGTCACCGTTCCCGTCGGGCGCCCGATTCCCGGCGCCGCCGTGGAACTACTGCCCACAGTGGACGGTGCGGCCACCGAACTGTGCCTGGTCTCCGACGATCTCGCGCTGGGCTACCTGCGGGCCGTCGGCGGCACGACGGTCTTCGACCACGACACCGCGGGCCGGCGCCGGCTGCGCACCGGCGACCTGGCCCGCCGCACCCGCGACGGGCTCATCGAGATCGTCGGACGCGTCGACCACATGGTGAAACGGCGCGGGGTCAAGGTCTCGTTGCCCGACGTCGCGGCCGCGGCGCTGCGCTATCCGGGCGTCGTCACCGCCGTCGCCGTATGCGGCGCGGGCGAACGGATCGTGCTGTTCTACACGACGGCGGCACCCGTCGACCCGCGCGCGCTGCGGACCGTGCTGCTCGACCGGCTGGCGCCGGAACAGCTGCCCGACCGGGTCCGGGAGCTCGACCGCATGCCGGTCGACGCGCGCGGCAAGGTCGACCGGGCGGCACTGACCGCCCTCGTCGACGGGCCGGTGCGAACATGACCGTCGTGGCCGAGGCGCCGGCCGGACGCCGCCCGGCGCAACTGATGCGCCGGTTCGTGGCCGGTGCGGCCGTCGACTCGCTCGGCACCGGAATCGCGGCGGCCGGGGCGATCCTGTACTTCGTCACCGTGCGCGGGTTCTCGGCCGCGTCGGTGGCGGTGGCCCTGTCCGCCGGTGCGGTGCTGGCGATCTTCACCCCGCTCGTCTCCGGCCGGCTGGCCGACCGCCACGGGCTGACCCGGGTCTACGTGTGCCTGCTCGTGCTGCGCGCGGCGCTGTATCTGGTCTACCCGCTGGCCACCGGGTTCGCGGCGTTCCTCGTGCTCACCTGGGCGGTGATCGGGCTGGAGACCACCACCCCGCCGCTGCAGCAGGCGCTGGTGGGGCGGCTGTTCGGGTCCGACTCCCGGGTGCGGCTCATGTCGCTGGTGATGGCGGCGCGCAACGCGGCGCTCGGTGCCGGCACGCTGCTCGCCGGTCTCGCCCTGACCATCGCGCCGGGCTGGGCGGTGGCGGCGCTGCTCGCGTTCAACGGGGTCACGTTCGCGGTCCTGGCGGTCGTGGTCTTCTCGATGCGTCACGACGTGGCCGCCGCCGCGCCGCCACCGGAGCAAGAGTCGACCGCCGAGCCGCGGTCCCGGCCGGCGCTGCGCGAGCCCGCGTTCCTCGGGTTGACCGTCGCCAACGGCGTCCTGCTGTTGCACGACTCGGTCCTGTTCATCCTCCTTCCTCTGTGGACGGTCACGACGCTGGGCCTCTCACCGGTGGTGGCGTCGGTGGCCATGGCCGTCAACACCGGTCTCAGCGTGGTGCTGCAACTGGTGTTCGGCCGGATGCGGCGGCTCACCCAGCGGCCCCGCCGGGGGCTGGTCGTCTCGGTGGCGTTCCTGGTACTCGCCTGTGTGGCCGGGATCGGCGTCGAGCGACTGGCCGACGCCGGTGCGGGGGTCGCCGCGCTGGCGGCGGGCTGCCTCGCGATCGCCGTGCTGCTGACCGTCGGGGAGAACCTGCACACGATCGCCGCCTGGGAGGTCTCGTACACGGTCGCGCCGGCCGACCGTGGCGCCGACTACCTCAGTGTGTTCGGCCTCGGTTACGCCATTCAACGGGTGCTGGGCCCGGTGCTGATGACCGCCCTGGTGCTGGGTCTCGGCGCGGCCGGCTGGCTGGCGCTGGCGGCGGTCCTCGTCGCCGCGGCCGCCGGGTTCCTCGTTCTGACAACGGTTCTCCGCGGGAGGGCGGTGTGAGCGCTTCCGCTTCGCTCCAACGCTCACACCGCAATGTTCTTTCTGTGTTGAAAGGTAGATCAGCGTGAGCGCGCACGTTCTGGTTGTCGGCGGCGGCATGGAGCTGCCCGGCCTGCTGCGCAGTACCGGCGGGGCGCGCACGACCGTGATGTGCCAACTGCCGATCGTCCCCAAGCTCCGGGACCCGACGGCCAACGCCGCGGTGATCGGCCTGCCACCCGACGCGCCGATGGTGACGTGGCTCGATCTCGCGACGACGCTGCACGCCGCCGACCCCTTCACCCACATCGCGTCGTTCGCCGAGCGCGACCAGGACCGCGCCGCCGCGATCGGTGCGCACCTCGGCCTGGCCATGCACAGCAGCCGCACCGTCGGGTGGGTGCACCACAAACCCTCCATGCGGGCCCGGCTCGCCGAGACCGGAGTCGACGACACCCCGTACGCGCTCGTGGGTTCGGTCGCCGAGCTGCGCGGGTTCCTCGACCGGCACGGCTACCCGGCCGTCCTCAAACCGGCCGTCGGGGCCGGAAGCATCGGGATCAGCCGGCTCACCGGCGCCGACGACCTGGCGACGGCGCTGCGACACGCCGCGGCGGAGAGCGCGTGGACCCGCGGCGGCGCCATGGTCGAACGGCTCCACGAGGGGCCGCAGTACAGCGTCGAGGCGTTCTCCGAGAACGGGGAGCACGAAGTCGTGTGCGTGACCCGCAAGTACTCCTCCGTCCGCGGACACGTGGAGATCGGTCACGTGCTGCCGGCGCCACTGTCCACACAGGACCGTGACGCGGTGGCGCGCTACGTCGGCCGGGTGCTCGACGCGCTGGAGATCTCGTTCGGGCCGACGCACACCGAGATCGTCCTCACCGCCGACGGGCCACGCCTCATCGAGACGCATACCCGGCTCGGCGGCGACCGGTTGCCGTACCTCGTCCACGACGCGCTCGGCGTCGACCTCGTGACGCTGACGGTGCGACAGGTGCTCGGCGCCACCGGTCTGCTGGACGAGATCCGCACCGCACTGACCGACACACCGCGGCGGTACGCCGCGATCTGGTACGCGGGCTCGGCTGTCGGCGGGGTCCTCGCCGACGTGTCGGTGCCCGCCCCGGTCGCCGGGGTGGTCGACGAGGTCGTGGTGGAGGTCGCGCCGGGCGACCGGGTGACGCCCCTGGACTCGTCGGACTCGCGGCTGAGTTACGCGCGGGCACACGGGTCGACCGCGGACGAGGCGATCCGCGCGGCGCGCGCGGCCGTCACCGCCGTGGAGTTCACCGTGCGCCTGGACACGGATGTCGCGCAATGGTCGGTGTGACGGGACCGGTCCCTGCGGATGGACCGGTCCCGATTCATCGAAGGTTTTGACTTCTTATCCAGACTTACCGGTTTTGGAAGGTCATTTCAAGACCTAGGCGCGGTCGGCGGCGGCGAGCACCTCGGCCGCCGCCCCGGGACCGAGGAACGGCGCCAGCGCGAAGTACGTCAGCGACGGCAGCAGGTCCGGCAACCGGTCGTGCCCTCCCGCGGCGACGTGCCGGTGGATCGTCGCATAGACGCCGCCGACGACCGCGTTGACGATCTCGGCGCGGTCGACCCCGGCGGGGAACGGCGCCGGCGCGTCGACGAAGAACCCGGTGAACCGGCGCAGCAGGCGGTCCCGTTCGCCGCGGGCGCCGGGCCCGACCGCGTCGATCTCCACGATCGCCATCCGGGCGAAGTTCGGCACACCGGCGAGGACCTTCACCAGCACCCGCAGGCCGTCCCGCACGGCGAGCGGCCACTCCGGGCTCGCCCGGTACGCGGCCTCCACGAGGGCCCAGAGCAGGTCGGTGCCGTACCGGTAGGTCGCGAGGAACGCGTCCTCCTTGCCCTCGAAGTGGGTGTAGAACGCGGGCCGGGTGACCCCGGCGGCAAGGCAGATGTCGGCGACGCGGGCGTTCACGTACCCCTTCTGCGCCACCGTGTGGACCAGCCCGTCGAACAGCCGCTCCCGCTGGGTGGCGGCGACGACCTCCGGCGGCAGCCGACTCGGGCCGCGCTTGATCGCCCGGGACGGGTCGCGGCCGGCGCGGGCGCCGGGCAGGTGACGCAGGTCCCGGACGCCGGTCGGGGGCCCGGGCTCGATTACATCCATCGACATCCTTCACTTGACGTTAAGACCCTCTGAGGTTTATAACTTCGAGAGGTTTTGATTTCAACGCCCTTTCGGGCGTACGTCCGGCCTCACTGCGGAAGACCGGTCCGGCCCGCCCACCGGGCGGCCCGACACCCACCCCCGCGCGGCACGGCATCCCCGCCGCACACCCCCGCGTGCCGCCCGTCACCGGCTCCACCGAAACCCCCAGCCCTCGGTGGAGCCGGGACGCGGCACCGTGCGGGACCGTGCCGTCCCCCTGGAGGAAGGAATCCACATGCGCATCATCCGGTACGCCGCCGTCCTGCTCACCATCTCGACGGGTCTGCTCGTCGCCGGTCCGGCCCGGGCGGCCGACCAGAACGTCCTCGTCGAGGGCGCGCTCGACGGCCCCGCGGTGGCCGTCGGGGCGGAGATCGCGGCCAGCCTGCGAACCGGCACGTCCGCCACGTTCTTCAACGCCCCCGACAGCACCACCGGCGTCACGTGCACGACGTCCAGCTTCACCGGCACCGTGCTCACCAACCCGGCGGCCGGCGGCATCGCGACCGAGTCGCTGACCGGCCAGACGTTCGCCGACTGCACGTCCAACACCTTCGGGGTGACCGGCGTGCAGAGCCTCACCGTCGGCAACCTGCCCTACCTGGCGTCGGTCGACGGAACGACCAAGGCCGTCACCGTGACCGCCACCGAGGTCGGGCCGATCCAGGCCACCGTCGTGCTGAACACGATCATCGGCACCGTGGACTGCACCTTCGAGGCCGCCGCCGCCGGGTTCACCGGCGTCGCCGCCAACGAGGACAACTCGATCACCTTCACCAACCAGCAGTTCACCTGGGTGACCGGGTCGACGCTGTGCCCGACGGAGACCTACCTCAGCGCCGCCTACGCCCCGGTGATCGTCACCAGTTCGCCGGAAAGCCCCGCGGTGTTCGTCCAGTAGATCCCGTGAACACGCCGCGGCGACGGGAAACGACCCGCCGCCGCGGC
Source organism: Virgisporangium aurantiacum (assembly GCF_016863635.1). GTDB lineage: Bacteria > Actinomycetota > Actinomycetes > Mycobacteriales > Micromonosporaceae > Virgisporangium > Virgisporangium aurantiacum. The sequence continues at coordinate 31,212 of NZ_BOPG01000029.1, read as the reverse complement.
GCCCATCGTGGAGCGATCGAGCCCGACCTATCCGCACGCGGTCCAGACGCTGCCGGGCTGGCCGTTCCACTCGGCGCGGACCCGCAGCGTCGGCGAGTAGATCATCCGGGTCCAGGCGTAGTTGGCGTTGTTGCCGACCACCCCGCTCTGCTGGTAGCCGGTGGCGCATTGGGTGGCCCGCAACTGCCACGGGTATGCCGTACCCCACGCGGCCGGCACCCGGGCCCAGTTCGTCTTGCAGGACGGTGACCAACGCAGTTCGACGTACGAGTAGGTGCCGGGGATGCGAGCCGCAGCAACCGGGGAAGCGTCGGCGCTGCAGCCGGCGGCCTCCGGGTCCTGCCCGGAGCAGTAGTCGCCCCAACAGGTGGCGGCCCGGGCCGGGGCCGTGGCGAATTGCACGGCGACCGCCACAAGCAGCATGACGAGGACCGCGCTGATCGGTCGGGTACGTGTTGACATGTCTGTCCTCTCAGGCTCGGTAGCAGCCGCCGAAGAACCAGTTGATGTAGTGCCAGTTGCCGAGGCCGTCGACGGAGTAGGCCTGGAAGCCTGCGCACACTTCCTTGCCCGGACTGGCGTCGACGGTGTACGTCCAGTTGGTGCCGGATACGCCGTCCTGGCTGGGGCCACCGGGGTTCCAGGCAGACTGGATCACGACGAGTCCTGGACCGGATCCGCCGATGCGGGACAGCCGTCCCCAGCCGACGCCGCCGCAGCCGTACGCGTGTCGTACCTCCTGCCTCATGATGGCGCCGTTGACGTTGAAATCGGCGAGCCGCCAGGTTTCGCCGGTACCGCAGGACGACGGGTTGATCCCGGCCGTCCCCGCCTGTGCGGAGGATGCGCCGCCGGCTGTGGCGACGAGCGTGCCCAGCAGGACGGCGCCGAGCCGGATCCCCCAACGGGTGAGTCGTGTCGCTTTCTTATCGTGCATCGTGCTGATCCCTCCGGTGTGTTCGCCCGGTATGTCGCGAGCGGGACGTCAGGTCGTCGTCGAGATTGCGCCCTGATGGGGCCGACGGCCTCGCGATTGCACGACGATGCCCGGGCTGCAACGAGCCGTCAGGACGCGGATGTTCCCGCCTAGCGTCACCTCCATCTGATCGAAGGAGAGGAGGCGGGCAGAGTCGTGAGCATCACGATCCACCCACGTGCGGACTGGGCCGTCCACGTCGTCCCCCCGTGGCGCGGACACGCCGCCGCTGATCCGGCGCCCAGCACCAATCCGAACTGGGATCCGGACGGCGGAGTGTTCATCCACCATCGGGGCGGGGAACAGATCATCGGCGGGGGCTACGCGTCGGAAGAGGACTGCCTGAAGGACATCGCGTCGATCTACGAGAAACATCGCTCCGACGAGGAGACCTTCGACGGCGACATCGCCTACAACTTTCTGATTTGTCAGCACGGCAACATCTACCAGGGCCGAGGGTACGAGCGTGGGGAGGCCAACGCGCCCGGCTACGTCGACGGCCTCGGACGCAACGCCGGCTTCTACTCGATCTGCGGACTGATGCGGTCCGACCATCTCGCCAGCGAGCCGCTGCTACAGGCGTACCGGTCGCTGATCCGGCACCTGCGCACGGAAGCCTCCCGGCCGGCCGGTCCCCGAATCCTTCCGCACTCCCACGGGTTCGACACCGAGTGTCCGGGAAACCTGACGATGTACGCCCAGCCGGGCTCGACGATCGATCCCGACGCACCGTGGACGGGACTCGCCGACATCCAGGTCTTCACGGCGCAGCGCTGGGTCAACGACGAATACGCCGGCGTGCCCGGCTTCGTGCCGTGCCCGGAGAACGGCCGCACCGGCTGGGGCACGGTCCTCTCACTCACCCAGGGGCTCCAGCACGAACTGGGCATCTCTCCCACCGTGCAGAACTTCGGCCCCGGCACCTTCAACGCGGTCTGCGTGCGTAACACGCTGCCGGCGCAGGAGCCGAACGCGAACCTCCGGCGCATCTACAACGCGGCGCTCTGGTGCAAAGGCTACTGGTGTTCCACCAACCACGGCGCCTGGAACAACGACTCGCAGATCGCCCTGGAGCAGGTGTACTGCGACGCGGGACTGGCCTACGGCGACCCGGTGCAGCGCCATGACATGTGGCCGTACGTCGTCAAAGGGCTGCTGCGCATGGATCAGTTCCGGCTGGTGCCGGGCGGCAACGCCACGACCAGGTCGGTCCAGCAGTGGCTGAACACGCGCTACGTGGCCCAGGTGGGTATCCCCGCCATGAATCTGGTTCCCTGCGACGGCTACTACTCCCGTGACGTCCAGCAGGGCCTGATGATGGCCATCCAGTACGAGATCGGCATCCCGGTGGGCTCCATCAACGGATACTTCGGCCCGGGCACACAGGCCGGCCTGGCCGGGGTGGGGTCCGGGGCTCTCACCGGCAACCTGCGTTGCCTGTTCCGCGCCGCGTGCCATTTCAACTCCCCGACGATGCTGCCGGGCCCGCCACAGACCCCGCTGAGCTACCACCCGCCGGACATCGTGACCGACGCGCAGACAGCCACCCACGTCGCGTGGGTCCAGGCCTTCCAGGCGTTTTCGCAGATACCCGTCACCGGAGCGAACAACTACACCACGTGGGCGCAGTTGCTCGTCTCCACCGGTGACAGCGCGAGACCGGCCGGCGGCTGCGACTGCATCACCGAGATCACCCCCCAACGCGGCAACCAGCTCTGGGCCGCCGGATACCGGATCGTCGGCCGCTACCTCGACGAGCACCTCCCGCCGACCGATCCCTACTTCCTCAACAAGGCGCTCAAGCCCGGTGAGCCCCAGACGATCCTGAACGCGGGGCTGAGGCTGTTTCCGATCTTCCAGTACAACGGCACACAGCTGGGCAATTTCACCCATCAGAAAGGGCTCGACCAGGGCAACCGCGCCCACCTGAAAGCGGTCGAGCACCGCTTGCCCGCCGGTGTCTGCATCTACTTCGCGGTCGACTACGACGCCCTCGACATCGACATCGACAGCAACATCAAGCCGTATTTCGACGGGGTCAGGGCGGCTCTGGCCGGCCTGGGCAACCGCTACGCGTTCGGCGTCTACGGATCCCGCAACGTGTGTATCCGCATCTCCCGCGAGGTGGGCGCCCGCTGGTCGCTGGTGTCGGGCATGTCCTGGGGTTACTCGGGAAATCTCGGCTTTCCGCTTCCCGAGAACTGGTCGCTGAACCAGATCAGGGAGTACGAGTTCGCGCCCGGCTGGGGGCTGGACCACGACGTCTGGCGCACCGCCGCCGATCCCGGCGTGCACGTCCTCGACGCACAGTGAGGGAGACACCATGATCACCAGACGAGGCCTGCTTGCCGGCGCCGCGTCGGCGGGCGCCTTCGCCCTCGTACCGGCCATGCCCGGTACCGCCGGCGCCAGGCCGCCACGCGGACGGACCGGTCCGGTGTCGGCCAACGGATGGCGTATCGATCCGGCAGAGATCACGGCGCACCGCGTCGCCGGATCCGCCGCCACCGTGCTGCTGCGGGGGGGCGCCGTCGCGGCGGTGCTCCTGCACGTGGCCCGACGGTGGCACTACGAGATCGCCCGGCTCGACACCGGCGAGGGCGGGGGAGTCGCCGGGTACATGGCGAACCGGGCGGTCCGCGCCGACTTCGAATCCAACTACCTCTCCGGCACCGCCGTCGCGATGCATCCCACCGCCTACCCGCTCGGGGGCAGCGAACCGTTGTCGCCACACCACGAGGCGATCGTCGCGGACATCCTCGTCGACTGCGCGGGCACCGTCGTCTGGGGCGGCCACCTCGCCCCGGTCGCCGCCTCGCACTTCCACATCGCCCACGGCCCCGACGACAGGACCCTGGCCCGCGTCGGTGCCCGGCTTGACGCCAGTCGCCACGCCGCGGTCGTCGCACAGACTGCGGGCGCCGTCGCCGATCCCGCCGCACCGGCGCGACGGGAACTGGCCCGACGCGTGCCCAGCAGACGCTGACGGCGTGGCTCCGGTGTCCACCTCACAGTTTCGCGCTGGTGGACACGACACCGGGGAGGTCGCGCCACCACTGCGCGGCGGAGCGGGCACCGGGCGGCATCGTCGGATCGGCGGCGATCGTGGCGAGCAGGGTCTCGTGCCCGGTGATGCCCAACGAGTACACCAGGCCGCGCAGTGCGGTCGAGTCCCGGCCCGGCCGCCGGTGTGCCGCGTCGCTGTGGCGGGCGATCGCCTGCCGCCAGAACAGGTCAGTGCTCCGTCCGGGCAGGTGGCCGATGTTCCACGCGGCCGAGTTGCGCACCAGTGGCGGCACGCCGGTCGCCAGGACCATGTGCTCGACGATCCGGCGGTGCCGCGCCGAGCCGAGGAACGGCAACGCGGTCAGCACCGCCGCGATCGTCGAGCCATCCTGCGTCCGCGCAGCGCGCGCCGTCTCGTCGCACAACACGTCGGCCATCGGATCGGCGAGCGGGGTGGCCCCGAGCAACTGCGCGGCGTGCAACCGGGCCTCGGGGTTCGGGCTGCACAGGATCTCCGTGACCAACTGGCGCAGGACGTCCTCGACCTGCGTGTCGACGTCGTCCGGGAGCCGGGCCACGACGCTCGCCGACACACGTGCGGCCAGCGCGTTGCCGACCTCGATGCTGGCGGTGCGCCGGGCGGTCAGCACGTGGCGCAGATCGAGGTCGTCGTCGAGGAGCCGACGGATCCGCCGCACGACGCGGGTGCGCACCGGCACCGGCAGCTCCGCGATCACCTCGCCGGCGAGTTGGCGGATGCCGGCGTCGGCGTCGAGGCCCAGCAACCGGTCGGCGATCGCCGAACCCAACCGGTCGAGCTGCTCCGGCCGGAACAGGTTGAGACGCACGTGGGCGGCGCTGCCGAGCAGCGCCCCCCGCAACGCCTGGTCGCTGGCCGGGTCGAGCACCTGCTCGATGAGCAGCCGGCTGGCCTCCGGATGATCGACCACATCCATGATCACCAGCGGCTCGATGACGATCTGACTCCGCCGGTCGCGGACGAGATCCGCGCACGCGCCGATCACGTGCGGCCGGCTCGACCCCAGCCACAGCAGCCGTTGGGCGGACTCGTTGCGGAACCGCCATGCGCCTCCGGAGGCGATCAACTGTTCGCTGAGTAGCCGGTTGACCAGGGCACGCCAGTCCGACGTGCGGAGGAAGACGCGGCCCGCCGAGGTGAGCGCCCAGGTGAGTTCGTCCCAGTCCAGTCCCGTCATCACGTCGGCGCTGAGCACCCGGTCGAGCAGGTGGTTCATCCGCCGCTCCGCCTCGACCGGGTCGCGGTCCGGTCGGGCCAGCCGGGTGAGGGCGAGGCCGTTGCTCTCGTTGCGAAACACGGCGTCGGCGACGCCCACGAGCGTGAAGGGCGGCAATCCCAGCGTCTTCTCGTAGCCTCGGACGACGTCGAGGCGGACCTGGGTGTGACCGCTCTCCCAGCGGCTCAGCTGGCTGACCGAGATCGGCCGGCGCTGGGCCCGGGCGTACGCCTCGGCGAACGGCCCGAGCCGCTGGAACCGCTGCTGCGCCCCGTACCGCCGGTTGACCCTGAGCATCCACGCGATGCGCTCCTCGCACGCCACGCGCCGCGGCAGGTCGCCCGGCAGCCGATCAGCGTCCGGCCGGTCCCGCCCGACGCTGGTCACGCGCGCCCTGGGCACGCCGTCCAGTGTAGGGGTCAAGCCCGGTTGCACCGTCCGCGTCGAGGTGCAAAGCAGCCGTAGCGGCCGCCGGACCGCTCCTACGCTGCCACCTCGTCCCCGAAACGAATGACACCAGGAGGTATCCAATGCCGGGATGGATGAAGCGAGCATGTTCCTCGATGCTGCTGGCGGTGCTGGTCGCGGCGGGTCTGACCGCCACGGCGGCGCCGGCGCAGGCCGCGACCTGCTCGGGCCCCGCCTGCACGTACCAGAACCCGGAGTCCACGGGCTGTTCGGCCGACGCCGTCACGGTCGCCCACGTGCAGCTTCCGGCCGTCCAGCAACGACTGGAACTGCGCTGGTCACCACGCTGCCAGAGCAACTGGGCACGCATGTACCTCGACACCGATCCGACCTGGTTGCGCGCCATCCAGCCGGACCGCGGTGACGGGCTCCCCCGCGTGACGCAGCTGATCGGTCGCAACTCCACATACTCCTGGTCAGCGATGATCTATTCGCCGACTCGGTGCGTGTACGCCGACGTGCAGACGCGGATCTGGGGCTGGTACCGGACGGCCTGCGTCTAAACGGATCGCGGTGCCCGTCCCGCCGGCCGCGGTGGGACGGGCACGTCGCGGCCGGGCATCGTATCCAGGTTGATCACCAGCGGCACGGGTCAGGGCGAGAGAGGTCGAGGGCGGCGCGGTCCAGCGGCAGGCCGCTGGAGCCGTCGGCGGCGGGCCGCACGGCGAGAATCTGGTCGACGCCCATCCGTCGATGCTCGAAGGCCAGCGCACCGCCGGCAAGATAGAGCCGCCACACCCGCGCGGTCGGCTCGCCGACGAGGTCGACCACCTCGGCCCACCGCTGCTCGATCGTCGCCAGCCACGCCCTGGCCGTACGGACGTAGTGTTCGCGCATCGCCTGGACGTCGCGCACCTCGAAGCCCGCGCGTTCGAGCAGGTCGACGGTCTCACCGACCGGCCGCATGTGCATATCGGCGGCGATGTAGGTCTGGATGAACCGGCCGCCGCCGGGTGAGCCGCAGCTGCGCGACATCTGCTGGACCAGCAGGCGCCCGGCCGGCCGCAGCAGCCCGTGCAGCCGGGTGGCGAAGTCCCCGTACCGCTCGGCGCCGACGTGCTCGCCCATCTCCACGGAGGCGATCGCGTCATAGGGGCCGCCCCGCAGATCGCGATAGTCCCGCAGGTGCACATCGACGAGGTCACCCAGCCCCCAGTTGCCGATGCGCCGGGCGACGTGCGCCCGCTGCTGTTCCGACAACGTCACCGCCGTCACCCGCACGCCGTGGTGCAGGGCGGCGTGCATGGTCAACGAGCCCCATCCGCAGCCGACGTCGAGCAGCCGCATGCCGCGCCGCAGCCCGAGTTTGCGGCAGATCAGCGCCAACTTGTCGCGTTGCGCGTCGGCGAGGGTGTAGCCGGGCCCCAAGCCGCGCCAGTACGCGCACGAGTACGCCATCGTGGGATCGAGTATCAGGGCGTAGAACCGGTTGGACAGGTCGTAGTGGTGGGACACGACCGCCAGGTCGCGCTCGCGGCTGTGCTCCGGGCCGGTCAGCCTGGCCTCGCCCGCCGGCGGCGCCGGCCGGGCGCCGACGATGCCGAGCCGGACCGCGACCACCGCCGCGCGCAGCACGTCGCCGGCGCGGATGCGGACCCGGGAGTCGGCGCGCGCCGGGAAGCGGCGTCGCACCCGGCGCAGCGCGTCGGTCAGGTCACCCTCCACCTCGATCTCACCCGCGACGTATGCCTGCGCCACCCCCAGCTCGTTGGGATGCCACAGCAGCCGGCGCAGCGCCGTGCGGTCGCGGACCACGAGCACCGGCCCGTCGGCCGGGCCCGCCTCGCTGCCGTCCCACGCCCGCAGCCGAATCGGAAGCTCGCCGCCGATGACCCGCAGGGCCAGCGCGGCGACCTGGCCGGCGACGTCGGTGCGCACGGCGCCCGGGCCGGTCACGACGCACGCTCCAGGACCAACTGGTTGACGTCGAGGTATCCGGCGGCGAACCCGGCCTCGCAGTAGGACAGGTACAGGTGCCAGGTGCGCAGGAACGTCTCGTCGAACCCGAGTGCCACGACGTCCGCCCGGTGCCGGTCGAACCGTTCCCGCCACAACCGCAGGGTCTCGGTGTAGTGCGGGCCGAACGCGTTCAGGTACCGGATCCGCAGGGTGGTGTGGGCGCGGCAGACCTCCTCGATCGCGCGCACGGACGGGATCAGACCTCCCGGAAAGATGTACTCCAGGATCCACGTGCGAACGCCGCGGGTCGCCAGGAACATGCGGTGCGACATGGTGATCGTCTGCAACCCGACGCGACCGCCGGGAGCCAGCAGCCGGTCGAGGAAGCCGAAGTACTCCGGCCAGTTCCGCTCGCCGACCGCTTCGACCATCTCGACGCTGACGATCGCGTCGTACCCGCCGGCCGGCGCCGGCTCGACGTCGCGGTAGTCGCCGTACCGCACGGACACGCGGTCAGCCACCCCCGCGTCGGCCACCCGTCGCCGGGCGAGTTCGTACTGTGCCCGCGACAGTGTCACGGTGTCGACGAACGCGCCCCGGCGGGCCGCCGTGATGGCGAGCTCGCCCCATCCGGTCCCGGTCTCCAGCATCCGGGTCTCCGGCCCCACTCCGGAGCGGTCGAGTATCTCGTCCATCTTCCGGCGCTGTGCCGGTGCGAGCAGGGCCTGCGACGCCACTGGCCGCCCGTCCGCGTCGGTGTCGAACAGCGCTCCGGAGTACGTCATCGTCTCGTCCAGGAACAGCGCGAACAGGTCGTTGGACAGGTCGTAGTGGTGCTGGACGTCGCGTCGGGCGCCAGCGGGAACCGTGGTGACGGCCAACCGGCGGCCCGGCAGCCGGCGCAGCCGTCCGAGCGGGCCGCCGAGCATCGGCTCCAGCCGCAGGGCGACCGTACACAGCAGCCGCGGCAGGTTGTCGGCGTCCCACTCGCCGGCCTGGTAGGACTCGCCGAGTCCGACCGGTCCGCGCGCGCCGAAGCGCCGGTTCACCGCGTCGGGCCGGTGGAGCCGCATCACGGGAGCCTGCGGATCCGGGTACCCGACCACGCGTCCGTCCGGCAGTTCGACGCGGACCCCGAGCCGCCGCGCCATCGGCCGCACCACGGCGGCGGTGAGCGCGCCCCGGACCGGCGCGCACGGCACGTCGGCGAGATCCGGCCAGCGACACGGATCCACGGGCGGCGCGGCCGCCCGGTTCTCATTGGTCGTCATTGCCGCTCCTCTCTCGCCGCACGTCCACGCGTGCGGACGGTCGGGACTGCACCGGTAGGCCACGCAGGTACAGCCGGACGCCGTGCAACCGGATTCGGGCACTGGCCAGCAGGGTCACCCACGGGTAACGCAGCGCGAGGCGGACCAGCGTCGCGGTGCGAGCGGTACGCCGGCGACCCCGCAGGCTCGCCACGAACGCCGTTCCGTCGCCGCGGCGCAGCACCACGCTGACCGCCAGACGCCCGTCCGGCTCGGGAGCCCGCAGCAGGTACGCGCCGTCCACCGGAAAGAACGGCGAGACGTAGAAGTCCTTCACGATCTCCGCACGGCCCGTGTGGTCGGGCAACAGCAGGTAGCAGTGCCGTTCCCGGTAGGTGTTGTGGACCTCGGCGATCACGGCGGCCGGGGTGCCGTCGGCGTGGCGGCACCAGAACAGCGTCAGCGGGTTGAGGTGGTGGCCGAACACGCGTGCGTTGGCGAGCATGAGCACCCGACCGCCGGCGAGGTCGATGCCGTGCCGGGAGAGGAAACTGTCCACATTGGACCGGATGGTGGCGCGCGGGTCGCCGAGGTGGTCGCGTGCCTCGAACCGCGCGAGCGGGCGCAGGAGCGCCGGCAGCCGCGGGAGATCGTCCAGGTCGACCAGCCACTGGTAGGTGCGGTACCGGAAATCGTGCCGCACCGGCATCATCCGCATGTGCCGTAGCACGCACTCGTACATCACCGCGGCGCTCACCACACCGCTCCCAGGCGTCGGGCGGCCATCACACCGGACACACAACCGTCCTCGTGGAAACCCCAGCCGTGATAGGCACCGGCGAACGCCACCGTCGCGTCGCTGATCGCCGGCAGCCGTCGCTGTGCGGCAAGTCCGGCGAGGGTGTAGATGGGGTGCTCGTAGACCATCCTCGCGAGCACGTGGTCGGGCCGGATCCGGCCGTCACCGTTGACGGTGACCACGAGCGGAACCTCGCTTCCCAGTCGCTGCAACCGGTTCATGTCGTAGCTGACCTGAACCCGGCCGGGACTGGGCGCGCACCCCGGCAGCACGTAGTTCCAGCTCGCCTGCGCCGTCGGCAGGTCCGGCAGCACCGATCCGTCGCAGTGCAGCACCGCCTCGTTGCGGGAGTAGGCGAACGCGCCGAGCACCGCGCGCTGCTGCGGGCTGGACTCGGCCAGCAGCGCCAGCGCCTGGTCCGCGTGCGTGGCCACCACTGCGGCGTCGAACCGCACGACGGTGTCCGACCCGTCGCGAAGCTCCACCCCGTCGGCGTCGCGGCGCAACGCGCGCACGGGGTTCGCCGTGCGCACCGCCGACAGCCGCGCCGTCACCGCATCGACATAGCGGCGCGAGCCGCCCGGCACCGTCTGCCACCCGAAGGTCCGGCCCAGGCCGAGCATGCCGTGATGGGCAAGGAACGTGAACAGGTACCGGGCCGGGTACTCGGCGACCAGCTGCGGGCCGCACGACCAGACCGCCGACACCAACGGGACGACGAAGTGCCGCACGAAGTACGTCGTGTACCGCCCGGCGGAGAGGAACTCGCCGAGCGTCGGCTCCCCGCCGTCGCCCGCCACGACCCCGTTGCCGTGCGCCAGTAGCGCCCGGGCGCGGCGGTGGAACACCGGCACCTGCCCGATCATGGCGAGAAACCGGGCCCGCACGGCGTTCGTCGGTTGGGCGAACACCCCGCGTGGCCCGTTCGCGCCGGCGTAGGTCAGCCCGCAGCCCTCGCAGCGCACCGACATGCTCATCCGGGCCGGCTGGGTTGACACACCGAGCTCGGCGAACAGCCGCAGCAGCGTCGGGTAGGTGTACTCGTTGCAGACGATGAACCCCGAGTCGACGGCGAGTCGACGACCGGCGACGGTGAGGTCGTGGGTGTGCGCGTGGCCGCCGAGCCGGTCGTCGGCCTCGTACAGGGTGACGTCGGCGGTGCGTTGCAACAGGTACGCGGCGGTCAGGCCGGAGACACCCGCGCCGATCACGGCCACCCGCCGACGGCCCGCGGTCATGCCGGGTCCCCACTTCGTGGTGACCCGCCCTGACCGGGCGGGCTCTGCTTACTGATGCCCTCGCACAAGTGCTCGGTCATGGCCGCGCCGCCTTCCGGTCGGTCGACGTGTCCGCCAGCGCGAGGTCGTGCCGGAGCTGCCGGACCGCGTCGAACGCGCTGCGGGCGGCGGCCTCGGCCGAGTCGACGGGGTAGCTGTTGCGCAGGTATGAGCCGGCGAAGTACAGGCGCGGGTGCGCGTGCCGCAGGATCCGGTTCCGATCGACGTAGTCGGCGGAGTACACGGCCTCCCGCGGTTTCTGGTTGTCCCGCACGTGCACGTCGACCAGGTCGTGTTCCAGACCCAGATGCTCACGCACCTGGCCGAGCACGTAGTCCTCGGCGGTGCTCGCGGACCTGATGCACAGGACCACGCACCGGCGCTGGCGCGGCTGGAGGAGCAGATTGACGCCCTCGTAGCAGTAGACCGCCGGCCGGTCGGCCGTCGTCAGGATCTTCTCCGCCGGGTCCAGTGTCAGTGTGAAGCTCTTGCAGTGGATGTGTTCCAGGCGCCGCAGCCGGTGCCCGATCCCGGACGCGGTCAGCAGGTCGGCCGTGTCGGACACGAACGCCGCGACGACGACGGCGTCGAAGTGCTCCCAGCGCCCGCCCACGCGCACCCGGACCCCGTCGGCCGCCGGGTGGATGGCCTCGACCGGGGCGTCGCGGTGCAACGTGACGCCCCGGTCGGCCAGATGGTCGACCCACGGCCCGGTCAGGCACGTATCGGTCGGCCCGTCGAGAACGTACGCCCGCCGTGATCGGAACACGCTGGCCGACAACCGCGTCAGCGACCGGAACGAGTAGTTGCGCATCGAGCCGTACCTGTTGGTGTTGGCGCGCGTCCCCTGCTCGGCGACCAGTGGCGAGCGCCGGACCCGCCGCACGATCCTGAGCTTCTCGCTCAGTGGCAGCTCCTTGGACAGCAGGGCGTACATGTGCGAGATTTCGCGCCAGCCGTGGCGCGCGGTGCGGAAATATCGCCGTGGCCGGTGGAGGGCGTCGAACAGGGTTCGACCGTCGCCGTCGGGAATGGCCCGCAGCATGTCGAACAGCAGGACGTAGTCGCCGAGGAAGACGCGCGGGCAGTGCTCGCCCCCGGCGTCCACGTTCGCCCGGCCACCGAAGACGCCGTCGCGTTCGTAGACGGTGATCTCGACGTCGCGGTGGCGGGACAGGAGGAACGCGGCGCTCAGTCCCGACATCCCGCTGCCGACGATGCAGACCCGTGCGGTGTCGTTCACGCGTCCCTCCGAAGTCGTCCGCGGCTGTACCGTGCGGCACGACGCTAGAACCGGATCCGGAACCGATGCGGATCGATTGCACGCGGCGACCGCCGGTGCAACAGCGACCCGGGCCGTCCCGGCCATCGGCGATCGTGAAGTCGGGCGGGACCGCCCGTGCACGAATTGGCGAACCGAGGAGCTGCCGTGATCACCAGACGAACCGTCCTAGCCGCTGCGGGCGCCGTTGCCGCCGGCCTTCCCCTGGCGCAACCGTCCGCCGCGGCCGGGCGCGGCCCGACCGTGGGCCCGCGTGTCCTCGCCCGGCGGCGCGCGGTGTCGGCCGCCGGCGTGCGTGTGGACGCCACGGCGTTTCCGCTGAGCCACCTGACGGTGCAGTGGCGCGGGCCGGACCGCCCGGCGTTCCGGGCCCGGTTCGCGTCGGGATGGGGCGACTGGACGGCGGTCCGGTCGTGCGGCGCGGGCCGCGACGACAAGGCCGACGCGACGGGGTCGGCTCTCCTCGCGGCGCCCGGTGCCGTCGGCTACGACATCGCCTCGGCGCCGGGATCCGGGACGACAGCGGTCGTCGAGCTGAACGCGGGTACGGGGCCGATCAACCCCACCGCCGAGCCGCTGCGGGTGGCGGGCCGGGATCCGGGCGGCGTCCGGTACCTGAACCGGGCCGCCTGGCGAGCCGACGAGTCGCTGCGCTTCGGCTCGGACGGCAGCGAGACCTGGCCCGCGGAGTACTTCCCGGTGCAGACGCTGACCGTGCACCACACCGCGACGACCAACGACGATCCCGATCCCGCGGCCACGATGCGCGCGATCTACTACTACCACGCCGTGACGCTGGGCTGGGGAGACGTCGGATACCACCTGCTGATCGACGAGGCCGGGCGGGTGTACGAGGGCCGCTGGTCCGGTCCGGACCCGGTGCCGGCGCTGGGCGTCGACGTGGGACCGGACGGTCGTCCACCGATGGTCAACGCCGGTCACGTCGGCGGGTACAACGCCGGCAACATCGGCGTGGCGATCCTCGGCGACCTCACCGACCGGTTGCCCACCACGGCGGCGCGCCGGTCGCTGGCCGCCCTGCTCGCGGTGCTGGCCGGCGTCGAGCGGCTGAACCCGTCGGGGACGACCCGTTACGTCAATCCGATCAGCGGCGCGACCGCCACCGTCGACACGATCTCCGGGCACCGCGACTGGCTCGCGACCGAGTGTCCGGGCAACCGCTTTTACCCGCAGTTGCCGTCACTGCGTCGGGACGTCGCCCGCCTGCTGCGGTAGCGGGTCCACGCGGCCTATTCCCGGTCGCCCGCGGTGGCGCGCCGGCGCAGGACCACGACCACCACCAGCACGACCGCCGCCACCGCAACCGCGACCCCGAGCAGAACCGCGACCGGCGGACCCTTCGACACCGGTCGCGACGTCGCCGGGACCGCCGACCACCAGCTCCAGTAGCCATCCTGGTTGCTGTACATGCCGTTGGGCTGCGGCTGTTTGAGCATCGACGCGATGGCGTCGCCGCGGTACGCCTCCAGAACGTTCGGGTAATACAGCACGTTGACGTACGCGTCCTGGTACAGCCGCCGCTGCATCGCCTTGATCAGTTCCGACCTGGCGGTCCGGTCGTACTCGGCCAGCTGCCTCGCGTAGAGCGCGTCGTACTCGGCGTCGCACATGAAGTTGGCCCCGGGAAAGGGCTGCCCGGGTGCCGTCGGCCGGGTCCGGCAGGTCTGGATGTACAGGACGTAGTCCGGGTCCGGGTTCGTCAGCCAGCTGTCGAACACGAGGTCGTAGTTCCCCGAGGCGACCAGGTCGGCCAGCGCGCCCTCCTCGACGACGCTCGTGGTGACCCGCACACCCACTGCCGCCAACCATTCGGAGACGTACGTGGCGTTCGGCGCGTCGGCGGCCCGACGCGTCATGCCGGCCAGCCGCAGCGTGAGCGGGCGACCGTCGGCCGCCCGGCGCACCCCGTCGGCGCCACGCCGGTAGCCCGCGTCGTCGAGTAGCTGGTTGGCCCGCGCCGGGTCGTGGCCGTAGGTCGTCGCCGGGTCCGGCGTCCAGTCGTTGGCGGGAAAGATCGGTGGCAGGTAGCCCGAGCCGACCTCGGCGTGGCCGTCGAGCACCTTGCGCACGATGACCTGGGTGTCGATGGCGTGCAGAATCGCCTGACGGACGCGGCGGTCACGCAGGGCGGGATGGCCGTCGCCGAACCGCCGACCGTCGGTCGTGGTCGCGCCCGGGTTGATGTTCAGCGCGTAGAACCCCTTACCCTGGGCCTTGTTGCGGGTGATCCCGCGCTCTCCCGCCAATGCGTCGAACTGGGCGCCGGTCAGGCCGCTGACGAAATCCACCTCGCCCTTGCGCAACGCGGTGACGGCCCCATCGAGGTCGCGGTACATCCGGAACACGACCTTGTCGAACTTGGGACGACCACGCCAGTAGCGCTCGTTGGCGGACAGCTCGACGTACTGGTCCCGCCGGTACCCGGTGAGGACGAAGGGCCCGTTGCTGACGACAGGCAGGGCGGTGTCGTTGTGGAAGGTGCCGATCTCGGCCTCCCGGGCGCGCCAGACGTGCTCGGGGACGATAGGGATGTCCAGCGCCAGCATGGTGGCCTGAGGTGTCGCGAGCCGGATCACCAGTGTGGCCTCGTCCGGGGCGGTGACCTCGCGGAAGTTCGCGACGAAGTTGCCGTTGGCGGTGGCCGCGTCGGCGTTGGTCATCAGGAGCCGGTAGGTCCAGGCGATGTCGCGCGCCGTGGCCGGGCGCCCGTCGGACCAGGTCATGCCGGACCGGATGGTGAACGTCCAGGTGAGTTTGTCCGGAGACGTGGTCCAGGAGGTCGCCATGCCGCCGATCGGCGTGCTGTCGGCGGCGCTGTAGTTGGTCAGGAAGTCGTAGATCAACCGGTGCGTGCTGGTCGGCAGCACCCGCTGCGCGAGGAACGGACTCAGCGAGTCGACGGTGCCGGTGGTGGCCACGGTGACCACCCGCGGTTCGGCGGGAGCGCGGGCCGGAGCCCGGGACGCCGGCAGGAGCACGACCGCGTGGACGACGAGTGCGGCGGCGAGGCGGACAACGCGACGGCGGGCTCTCATAGGCCCCCTATTCACGGTGCGAACACGAATGCGCACCGAATGTATCGGTCACCGACGCTCCTGCCACTATCCGATTTCGGTCATGCCGGCGGGGGCACGTTGATTTGATCTCGACGATTGCCGGACCGTGGGGCGCATGGCCGCCACGAGGGCTACGCAGTACGTGGGCTGGCTGCTGCGGGTCAACCGGCGGCTGGGCGGCAACGAGGCGCTGCGTTCGGGTCGGACGTTCGCCGCCGCGTTCCGCTGCGACGGGATGGCGTCGCTCGCGCCGTCGCACATCACCCGCTGGGAGAACGGCACGCTGGCCGCCAGCCGCGCCACCATCCGCCGGTACGAGCATCTGCTGGGACTGCCGGCGGACTCGCTGGTGACGGTCCACGACGCCGTGCGGCGCTCCGAGCTGCTCGACGTCGCGACCCCGGACACCGGGCGCGGCGATCCGGACGTCGACCGGAATCAGCTGTACGAACTGCTCGACCGCGCCACCGGCGACGGGGTTCTCTCCGGCGGGGACTGGGGCCGGCTCACCGAACTGGTCGCGGCCCGCCCGCAGCTCGAGCTGTATCCGCCCCGCCTCTGGCGGGAGCTGGCCGACCGGCTGCTGGCCGAACTGGTGATCGCGGTGAACACGGCCTGGCTACAGCGGCAGGAAGCGATGAGCCGGCTGCTGGAGCACCCGGCCGCGCAGCGGCACGCCGTCGCGGCGTGCGTCGCGCTCGCGGACGACCAGACGGCGCCGGCCGTCATCGAGCCGTTGTCCCTGCTCGATGTGACGGCCCATCCGGACGCCAACCGGTACGTGCTGGACCAGCTCACCCGCCCGCACAACGAGCGGGCGATGTACGGGGCGTTGTTGGCCGCGGTGCGCAAGGTCGGCCAGGCGCATTTCCGCGACGAGGAGTGGGGCGAACTGGTTCGCTGCGTCGGTGCGGCGATGACCGACTTCGAGTTCAGCCACACGCTGCTTCCGTTGGTCGTCGACCTGGCGCACCGGTTGACGGGTGTGCCGTCACACGCCGACAAGCTCCGGCGCGCGCTGCCGGCCAGCTCGGTCGCTCGGCTGATCTGGACGGTCCGGCGGACCTCCGAACCGACCGCCGCCCGGTCGGTCAGCCGGCGTATCGCCAACCGCGCGCAGAGCCAACTGACCTGCGAGGAGCCGGGGACCGACGAGATCCTCGCGACCCTCGTCGAGGAGTCGCTGTTCCTCGCCAACCCGGACCAGCGGATGGTCGCGAGCATGTTGATCGCGGCGTCGCCATACCAGCTCCCGGTCGCCCGGGTGCTGCTCGACGAGACGAAGGCGGATCTGACCCGGCGGGGTCGGAACTATCCGACGACCGCCGCACTGCGCAATCTGACGCAGCTCAACGTCGACATCCATCGGCCGCTGATCCACCACATCCTCGCCGAACCCGGGTTCAACGCGAATATCCGGCACGATGCGGCGTGGGCCACGCCCCATATGCCCGGGCGCTACCCCGCGAAGGACTGGCTCGAGATCGTCAACACTCAGCTCGCCACCTGGCGACAGACCCGGACCGATCTCGGCGAGGGCATCATCCAGGGGCTCACCTACGGCATCGGCACGGACGGGCACCGGCAGATCCTGACCCAGATCCGCGATTCGCTCGAGATGCCCGTCTCGGCGCGCCGGACCGCGGCCTGGTTGCTGCAGAGGGACATGATCCATTCGTGACCGTCGCGGTCACGACACGCCGACTGACAGGATCTCGACGCCGACGAAATCCACGAAGTACTGGCGGACCGACTCCCACAGGACGCTGGTGCCGACCGCGACCCAGATCGTTCCGCTGGCGTCGGCGGTCACCGTGCTGGTCATGCGGTAGGGGCTCCAGCCGGCAACCTGGTCGGTGAGACCGATCTGCACGAAGTCGCGTTCGATCTCGGGATCACGGACGCCGGCCGACGCGACGACCTTCCAGTTGTTGAAGTCCGCCCGGTGTTCGCTCCAGAGCCAGAAGGTGACCGTCACCCGCACGGTGGTTCCCGGCGTCACCGCGAACTTGCGTTCCGCCCACGTCGTTCCGTCGTCCTGTCGGCCGTCGGTGAAGAAGCGGAGGCTGTAGGCGCCGTCGTGGGCCTGATCGGTCGACCGTTTGATGCTCCAGGCCGGAGCCAGGCCGTCGGTGTCGGGCACCCAGCCGCCGAAGCCGGTCTCGAAACTCTCCGGCACCGCGACTGCGGCAACCGGCACGGCGGCCGGCGGAGCCGACACGGCGGCCGTGGCCGGCGCGGACAGCACCGCACTGACGAACGCACCCAGAATGAGCATCGCGGACCTGTACCTGGACACCCGGCCTCCTCGACTCGCCGCTGCTACGGTCGGTCGAAGGCTACGAGCGGTGATTGCAGACCGATTGCACCGTGCCGTTCACACGGTCACGAGGTCCACCCTGACGGCGTCGATGTGGTGTGCCTTCTGCACTTCCCAGATCACCGACGTGCCGAGCGCCACCCGGAACCGCCCGGTGGCGTCGGTGCGGAATGTCCAGCCCGCCTGGTACGGCCGCCAGCCGGCCACGACGTCGGTGTAGCCGATCCGGGTGAAGTCGGTCTCGACCTCCGGATCGCCGGTTCCGGCGAAGCCCACCACCAGCCACCCACCCGCCGCGCCGGAGCCGGGACTCCACAACTGGAACGAGAGGTTGACCCGGACCTGCCTCATCGGCGGGCCGACGAACTGCGCCTCCACCCAGCTCGTGCCGTCGTCCTTCCGGCCGTCCATGAAGATCCGGACGCTGCGAACGCCGTCGTATGCCTGGTCGGTCGAGAGCGTGACGCTGGACGTGGGCGCCCGCCCGTCGGTGTCCGGTACCCACGGGCCGAAGCCGGCTTCGAAGCTCTCTCGGGCGATCGGCGCAGCTGACGCCGGCCCGGCGAAAGTCAGCAGGAGAACAGCCATCGCGGCAACGGAAAACACGCGCTTCATCGACACTCCGCAATCTTACCGACGTCGATGGGCAACAGGTGGGTGCGCAGTGCGTGGATCGGTGGGTTCGATGCCTCGGCCGCGCGGTAGGCCAGTGCGAGGGTGACCGGCCAGTCCGGCAGGTCGCCCACTGGGACTTCGACCAGGGTGCCGGCGGCCAGGTCGGGGGCGATGGTGACGCGCGGCAGCACGCCGACGTGCGAGCGGCGGCGGGCCAGCGCGGCCGCGGCCTCGGCCGTCGAGACGGTGTGCAGGTGATGCGCGGGAATGGGCACGGTACGCAACAGGGTGAGGAACCGTTCGGCGCCGTGGCCCCAGGCCGTCAGGGCGATCGTGGTCCGGGCGAGGTCGGCGACGGTCAGCTCGCTGTGGCCGGCGAGTGGATGGTCGGGGTGCGCGACGCAGATCATCGGGTCGGTGCGGAACGGTACGACGGCGATCGTGCTCGGGTGTGCGACGGGCACGACGATTCCGGCGTCGAGGGTTCCGTCGGTGAGCCGGTCGATGATCTCCTCGCTGTGCGCGTCGGTGCTGCTGATCGCGCGTTCGAGTGGTGCCAGCGCGGCCAGCACCACCGGGAGCAGGCCGGCTGTGAAGCTGGCGTGCATGGCTACCCGGACCGCGGGTGGCGCGTCCTCGGCCCGGACCGCGGCGACCGCCTCGTCGGCGAGCGCGAGGCAGCGCTGCGCGTAGGGAAGCAACCGCACGCCGGCCCGGGTCAGCCGCACGCCCCGGCTGCCGCGCAGGAACAACCGGACGCCGAGGTCGCGTTCCAGCCGGGCCATCCGGTCGCTGACCGTGGGTTGGCTCAGGTGCAGCCGGGCCGCGCCCTGGCCGAAGCTGCCGGCCGCCGCCACCGAGCGGAACACCCGCAGGTCCTCCAGAGACACACCCATCGGAGGATCCTATGGCCGGGCATCGGCAGCTGCCCGCTACCCGATGGTCGTGGTCGCGGCGAGGCTGGGCGGCATGGTGGAGTTCAGCGCCTCGGCCATGGCCGACGAGCACGCCGACCTCGGCGCCGCGATGACCGGAATGATCAGCGACTACGTGCGTGGCCTCGACGAGGCACCCGTGTGTCCGCCGGCGACGCCGGCAGAGTTGACCACATTGCTGGGCGCCGCGATGCCGGTCGAGGGCAGCGATCCGATGGACGTACTGGACGCGTTGCGGCGGAAGGTCGTGCCGCACGCCATGACCATCTCCAGTCCACGGTATTTCGGGCTGTTCAATCCGGCGCCGCTGCCGGTCGCGGTGTGGGTGGACGCGCTGTGCGCGGCGCTGAACCAGAACGGTGCGGCATGGCGCCAGTCGCCGTCGGTCAGCGCGCTGGAGTCGGTGGTGCTCGGGTGGCTCGGCGAGGTGATCGGCCAGCCCGAGGGCGGCTTCGGCACGTTGACCAGCGGCGGCTCGGAGGCGAACCTGATCGCGCTGAAGTGCGCCCGGGACCGGGCGGTGCGACGTGCCGCGCACGCCGGTCTCGCCGGGTCCGGTGCGCCGATCCGGGTGTACGCCTCCGAACAGGGGCACTACTCACTGCGGCGCGGCGTGGACATCCTCGGCATCGGCCGGGACAACCTGCACACCGTCGACACCGACACGTCCTTCCGGATCCGTCTCGACGAGCTGCGCGCGGCGATCGAGGCCGACCTCGCGCGCGGTCACCGTCCGGCCGCGATCGTGGGCATCGCCGGATCGACCTCGACCGGCGCGATCGACCCGCTCGACGGCCTTGCCGACCTCGCCGCCGAGTACGGCCTGTGGTACCACGTCGACGCGGCCTACGGAGGCGCGCTGGCGTTCTCGGCGATGCACGGTGCGCTCCTCCACGGGATCGAGCGGGCCGACTCGGTCACCCTCGATCCGCACAAATGGTTGTTCGTGCCGTTCTCCTGCGGCGCCCTGCTCACCCGGCACGGCAGAGCCGGCCTGCGCTCCGCGTTCGACTGCACGCCCGAGTATCTGGACGAGCGGCGCGATGACGACGACGGCGGCCTCGACTTCTTCCGCTACGGCCAGCTCGGCACGCGCCGGGGCAACGCGCTGAAACTGTCGGCCGCCCTGTCGCGGCTCGGCCGGCGCGGCTACGCCGAGATCATCGACCGGCAGGTCTCGCTGACCCGTCGCCTCGCCACCCGCCTGTCCGCCATGGCGGACTTCGAGGTGCTCGGTGCGGTGCAGACCGCGGTGTGCTGCGCGCGGTTCCTTCCCGGCCGCCTGCGCGACGCCCCCGGTCCGGTGCAGGACGAACTCCAGCAACGGCTGCAGCAGCGGATCGAACGCGGCGGTCGAGCCTGGCTGGCCACCACCGTGCTGGACGGTCGGCGGGTCCTGCGGATCAACGTCAACAGCGTGCTGACCCGCGCCGAACACATCGACGAACTCCTCGTCCTGCTCCAGGAAGAAGGCACGGCCGCACACGCGTCCGATATCGGCTTCGCAGGGTGATTGCCGGGATGCGCGTCACGCGGGAATTCCAGGACGGATGGGCGGAGCGTGGTTGGGGTACGTGCGGGCACGAAACACACTCTGGCCGAGAAATACCCCGATCACCGCCGAGGAAACGTCGTGATACACGTACTCGTCGCACAGGACACGCCCCTGTTCTGCGGTGCAATCGCAGCGTTGTTGCAGCGCGAAGCGGACATCGAGGTGATCGCGGAGGTGTCCGACCGGCGGGCTGTCGTGCGCACGGCACGTTCACGCCGTCCCGACGTGAACGTGCTCGATCTCGCGGTGCTGCGTCCCGAACCGGGCGCCACAGCCGGCACGGCGCCGGACACCGGACCCGACGCGGACCCGCTGCAGGACGCGATCAACCTGTGCCGGACGCTGCCGAACTGCCGTTCGCTCATCGTGCTCGAGAACGCCCGGTGCGACCTGCTGGCGAAAGCCGACAGAGAAGTGCTGTGCTCGGTGGGATTCGTGACCCGCAAGGCGTCCCCCGAACATCTGCTCTCGGCGGTGCGGAGCCTCGCCAACGGACATCCGGTGATCGACCCGGAACTCGTGCTGTCGGTTCTCACCGAACCGGGAAACCCGCTCACCCACCGCGAGCGGGCCGTGCTCGCGCTCGCCGCCGAGGGTGCCGGGGCGCGGGAGATCGCGAACCGGCTGTTCCTGGCGGTCGGGACCGTCCGCAACTGCCTGTCGCGCATCAACGTCAAGACCGGAGCGCGCAACCGCCTCCAGGCGATCAACCGGGCCCGCCGGGACGGATGGATCTGAGTCGATGGGGACCACCTGATCGGACGAGCCGGCCCCGGGGCATCGCTCAGTATCCTGGAGGTACCAGCGCGATCCCGGACGACCGACACCCGCCCGGGATCGTCGCTTGTTCGGGCCGGGCGTCCCAGTGGCCAAGCAGCTCCCGGTAGAGCGGCGAGGCCGCGGTCACGGCGGCGTGGTCACCGCAGGTCGCGGTGTTTCCGTCGAGAACAAGAACACGTGACGCGCGCAGCGCCGAACTGATCCGGTGCGCGATCACCACCAGCGTTCCGCCCCGGGTGGCGAACGCCTCCTCCGCCCGACGCTCCGCCGCCGGGTCGAGGTGGCAGGTCGCCTCGTCGAGCACCACCAGCGGCGCGGGCGACAGGTACGCCCGCACCAGCGCGAGGATCTGCCGCTCGCCGGCCGACAGGTCACCCGGATGCACCTCGGCACCCAGCCCACCCAGCCGGGCGACCAGCGCGTCGGCGCCCAGCGCGTCGATCGCGTCGAGCACGGCCACCGGGTGGGCGTCGGGACGCAGGTAGACGAGGTTGTCCCACACCGTCCCGGTGAAGACGTACGCCTCCTGCGGGATCAGGACCCGCCGGTCCGCCAGGTCGGCGGGGGTCAGCGCGGTCACCGGCGTCCCGTCGAGGCACACGGTGCCGGTGTCGGGGCGCAGCAGGCCGCAGAGCAGCCCGGCGAGGGTGGATTTGCCGATGCCGCTGGGGCCCACGATCGTGAGGTGGTCGCCCCGGGGCACGGTGAGCGTGAAGTCGCGCAGTACCGGTTCCGCGTGCGGTCCGTAGGCGAAGCTGAGCCCGTCCACCGAAAGGCCGTCCGCCGAAAGGCCGGGCGCCGACAACCCGGAGCCGGGCCGGGCCGGATCGCGGTGAGGCGCGGGTTCGCCGGACGCGTCCAGAATGCGGCCCAGCGTCACCACGTACCGGAGGCCGCTGCCGCCCAGGCCGGACATGAGCGTGCCCAGCACCGGGTGCAGGGCCACCAGGACGTAGGTCAGCCCGCCCAGCAGTTGCCCGGCCGTCGTGCCGCGGGCGATCAGCCACGGGCCGGCCGCGAGCAGGACGACGAGCGGCAGCCAGCCACCGACCGCGAAGCACAGGGTGCGCAACGCCGTCGCCGTGGCCAGCGCCCGCTCGGCGTCGGCCTGGGCCCGGACCGGTCCGGTCACCAGACCCGCGGCGTGCTCCTCGGTGCCGGCGGCGACCACGTCGCGGACACCGGCGAACACCGCGCCGGCGGCGGTGGCCAGCCGCTCGTCGGCGTGCACCGCGGCGCGCTGGCGGGTCGCGGCCACGCCGAGCGTCGCCACGAACAGCCCCACACCGACGACGAACGGCGGCAGCACGAGCAGCGCCACGACCGGCGCGACGCTGAGCAGGCCGGCGACCACGGCGACGACCGTCACCACGAAGCCCCGGAGGACGACGAGCAACCCCGCGTACGTGTCCCGGACGATCTCGACCTGGCGGGTGAGCCGCGCCAGCGCCCCGTCGTCCGGCCGGCCGGCCACACCGGCGCGCAACGCGCCGGTCACCACGCGGCGGACCAGGCCGTCGCGGAAGGGTTCGACGAGGTCGCCCAGCCGCCGGTACACCTGACGCGAGCCGACGGCGCCCACACCGGCCGCGAGCAGCGTGACGGCCAACCAGCCGAGCCCGACCACCGGGCGGCCGGCGAGGAACCCGGCGTCCACCGCACGGGCCACGACCAGCCCGGACACGGCCGCGGGCACCGCTTCGGGAACCGACCACGCGAGGAGGGCGCAGAGGGGACGGCGCCGCAGCGCCGCCACGCCGTACCCGATCTCGCGCCTCACGGGACACTCTCCCCCGACGGCTCGGCCGCCGCGAAGACCGCGCGGTACGCGGGCCGGCGCCAGAGCTCGGCGTGCGGACCGACCGCCCGGACGCGTCCGTCGCACAGCCACACGACGAGGTCGGCCCGGGCTGCGGTGGCCGCGCGGTGCGTGACGATCAGCCGGGTGCGGCCGCGGTGGTCGTCGGTGAGGGTGTGCCCGATCTGCATCTCGGTCACCATGTCGAGGCTGGACGTGGCGTCGTCGAGAACCAGCAGCCGGTCGGCGGGCCAGGCCCGGGCCAGCCCGAGGCGCTGGAGTTCGCCACCGGACAGCGGCACCTCCGTCAGCGGCGTGTCGTAGCCCAGCGGCAGGCGGCTGACGAACTCGTGCGCGTGCGTGGCCCGGGCCGCCGCGCGCACCCGTCGCCGGTCGACCGCCGGGCCGATCGCGTCGGCGACCGCCGTGCCCACCAGAACCGGCCGCTCGAACGCGCAGCCGACCGCGCGTCGCAGGGCGGCGTGGGACAGGTCGGTGAGGGGTGTTCCGTCGAGCCGCACCGTGCCGTGGTCGGGATCGCGAAGCCGGGCGGCGAGCCCGGCCAGCACCGACTTGCCGGCGCCGGACCGGCCCACGACCGCCACGGCCGCGCCGCCGGGCAGGTCCAGGTCGACGGCGGCGAGCAGCACCGTGTCGCCGGCACGGACCGTGACGCCGCGGAACTCCAGCCGGCCCGGGCCGTCCGGGAGATCGCGGACGCCGTACCGGACCGGCCCGACGGCGAACACCTCCCCCACCCGGCGGCTGCCGGCGCGGGCCCGGGCCAACCGGGCGAAGATCCCGGTGAGGCTGCCGAGACCCGCGCCGATGACCGCGTACTGGCCGGCCGCGAACAGCTCCCCGGCGCTGATCTGCCGGTCCACCAGGAGCAGCCCGCCGGTGGCCAGCACGCTGACGAGCACCAACGGGCCGGCCACGGTCGCCTCGGCGACCGATCGGGCCAGCACGGCCCACATCCGCCGACCCTGTGCGTGCAGGTCCGCCAGCGGTTCGAGGACCCGGTTCCGCTCGCGGTCGAGCGTGCCGGCGGCCGCGACGGTGCGCCGGCCGGACAGCGACTCGGCGAGCCGGCCGGCGATGAGGCCCTGGGTCCGCTGGTAGTCGGTGACGACCGCGGCGGTGCGCCGGGCGAAGGCCCGCAGCACGACGCCGCACAGCGCCGCTCCGGCGAGGAACGCCACGGCCAGCCGCGGGTCGATGTAGGCGAGGAGCAGCAGGCTGCCCAGCGGTGGGAGCACGGACGCGACGGCGCTCACCACCCCGACGCCCGCCTGTGCGGCCTCGGCGGCGTTGCCGGAGACCCGGCTCACCAGGTCACCGGCGCCGAACCGGCGGCTGGCGTCGGGGCTGACCGCCAGCACGTGCCGCACCAACCGTTCGCGGAGCCACGCGGTGGTTCCGGCGACGGACACGGCCGACGCGTACGTCTCGGCGAGATCGGACGCGATGCCCACGGCGATCAACCCGGCGACCAGCGCGATCCACCCGCCGCTGGGCGCACCGGCGACCAGCGCGTCGACCGTACGGCCGAGTACGGTGGGCAGCCCGAGGGTGGCGAGCGTTCCCGCGAGCGTCGCGGCGCCGAGCACGGGCAGCCACCCGCCGCCCCGTCGCGCGATCGCGCCGAACGTGGTCACGACGCGTCCCCGGCTTTCCCGGCTTCGCCGGCCAGTGTGAGGCCGGTCTGAGCGGCGGTGAACGCGAGAATGTCGGCGGCGAGACCGACCGCGCGGCCGGCGCCCCGGGCACCGTGCCCGACCCCGCCCTCCGTACGCAGCAGCACGGGAGCGGTGCGTTTCGTCGCCCATTGCAGGGCCGCGCACATCTTGCGCGCGTGCATGGGGTCCACCCGGGTGTCGCCGTCGAACACGGTGAACAGCACCGCCGGATAGCCGACGCGCTCCCGGACCCGGTGGTACGGCGAGTAGGCCAGCAGCCGGCCGAGCTGATCGGGGTCCGCGGCGGACCCGTACTCGGCCCGCCACGCCGTCCCCATGCCGGACCGCTCATAGCGCACCATGTCCAGGAGCGGGGCCGAACACACGGCGGCGGCGAACAGTTCCGGTCGTTGGGTGATCGCCGCACCGACGACCAGCCCGCCGTTGGACTCGCCGCACGCGCCGAGCAGCCCGGCCGTCGTCCACCCGGTCCGGATCAACCCCTCGGCGACGGCCACGAAGTCGTCGACGACGTTCTGCTTGCGATCGAGCCGGCCGTCGCGGTGCCAGTGCGCGCCGTGGCCGCCGCCGCCGCGCAGGTGGGCCAGCGCGAACACGCCGCCGGCCGCCACCCAGGCCAGCACGTACGCCGAGTAGGTCGGCGTGGTCGGCGCGCCGAATCCGCCGTACCCGTAGAGGATCGTCGGCCGGGGACCCGTGCCGCCCGCGCGGGAGATCACGGTCACCGGCACCGGCGTCCCGTCGGTCGAGGCGCAGGTCAGCTCGTTGGTCTCGACGGCCGGTAGGTCGGCCGTCCCCGGCGGGGCGGCCCACACGCCGGACGCGCCGGTGCGGGCGTCGACGCGGTACACGGTCGGCGGCGTCACGCTGTCGGTGTAGGTGAACCACGCCTCGTGCCCGTCCGGGCGGGCGGTCACCTGGCCGACGTGGCCGGCGCCGGGCAGCCGCACCGGCTCCCGGAGTCGGCCGTCGGCGAGATCGTGGACGGTCAGCTCGGCGGCCCCCCGGCGGATCCGCGCTATGAGGAGGACCGGGCGGTCCAGCCGCGGACCGTCGAGGACGACGAAGTCGGAGAGCGCCGCGTCCGGGTCGGCCGGGATCAGATCGCGCCAGCCGGCCGGGCGCGGGTCGGCGGCATCGGCCACGCACAGCCGGCCCTGCGGCGCGTCGAGGTTGGTCAGCACGTAGAGACGCCCGTTCCGGTCGACGTGGCCGACCGCGCGGGCGTCCGGATGACGGTGGACGAGGCGCAGACCACCGGTGGACACGTCGACGAGCCACAACTCGTTGCCGCTCGCGGAACCGACGGCGGCCGAGATCACCAGCCACCGCCCGTCGTCGCTACCGCCCAGCCCGAACCGGGTCGTCTCGTCGTGGCCGGCGCCGAACACCAGCGTGTCGCTGCCGGCGGGACTGCCGACGCGGTGCAGGTAGACCCGCCGGTGCCGGGCCGAATGCCCGGGCAGCGACCGGACGTAGAAGAAGCTCCCGCCACCGGGTTGCCACACGACGGGCGAGTACCGGCACCGGTCGATCGGACCGTCGAGCCGGCGGCCGGTGGCCACGTCGAGCACGTGCAACTCGGCCCGCTCGGCGCCGTGCCGCGACACCTGGTAGGCCACCCGCTCGCCGGTGCGGTCCGGGTGCCAGGCGTCCAGGGTGGTGAGTCCGGTCGGGTCGAGGGCCATCGGGTCGAGCAGGGTCGCCCCGGCCGCGTCGGCGATGCCGGCACCGGCCACGCGGACGACCGCGTGTTCCTGCCCGGGCCGCTGGCCCAACCAGAACCGCCGGTTCCCGCGCCAGACCGGTGCGCACACGAGCCCGACGTCGGCCAGTTCCGCGACCCGGCGGTGGAACGCCTCCCGGTCCGCCAGCCGGTCTGCGTAGGTCCGCCAGAGGTCCGCCTGCGCGTCCAGCCAGGCGCGCGTCGGTGCGGCGTCGGCGTCCTCCAGCCAGCGGTACGGATCGGGCACGAGGTGGCCGTGCAGATCGTCGACGACCGGTTCGCGTACCGCCTCCGGGTACCTCATCGCCTGCCGCCCTTCCGTGGAGCGGGTCCCGGACGGCGGTCGATACGCCGTCCGGGACCCTGGGATCACTTGCTGCGGGTGGAACCGCCGGGCCACCGCTCGGTCCCCGCCACCGACACCGTGGTGGGGCGGGCGGAATTCGGCCGTTTCACCGGTCCGCGCAGATCAGTGGCAGAGCGCCACGCTGAGGTTGCTCGGGGTCACCGAGGCACAGGTCGCCACGGTGAGGGTGCTGCCGCCACCGCCGTGCCCGCCGGTGGGAGCCTCGAGGCCCTGGAGATCCAGAAGCGCCATGATGGTCACGTCCTTCCTTGCTGAAGCCGTTACACGGATGGATGGGATGCCGGCGCCGATCGGCGTCCGACCGGGTGGATCAGTGGCAGAGCGCCACACTCAGGTTGCTCGGCGTGATCGACGCACACGTCGCCACGGTCAGGGTGCTACCGCCACCGCCGTGCCCGCCGGTGGGAGCCTCCATGCCCTGAAGGTCCAGAAGTGCCATTGCTTGTCACCTCCTTTCGCTGGCTGTCGGAACGGTCCCGCCCGTCGCGGCGGCGGCGGTCGTCGCGGTCGCGACGCCCGTCACCCCGCCCGGCGGGAAGAACGGAAGGGACACGGGGACGTCGTGCAGCGCCGTTCCCAGCGCGAACAGGACGCCGGCGGTCCCGGTGGCGAAGTCCATCGACAACCGCAGGAGCTGGTCGCCGGAGAAGGCGAGCCCACCGCCGTACGGAATCGCGTGCCAGGCCAGCCGCCGCACGTGTGCGGCCGCTTTCGTGCCCAGCCCCATGCCCACCGCGGCGAGCATGCCGGCGCGGCCGGTGAAGAGGCCGGACTGCACGTAGTAGCCGGCCGTGGTGACGCGGGCGATGGCGCGCAGCGCGTCGGCGAACGTCTCGTCGTCGCGGTGCGCCAGGTAGCGGGCGAGCACCAGCCCGATGCCGGCCGAGCCCTCGTCGAGGTACGGCAACGTCCGCCAACCCTGGTCGACCTGCAGCGTGCCGTCGCCGCCGGGGACGCACCGGCGCAGGTCCTGCCGCAGGGCGACGGCGGCCAGGTCGAGCAGCGCGGCGTCGCCGGTGTGCTCGTACGCGGTCAGGAACAGCAGGGCCGTCCCGGACGAGCCGTACATCAGACCGGCGCGGGGATGGTCGCCGCCACTGATCTCGGGGACGTCGTCCGGCCCGCCGAGCCGGTCGGCGCACCGGTCGACGATCCGGCCGGCCAACGCCGTCAGCTCCGGCTCGGCCGCGACCGCGCCGAGGTGCAGCAGGTTGAGCCCGATGCCGGCGAGGCCGGCGAACAGGCCGGACTCCAGCGCGTCCCATTGCTGCCCGCCGCACCGGGCGACGATGTCCAGGGCGTCCTGCCGGTGCCCGAGCCGGTCCAGGACGTACGCCACGCCGTGCAGACCGTCGTAGAAACCCGGATTTGCGGCGCGGGTGCGGTCCAGGGCGCGGACGCGCAACCAGTGCACGTGCTCGGGGACGATCTCCGCGCCGGTCGCCGCGAGCGCGAAGAGCACGCCGGCGGCACCGTGCGCGAGGTTGACCGCGCCGCCCGGCTCGAACTGGGCGATGTCACCGGGGAACAACCGGTCGTCGCGGTCCGGCGTCGCACCGGCCAGGATCGCGCGCCGGATCGCGGCACGGATCCGCGGCCACGCATCGGGTTCCGCGCGCAGCGGCGGAATGTCGTCGAACATCCGCACCGCGGCGTCCTGCTCCGGACCGACGCCGAGAATGGTCGCGACCGCGGCGTCCACGACCGGGTCCGGGACGGGGAACTCGGCCGTGATGAGCCGGCCGAGGTGAACCGCCTTGGCCCGGTTGAGCGGGAGCAGCACCGTCGTGTGCGGCGCGAACAGGTTCAACCGCAGGCAGGCGAGCGCGTACCGGTCCACGTCGACGCCGTGGCGGTCGGCCGGCGCCGCGAAGCCGGGGTGGGCCAGCGCCGACCGGGCCCGGTCCGCGGCCAGCGTCGACACCTCGAAGTCGATCAGCACGACCCGACCGTCGGCGGTGACCAGGATGTTGTCGGGGTGCAGGTCGCCGAAGACGACACCGCGCCGGTGCAGCGTTTCGACGGCCCGGTCGACCCGGTCGAGCATGTCGAGCGCCCACGCCGTGTACTCCGCGCGCGTGTCGGCGGTGCAGTCGGCCTTGGTCAGTGGATAGCGGTGGACCAGCATCCGCTGCAGGGGGTTGCCATCGACGAACTCCTGCACCAGGAACTCGTGGTCGCCCAGGGTGAAGTAGTCGACCAGGCGCGGCACGGCGTCCAGGCCGCGGAGCCGGTCCAGCAGATCGCGTTCGTGCCGCAGACGGGTCACCGCGTCGCGGTCGGCCACGTCGAGCCCGGCGTACGGCCGACCCTCCTTGAGCACGACCCGCTCGCCGGTACGCCGGTCGCGGCCCAGGTACACGCCGCCGCCGTTGGAGAAGTGCAGCACGCTCTCGATCTCGTAGGGCAGATCGGTGACCGTGACGGAGTTGCGGGCCGCCAGGTGCGACTCGAGGAACACGGGCAGCGTGACCCAGGGCGGCAACGTGAACGTCGGCCCACGGACGTCCGGTACCAGCCGCCCCTCCGCGTCCTGGAGGGCGAGCACCCGCTTGCCGCTGTCGGCGATGCAGTGCAACGGCACGAAGGCGCCGTAGCGGACGAAGACCGGGCCGTCGCCGTACCGGAGATCGCTGAGGATGTAGGGTCCGCGAACGTCGGCGAGCAGTGCGTCGAGGTCCTTGAGTACGAGCTCGAGCTGGTCCTCGCCGGTCGGGTAGATGGTCACGAGCTTGCCGCTGGACCCGCGGAAGGCCGACTTCGCGTTGTACGTGACCGCGACCGGTCGGCTGCGCAGGAACTTGAACGCGATACTTCGCGGAACGCAGTAGTCCCAGACCGTGCCGAGCACCCGCTCGATGTCCTCGCTCCGCGCCGACAGGTGGACCTTCCATCCCTGAACGGGCACGCCGGCGTCGCGCGGCGCGAGGTGCGTCCACGTCTCGTCGGTCTCGCGCACCCATCCGTCCGGTACCGGCCGGCCGCACTGGGCGAAATCGACGTGCTCACGGCTGCGGTCCAGCGTGTCGTAGAAGACCCGGTCGGCGAGGCAGTAGACCTCGTAGCGCTCGATCACCACAGACCTCCGTCGACGGGCTCGGCGTGCCGGCCGTTGCGCCCCGGTACCGCGCCGTCGGGTGCGCCGTCAGGTGCCGCGCCGTCGGGCAGGACGCAGAAGGCCGGCTCCCAGCGAGGGGCGCCGGAATGACGTCCGGAGTGCGCGTCGCCGCGCGGCCACAGGTCGCAGAAGGGCGAGAAGAACAGCCGGTCGGCTGTGCGTAGAACGTCTTCGTACTGGTCCACGGTCTCCCCCCTCGATTGGCTGGATTCATCGTGGGCCGGTCACCCCAGTCACGACAGACGTCAATGTCACATCACGGTTCATGACTGTCATCCGAAACTGATGACAAGAGCGTTGTTTGAACACCTGGGTCGATGGGCAACGCGCGCGTCCGAGCCTCTGGGTCAGCACACCCGCGAGCAGAAAGTTTCGCCATGCGTGTTCCACACGCCGGCGCCGATCTTGCAGTTGTGGTGCCGGGATGTGGCTGGTTTGGATGCTTTTCGTAGGCATCTCGATTGACATGCTCGTGAAGGTAAGTCCGGAAAGATCGACTTACGAGACAGGCCGACACGCGGTACTTGATTCATTTCCGATTACCGCCACCCGAGGCGACGCGCGCTCATTTCTGCGATCTTTTAATGGCGGTGTTAGGGTCGGTCCCGGCGCAGAGAGCATGGCGACGGGGGGCGCCCCACAAACGGACATCCTCGAGAAAGGTCGCCACGGAGTGGTGTGTCCGGAACCGCGACTTCGCGCCCGTCCCGCTGCATATCACGCGGGCGGAACCGAATTACGTGATCGTGCGGTCCGGCTTGTCGCTCGCGTTGCCGTCCTGATCGGTGCGGCCCTCGCGGTCTACCTGGCATTGAGCGGACTCGACGACGATGCGCGAGCAGGCCCGGCCCAGCCGCGGCCATCGACGCCACCCACAGCCGTCCCCGCAACGGTTCCCGTCGACGTCGACCAGGTGGTCGGCCCAGCAGGACCCACCCGACAGCCGACGCCGGCGGGCACTGTTCGAGCGCCGTCGGCAAACACCGCGCGCACCACTGCCCCTGCCGA
>NZ_BOPG01000028.1 GCF_016863635.1 Virgisporangium aurantiacum | reverse complement strand
GATGTCCCCGCCGTCAACATCCCCGCCGTCGATGTCCCCACCCTCGACGACCCCACCGTCAACGCCCCCGACATTCAACTGCCGGCGACCGAGCTGCCCACCGTCAAGCTGCCCAGCGTTCAACAGCCCAGCGTCGAACTGCCAAGCGTCGAACCACCCGGTGTTGAACTGCCCCGCCTTCAATTGCCTAGCGTCGAACTGCCGGCGACCGAACTGCCCAGCGTTGAACTGCCGAGCGTTGAACTACCTGGCGTTGACCTACCCGGTGTTGGGCTACCCGGTGTCAAGCTCCCAAGCGTTGGACTGCCCAGCCTTCAACTGCCCGGTGTTCAACTGCCAGCGGCCGGGCTGCCCGGCGTTCAGCTCCCTGGCGTTCAACTGCCCAGCGTCGAGCTACCTGGTGTCGAACTGCCCGCCGTCGAACTGCCCGCCGTCGAACTACCCGCCGTCGAACTACCTGGCGTCCAACTGCCGGCGACCGAACTGCCCGGCGTTCAACTGCCCGGCCTCGAACTACCCGGTGTTCAACTGCCCGGCGTCCAACTGCCCGGCGTCCAACTGCCCGGCGTCCAACTGCCCGGCGTCCAGCTGCCGGCGACCGAACTGCCTGGCGTTCGACGGCCCGGGTTGGCGGTTCCGCCGGCAGGTGGTTCGGGTACCGGCGTGCAGCCGGGGGTCACGGTGCCGGGTGGGTCGGGCACGGATGGGGGTGCGGCTCCGGTCGTCCCGTCGGGAAGTGAACCGTCCGCGACGCCGGTTTCTCCCGACCAGAATCGTGCCGGAGTCTCCGCTGCCGGGACGGAGATTCCGGCGGAGACTCCGCCCGCCGGCCGCTGGCTGATCGTCATGTCGGTTTGCGGGCCGGATGCTGCGCCGGTCGCGGCCACGGGCCACAGCGGCGGAACGAGCGTCGGCGGATCCGTGCCGGCACCCGCCGCCCCGACCCGGCTGCCCGGGCGGCTTCCGCATGCGGACGCACTGGCGGGGACCTCGAGTGGCGGGGACCGTTCGGCGTCCGCCTGGGCCGTCACCCCGCCCGGGCGGGGTGCGGATGAACTCGTCTCGGGCCTTGGCGTCCATTGTCCCGGATTCGGCTCGGGCCGGAACCCTGATGGGCCGGCCCCTTCCGGTTAGTCCTCATTTTGGCTGTCGGCGACCATGTCCGACGGCCGCACGGCACCACGTTTGTCGATTCGCGGTTCGCGTCCGGCGGTTCGCCGCACGCCGAGCTGTGTCGAACCGTGTGAATTTTCGGAGGACTGACCCTTGACACGCATTCTGTTGATTGCCGAAATCCGTCTGTTACGAAGTGCCATCGCCACTGTGGTCTCGTTCGAGGACGACCTGGAGGTGGTGGCGGATGCCACCTGCTCCGCCGTGACCGCCGCGCTGGTACGCAAGGTCCGCCCGGACATCGCGGTCGTCGAAATGGACACCCGTGGCGGTTGCGGGCTCACCGCCGTCCGCACGATCAGCGAGCACGGCGCGGACTGCTGCGTCATCGCATTGATCGATGCCACCGCGTCCGCCACGCTGCAGCGCGCTCTCGGTTCCCAGGTTCACGGGTTCCTGAGCCCGGACTGCAACATACGGGAACTGATCGACGCGATCAGGCGGGTGGCGGCCGGGGAACGCTTCATCGAACCCGGTATCGCGATCGCCGCGCTCGGTGCGCCGGGCAACCCGTTCACCCCACGGGAGGCCGACGTCCTGCGCATGGTGGCCGACGGCATGTCGACCACCGAGATCGCCGCGGCGTTGTTCCTCACGGCGGGCACGATCCGGAACTACCTGTCGAACATCGAGCGGAAGGTGGGTGCCCGCAGCCGGCTGGAAGCGGTACGCAACGCCGTCGAGGCCGGCTGGCTCTGACGATCGCCTGAACGGCGGCCCTTCCGGTCACCGCGCCGGAAGGGCCGTGACGTCGGGTACCTTGGCGGCGTCCACGTTCGGGTGGCGGACCCCGGTTCGGGAAGGCGCGGGAGAAGCGGTGCGGATTCCCAGGTTCTGGGCGGTGGCCGAAGGCACGGGCACCGGTCAGCAGGGGCAACAGTTGTTCCGGCGGGTGTGGGGATGGTCCATGTCGTCCGCCACCGAGGCACTCGACATGGCACACGAGCAACTGCGATCCGCCCTGACCCGGGTCGGGGTCGGCACCCGCGTGGGCGGCTACTACCCACGAACGCCGCTTCGGGAGCCGATCCTGGACGAACTCGTCCTCGACGGGGAGCAGGTTCTCGCGGTCACCCGCAACCGGTACGGCGCCGAGGTTCTCAACACCGACCGCGTCCTGATCGCCGACGTCGACCTGCCGGAGATGCGTGAGCCGACGGCCGGCGGCCTGCTGCGACGGTTGTTCCAGCGGCGTGCGGCCGAAACCGGTCCCGCGGCGGAGCCGCCGTTGGTGGTCGAACGCCTCGTCACGATCGGCGGCTGGGCGCGCGCCAACCCCGGGCTCGGCGTTGTCGTCTACCGCACCGCGTCCGGGCTGCGGGTGTTCGTCACCGGTGTCGAGGAGCCCACGGCGTCGGCCCGTGGTGGGCAGATTCTCGCCGAACTCGGCGCCGACCCGGTCTACCGTGAACTGTGCCGTGCACACGGCACGTTCCGCGCCCGCCTCACACCCAAGCCATGGCGCCTACCCGGCACCAAGGCGCCGAACGAACGCTGGCCGTACGCCGACGGCAACGCCGAGCGACGTTTCCAGCATTGGTTGGCCCGGTACGAAGCCGCCGCCGCGGGATACGCGGTGTGCCGGCTGCTCGCGGTTCACGGTCCCGCACCGTCCACAGTGGACGAACAGATCATCCGACTCCACGACGAACGTACCGGGGTGCAGACCACCCGCCCACTCGCCTGAAGACCGGCTCGGGTGGGGTCAGGTCGCCGGGTGAGCGGGCAACGGGGTGACGGCGGGTGCGGGGTCGTCGCGCAGCCGGCTGTACAGGTATCCGTCGCGCCACGCCCCGGCCCGGAACTCACACGCCCGCACCACGCCCTCGAGCTGGAAGCCGGCTTTCACCAGGGACTTCTGCTCGGCGACGTTCTCGGCGTGGGTACCGGCCTGGATCCGCTGCGCCGGGCTGTGGCTGAACAGGTAGTCGGTCAGCAACGCCTGGGCCCGCCAGCCGACGCCCTTGCCGCGCCACTCCGGTAGCAGCACGATGCCGATCTCCCAGTACCTGGCCATGCCGCTGTAGACCCCCTGGTGGTAGCCCACGAACCCGCACGCCTGCTCCCGCACGTCGACGACGAGCCGGCCGTCGTCCTCGCCGAGGTATCCGTCCTGGGCGAACCGACGGCCCGGCTGTTGCGCGTCCTTGAACCCGGACCAGTCCGGCCCGATGAGGAACGGCTCCGTCAGGAACCGCCGGAACATCTCCAGATCCGACTCGATGACCGGCCGCAGCCGAACTTCGTCCCCGTCAGTCATGCGACCGACACTAACGTGGGGGCATGACTGCTCTGAAGGTTCTGTTCGTCGGCGGCAGCGGCATCATCAGCTCGGCCTGTTCCCGGCTCGCCGTCGCACACGGTATCGATCTCCACCTGCTCAAGCGGAGCAACGGTGGACCGCGCCCGGTGCCCGCCGGCGCCACCGTGCTGCGCGGCGACATCCGTGACCCGGCCTCGGTCAAGGACGCGCTCGGGGGACTCGAGTTCGACGCGGTCGTCGACTGGGTGGCGTTCACCCCGGAGCACGTCCAGACCGACATCGACCTCTTTCGCGCCCGTACGGGGCAGTACGTCTTCATCAGCTCGGCATCGGCCTACCAGACCCCGCCGGCGCGGGTCCCGGTCGTGGAGTCCACACCGCTGAGGAACCCGCACTGGCGGTACTCCCGCGACAAGATCGCCTGCGAGGACCTCCTCGTCGCCGCGTACCGGGCGGAGGGCTTCCCCGCGACGATCGTCCGGCCCTCCCACACGTACGACCGGACGCTGGTGCCGCTCGACGGCGGCTGGACGGCGATGGCCCGGATGCGTCAGAACAAGGAGGTCGTGGTGCACGGCGACGGGACGTCGTTGTGGACGCTGACCCACCACGAGGACTTCGCCAAGGGCTTCGTGCCGCTGCTCGGTCACCCCCGCACGCTCGGCGAAGCGTTCCACATCACCTCCGACGACGCACCGACCTGGAACCAGATCGTCGAAGCCCTCGCCGCGGCGGCCGGCGTCACGCCCCGCATCGTGCACGTACCGTCCGACGCCATCGCCGCCGCCGACCCCGAGTGGGGCGCGGGACTCCTCGGCGACAAGGCCCACTCCATGATCTTCGACAACGCGAAGCTCCGCTCGGTCGTGCCCGGTTACACCGCGACGATCCCGTTCCACCAGGGCGCCCGGGAGATCGTCGCCTGGCACGACGAGGATCCCGCGCGGCAGGTCGTCGACGAGCGTCTCGACGCGGTGATGGACCAACTGATCGCGACGTACCGGCAGTCCCCCGCCGCGTGACGAGCCGTTTCTTGTCTCAGGTCCGCAGGTCGGTCGGGGTGCCGATCGGTAGCCAGCGGATCCGGTCGCGGATGTCGGGTGGCGCGGTGGCGAACTCGCGCTCGATGGCGGCGCGGCGTTGCCGGAAGTGTTTCCAGCCTTCGTAGTGCACGGGCACGACGGTGTGCGGGCGGACCCGGCCGATCAGGGTGACCGCGTCACGGGCGGTCATGGTGTAGCGGATCGGACCGGTGACGGGGAACCGGACGCCGCCGAGGTGCAGCAGGGCCAGCCCGATCGGAACACGGTCGGCGACCTGCCGTACGCCGCCGTACAGGACGGTGTCGCCGGAGATCCACAGGGCGCCGTGCCGTTGTCCGTCCCAGCTCAGGGCGAACCCGACGACGTCGCCGACGATGGGCCGGCTCAACGGCGGGCCGTGCCGGCACGGGGTGGCGGTGACCGTGATCGCCGGCCGGCCCGGACCGTCCAGTGTGGTGGTCGCCCACGGCGCGAGACCGCGGGCGCCGCCGCCGAGCCGGACCGCACCCGACTCGGTGGTGACCACGACCCCGGCCGACGGGAGCAACCCGCGGCCGGCGTCGTCGAGATTGTCGCCGTGGTGGTCGTGGGTCAGCAGGACCGCGTCGATCGGTCCGAGCGCGTCCACGGCGAGCGCCGGGTCGGTGAGCTTGCGCGACGAGGTGCCCCAGCCGAACGCGTAGGTGCGCCCGGCCGGGTCGAACGTCGGATCGGTCAGCAGCCGCCAGCCGGCCACCTCGATGAGCGCGGTCGGCCCACCGATGTGGGTCACGCGCACATCGGCGGGCCCCTCAGCGGGCATGGGTCAGGGCCCAGTCGAGGACCTCGTCGGCGATCTTCTCCCAGCCGCTCTGGGCCGGCAGCAGGTGGGCGTACCCCTCGTACTCCTTGACCTCGGTGACGGTGTTCGACTTGTAGTGCTTGGCGTTCGACTTCTGGATCGCCGGCGGCATGATGTGGTCCTCGCTTCCGGAGACGAACAACAGCGGCGCCCGGTCGTCGTTGTGGTAGTCAACCCACGTGTCCTGGTGGCCGGGCTGGAAGTTGGCCAGCACGCTACCCCAGAGGATGCCGCCGTTCGCCGGAATGTGGTACCGCTCGTACAGCGCCAGCGACTCGTCCTCGGTGAACGTGTTCGTGAACGCGTACGTCCACTCCGCCAACGACAGCCCGACCGCCTTGTGCCTGTTGGCCGGGCTCTTCAACACCGGGAACGTGGACTTCACCTGCGACAGCGGCACCACCCGCACGCCTTCGGTCGGAGCCGAGTTCAGCGCGACACCGGCCGCGCCGAACCCGTGGTCGAGCAGGATCTGGGTGAACGCGCCACCCGCCGAGTGCCCCATGATGATCGGCTGCTTGTCGAGCTCGCGGATGATCCCCTCGATCTTCGCGATGATCGCGGGCACGGTGACGTCGACGATGATCTCCGGGTTGTCCCGGAGCGCCTCCACCTCGACCTCGAAGCCCGGGTAGCCGGGAGCGAGCACCCGGAAACCCTTCGCCTCGTAGTGCGTGATCCAGTTCTCCCAGCTGCGGGGCGTCACCCAGAAGCCGTGGACGAGAACGATCGTGTCGGGCGTGGTCATGGCCAACTCCTCAGAAACGTGAGCAGGTCGTCGGACAACTGCTGCTTGTGTGTGTCGGTGATGCCGTGCGGCGCGCCCGCGTAGACGGTCAACGTCGCATCCTGAATGCGGGCGGCCGATGCCTTCCCGCCCACCTCGAACGGAACGATCTGGTCGTCGTCGCCGTGGATGACGAGGGTGGGAACGTCGAAGGCCCGCA
This sequence comes from Virgisporangium aurantiacum, assembly GCF_016863635.1. Taxonomy (GTDB): domain Bacteria; phylum Actinomycetota; class Actinomycetes; order Mycobacteriales; family Micromonosporaceae; genus Virgisporangium; species Virgisporangium aurantiacum. The sequence goes on along the minus strand of NZ_BOPG01000028.1, from coordinate 96,072 downwards.
GATCCGGACGGAAGTCGGTGGCCGAGAACGCGGCGATCGACTCGTACGCGTTCCGGTGCCCGGCCTGCAGGCCCTGCCGCCAGAACGCGTCCCGCACGCCCTGGGACACGTTCGCACCGGGGCGGTTGAGACCGAAGAACGGCCCGTCGGCGAGGTCCCGATAGAGCTGCGAGCGGTCGGCCACCGAGCCGGCCCGGATCGCGTCGAAGACCGCCACCGGCAGGCCGCCGGGGTTGTCCTCGGTCTGGAGCAGCAGCGGCGGTACAGCGGAGACAAGCACCGCCTGGGCGACGCGGGCCGTGCCGCGCCGGCCGATGTAGCGGGCTATCTCGCCGCCACCGGTGGAGAACCCGACCAGCGTGACGTCGCGAAGGTCGAGGGACTCGATGACGGCGGCCAGGTCGTCGGCGTACGTGTTCATCTCGTTGCCGCCCCACGTCTGTGTGGAACGACCGTGGCCACGCCGGTCGTGGGCGATCGCGCGGTAGCCGTTCTCGGCCAGGAAGAGCTGCTGCGATTCCCAGCTGTCGGAGTTGAGCGGCCAGCCGTGGCTGAGCACGACCGGCCGCCCCTCACCCCAGTCCTTGTAGAAGATCCGGGTGCCGTCGGCGGCGGACACGAACGACATGGCGTCACTTCCCGTCTACGAACGTCGCCCGATTCTCGGGCGCGCCCGGCCCGCCTCGAATCCCGTATCGCGTAGTCGTCCCGGGACCGCGTGGCGCTCGCGTCGCGCGCCGCACCAGGTCGTTTACGCTGACCCGCGTGCTCGTGGGGCGGAATGCGGAGATCACGGCGCTCACGTCGGTGGTGCAGGCGGCCCGCGACGGGTTGAGCGGAGTCCTGGTGGTGCGCGGCGATGCCGGCATCGGCAAGACGGTCCTGCTGGAGCACGTGGCGGCCGCTGCCGACGGCCTGCGCGTGCTGCGGGTCGCCGGTGTCGGTGCGGAGTCGGGGCTGCCGTTCGCCGGGCTGCATCGGCTGCTGCGGCCCGTGTTGCGCGAGCCGCATGAACTGCCCGCCACGCAGTCGACCGCGCTGTCGATCGCGTGCGGACTGGCCGACGGCCCGGCACCCGACCCGTACCTCGTCGGCTTCGCCACGCTGTCGCTGCTGTCGACGGTCGCCGCGCGGACGCCGCTGCTGTGCTGCGTCGACGACGCGCATCGGCTGGACGCGGAGTCGGTGTCGGCGCTGGCGTTCGTGGCCCGACGCATCCACGCCGACCGGGTCGGCATGGTGTTCGCCGTACGCACCGGCGCCGAGCAACCGCCCGTGCTGGACGCCCTGCCGGTGCTGGCGCTGGCGGGCCTGACCCGCGAGCCCGCCCTCGCTCTGCTGCGCTCGGCCGTCGACGGGCCGCTCGATCCGGGGGTGGCCGACCGGATCGTCGCGGCGACCGGCGGCAATCCCCTCGCGCTCACCGATCTGGCGGCCGAGCTGTCCGGCGCGGAACTGGCCGGACACCGCCTCCTGCCGGATCCGCCGCCGCTGGGCGGCCGCCTGGAGGCGCATTACCTGCGCCGGGTCGAGCGCCTGCCGGCGGCCACCCGCACCTGGCTGCTGCTGGCCGCCGCCGAACCCGGCGGAGACCTCTCCGTCGTCAGTGCCGCGGCCGCCGCGCTCGGAATCGGGACGGACGCCGCCGACCCGGCCGAGCGGGCCGGACTGGTGGTGGTCCGGCAGGACGTCCGGTTCCGGCATCCCCTCGTCCGGTCCGCCGTGTACGCGGGAGCCGGTGGGACGGAACGGCGGGCCGCGCACCGGGCACTGGCGGACGCGACGATCCAGCCCGCCGACCGCGACCTGCGCGCCTGGCACCTCGCCGCCGGCGCCACCGGCCCGGACGAGGACGTCGCCGCCGGACTGCTCGCCACCGCCCGGCGGGCCGGCGACCGCGGCGGACATGCCACACGCACCGCGTTCCTGCTGCGGGCGGCCGAGCTCAGCCCGCCCGGGACGGTGCGTACCGGACGGGTCATCGACGCCGCCGAGTCCGCCCTGCTGAGCGGCGCGGCGGTGCAGGCGCGGTCGCTGCTGGACGGCCTGCACCCCGACCACATCGACGCGGCCGACCGGGGCCGGGCCATCGCCGTGCGGGCCGGCGTGCTGACCTACCTCGGCGAGCCGGACACCCAGCCGCGACTGGCGGCAGTATGGCTGACCGCCGCACTCGCGTTCCGCGACCACGACCCGGCCCGCGCCCGGGACGCGCTGCTGCGGGCCTTCGAACAGGCGCTGAACGCCGAGCAACGCATGCGGGACGTCACGCTCGACGACCTGGCCGCGCAGGTCGACGCGCTGGTTCCGGAGCCCGGACGGTCCACAGTGGACCTGCTGCTGCGCGGGCTCGGCACGATGGTGACCGAGGGACACCGGGCCGCACTGCCCCGGATCCGGCAGGCGGTCGCCGCCGTGGCCGACCCATCGACGCCGGACGACGAATTCCTGCGCAACTGGCTGCCGGCGGTGTACTCCTGCACGACCATCATGGAGGACCGGGTCCGCGACCGCATTCTCGAACGCGCGTCGGACGTCGCCCGTCGCACCGGCGCGCTCGGAGTCCTCGACGTCATCTGCTACAGCCGCTCGTTGACCGAGGCCATCTACGGCGAACTGGCCGACGCCGAGACGTTCCTGATGGAGCTGACCGAGGCCCGTTCCGGTATCGGCGCCACCCCCGCGCACTGGGAGGTGCTCCGCTCCCCCGAGCTGGTGGCCTGGCGGGGTGAACCGGGCGCCCGCGAGCACATCCAGCTCATCCTCGAGGCGTCCGGCCAGCTCGGTCTCGGCGCCAGCGAGTCGACCGCGTGGATCGGTCTCGCCGTCCTGGCCATCTCGCGGGGCGACTACGCCGAGGCGGTCGGGATCCTGCGGCGGCTCGTCGACCAGGACCGCACGCATGTGCACAGCCGGCTGCTGCCCGAACTCGTCGAGGCGGCGATGCGCTCCGGTGACCGGCTGCTCGCCGAACGGGCCCTGGCCCGGCTCGCCGAACGGACCGACGACGGCGCCTCGCCGTACGTGACCGGCCTGTACAGCCGGTCCCGCGCGCTGCTCGCGTCCGATGACAAGGCCGAGCCGCTGTACCGCGACGCCATCCACGACCTCGCGCTGACCCGGTCACGGTCCGATCTGGCCCGGGCCCATCTCCTTCTGGGCGAGTGGTTGCGTCGCCGCAAGCGCCGCCGCGACGCCCGGGTCGCGTTGCTGACGGCGCTGGAGATGTTCGAGCGGATGGGCGCCGCCGGTTTCGCCGAACGGGCCCGGCGGGAGCTGCGGGCCACCGGCGAGACCGCCCGCAGCCGCACGGTTCCGCCGACCGGCGAGCTGACCGCGCAGGAACGGGCGGTCGCCCAACTGGCCCGCGACGGCGCCACGAACGCCGAGATCGCCCAACATCTGTTCATCAGCGCCGCCACCGTCGACTACCACCTGCGCAAGGTGTTCCGCAAGCTCGGCGTCACCTCGCGACGCCAACTGGACCGGGCGTTGCCGCACTAGTCAGTGCGCCTTGCCGGCGAGCCGGCGCTCCTCCTCCGCCAGTCGCTGCCGTTGGATCGCCACCCGCGGCGGCACCAGCCCCTGGCGCTCGGCAGCCGGGGCGAACTCGAAGCGCGGCCGGTCGAGCGCGCGCAGCACGGCCCGTTCGACGAGGGAGAACTCGCCCGGATCGGGCCGGTCGAACCGCATCGGCTCGGCCAGGGTCAGCGGTGGATTGGTGATGATCCGGGGCAGGCGGAGCACGTTCTGTGACTTGGCGTGCAGGATGTAGGGGTGCAGGAGGTAGACGTCGCCGGCTTCGCCGGTGGCTTCGACGAACTCCCGGCACGGGGCGGCCAGGTCGGCGAAGGACAACACCGGTGCGTCGTCGACGCCCGGCGGCTGCGGGAAGGGATACGCCCCTTCCGGATGGGCGGCGAGGAACCGGGCGACCGGGCCGACCGAGTCGGCCGCGACGAACGTCGCGCCGCCCCGGGGCCGGACGTCCGACCACAGCACGAGGGTCAGCAGGCCCTGCTCCGGCGAGTCGAGGAAGTGCCGGAAGAAGTCGCCGTCCTTGTGCCAGCCGGGCGAGGCCGGCGTGGCGGGCGCCCACGGCTCGTCGGCGCCCTGCCACAGGTTGACGATGAACCCGTCGTTCCACACGTACGGCCGGTCGGTGCTGATCCGCTCCTCGCCGCCGACCAGGTCGCACACCGCGCCCCACGCCTTCGGCGCGAAGTCGCGGACGTCGAGCCTGCGCCGACCGGCCAGGTGGACCACCGGCTCGGCCCAGGTCGACGGGTCGTCGGCGGCATACCCCAGCCGGTCCCAGACCGGTCGGGTGAACTCCTCCGCCGCCCGGCGGGAGAAGCACCCCCGCACCGCGACGAAGCCCGTGGTCAGGAACTGATCGACGTCACCTTCCGAAAGCACCTGGAACCGGGACATCACCATGGCCTCCTGCCACCCGGGGTGTGGATCAGTTGCACACCGCGCCGTTGAGCAGGAACCGGGTCGGTGCGGTGTTGCTTCCACTGTAGGTGGCCTGGAAGCCGAAGCTGACGTTCTGGCCCGCGGCGATGGTGGCGTTCCACGCGGCGTTGCGGGCGGTCACGTCGGCGCCGCTCTGGCTGACGGTGGCGTTCCAGCCGTTGGTCACCCGCTGGTTGCCGGGCCAGGTCCATTGCAGGGTCCATCCGTTGATGGCCGCGCCGGCGGTATTGGTGACGGTGACCGTCGCGGTGAAGCCGTTGGACCACGAGTCCGCCTGGTACCCGACACGGCAGGCGGCGGTCCCCGGCGAGCCGGACGAGGCCGACGGTGACGACGGTGACGGCGACCCGGGCGTGGACCGGTCGAGCCCGAAGAACTGGATCGCCGCCGCCGCCATGCCACCCATCGGCAGGCTGTGCCCGGCGCCCTGGATGCTGTACGCCTCCACCTGCACCGTTCCCGAGGTGTCGGCGTAGCGGCGCCGGTTCCAGTTGGCCTGCGGCGTGTCCGTCGCGGTCGGCGTCTGGCTGAGGCCGAACACGTTCGTCCACTGCTCGATCGCCTCCTGCAGAAGCGAATAGGGGACGAGGGTGTCGTTGGTTCCGTGCCACAACTGCACGCGGGGACGGGCACCGGCGTAGCCCGGGTACGCCTGGCGCACCGCGTCGCCCCATTCCTGGGGTGTGCGGTTCATGCTGCCGCCGGTGCACCGGCTGGACGAGGGCGGGAAGTCCGCCGCGTTGGCGAAACACGTGAACGGGACGCCCATGAACGCCGCTCCGGCCTTGAACACGTCCGGATACAGCGCGAGCAGCGCGTTGGTCATCATGCCGCCGGACGAGCTGCCGGTGGCGAACACCCGCTGCGGATCGCCGCCGTACTGCCGTTGCGCGTACGTGATCATCGACATGATCGACATCGGGTCGCTGCCGCCGCCGCGTCGCTTGGACGCGTCGGACCACACGTCGAAGCAGTTGCCGAAGCCGGCCTGCTGCGTCGCCGTCGGGTAGATGACGACGAAGCCGTACCGGTCGGCCAGCGAGGCGAACTCGCTACCCGAGTAGAAGCCCGGGCCCGAACCGCCGCAGCCGTGCATCGCGACCACGATCGCGGGGTTGCCCGGGCGGGTGTCCGGCACGTAGACGTGCATGCGCATGCCGCCCGGGTTGGTGCCGAAGTTCGTCACCTCGACGAGCGACGCGGCGGCGGCCGGTGGCGACAGCGCCACCCAGCCGACCGCGACGGACACGGTGAGAGTGAGGGCCGTGAGGGCCGCTCGGAATCGTTTCATGGCGACCTCCTTGAGCGACCGGGGTTCACGGGCTGGTGCAGGTGAGCGTCGGGATCGAGTTGGCGCCGCTCCACGTCCCGTTGAAGCCGAACGTGGTCGAGGCGCCGCCGCCCAGCGAGCCGTTGTGGGACACGTTGCGCACGGCGTGCGAGGCGCCGCTCGGCGAGTCGGCTCCGTTCCAGATCTGGCCGATGGTCTGGCCGTTGGCGAACGTCCACCGCACGGTCCAGCCGGTGATCGCCGAACTGCCGGCCTGCACGGTGACCGTGGCGCCGAAGCCGGTGTTCCACTGGCTGTCGATCCGGTACGTCGCCGAGCAGGCGCCCGGCTGGGTGTTCGGCGACGAGCTGCTCGACTGCGTCGGATCCGGTGGTGTGACGCCGTTGGCGAGGCTGTAGGCCAGCTGCGGCTGGAAACTGCCGGCCTGGTACGCGCATCCGTCGGCCTCACCCGGTGGTTTCACCCACAGGTATCCGTCGATGTTGGAGTCGCCGGTGTTCAGTGTCGGGTAGCGGCCGATGCGCCGGTCGGTGTTGTCGTCGCCGCACCAGTCGCCGGCGGCGCCGCCGTTGCGGCTGGTGTCGATGATCTGCCGCTTACCGGAGACCCCGGCGCCGTTGAGGGCGGAGATGATCTGCCGGCCGTAGTTGGCCTCGTTGTTTGTCGGGTTGTAGTTCGACACGTTGGTGTAGAAGCCGTCGGCGTACTGGATGCCGGCCGCCCGCAGCCGGTTGGCCTGCTCCGAGGCGGAGTTCCAGGTGGAGTGGCCGCCGTCGAGATACACCTTCGCGTTCGCGTTCGCCGCCTTGATCGTGCGCACGGCCTGGCTCAGCGCGGCGTTACGGGCGGCCAACGCCTGCTGGTCCAGACACGTCTGCAACGCGATCGAGTCGGTCTCCAGAATGACCACGACCACGCGGTTGCCCAGGCCACGGGAGAAGTTACCCACCCACGTCTGGTACTGGTTGAGATCCGGCGCGCCACCGGCACTCGCGCCACCACAGTCCCGGTTGGTGATCTGGTAGATCGACATCACCGGTACCTGATTCGCCGCGTTGGCCGCGCCCACGAACGACGCCGCCTCCTGCTGCGCCGTCGACAGGTTGAAGTTGGCGAACCAGCGTGCCTGGGGCTGGCTGGCGATGTTGGTGCGGATCACCGCGGCGCGCGAGTCACCGCCGTTGGCGGCGACCCACCGAACCACGTTGGAGTCGGGGTCGCGGTAGAGCGTGCCGGACAGCGAGCCGGCCGACGCCGACCCGCTGCCGAGCCAGACGCCGGCCGCGGCGACCGCCACGACACCGGCGGCGAGTATCGGCGCCACACGGCGGGGTACACGGGTGAACATGGTCCTGCCTCCTGGGGGTGGAGAGACGGGCGGAGATGCATCGGTTGCCGGGCGGTCGAAACGGCACCCGGCAACCGTGCGTCCTGGGGTCCGGGCTCAGGCGGTCCGGCAGCTGACGGCGGGTCGGGCACCGCTGTTGCCGTTCATCATCGTGGTGAAACCGAAGCTGTTCCCGGACCCGTTGGGTCGTGCCGTCATCACGAACCCGGTGCTGTCCCACGAGAAGCTGCCGCTCCACGTCGTGGAGACCCGTTGCGGCGACGTGAGGGTCACCGTCACGATCCAGTTGTTGGTTCCGGTGACGTTCACCGTCGTGTTGTAACGGTCGCCCCAGACCTGGCCGGGAACAACGGTCGCGGTGCAACTGCCGCCGTTGCCGGGGCCCGAACTCGACGGCGAGGCGCTCGACGGGGGCGGGCTCGACGGGTCGGTCGGCGTGCCCTCGTTCAGCGCACTGAGCACCGAGTTGTACGCGGACTTCTTGTTGCCGTTGCCGTCGAACAGCAACGGGGACTCGTTGCTGCGCCACGAATCGCTGTCCCGCACGCCCCACACCGTGATGCCGTTGCAGCGCGCGACCGCGTAGCAGTCGCGGACGGTGTTCGCGTAGGCGGTCGCGTTGGCGTTGGTGATGTCGAGTTCGGTGATCTGCACGTCGACGCCGAGCGCCGCGAAACTCGACAACGTGGTGCGGTAGTTGCTCGGATAGGACGAGCCACCGGTGAAGTGCGACTGCAGTCCGACACAGTCGATCGGGACGCCGCGCGACTTGAAGTCGCGCACCATGTTGTACACGGCCTGCGTCTTGGCGTCGTTCCAGTTGTCGGTGTTGTAGTCGTTGTAGCAGAGCTTCGCGTTCGGGTCGGCCGACCGCGCGGCCCGGAACGCGGCCTCGATCCAGTCGTTTCCGGTGCGCTGCAGGTTCGAATCGCGTCGCGAGCCGCGCCCGTCGTCGGCGAACGCCTCGTTGACCACGTCCCAGGAGTAGATCCTGCCGCGGAAGTGGGTGGCGACCTGGGTGACGTGGTTGAGCATGGCGTTGCGCAGCGTCGATCCGCTCATGCCGTTGGTCCAGCCGGGCTGCTGCGCGTGCCAGGCCAGGGCATGTCCGCGCACCCGGATACCGCGCGAGGACGCGAAGCTGACGATCTGCTCGGCATTGCCGTACTGGAAGTTGTTCTGCGACGGTTCGGTCGTGTCCCACTTCATTTCGTTCTCGGGGGTGATCATATTGAATTCGCGGCCGGCGATGGTGCTGTACTGGCTGTTGCTGAGCCTGCCGGCGGCGATCGCGGTTCCGAAGTACCGGCCGTGTTCGGCGGCCGAGGCGCCGAGCGTGCTGGCCGCCGACGCGGTGCCGGTGAACGCCACGGCGATGGCGGCGGCGGCAACAGCGACGGCGCCCACAGCGAGCACGACGCGCGTTCTGCGAACGGACATGTAGAGCCTTTCTCAACGCGGGGGGAACATCCACGACCGGGTGGCGGGCGGTCGTGGACGCGCACTGGGAGTGCACGAAGCGTCGCATCGGCCTCGATGGGCGTCAATACGTTTCGGAGAAGTTTCGGGTGCGGGATCACGTCTTCGGTCAATGTAAGACCGAAAGTTTCGACCTGAGACGTTCCATCCGTTCGCGCCTGACAACGGCGTCGCGCGGGCGATGTGCTCGCGAAACGTCGGTCGTTCCGGCAGAGAAATTTCGCAGAAGCGGTGGGGCCGATCGGTCCCCGCCCGGGGCAGCGCTCGCGATGCCGGGGCTATCCTCCCGGACTATGCCCCGCGTGGTACCCGCCGTCACCCGCGCCCTCGACATCCTCGAACTGTTCCTCGATCACCCCCCGCTCTCCGCGCGCGAGATCACCGAGCGGCTCGGACTGCCCCGCACCACCGTCCACGAATTGCTCGTGACGCTCGTCGCCCGCTCGTACCTGATCTCCGTGCCGGGCCAGCCGGCCCGGTTCCGGCTCGGCATGCCGGTTCTCCAGCTCGGTGCCGCGTTCGCCGGGCAGCTCGACCTGGTGCGCGAGGCGCAGGACGTGGCTCAGGACGTCGCCGCCGCGTGCGACGAGGCCGTGCACGTCGCCGTGCTGAACGGCACCGACGTGATCTACCTGGTGAAGGTGGACAGCACGCACCCCGTGCGGATGGTGTCGGCGGTCGGGCGGCGGCTGCCCGCGCACTGCACGGCCGTCGGCAAGATATTGCTGTCCAGCCTCGACCCCACCGACCTCGACACCCGGCTGCCGGACGGCGACCTGCCCGGGATGACGCCCGACAGCATCACCGACGTCGGCCGCCTGCGCGCCGAACTCGACCGCGTCCGCGCGGCCGGCGTCGCGGTCGACGACGGCGAGTCCGACAGCGCGGTCCGCTGCGTCGGGGCGCCGGTCCGGGACCACACCGGTGCGACCGTCGCCGCGATGAGCGTCTCCGCGCCGATCATCCGGTGGGCGCCCGCGTCACACGCGGAGTGGACGCGGCTGGTCCGCGAGGGTGCCGCCACGCTCTCGACCCGGCTGGGGTACCGGACGCCGGCCTGACCCCCGCCCTCCCGCGGTGCCGCCCCGGCACCCCGTCACCGGCATTGACACCTCTCACTCGGTCCTCTACCGTCGCGACCACTTGGACCGAGATCTCGAACGCTGTTCGAAATATCGAACAGGGTCGGGACACCCGCGCATGACGCCGTGCACGCATGCACGCGCGTCAATGTTTGTTGTTTGTTTTCCGACCGCCGGTAATTCTTTGATCCTCGCCCGTCGAATGTGGTCACGTTCGAAGTATTGACCCACGCAGTTCGCTCGTCGTAGCGTGCGGCACACGCGAAATCTATCGTTCTGAGCCGTTCGAAAGTTTCGCATTTCCGAGCCCATGAGATTCACGCAGACCGCTGATCCGTCATTCATTTCCTGACGTATTCAATGCCTTGGCCGGCGCCGCGGCGGTCGGGCTGACCCGCAGTTCTCAACCGGGAGCGCCACGCTTCCCGGCCCTTGCAGCATGCATCGGGTCGAACGAGAAAAAGGAGGCGAACGGCCATGGAAGGCAACCCGTTGTGGACCCGGCGCGGCTTTCTCGGCATGGGGGCGGGGGTGCTCGGCGCCGCCGGCCTGGCCGCGTGCGGGGACGGCTCACCCTCGACCCCCAAGGTGCAGGCCGAGGTTCCGCAGGAGCTGCTCGACGCCGCGTCGTCGATGAAGGGCTCGTCGATGGGACTGCTGTCGCAGAAGCTGTATTCGGAGGCGGCGAACGCGGCCCTCGACGCGTCGGTCAAGAAGTTCGCCGACGTCACCGGGACGAAGATCGACAACAGTCTCGTCCAGGCCGACGCCGGTGACGTGGTGGCCAAGATAGACGCCGAGGTGAAGGGTGGCGTGGCCCGTGACCTCGCCTTCATGACCGACTCGCGGTTCGTCGCGCAGTTCCAGGCGCTGGGCGACCTGGAGGACGTGTCCGACGTCGTACAGGCGTTGACGAAGAAGTACGGCGAGCCCACCGCGGAGTCCAAGAACTTCTGCGTCTTCAACGGCAAATGGTTCGCCATCCCCTACCACTTCATCGGGATCGGCTCGTTCCTGCGCAAGGACTGGATGCAGGACAAGGGCATCACCCCCAAGGAGATCTACACCTGGGAGGAGTTGCGGGACCTGTGCCTGGCGATCTCCGACCCGTCCAAGCGCCGCTTCGGCTGGGGCATGACCGTGAACCGGTCCGGCGACGCCAACGGCATGATCGAGGCGCTGATCAACGCCTACGGCGGATCGATCGCCTCCAACGACGGCAAGAAGGTCACGTTCGATTCCCCCGAGACCGTGCAGGCCGTGTCGTTCCTGGGTGACATCTACACCAACCCGAAGTTCAAGCCGATGCTGCCGCCGGGGGTGGCCGCCTGGACCGACTCCAGCAACAACGAGAACTGGCTGGCCGGGATTCTCGGATACACGCGCAACCAGTTCAGCGTGTACGCGGATTCGAAGACCAAGAAGAACCCCGTCTACGAGAACACCTACGTCTTCTCCGACTGCATCGGACCGGCGACCGACAAGCCGCTGCTGCTCGGTCAGTCGCAGGGTTTCGTCATCTTCAAGGGCGCCAAGAACGCCCCGCTCGCCAAACTCCTGGCGCAGTACCTGATCACCGCGCCCGCACTGCTCGGCGTCGCGAAGGAGGCGCCCGGCCTGGCGCTGCCGGCCTGGGAGAAGGTCTGGGACGCCGACCCGTTCTTCACCAGCGGCGACCCGGCGTTCCCCATCATGCGCAAGATCACCGAGCAGTCGTTGCCGCTCTCGACGAAGAACGGCCTGGACTTTCCGCAGAAGGCCAGCGCCGGCCAACAGGCCGCCGTCGGCGCCTACGTGCTCACCGACATGATGCAGCAGGTCATCCAGGGAACAGCGCCCGCGAAGGCCGTGCAGGCCGCCCACCAGAAGATGGTGGGGATCTTCACCCAGCAGGGGCTGCCGCAGTGACATCGGTCCGTTCGGCGCCGGCCCCGGTGGCGAAGGCGCCCGCGCCGTCCGGGTCCGGCTCCCTCACCCCGACCCAGCGGCGGCTGGGCCGCGACTGGCGGCTGGCGGCGCTGTTCCTGACGCCCACGGCCGTGCTGGTCGGTGCGCTCGTCCTCGTACCGATCGCCCGGTCGATCATCACCAGCACCACCGAACGGCACGGGCCGGACAGCGTCTTCGTCGGGCTCGACAACTACACCTCTCTCGTCGGCGACGAGCAGTTCCGCACCGGCGTGATGAACTCGTTCGTCTTCACCGCCTACGCCGAGATCTTCAAGGTCGTGCTGGGCCTGTCGGCGGCCCTGCTGCTGCACCACCGGCGCCGGGGCCGGGCCGTGCTGGCCGGGCTGCTCCTGCTGCCGTGGGTGGTGCCGACCGTGGTGACGGCGTTCAGCTGGCGCTCGCTGCTCGACCCGATCTTCGGCAGCGTCAACCTGCTGCTCACCGAGTCGGGCATCGGGCCGCTGCTGGCCGACCTGCATCTGGTCGACAGCTGGCCGGCCGGCTGGCTGTCCGACCCGTCGCTGGCCATGCCGTCGGTGATCATGGTCAACGTGTGGAAGGGGGTGCCGTTCTTCACCATCGCGTTCCTCGCGGGGCTGAAGTCCATCCCGGCCGACCGGTACGAAGCGGCCACCGTCGACGGCGCCTCGGCGTGGCAGCGGTTCGTCCACGTGACGCTGCCCGGACTGCGTCACGTGATCACCGTGACCGTGACCCTGTCGTCGATCTGGACGTTCAACAACTTCGACCTCATCTGGTTGCTGACCCAGGGCGGCCCCGGCGACGCGACCGCGCCGTACGTGCTGGTCGCCTACTCCAAGGCCATCCTGCAACTGCAGTACGGGGCGGGGGCGGCGGTCACGCTCGTCATGCTGCCGGTCATCGCCGCGCTCGTGTTCTTCCTCGTCCGGTTGCTGCGCCGCGACGCCGACACCGAGCCGCACCGGCCGCCCACGGCGGCGCGCAAGGCGCTGCCGTGGGTCGTCACCGCCGTGGTCACCGGGCTGCTGGCCTGGGCGTCACCGCACATCTTCTGGAAGGCGGCGGTGATCCTCGGGGTGATCCTGCTGATCGCGGCCGCGATCGGCCGGACGGTCTCGGCGCTGCAGACCTGGGGCCGACGCCGGGCGTCGACCGTGGTGTCGCGGCTGGGATCCGCCCTCGCGCTGGCCGGGTTGCTCTTCTTCGTGCTGGCCCCGCTGTACTGGATCGTCGTCACGGCGTTCAAGTCCGAGGGCCAGATCGTCATGCGCACCGACGACCTCTGGCCGACGCCGTGGACCCTGCAGCAGTTCACCGACCTGTTCGCCACCAAGCCCTTCGGCCGCTGGTACCTCAACACGCTGCTGGTGTCGGTGGCGTCCACGGTGGTGGCGCTGGTGTGCGCGGCCCTGGCCGGCTACGCGCTGGCCCGGTTGCGGTTCCGCGGGGCGCAGAGTTTCACCGTCACGGTGCTGCTCACCTACGTGATGCCGGGCGCGCTGCTGTTCATCCCGCTCTACCAGCTGCTCATCGGCGTGCGGCTCACCGACTCGCTGTGGTCCCTGGTGGTGACGTACCCGACCTTCACGCTCCCCTTCGCCACCTGGCTGCTGACGGGGTACTTCGCCTCGATCCCCGTCGAGTTGGAGGAGGCCGCGCTGGTCGACGGCTGCACCCGCATCCAGGCGTTGCGCCGGGTGGTGCTGCCGCTGGCCCGGCCGGGCCTGCTGGCCGTGGCGATGTTCACCCTGACCAACGCCTGGAACGAGTTCCTCTTCGCCTTCGTGTTCATCACGAAGGACGAGTACAAGACGCTCCCCGTGGGGATGCAGTCGATGATCGTCGGAGACGTCGTGCCGCAGGGGCAGTTGGCCGTGGCGTCGCTGCTCGTGAGCGTCCCCGTGGTGGTCATGTACGCCTTCGGGCAGCGCTTCCTGACCGAAGGGCTCACCGCGGGCGCCGTCAAAGGCTGACCTCCACCCCCGCCCGGGTGTCGATCGGGCCGATCCGGTCGGCCAGCCGACGCAGCACACCGGCGGTCCCCGCGCGCACCGATCCCGGCCGGGGCCGACGGTCGGGGATCGCCGGCGCGTGCGGCAGGGCCGACCGCGACAGGTCGCTCGTGCGCTGCACGCCGAAGCGCCCGATGGCGTCGTTGATGAACATCGCTCCTCCTCGTGCTGCCAGCTAAACTCTCTTTGGTGGAAGCATAGCCGGTTTGCTGCCGGCAAAACAGGTTTTGGTGGTGGCAGAACGAGATGAACGACGCGACCCTCGCCCGCAACGGCGGAGCACTGTGCCTGGACTACATCAACACTGTGGCGCCCCGGACCGGCCCGGTGGACCTGGAATGGCTCAACACGTATCCCGACCTGGTGCGGTGGGCCCGCGACGGCGACCTCGTCGACGACGCGGCGGCGAGTGGCCTGCTACGCGCGGCCGCCGCCCGTCCCGCGGCGGCGCGGGTCGCCTTCCGGACCGCCATCGACCTGCGCGAAGGGCTGTACCGGCTGTTCGCCGCGATCGTCGACAACACCGCGCCGGCCGACGCGGACCTCGAGGTGCTGCGGCACGCCTTCGCGACGGCCACCCGGCACGGCCGGCTGCTCCCCCACGCCGGTGGTTTCGGCTGGAACTGGGACGCCGCGGCCGGCACGGAACCGGACCTGCTGGACCGACCCTGGTGGCCGGTCGCCGCCTCGGCGATGGAACTGCTCACCCACGGCCCCCTCGACCGGATCAAGCAGTGCCCCACCGACGGAGGCTGCTCGTGGCTGTTCCTCGACGCCACCAGGAACCGCAGCCGCCGGTGGTGCAGCATGGACGACTGCGGCGGCCACAACAAGGCCCGCCGACAGACCGACCAGCGGCGGGAAGCCCGCCGACGCACCCGCGTCTGAGCTCAGCGGGTTCAGTGGCGCGGCGCGGCGGTACTCCCCCGCACGACGAGAATCGTGTCGAGTTCGTGCCGGTGCCGGGTCGGCTGCTGGCCGGCGGCGAGCGCCAACGCGAGCCGGGCGGCGGTCGCGCCCATCTGTGCGAACTGCTGCCGCACGGTGGTCAACGGCGGCGCGGCCCACGCGGCCTGGTCGACGTCGTCGAACCCGACGACGCTGAGGTCGTCGGGGATTCGTAGGCCGGCCCGGCGGGCCGCTTCGTAGACGCCCAGGGCCTGCAGGTCGTCGCCGCACACGATCGCCGTCGGCCGCTGCGGCCGCGCCAGCAGTTCCGCGCCGAGACGCAGCCCGTCGTCGACGGTGAACACGCCCCGCCGTTCGAGGTCCTCGTCCGGCGCGATGCCGGCATGGTCGAGCGCCGCCCGCACGCCGTCGAGCCGGGCCCGGGCCGACAGGTCGCGGACCGGGCCGGTCAACACGCCGATCCGGCGGTGTCCGAGGTCGAGCAGGTGACGGACGGCCGTGAGCGCCCCGCTCCAGTTGTTCGACCCGACGACCGGGGTGAACAACTCACCGACCGGGTCGATCGCCACCAGCGCGATGCCGGCGGCGGCCAGTCGCTCACTGTGCTCGGCGGTGGCCATCGAGCACACCGTGATGACGGCCGTGGGCCGCCGGCGCAGCAGCGCCTCGACCCAGGGCAGATCGGCGGGCTTCTGCCGCCGCACGTCGGTGAACCCGACGGTGCAGTCGCGCGCGCCGACCTCCTCCGCCACCCCGCGCAGGATGTCGACGGCGATCGAGCCGAGCATGTTGTCGAACACGACCTCGACGCAGGGCGTGGCCGTGGTCGGGAGCGGCCGGCGGTATCCGTGGTCGCGCAGCAGTTCCTCCACCCGCCGCCGGGTCTCGGGGCCGACCCCGCGCCGGCCGTTGAGCACCTTCGACACGGTCGGGGGCGAGACGCCGGCGAGTTCGGCGATCGTCGTGATCGGTACGTCACCGCGGCGCGCACTGCCACGCCGTCGCGAGACTCCGCCCTCGATCACGAACGGAGTCTACGGCGGCGCCGCCCCACGCACGGGGTGCGGCGCCGCCGTGGGCCTACCGCCGGGTCCAGCGTTGGTTGGCCGCGGCGCTGCACGTCCAGAGAATGACGGTCGTGCCGTTCGCGGTGGCGGCGTTGTTGACGTCGAGGCACAGGCCGGACTGCCGGCCGCTGACGGTGCCGTCGGCGTTGAACGTCCACTGCTGGTTCGTGCCGCCGTTGCAGTCCCACAGTTGGGTCTTCGCGCCGGCCGTGGCGTTCAGCGGGGCGTCCAGGCACTTGCCGAGGGCCTGGAGCGTCTGGCCGTTGGCCGTCCAGCGCTGGTTGGCGGCGCCGTTGCAGTCCCAGATCACCGGTTGGGTGCCGTTGGCGGTGGTGCTGTTCGGGACGTCCAGGCACCGGCCGGAGGCGGCGCTGGCCAGGGCGAACGACGCGGGCGGCGGCTCGGTGCCGCCGCCGGAGACCCGGTAGACGACGGTGCCGTGCGCGGGGACGCTCGCCGAGATCGACCCGGTGGTGGTGCCGGTGGTGTTGGTCCAGGCGTCGAGGAGCGTGAACGAGGTACCCGACTTGCCGACCGCGGCGGCGGTGGTCGACACCGTCGTCGTGGCCGAGCCCTGGTTGAACAGCGCGACCGCGACGTCGCCGTTGGCGAGGCGTTTGGCGAGCACCCGCCGGGTTCCGTCGTTGGCGATCTGGGTCGCCTGCAGTGCCAGCGTGTCCTGGTTGATGGCGACGAGGTTGCGGTTGCCCAAAATCGCGAGCGTCTGCGTGGACATCGACCGCAGGTCGTTGCCGGCGATCAGCGGCGAGGCCAGCACCGCCCACAGCGCGAAGTGTGAACGCATCTCCGTGTCGGTCATCCCGCCGCGGCCGACCTCCATCATGTCGGGGTCGTTGAACTGACCCGGGCCGGCGTAGGACGCGAGCGGGACGGTCACGTTGACGATGTTCTGGATGCCCATCGGGTAGCCGTTGGTCTGGCCGGTGTCCCAGGCGTTGGTGATGTCTTCGGTGGTGCGCCACATGTTGGCGACGTCGCCCCAGTTGCGCAGCGGGCCGGTCTTGGCGTGGATGCTGTTGGGGTTGATGCTGTAGACGATCGGACGCCCGGTGGCGGCCAGGGCGTCGCGCATCTTCGCGAACGTGGCGACCTGCTGGTCGATGCTGCCGTTGGGTGAGCACCAGTCGTACTTGAGGAAGTCGACGCCCCACGCGGCGAACTGGCGGGCGTCCTGCGTCTCGTGCCCCTGGCTGCCGGTCGCGCCGGGATAGCCGCCGAAGTACTGCGCGCAGGTCCGGTCGACCGGCACCTGGTAGATGCCGAACTTGAGGTCGCGGGCGTGCAGGTAGTCGCCGAGCGCCTTCATGCCGCTCGGGAACCGGCTCGGATCGCCCTGCAGGTTGCCCGCCGAGTCACGGTTCGGGTTGAACCAGCAGTCGTCGACGACGACGTAGCGGTAGCCGAGGTCGCGCAGGCCGCTGCTGACCAGCGCGTCGGCCTCCTGGCGGATGAGCGCCTCGTTGATGTTGCAGCCGAACGTGTTCCAGGAGTTCCACCCCATCGGCGGAACGCGGGCCACGCCGTTGTTCAGCGCCATGGCGGGCTCCGCGCGGAGAGCGACGGCGCAGCCGACGAGCAGCATCGCCGCCGCGACGGCCGTCATCGTCTTCCGGAGCGAGCGGTGCATCACGACCTCCGCGAATGTTAGCGATAACATTTCGCCGCTGATGGTACGTAACGTGCTCGACACATTCAAGCCCTGCTATGGCCTGCCGTCCGCGTCGGACCTCCAGCTGAACAACGCCACTTTCGCGAAACATTGCCGACACCCCTTGACGCGTCCCGTCGCTATCGATAACAGTCCATGAGAGTCGGCTTCTCGTCCCGCCCACGCCGAGACCGCCGACAGAGGCGACCACACCCGTCGCCCACCCAGATGCTGTTAACGCTCACAATCGCACCGTCCGGGGACGGGCGTCGCTCTGCCGTCCCCGGATCACGAACTGCCAGCACACAGCCCGGAGGTTGTCATGGTGGAAACCGGATCGCGTAGGTCCCTACCCGTCCCGGCTGCGATCACCGTGCTGCTGGTGCTGGCCGTGGCCGGTGTCGTCGCGGACGGCCACCGCGGCGGCGCCGGCCACACCTCCCCTGCCGCCGACGTCGGCCCGCTGGCGGCGACGGTCGGCTGCGGCTCCGCACCGGCGCTCGCCAACGGGACGCACACCATCCAGAGCAACGGAAAGAACCGCACGTTCATCCTCCTGCTGCCCGACAACTACGACGCCAACCGGCCGTACCGGCTGGTGTTCGGGTTCCATTGGCTCAACGGCACGGCCACCGACGTCGCCACCGGACAGACCGTGCAACGCGACACGTGGGCCTACTACGGGCTGCTGCGCCTGGCGAACAACAGCACCATCTTCGTCGCGCCGCAGGGGCTCAACAACGGGTGGGGCAACGCCGGCGGCGAGGACCTGACGTTCGTCGACGACATGCTGCGCCGGCTCGAGGCCGGCCTGTGCGTCGACACCTCGCAGCGGTTCGCGCTCGGCTTCAGTTACGGCGCGGCGATGAGCTACGCCCTCGCGTGCGCCCGGCCGACCGTGTTCCGCGCCGTCGCGGTCTACTCCGGCGGGCAGCTCAGCGGCTGCTCCGGCGGCACCCAGCCGATCGCCTACTTCGCCGCGCACGGCCTGCGCGACAGCGTCCTGAGCATCTCCGGTGGCCGGTCGTTGCGCGACCGGTTCGTCCGCACCAACGGCTGCACCGCGCAGAGCCCGCCCGAACCGGCGCAGGGCAGCCTCAGCCACCGCACCACCACCTACGCGGGCTGCCGGACCGGGTACCCGGTCGTCTGGGCCGCCTTCGACGAGGGCCACATCGCGGCCCCGCAGGACGGCGCACCCGGCGACAGCGGCACCCGCACGTGGCTGCCGGCGGAGACGTGGCGCTTCTTCACCCAGTTCGACAGCACCACGCCCGAACCCAGCAGCCCGGGCAGCAGCGGTCCGTCGTCGCCGGGCGCCTGCCGGGTCGCCGCGACCGTCAACGCCTGGAACGCCGGCCTGACCGAGGACATCACGATCACCAACACCTCGACGACGACCGTGACCGGCTGGACCCTGACCTTCACCCTCCCCGGTGGTCAGACCATCACCTCCGGCTGGAACGCCGCCTACACACCGACCGCCGGCACTGTCGCCGCCACGAACCTCGGCTACAACCCGACGATCGCGCCCGGCGCCTCCATCGGGATCGGCTTCCAGGCCACCCACACCGGCAACACCGCCGAGCCGGGCTCATTCACGCTCAACGGCGCCACGTGCGCCACCGCATGACCGGGGAGACCTCAGTGCCCATCACACGAATCCTGGCGTCGGCGGTCACCGTGCTGTGTGCGATAGCGATATCGCCCGTCGCCGCCCGGGCCGACAACCCGATCGTCCAGACCGTCTACACCGCCGACCCGGCGCCCATTGTCCACAATGGACGCGTCTACCTCTACACCGGTCACGACGAGGACGGCTCGACCTACTTCACCATGCGCGAGTGGCGGGTGTACTCGTCGGCCGACATGGTGAACTGGACCGACCACGGCTCGCCGATGAACCTCGCCACGTTCAGCTGGGCCAGCGCCGACGCGTGGGCGGGCCAGGTCGTGTCCCGCAACGGCCGGTTCTACTACTACGTCCCGATCAAGAACCGGTCGACCGGGCGGATGGCGATCGGCGTCGGCGTCTCCGACAGCCCGACCGGCCCGTTCCGCGACGCGATCGGCCGTCCCCTGGTCGAGAACGGCGAGATCGACCCGACGGTGTTCATCGACGACGACGGGCAGGCGTACCTGTACTGGGGCAACCCGAACCTGTGGTACGTACGGCTGAACGCCGACATGACCTCGTTCTCCGGCAGCGCGACCCAGATCCCGTTGACCACCGCGGGATTCGGCACCCGCAGCGGCAATGCCAGCCGCCCGACCCTGTACGAGGAAGGGCCCTGGGTCTACAAGCGCAACGGGACCTACTACAACGTGTTCGCCGCCGAATGCTGCTCCGAGTTCATCGGCTACTCGACCGCTCCCGGGCCGACCGGACCGTGGACCTATCGCGGCACCGTGATGCCGCGGCAGGGCAGCAGCTTCACCAACCACGCGGGCGTCATCGACTTCAACGGCAACTCGTACTTCTTCTACCACAACGGCGCCCTGCCCGGCGGCGGCGGATACACCCGCTCGGTCGCCGTGGAACGGTTCGCCTACAACGCCAACGGCACCATTCCGACGATCACCATGACCACCGCCGGGGCACCGCAGGTCGGCACGCTCGACCCGTACATCCGGCAGGAGGCGGAGACGATCGCCTGGTCCTCCGGTGTCGAGACGGAGGCCGCCGGCGAGGGCGGCATGAACGTCGGTTTCATCGAGAACGGCGACTACATCAAGGTGAAGGGCGCGGCGTTCGGCGCCGGCGCCACGTCGTTCACCGCGCGGGTCGCCTCGGCCACCTCCGGCGGCCGGATCGAACTGCGATTGGACGGCGTGAGCGGCACCGTCGTCGGCACCTGCACCGTGCCCGCCACCGGTGGCTGGCAGACGTGGACCACCGTCACCTGCCCGGTCAGCGCCGCCACCGGCACGCACGACCTGTACCTGCGCTTCACCGGCGGGAGCGGCAACCTCTTCAATGTCAACTGGTGGCAGTTCGCCGGCGGCGGGGGCGGAAACCTGCTCACCAACGGCGACGCCGAGAGCGGAACCACCGGCTGGGGTGTGTTCGGCAGCGGAACACTGTCGTCAGAGACCGGCACGGTCCACGGCGGCAGCCGGTCGCTCGGCATCAGCGGACGCACCGCGTCGTGGAACGGCCCGAGCCAGAACGTCACGTCTCAGCTGACCAACGGCCGGTCCTACACGACGAGCGTGTGGGCGCGGGCGCAGAGCGGCACGCCGAGCGCGAAGGTGACGCTGGCGCTGACGGCCAACGGCACCACCGGCTACGTGCAACTGACCCCGGCCGCCACCCTCTCCACGGGCGGCTGGACGCAACTGACCGGTACGGCGTCCGTCTCCTGGTCCGGGACGCTGACCGGCGCCACCCTCTACGTCGAGACGGCGGCCGGCACCGACGCCCTGCTCGTCGACGACGCCTCGATGCGGTAAGGGATCCCGCCATGTCATCCACACCGTTCAGCCGTCGCCGGCTGTTCCGGGCCGCCGGCGCCACCGCGGTCGCCGCCGCCGGCGGGTCCGCCCTTGTCACCGTGCACCCGGCCGCCGCGGCGGTCGTGCCGCCGGCCCGCGCCGACATCGGCGTGTCGGCGTACCCGTTCGATCTCGGACAGGTGCGGTTGACCGCGGGCCGCCTGTTCGACAACCAGACGCGGACGGTGAACTACCTCCGCTTCGTCGACGTCGACCGGTTGCTGTACAACTTCCGTGCCAATCACCGGCTGTCGACCAACGGCGCCGCCGCCAACGGTGGCTGGGACGCGCCGTCGTTCCCGTTCCGGACCCACATGCAGGGCCACTTCCTCACCGCCTGGGCCCAGGCGTACGCGGTGCTCGGCGACACCACCTGCCGCGACAGGGCGAACTACATGGTCGCCGAGCTCGCCAAGTGCCAGGCCAACAACGGGTCGGCCGGGTTCTCGACCGGCTACCTGTCCGGCTTTCCCGAGTCGGACTTCACCGCCCTGGAGGCGCGGACGCTGTCCAACGGCAACGTGCCCTACTACTGCGTCCACAAGACCCTCGCCGGGCTGCTCGACGTCTGGCGCCACACCGGCAACACCCAGGCCCGCACGGTGCTGCTGGCGCTGGCGGGGTGGGTCGACACGCGCACCTCCCGGCTGAGCTCGAGTCAGCTGCAGGCGATGCTGGGCACCGAGTTCGGCGGAATGAACGCGGTGCTGGCCGACATCTACCAGCAGACCGGCGACGGGCGGTGGCTCACCGTCGCGCAGCGGTTCGACCACGCGGCCGTGTTCAACCCGTTGGCCTCGGGCCAGGACCAGCTCAACGGGCTGCACGCCAACACCCAGGTACCCAAGTGGATCGGCGCGGCCCGCGAGTACAAGGCGACCGGCACCACCCGCTACCGCGACATCGCCGCCAACGCGTGGGCCTTCACGGTCAACGCGCACAGCTACGTCATCGGCGGCAACAGCCAGGCCGAACACTTCCGGCCGCCGAACGCCATCGCCGGCTACCTGACCAACGACACGTGCGAGCACTGCAACACCTACAACATGCTCAAGCTGACCCGCGAACTGTGGCTGCTCGACCCGAACCGGGTGGCGTACGTCGACTTCTACGAACGGGCGCTTTACAACCACCTCGTCGGCGCCCAGAACCCGGCCGACAGCCACGGCCACATCACCTACTTCACCCCGCTGCGCCCCGGTGGCCGCCGCGGCGTCGGGCCGGCGTGGGGCGGCGGCACCTGGAGCACCGACTACGCCTCCTTCTGGTGCTGCCAGGGCACCGGCATCGAGGTCAACACGGCGCTGATGGACTCCGTCTACTTCCACAACGGCGACGTCCTCACCGTCAACCTGTTCATCCCGTCGGTCCTCACCTGGTCCCAACGGGGTATCACCGTGACCCAGACCACGACCTACCCGGTCGGCGACACCACGACGCTGACGATCGGTGGCAGCGGAACCTTCACCCTGCGCGTGCGGATCCCGGCCTGGACCAGCGGGGCGACCGTCAGTGTCAACGGCGCGGCCCAGAGCATCTCGACGACACCGGGCACCTACGCCAGCCTCGCCCGGACCTGGGCGAGCGGCGACACGGTGACCGTGCGGCTGCCGATGCGGGTCGTCGTGCAGGCCGCCAACGACAACGCGAACGTCGCCGCGGTCACCTACGGTCCCGTCGTTCTGTCGGGCAACTACGGCAACACGACGCTCACCGCCCTGCCCGCTCTCACCACCGGCTCCGTCACCCGCACGAGCACGAGCAGCCTCGCGTTCAGCGCGACCGCGAACGGCGCCACCGTCGCGCTCGGACCGTTCCACGACGCGCACGGGCACAACTACACCGTCTACTGGAGCACCAGCGGCGGCGGCTCCGGCGGCGCGACGTACAAGCTCGTCAACGCCGGTACCGGTCTGGTGCTCGGCGTCCAGAACATGTCCACCGCCGACGGCGGCCTGGCGGTGCAATGGGGCGACTCCGGCACCGCCGACCACAACTGGGAAATGATCACCGACGGCTCCGCCGTCCGGTTCCGCAACGCCAACAGCGGCAAGGTCCTCGGCGTGGAGAACATGTCCACCGCCGACAATGCCCGCGTCCTGCAATGGGCCGACAACGGCACCGCCGACCACCGCTGGACCCTGGTCGACAACGGCGACGGCACGTACCGCATCCGCAACGTCAACAGCGGCAAGCTTCTGGGCATCCTCAACGGCTCCACGGCATGGGGTGCGCAGGCCGTCCAGAAACCCGACAGCGGCGCCGCGGACACCCGTTGGCGACTCACCCGCTAGGAGACGAGATGAGACTCCGTACGTCCTGGTCGATCCTGGTAGTCGCATTGCTCACGGTCGTCGCGCCCGCCGTCGTGGTGGCTCCGGCGCCGGCGTCGGCGGCCACCGTCGACACCAGCGCCTGGTACGTGCTCGTCAACCGCAACAGCGGCAAGGCACTCGACGTGTACAACCAGGCCACGACCGACGGTGCCCGGATCACCCAGTGGACCCGCAACGACGGCACCAACCAGCAATGGCAGTTCGTCGACTCCGGCGGCGGCTGGTACCGGCTCAGGTCCCGGCTGTCCGGGAAAGTGCTCGACGTCTACAACTTCTCCACCGCCGACGGCGGCTCGATCGTCCAATGGGCCGACGGCAACGGAACCAACCAGCAGTTCCGCCTGGCCGACTCCGACGGCGGCTACGTGCGTCTGATCAACCGCAACAGCAGCAAGGCGGTCGAGGTGCAGAGTGCCTCGACCGCCGACGGGGCGAACGTGGTGCAGTACTCCGACTGGGGCGGCGCCAACCAGCAGTGGCAACTCGTCCCGGTCGGCGGCAGCAACCCGGGCACCGGGACGTACGCGAACCCGGTGGTGTGGCAGGACTTCGCCGACGGCGACATCATCCGGGTCGGTGACGCGTACTACTACTCCGCCTCCACGATGCACTACTCCCCCGGCGCGCCCGTGCTGCGCTCCTACGACCTGGTCAACTGGGAGTACGCCGGCCATTCGGTGCCGAGCCTCGACTTCGGCTCCAGCGCCTACGACCTCACCGGCGGCCGGGCGTACGTGAAGGGCATCTGGGCCTCGACGCTGAACTACCGCCGCAGCAACAGCACCTACTACTGGATCGGCTGCGTCGAGTTCAACCGCACCTACGTCTACACGGCGTCCACAGTGGACGGAACCTGGTCGAAGCGGTCGCAGATCAACAATTGCTACTACGACGCCGGCCTGCTCGTCGACGACAACGACACGATGTACGTCGCCTACGGCAACTCCACCCTCAGCGTCGCCCAGCTGTCGGCCGACGGGCTCAGCCAGGTGCGGGCCCAACAGGTCTACACCACGCCGTCGAGCATCGGCACGCTGGAGGGTTCCCGCTTCTACAAGCGCAACGGCTACTACTACATCTGGGTCACCCGCCCGGCCAACGGTCAGTACGTCCTGCGGTCGAGCAGCCCGTGGGGGCCGTACGAGACGCGTCAGGTGCTGCTGAACATGGCGGGCCCGATCTCCGGTGGCGGCGTGCCGCATCAGGGCGGTCTCGTGCAGACCCAGAACGGTGACTGGTACTACATGGCCTTCGTCGACGCCTACCCCGGCGGCCGGGTGCCGGCCCTGGCCCCGATCAGCTGGAGCTCGGACGGCTGGCCCACGGTCCAGACGGTCAACGGTGGCTGGGGAGCGAGTTACCCGAAGCCGAACATCCCCGCCTCCGGGCGCACGGTCAAACCGATGATCGGCACCGACACGTTCACCACCGCCGCCCTCGGTCCGCAATGGGAGTGGAACCACAACCCCGACAACAGCCGCTGGTCGGCCGGCGGCGGTCTGCGTCTCCAGACCGCGACGGTCACCAACGACCTGTACGCGGCCCGCAACACACTGACCCACCGCATCCAGGGGCCGACCTCCACCGCCACCGTCGAACTGGACTACTCCACGATGCGCGACGGCGACCGGGCCGGGCTGGCGATGCTGCGCCAGACGTCGGCGTGGGTCGGCGTCAGACGTGACAACGGCGCCACGCGCGTGGTGATGACCAACGGGCTGACCATGAACAGCAGTTGGGGCACCACCGGAACCGGAACCGAGATCGCCTCGACGGCCGTGTCCGGCGGCCGGATCTGGCTACGGGCCACCGCCGACATCCGTCCCGGGTCGGGCCGCCAGGCCCGGTTCTCCTACAGCACCGACGGGATCACGTTCGTCTCCCTCGGCAACGCGCTCACGCTCGACAACACCTGGCAGTTCTTCATGGGCTACCGCTACGCGATGTTCAACTACGCCACCCAGGCTCTCGGTGGCGCGGTCACCGTTCGGGCCTTCACCCAGGAGAAGGGAATACCGTGAAAAGTCTCAAGATGCTCATGGCGGCCGTGCTGGCCACGGGTGCCGTCGCCGTGGTCGACGCCGCTCCGGCCGCGGCGGCCACCGTCGACACCAATGCCTGGTACGTGCTCGTGAACCGCAACAGCGGCAAGGCATTGGACGTCTACAACCTGGCCACCAACGACGGCGCCCGCATCACCCAGTGGGCCCGTAACGACGGCAACCAGCAGCAGTGGCAGTTCGTCGACTCCGGCGGCGGCTACTACCGGGTCAAGTCCCGCCTGTCCGGCAAGGTGCTCGACGTCTACAACTTCTCCACCGCCGACGGCGGTGCCATCGTCCAATGGGCCGACGGCAACGGCACCAACCAGCAGTTCCGCCTCGCCGACTCCGACAGCGGCTACGTGCGCCTCATCAACCGCAACAGCAACAAGGCCGTCGAGGTGCAGGGCGCGTCGACCGCCGACGGTGGGAACGTCGTCCAGTACACCGACTGGGGCGGCGCCAACCAGCAGTGGCAACTGGTCCGGGTCGGCGGCGGCACCGACCCCGGAACCGGGTGCTCGCTTCCGTCGACGTACCGCTGGAACTCGACGGGCCAGTTGGCGAACCCGAGGTCGGGGTGGGCCTCCCTCAAGGACTTCACCCATGCCCCGTACAACGGCCAGAATCTCGTCTACGCGACCACGCACGACAACGGGAGCACCTGGGGCTCGATGAACTTCGGCCTCTTCTCGAGCTTCTCCGCCATGGGGTCGGCCAGCCAGAACGCGATGCCGTTCGCCGCGGTCGCGCCGTCGCTGTTCTACTTCGCCCCGCGCAACATCTGGGTGCTGGCCTACCAGTGGGGCGGGCCCGCGTTCTCCTACCGGACGTCGAGCGATCCGAGCAACGTGAACGGGTGGTCGTCGCCGCAGACGCTGTTCTCCGGAAGCATCTCCGGCTCCGGCACGGGTCCCATCGACCAGGCCGTGATCGGTGACGGCACGAACATGTACCTGTTCTTCGCCGGCGACAACGGAAAGATCTACCGCGCCAGCATGCCCATCGGCAACTTCCCCGGCAGCTTCGGCTCCTCGTCGACGATCATCATGAGCGACTCGACGAACAACCTGTTCGAGGCGGTCCAGGTCTACAAGGTCCAGGGGCAGAACCAGTACCTCATGCTCGTCGAGGCGATCGGCGCGAACGGACGCTACTTCCGGTCGTTCACCGCCAGCAGCCTCGGCGGTTCCTGGACCCCGCAGGCCGCCAGCGAAAGCAATCCGTTCGCCGGCAAGGCCAACAGCGGCGCCACGTGGACCAACGACATCAGCCACGGTGAACTGATCCGCACCAACGCCGACCAGACCATGACCGTCGACCCCTGCAACCTCCAACTGCTCTACCAGGGCCGCTCCCCCAGTTCCGGCGGCGACTACGGTCGCCTGCCCTACCGGCCGGGCCTGCTCACCCGCATTAGGTAGATTTGATCCGTCGCAGGTGTCGACGTCGGAGGTGATCACGGTGCACCAGGTCTTGTGACGGCCCCATCCCGGGGCTTCACGGAGCCGAAAGGTGCCCGTATGAGCAGGACCGACAAGACCCGGCCGCGGTGGGTCCGGATGGCCGAAACGCCCGGTCTCACCAGCGTTCCCGTGCACGATCACCGGTTCGGACCGTGCACTCTGCCCCACGGGATCAGCGCCGACACCGTGACCGTCGGCGCGCCGCGCGGGCGCTGTTACTGGGCCGGCGGCGGCTATCACGTGCTCGGCTGCGACGGCGGCAGTTGCAGCCGGGAACGGCAGGTCTGGCGGCGGGAGGCCAACCGTCGGGACCGCTACCGGGTGCGTCGTGAACTTCGCGCCTACCGCGACGGGGAGTGATCGACGGGGACTGATCGACGGCGTCGGGCCCGCGGTGCGTACCGCGGGCCCGACGGCCTAAGCCCGCCGGAACAGCGCGATCGCGACGGCGGCCAGCACCAGCACCACCAGCCACTGAACGCCGTCCGCGCCGAAGCCGCCCGGGCCGAGGAGCATCGCGGTGGTCAGCGGTGCCAGCACCAGGTTGTTGCCGGCGTGGGCCAGGCAGGCCGGCCAGATGCTGCGGCTGCGGGCCCGCAGCCAGGCCAGGATGATCTCCTGGCACACGATCCACACCGTCCAGCCGATCAGGCCGATGGCGAGATGCCGGTACTCGGCGTAGCCGAGAAGCGCGAGCGGGTAGTGCCACACCGCCGCGATCAGGCCGGCGACCAGTGCGGCGCGGCGCGGACGGCCGGGGCAGACGCGCAGCAGCAGGTAGCCGGTCCAGCCGAACTCCTCGCCCCAGAAGGCGACGGTGGCGAGGAGCGCGAGCACGCAGAGCAGCAGCGGCACCGTCCAGACGGGCACGCCCGGAACCAGGTCCGCCACCGGGCCGGCGGACGGGTTCCACCGCGCGGTCGCCGCGGCGACGCCGACCACCGCGGCGGCGACGCCGAGCGGGCCCAACCACGCCACGAGGTAGTACCGCCAGGCGGCGCGCAGCCGCAGGCGTTGGCCGGCGTCCGCGAAACCCTCGCGGGTGACCCAACGCCTCACCACCAGCGCCGCGATCGCCGGCGCGAACCCGGCCGGCAGTTGCACCAACGGGTTCACCAACGACCAGCCGAGCACCAGGTGTGCCACCGCCTCCCAGCCCCAGGCAACCCCGAACGAGATCAGCAGGAACGCCGCCAGACCTCGTCTCCTCAGCCGGTCTGACAGGTCCGCCGCTTGCGCATCGATCATGGTGGTCATCGGGCTGACGGTAGGAGCGGGACCGGTGCCGGCGCAGTGTCGCGGTCAGCCCGAAGGGGGGTGGTGCTGGCTACACCTGAAGACGCCGGCTGGTATCACTGTGCTCGGGGTCCGTTCGCGCTGAACTTGGTGCCATGGCTATCGCATCGGCCGTCGAACTGCGCGCCGTCTCCCGGGTCTACGGATCCCGGCAGACCGCCGTGCGCGCGCTCGACGGGGTCACCATCGACTTTCCGGCCGGCTCCTGGACGGCGGTGATGGGCCCGTCCGGGTCCGGCAAGTCCACGCTGCTGCACTGCGCCGCCGGGCTGGAACAGGTCACCGAGGGCCGGGTGCTGGTCGCCGGGCAGGACATCACCGAAGGGGACGACGAGGAGCTGACCCGGTTACGCCGCACCGTCATCGGGTTCGTGTTCCAGAGCTTCAACCTGGTCGGGTCGCTGACCGCCGAGCAGAACGTGGCTATGCCGCTGCGCCTGGCCGGGCAGCGGCCCTCCCGGGACCAGGTCCGCTCGGTGCTGGCCGAGGTGGGGCTGGCCGACCGGCTGCGGCACCGGCCCCGGGAACTCTCCGGTGGCCAGCAGCAACGGGTGGCCATCGCGCGGGCGATGGTGACGCGGCCCGCCGTGCTCTTCGCCGACGAGCCCACCGGTGCGCTGGACACCCGGTCCGCGCGGACCGTGCTGGGGCTGCTGCGGTCCATGGTGGACGCGGCCGGGCAGACGATCGTGATGGTCACCCACGATCCGGCCACCGCGGCGGCGGCCGACCACGTGCTGTTCCTGTCCGACGGACGCGTGGTCGACCGGCTCGACGGCCCGACCACCCGCGCCGTCGCCGACCGGCTCGCCCATTGGGAGGTGGCGTCGTGATCGGGATGTCGTGGAGCACGTTCCGCGACCGCTGGCAGTTGTTCGTCGGGGCGATGGTCACCGTGTGCTTCGGCGTGGCGCTGGTGCAGTCCTCGCTGCTCGCCCTCGTCGCCGCCGGCGACCCGGCGGTGCCCGCGGGGCTCTCCGCGGCCGAGGAGCAGGCGTTGCGTGACGGCTACGACACCGTCACCGGGCTGCTGGGCATGATCGTGTTCCTGTCCGTCTTCATCGCCGTGTTCATCGTCGGTTCCACCTTCGCCTTCACGGTGGCCCAGCGCCGCCGCGATCTCGCGCTGCTCCGGTTGACCGGTGCCAGCCGCCGGCAGGTACGCCGGCTGCTCCTCGGCGAGGCGCTGGTGCTCGGCCTCCTGGGTACGGGCGCGGGCGTCCTGGTCGGCCTTCCGCTCCTGCGGTTCGAGGTGTGGATGCTCACCCGGTTGGGCTTCGTGCCGGCCGGTTTCACGGTCGGGTGGGGGTTCTGGGTGCTGCCGTTCGCGGTCGCCACCGGCGTGGGTGTCGCCGTCCTGGGCGTGCTCGGTGCGTCCCGCCGGGCCTCGCGGGTCCGCGCGCTGGACGCCCTCCGCGAGACCGGCCGGGCGGCCCGGGTGATGACCTGGCCGCGGTGGATATGGGGCCTGTTCTGCCTGGCCGGGGGCATCGCGCTGATCACGCTCGCGCCGGCCGTGGGTGGCGACGCCGCGCTGGCCCTGTCGCTACTGGTCTGCATCGTGCTGGTCATGGCGTTCAGCGCCCTGTCACCGGTGGTCGTCCCGCTGGTCGGCCGGTTGCTGGGCGGGCTGACCCGGCTGTCGGCGAGGCGGGCGTTGCTGGCCGACCTGGCGCACGCGAACCTGCGCGACGGGGTGCGCCGCAGCGCCGCGACCGCCGCGCCGATCCTGGTCCTCGTCGGTCTCGTCGTCGGCATCGGTGGGACCCTCGACGCCGTCACCGCGGGCAGCCGGCAGGAGGCGTTGCGGACGCTGAACGGCGATCTGATCGTCACCTCCGACCGGTCGATCACCGGGGACCTGACCGCGCTCGACGGGGTGCGTGCCGCCTCCGCCGAGGTCCCCGTGACGTTCCGCATCGACGTCGGGGTGCCCGGCGAACAGCCGGAGTTCGAGGCGGTCGACGGCACCGCCATCGACCCGGCCACCTACCAGCTCACCCACCGCATGCCGCTGGAAGCCGGCAGCCTGGACGCGCTGCGCGGCGACACGGTCGCGGTGAACAGCGGCTACGCGCCGGAACAGCGGTGGCGGGTCGGCGGCACCCTGCGCATATTTGTCGACGACACGCCGCGGGACCTGCGGATCGTCGCCGTGCTGCCGCTCCGTATCGCCGGACCCGACTTCCTGCTGCCCGACGGGGTGGTGCCGGTCGGCGACGTGGAACGGCGGTACGTGGTGCAGGTCGACGAGGGCGTCGACCCGGCCGTGGTCGCCGCCCGCGTGCGGACGGCCGGACTGGGCACCGTGTCCACGGTGGCGGACTTCGTCCGGGACGACGTCGACCGGCAGCAGCGGAACAGCCTCAAGGTGATGGTCGCGCTGCTGGGACTGGCCGCCCTCTATACCCTGATCGCGATGGTCAACGCTGTCGTGATCGCCGCCGCCGACCGGAGCGCCGAGTTCGCCACGGCCCGCCTGACCGGCCTGACCCGCCGCCAGGTGGTCCGGGCCGCGCTGTGGGAGTCGCTGGCCGTGGTCGTCGTGGGGCTCCTGCTGGGCGGGCTGGCCGCCGCCGGCACCGTGACCGGTGTCAGCGCCGCCGTCTCCGACATCGTCGGCGTCGCCGTGGTCAGCGTGCCGTGGCTGCTGTTCGCCGCCCTGTCCGCCGGATCCGCTCTGGTCGTCGGGGTGACCAGCGTCCTGACCACCATGGCCGCCACCCGGCAGCCCGCCGTGAGCCTCGCCGGCAGCCGGGAGTGACCGCGTCCGACGGCGTCGTCACCGAACCGGTCCCGCGACGGGTGAGGCGGGCGACGGCGTACCTGCTGCGCGGTGGTGTCACCGGGGTCGCGGCGGCCGGCACGGTACTGGCCCTGGTGGCGGCCGGGGTCCTGTGCCTCGCGCTGGTCGGGGTGCCGCTGCTGGTCGACGTGCTGCGGGGCGTCCGGGCGCTGGCCGCCGCGGAGCGACGTCGGGCGGGGCGGCTGCTGGGGGGTGTGGTGCCGCAGCGGTACGCCGAGGCGTCCGGCTCGTCGTTCGCGCGACTGCGCACCCTGGTGGGTGACCCGGCGACCTGGCGGGACCTGCGGTGGCTGGTTCTGCACGCCGTGGCCGGCCCGCCGCTGGCCGTGTGCTGGCTGGCCGTGTTGCTGTGCGCGATCACCGGGCCGCTCGTCATGCTGCTGTGGTGGGTGCCCGACGGTCCACCGATTGTCTTCTTCGTCCCGGTCGACAGCTGGGCGCGGGCGCTGGCCGTGCCGCTGCCGGTCGCCGCGGGGTCGGCGGCACTGCTGATCGTGGCGGGGCCGGTCGTCGCGACGGCGCAGGCCACGGCGTACCGGGCGCTGCTGGCGCCCTCGGCCCGCGACCGGCTGGCCGCGCGGGTGGAACTGCTGTCGACGACGCGCGCGGCCGCCCTGGACGCCCACGCGGCGGAACTGCGCCGGATCGAGCGGGATCTGCACGACGGCATGCAGGCCCGCCTGGTCGCGGTGGCGATCCAGTTGGGTCTCGCGCAGCGGCAGCGCGACACCGACCCGGACACCGCCAACGAACTCGTCGAGCGGGCCCATGCGGGTGTCGAGCATGCCCTGACCGCGCTGCGCGAGGTCGTCCGCAGCATCTACCCGCCGATCCTGGCCGACCGCGGCCTGGCGGAAGCGGTGCGGGCCCTGGCCGACGAGTCGCCCGTGCCGGTGCGGACGTCGATCGGCGCGCTGGTGCGCCCGCCCGCCGCGGTGGAGAGCGCCGCGTACTTCGTGGCGGCCGAGGCGCTGACCAACGTCGTCAAGCACAGCGGCGCCACCGAGGTCACGCTGACCCTCGATCAGGGTGGTGATCGCTTGGTGCTGGAGGTGACCGACAACGGCCGTGGCGGGGCCGACCCGGCGGCCGGCACGGGACTGGGCGGCATGGCGGACCGGGCCGCCGCCCTCGACGGGAGGATGACGTTGCGGAGTCCGTCCGGGGGGCCGACGACGTTGCGGGTGGAGCTGCCGTGCGCGTCGTGATCGCCGAAGACAACGTGCTGTTGCAGGAGGGGCTGGGGCTCCTGCTGTCCACCGCCGGCTTCGAGGTGGTCGCCGCCGTCGACCGGGTCGACGCGTTCCTCGCCGCGGTGGACGAGCACCGGCCGGACATCGCGCTGGTCGACATCCGGCTGCCGCCTACGTTCGGCGACGAGGGTCTGCGCGCCGTGCGGGCCGCCCGCCGCACCCATCCGGACCTGCCGGTGCTCGTGCTCTCCCAGTACGTGGAGCGCGCCTACGCGGCCGAACTGCTCGCCGACGGTCGGGGCGGCGTCGGCTACCTGCTCAAGGACCGGGTGTCGCGGGTCGACGACTTCCTCGACGCGATGCGGCGGGTCGCCGCGGGCGGCACCGCCGTCGATCCGCTGGTCATCTCGCGGCTGGTCGCCGACCGCCGGTCGAGCCGGCTGGACGGGCTGAGCCCCCGCGAGCGGGAGGTGTTGGCCCTCATGGCCGAGGGACACGCCAACGGCACGATCGCGGCCCGGCTGCACGTCACCGAACGCGCGGTCCACAAGCATGTCAGCAACATCTTCGCCAAGCTGGACCTGCCCCTCGACGACGGCAGCCACCGACGGGTCACCGCGGTGCTGGCCTACCTCGGGGGGACCGGCCGGCCGTCAGAAGGCCGAGGATCGTGACGACGAGGGGCGAGTGCTGGGCGCCGTCGAGTACGGCGGCGAAGATGTGTCGTTGCGGCCTCGGCGCGGTGAGTTCCCGGATGGTGACCCCGGCCGGCAGGTTGCGCTGGGCCAGCCTGGGGATCAGGGCCACGCCGTGCCCGTGCGCGACGAGCTGCGCGAGTGCCTGCCAGTCGTCGGTGCGGTGCGCGACGTTCGGGGTGAACCCGGCCGCCGTACAGGCCATGGCGGTGATGGCGCCGAGGCAGCCGGCGGCGTTACCGGTGATCCAGGGCTCCCCTTCGACGTCTTTCAGCGTCAGCGATTGCGCTCCGCACAGGGGGTGGTTCGCGGGAAGCGCGAGGTCGAGT
The DNA here is from genome assembly GCF_016863635.1 of Virgisporangium aurantiacum. Classification (GTDB taxonomy): domain Bacteria; phylum Actinomycetota; class Actinomycetes; order Mycobacteriales; family Micromonosporaceae; genus Virgisporangium; species Virgisporangium aurantiacum. Next base: position 63,146 of record NZ_BOPG01000028.1, on the reverse strand, counting down.
TCGTCCGGACCGAGGTCGACGCAGTGGTAGCGCGGGTCGCCCGCGGTCGGCGAGCCGGTGAAGTGGAGCGCGAGCGCGACGTCGAAGCGCCCCGCGTCGAGCCCGTCGAACAGGGCCGGCGACTCGGCCTCGCACACCATGATCCTGACGTCGGGAAGGTCGTGCCGGGCGCGGTCGAGGAGGGCGGGGAGAAGCCCCGCGATCGCGGTGGAGAACGCGCCGATCGTGATGGTGCCGCGAACGCTGTCGTCCCACGAGTCCAGTTCGTGGCGGGCGCGCTCGATCGCGGCGAAGACGGTGTCCGCGTGCGCGAGCAGCGCCTGTCCCCGCGGCGTCAGCACCACCCGCCGGCCGACGGGTCGGAGCACGTCGAAGCCGACGTCGCGGGCGATCCTGGCCAGCTGCTGGGAGACCGCTGACGGGGTGAGGTGCAGTGCCTCGGCGGTGGCGGCGATACTTCCGCGTTCCCGGAATTCGCGGAGCACCCGGAGCCGGCGTAGCTCGTCCATGAAGTCGACCCTTAACGGTCCCATGTTGAAAGTTTATCTTGACGTTACGTATGGCGACACGAAGGCTGGCGTGATGCGATCTTCGACAGACCGGCGATCCCCGATCCGCCTCGGCATCCTGGGACTGGGTGCGATGGGCACCGAGATGCTGGCCTCGGCGGCCACGCTCGCCGACGTCGCGGTCGTGAGCGGGTACGACGTCAGCCCCGTCGCCGCCGATCGGGTCCGGGCGAAACACCCGGACGTTTCGTTGGCCGCCGACGCACGGGCGGTCGTGGAGTCTCCTGACGTCGACGCCGTCTACATCGCCACCCCGCCGATGTTCCACGCGGAGCAGGCGATCGCCGCGATGCGGGCGGGCAAGGCCGTCTTCTGCGAGAAACCACTGGCGGTCACCGTGACCGACGGACGGCGGATGGCGGCGGCGGCGGCCGGAGCGGGAGTCGCCGAAGCGGTGAACTTCGCGCTGTCGGACCGCCATGCCGTGCTGGAGCTCGAGCGCGCCCTGGCCGCGGGCGAGGTCGGCGAGATCAGGGGTGTCGAGGTTCGGCTGTCCTTTCCCCGCTGGCCGCGGGACTTCCAGGCCGACGCCCGCTGGCTCGCCGGCCGGGACCAGGGTGGATTCGTTCGCGAGGTGCTGTCGCACTTCGTGTACCTGACCGACCGCCTGTTCGGTCCGCTCGACCCGGTCGAGGTCGGTGTCGACCTCCCGCCGGCCGGTCCGTCCGCGAACACGGTCGCCGCGAGCGAGGTCGCCGCGCGTGGGTTTCTACGCGCGGGCGGCGTGCCCGTGCATGTGTCGGCCTTCGCCGGCGTCGCCGGGCCCGAACGGTACGAGTGGATCCTGTGGGGAACGCGACGCTCGTACCTGCTCCGCGACTGGGACCAACTGCTCGGGTCCGACGGGGGTGGCTGGAAACCGGTACGGCTGACCCGGCCACGGGGGTCCGAGGCGACCCGGCTCGCCCTGTTCGCCGATGCCGTCCGGGGTGGAACCACCCGCAATCTCGCCGACTTCGCCACCGCCCTGCGGGTGCAGGAGGTCATCGAAGCCTTCCACCACATCGATCCCGGCCATTCCGAGGGGTCGTGACGTCGACGCGACTGTGTATCGTCACACAGGTGCCGGCATTGGAGGCTGTGGCGTGAGGTTTCGTCTGCTCGGGCCGCTGGAGGTGGTCGACGGCCAGCAACTCGTCGTGATGCCGCAGCGCCAGCACCGGGTGGTCCTGGCCGCGCTGCTGCTGCGGGCGGGCCAGGTGGTGACCGTCGACGAGCTGATCGACTGGGTGTGGGAGGCGGCGCCGCCGGTGCACGGCCAGGCCGCGCTGCAGACCATCGTGGCCCGGGTCCGCCGGCAGCTCGGCACCCAGGGGACGATGATCATCCAGACCCGGCCGGCCGGCTATCGCGCCGAGGTCGACGACTGGCAGCTCGACGTGGCCCGGTTCAACGCCCTGGTCGAGGAGGCCGGTGTCGTCGGGTCGGGACATGATCCGGAGAAGGAGTCCCGGCTGCTCACCGAGGCGCTCGCCCTGTGGCGCGGTCCGGTGCTGGCCGACCTCCAGGCCGACTGGCTGCGCCGCGATCTGCTGGTCGAGCTCACCGAGCGTCGGTACCGTGCGCTGGAGCGACGGATCGAGGCCGATCTACGGCTGGGGCGCCATGCCGAGCTCGTCCCCGAGTTGCGCACGTTGGTCGCGGAGTACCCGCTGCGTGAGCGGCTGTGGGCCCAACTGATGATGTCCCTGTACGGGACCGGTCGTCAGGTCGAGGCGCTGGAGGCGTACCGGTCGGTGCGCGCCTCGCTGGTGGAGGGCATGGGCATCGAGCCCGGCGAGGAGCTGCGCCGGTTGGAGCGCGACATTCTCGCCAACGATCCGAGGCTGTCCCCGCCGTCGCCGCCGTCGCCGCCTTCTCCGCCGTCTCCGCCGGCGGTGGCCGGTGGATCCTGGCGGGTCGCCGAGGTCGCCGAAAGCTCCTGGCAGCCGCAGCGCCAGCTTCCCCTGAACGTCTCTCTCTACGTCAGCCGTGAGGGAGTCGTCGCCGAGATCGTCGATCGCCTGTCGGCCGACGACGGGACCGTGCCGGTGTGCGCGATCAGCGGCGGGGCGGGCGTGGGCAAGTCGGCGTTGGCGATCCGGGTCGCTCACCGGATCGCGGCGGACTTTCCCGACGGTCAGTGGTACGTCAGTCTCGGCGGCGGCGGGCCCCGGGCGCGCGACACCACCGACGTCCTCGCCGAACTGCTGTTCGCCTCGGGGATGGACGGCAGCGCGATACCGTCGGGCCTCTCGGCCCGGGCGGCCGCGTTGCGCAGTCGCCTCGCCGGGCGGCGGGTGCTGCTCCTGCTCGACGACGCCGCCGACGCCGAGCAGGTCGAGCCGCTGCTGCCGGGTACCGCCGGCAACGCCGTGCTGGTGACCAGCCGTACGGACCTGCGGAGCCTGACGGTGTCGCACGGCGGGTCGGCGATCGCTCTGGACGTGTTGACCGGCGCGGAGGCCCGCCAATTGCTGGTGGCCGCGCTGGGGCGGGAGCGGGTGGACCGGGAGCCGGCGGCCGTCGGGGAACTGGCGGAGCTCTGCGCGCGGTTGCCGCTCGCGCTGCGGATCGCCGCCGCCAATCTGGAGCGCCATCCGGGTCGTCCCATCGCCGACCACATCGCCGAGTTGCGTGGCCACGACCGGTTGAGCCGGCTGACGGTCGCCGGCGGGCGCCGCATCGCCGTCCGCGCCGCGTTCGACCAGTCGTACCAGGCGCTCGACCCGGCCCACCGGTTGCTGTTCCGGCGTCTCGGCGGCGTGCCGGGGCCGGACTTCACCCCGGAAACCGTGTCGGTACTGCTGGACACGACGCCCGACGCGGCGGCCGACGGGCTGGAGGTGCTCGCGGCGGCGAGCCTGGTACAGCACCACGTCCCGGGCCGGTACAAGTTCCACGACCTGTTACGGCTCTACGCCACCGAGCAGGCCCGCGACAACGACGCCGCCGAGAACCACGCGGCGTGGACGCGGTGGCTGGCGCACCTGGTGGGCCGCACCGACGCCGCCGTCGGCCGGCTGTACCTCCACTCCGCCCGGGCCAGCCGGCCGCCGGGCGTGGTGCCGGTCGGTGTGGGCTTCGCCGACGACGGGTCCGCGAAGAAATGGCTGGACGCCGAGCGACCGACGATCGTCGCCGCGACGCGGTTCGCCGCCGAGCACGGGCCGGGCGATCTGGGCTGGCACCTGGCCGATGCGGTGCGCGGCTACCTCCAGGCCGCCCGGTTCGACGACGACCGGCGGGCGATCACCGAGAACGGCCTCCGGGCGGCACGGGCCGTCGAGGACGCGTCCGGGCAGGCCGCGATGCTGCACAGCCTGGCCGGGTTGTGTTCCAACGGCAACCGGTTCGAGGACGCCGTCCGGTACTACCTGGAGGCGATCGACCTCCGGCGCCAGACCGGCGAGGAAGCCGACAACAAGGCGACCTACCACAACCTCGGCGTCGTGTACGCCGATCTCGGTCGCATGACCGAGGCCGCCGAGTGCATCGAGCGGACCATCGCCCTGGCCCTGGAGCAGGGCGACGTCCTCGGTCTGGGCATGGCGTACGCCAGTCACGCGGCGGCGACCTTCGACCTGGGCCGGGTCGCCGAGGCCCTGGCCCGGCTCGAATCCGCTCTCGCCGCCCGGCCGGCACCGCGCGGCCAGGGCTGGCCGGGCAACCCCTACGAACACTGGGTACAGGGGGCATGCCACCTGCACCTCGGTCGGTGGGCCGAGGCGGAGGCGGCGCTCGACACCGCGTACGAGCTCAGCCGCCACGTCGGTGACCGGTTCGACGAGGCCGCCGCGCTGCGCCTGCGGGCCGAGCTGTACCGCAACCGGGATCGACTGGACGAGGCGCTCGACGACGCCGCTCACGCGGTCGCGATCGCGAGCGATCTCGGCGGCCAGCTCGAGATCGAAACGCTGACCACCCTCGGCCGGATCCGCCACCAGGCCGCGCAACTGCCGACCGCGATCGCCGTGCTCGAACTGGCCCGCGACGGCGCCCGCACGCGGGGACTACGCCGCTCCGTCGTCGAGGCCGGCGTCCGGCTCGGTGACGCGCTGACGTCGTCGCAGCAACTGCCCGCCGCGCGGGCCGAGCTGCGGTCCGCTCTTGTCCTGTCCCGGCAACACGGCTACCACCTCCTCGAAGCCGACGCCACGACCGCGCTCGCCCGGCTTCTCCTCGCCGAAGGAGATCCGGCGGACGCGGTGCGCCATGCGGCACAGGCGGTGGAACTCCAACGACACCTCGAACACGTGCCCGGCGTGACGACCGCCGAGGCTGTTCGCGCGGCCGCGGAACGACTGTCCGGAAACCGGTACGACGCCGCGCGCTGAGGAAATCGGCGCGACAGCACGACGACAGCACATCCCCCTACGGTTCGATCCCGTTGGTGGAGCCGAGATGTGGAGATCGTCATGCGGAGAAGTCGTCGGATCGCGTTGGGGGTCAGCGCCCTGGGATTCATGGCGCTGTCCACCGGGGTCGCCGCCGCACAGACCATGACCGGCTCCGGAGCGGAGCCGACGGCGCAGGCCGTGGCCGGACCGTTGCCGCGCATCACGGCGCCGCGGACCCAGGGGCTGGGCACCCTGGTCGACAGCTCCACCGGTAGGGCGTTCCGGCCCCGCGGTTTCAACTACACCCGGCTGGACGAATCACCGTCGGGATGGTTCCACGCCACGTTCGAGCCCGGAGTCTACGACGCGGCCAGGGCCGACCGGACCCTCGGGCAGTTCCAACGCGACGGCTACACCGTGGTCCGGGTCTTCGTCGACTCCGGCAGCGTCCCGGACGCGCAGGCGGGGCGACCGCACGGTCTGGGCCACGGCGTCGGCGACCGGGGCACCGGTTCCGGACCCTACCTGGACAACGTCGCCGACTTCGTGCGCCGGGCGGCGGCCCATCGCGTCTACGTACTGCCCGTGCTCGGCATCTTCCCGCAGAACGAGTACTACTACGGTCTCGTCGGCGCCGTCGACAGCGACAAGCTGAACATCGAGTCCGCCAACCTCATGTACATGCACGACGGTCACATCAGGGCGAAGGAGGCCTACGTCCGGGAGTTCCTCACCGCGATCCGCGGTCGACTGGGCGGCGCGCTGATGAGCACCCTGCTCGGGCTGCAGTTCGACAACGAGGCGACGTGGCGGACCGACCTCCGCCCGTTCTCCCGCTTCACCGGTACCGTCCGGCCCGCCAACGGCGTCGTCTACGACATGTCCAAGCCCGCCGACCGCCAGCAGGCGGCCGACGCCAGCATCGTCGAGTACGCCAACCGACTCACCGCCGCGGCCCGCGCCGTGGATCCCCTGCTGCTGACGACCATCGGCATGTTCACCCACCGGATCGTCGGCCGCAGCGGGCCGGACGGCATGCGGCACTACTGCCAGGCGAACTGCGGCAGCCCCGACACGTGGCGGTACCCGGTGCGCCCGGCCGTGCTGTCGGCCCACTCGGATCTGGACTTCCTCGATCTGCACGTGTATCCGCGGCTGCCGTACGGCACGTCGTACTCGCTCGACGAGGATCTGAAGTCCAGCGAGTGGAGCGCGGTGAAAGGCATCGTGCTGATGGGTGAGACCGGCGCCTACCGCGAATCGTTCGGCGGGAACGTCACCCAGGCCGCGTACGCGATGCGCAACCACCAGGTCGACACCTGCCGGCGGGGCTTCGCCGGCTGGCTGTTCTGGACCTGGGACACCGACCAGAACGCCGACCAGCGCCGGTTCTTCGCCGCGACCGAGGCCGGCGGTGCCATCAACGGCCAGTTGGCGCCGATCGTCCGTCCCGACCCCTGTCGCGTCTGATCGCGTCTGTCAGCAGGCCTTGATGTAGTACGTTGTCGACCCGTCGAACCACACCTTGGACGAGGGGGCACCGTCCGTGATGTGTATCGGCGCCTTGAAGACGCTCTTGAAGACCGCGCGGGTGCCGTACGTCTGGTTGTTGATGTAGGAGTTGAACGAGTACGGCGTGGAGTGGTCTTCGCAGAAGTACAGCATCCGCCGGTCGCCGCCGAACCATTGGTACTGGAACAGGCACAGGTAGCCGTAGTCACACAGTTCCGCCTGCGCACCCACACCCAGCGTGCGGGCGCGTGCCTCGCCGGGGAGCGGCACGGTCGTGTCTCCGCTGCCGTCGGCCCAGCGCACCCGGTTGGCCCCGATCTGGGTACCGCCCTCTGCCGCCAGCAGCGCGTCGATCCGCGCCTGCAGCGTCCGTGCCTGCGCCGTGGTCAGCCCGGCCGACTTGACCTGTGCGGCGAAGGGTTCCTGTGCGTCGGCGGCACCGGAGTGGACGACGACGGCGCCGGCGATCGACACCAACCCGAGCGTCGCCCGGAACAACAATTGAGCAATCTTCATCGGCATCCTTTGCGGAGTAGGGGATTCGGCGTACCGAAATGTCGCAGAACGCGGTCCAGCGTGACCGATCCGCCTTGCGCCGCCCTGTCGTGCCGCATGCACCGACCGGCGTATGCGCGGGTGGGAGCGCCGAGCGGCACGTCAGCGATATGAAAGCGGGCCACCGTAGCGTGCCTCAGGTTGAGCACCGGACACGCTGCCGTGGACACGCTGCCGGCGACCTACGCGAAAGCAGAGGATTGTGGATACCCGAAACAACGCCAAGCTGTGGATGGCCGTGGCACTGGTCGTGACGCTCGTCGTCGTCGGATGCGGATCCAAGCGACGTGGTGGCAGCAAACGCTCGTCGTCCGGTACGCACGTCGGCCAGCAGGACACCGGAGCGACCGCCACGCCGACGACCACGCCCACCGCGAAGGGCGACGGCACGTTCGACATCTGCGCGCTGGTCGATCCGAAGGCGATCGGCGAGGCGCTCGCCGTGCCGGCCAACAAGCTCGCCACGATGTCGTGCGACCCGGCACCGCCGAAGAAGGACAGCGTCCGAACGACCCACAGCGCCCTCATCAACGTCCGGACCGACACCGTCGCGGGCCTGGTGGTGGCATTCATGCCCGGTGCCGGCGGCCAGGAGCGGGACGCCGCGGCCACCACCGCGAAGAAGCGGAAGGTGACCCAGGCACAGGGCATCGGCGACGTCGCGTACTACTACGAGACGCCGGGAAGCAACTTCAAGCTGGCGCTGGTGGCCGCGAAACGGATCGGCAACGACAGCGTCCTGGTGATGGTCAACTCCACGTCGGCCGACGCCAAGCCGCTCCTGCCGACGCTGAAGCAGGCCATCGACGGCATCACCACGTTCGTCGGCTGAACCGGGCACATGACACGGAAACGCCGTTCGTCGGTGTGTGGGCTCGTGCTCGCCGGGCTCCTCCTCGGCGCGGCCGGATGCGGTGCCCTTCCCCGCTCGGGAGACGACGCGACACCGGGCGCCGCATCGTCACCGAGCCAGTTGGTCGGGCCGGCGGGCAGATTCTCCCCACCGGCCGACCAGTGCGCGGGCGTCACGCCGGCCACCGCGCAGAAGTTCAAACTCCAGCAGCCGTCGAAGAACTCGCTGCCCGGCATGGATTCGGACCCAGCGACCGGCACGCTCGTCGACTACACCGTGCTGAGGTGTTCCTGGAGCGTCGACAATCCCGCGAAGGGCCCGAACGGACGGCCCAACATGTTCACCCTGTCGGTCACGTACTCGGTGATAGACCCGGCGTTCCCGAAGTCCGTCCAGGTCGCCACGGGGATCTACGAACTCAAGAAGGAGAAGCTGCGGACCGACCCCGAGCGGCAGGTCAAACGCAGCGACGCACCGGCCGGTCTTGGCGACGAGGCGGCCTACTTCTTCGCGGTGGAGACGTCGAGCCTGGGCGAGGGCGGATCGGTCGACCTGATCATCCGGTCGAGCAACGCCTACGTGTCCATCTCGTTCAGCGGCGCCGATCTGCGTTCGGATCCGTCGAAACCCCGCGGCCTGCAACTGGTGACCAGCGCGGTCGCCGAGGACCAACTTCAGCCGACCGTCCTCGGCATCGCCGGGGAAGTCCTCAGCCTGCTCGGCTGACCACGTTCAGGAGTCAGAACCATGCACCGATGGATCCGTCCGGCCGTCGTCGTCCTGTCCACGGTCGTCGTCACCGCGTGCGGTGGGTCGACCGAGCCGGCCGGAAAGGCGGCCGACCCGGCCGAAGGCACACCGTCCGCGTCCGCGCCGGACTCCCCCATCTCCAGGTTCGCCACCCCGACCGACGCCTGCGCCGTCCTGCCCGCCGACGTCGCCGCGACGCTGAAGGTCGTCAAGAACCGGCGGACCGGCAGCAGCCTTCTCGGCTGCACGTGGGAGCTGGACACCGGCGACAAGTACAAGAGCCGCTCGATCGGCGTCGAGTACGAGGCATGGGACGACGTCCCGGGTGCGAAGACCCGTTTCGACACCAAGAAACGCAGCGACACGGCGCGTGGGCGGGGCGTCAACGTCACCATCGGCGAGACCGGTGAGGTCCGCCAGATCGGTACGCAACAACAGGACCGCAACTACGACGAGGCGTACTACTTCTACGGCAGCGCCGAGATCGCCGGCCTGACCCTCGGCAACGGTACGGTCGTCATCCGCCGCGGCAACGTGATCGTCGACATCTCCGCGCAGGGCAACGACGTCCTCCCCCCGTACACCGGCAAGCTGCGCTCGAACCCACTGGCGAGCGCGGAGGCCAAGGACATGATCGACCGGACGGCCGACGTCCTGGCCGGTGCCGTCAAACCCGGCTGACGACCTTCCCGTCGGACCGCCTCGTCGGTTCAGATGATCTGACCATGCGGATCGCTGCGGTCCGGAACCTCTGAGGGACGGATCGTGAGAGTGGGCTGCCTGCCCGGTTCCGCAGCAAGGACAAGGCCTCTCCGGACCTCACCGATGTGACGTGAGGCCTCGTCGACCGTGAATCGGTCATCCGTCACACGAGGTGCGTTGACGTGTCCGTAGGCACCTTGGGCAGTCAGGTGAACACCGACCCCGAACGGGTGGACACACAGGATCCGCACCTCGACGACAGTTCCGACCAGTTCCGGGTCCAGAACACCCCACTGCGACGGCGGCATGTCGTGGATGTCTTCGGTTCCTAATACGGAGCCCAATGCCACTCTCGCGATCGTGTCAACTGATTGAAGAGATCAATCTTTCCATACGGAATCTCCCACTCCAACCCGGGACCGCCCTCATATCTCAGTCCCGGACCGAAGTGCTCTTCGAACTCGGAGCGCCTGAACGTGAACTTGATATATCCGTCCTCGTACCCGCGCACACTATAGTCAGCCCACTTTTTCGCGACGTCTTCCGTCCCGATGTAGGCATTGCGGTTGCCCCCTGTGTGCCGTGTCGGATTCAGCCCGTTGGCAAGCTCATCTTGACCATTGCCCGCTCGTGGGGCCCGGTAGACGTGCACCAGATCATCGGATCCACAGTTGTGCACCAGTACCGGGGTGTCGCCGGCGACCACGTAGTACGTGTGGATGTCGTCGACCGTGAGGTCGAACATGAGCTTCTCGCTGCGGTAGGCCGAGACGTCGACGACCTCCGCCGTTCCACCGCCGGGGCCGCTCAGCACGTCACCCGGACGGAGGTGCCCGCCGTCCACCCAGGCGCCGCGGGCGGCGAGCCAGAACGGGTGGTTGTCCGTCGTGTGAATCGTCTCGATGCTTCCGTCCGCCTCGCGGACCCGCAGATCAACGAGATCGACATCGTCGTTCACGTGCACCTGCACCACGCGACGGGCGGCCGTCCGGCCGGTGACGGGATCGGTGGCGAGCACCGTGTCGCCGGGCTTGAGGTCCCGGATCCGTTTGGTTTTCCCGTTGGCGAGCAGAACCTTCGTGCCGGGCTCGAAGCTTCTGCCGTTGCATCCGCTGCGGGCGGTGGACTTTCCGGCGCCGCGGCGGCCGCCGCCCAACCCGCCGGGGACGTAGCCGGCGGCCTCCTCCGCGGTCTCCAGCTCCGTACGCATGAGGCGGTCCTGCTGTGCCTGCGCCCATTCGTAGGTCTTCCGGTTGCAGGCGTACTGCGCCGAGCGCTCGCAGGCACCGATCAGCGCCCACAGCGTGTCGCGGAACCGGCCACGCCGCTCGTCGTCGGTGTGGTAGTTCTCGGGTTTGTCCGAGAAGTAGCCCGCGCCGGCGAAGTCGTCCATGCCGGCGACGAGGGCGTCGACGTCGCTGACCGACGCCGGGAGCCGCAACCCGTTCAGGTAGTTGCCGTGTGTGGTCTTCTTGACCTTGATTCCGGTCTTGCTGACGCTCTGCGTCGCCCCCACCGAGCGGCAGGTGGCCGCGCCGTCCGGGCAGCGGGAGCCGTTGCCGTTGTTGATGACGCTGCCCGTCGAGCCGCCGTAGGTCGAGGCCGGGCTCTTGCCCTTGTCCCAGCCGCCGCCGCGGCATTCGCCGTCGGGGCAGTTGGTGCGGACCAGGCCGCTCGGGTCGGAGAAGGTGATCGGGCTGTTGTTGGCGTAGCCGTAACCGTTGAGCTGCTGCGGATCGCCCGGCAACAGGATCGGGTCGGTGGAGACGAACCGGCCGAGGGCGGGGTCGTACTCGCGGGCGCCGAGGTGGGTCAGCCCGGTCGAGGGGTCGGTGGTGCCGCCGACGAAGCCCTTGTCGGTCGCGAACGGCACCTGCGTGCCGCGGGGTCCGCCGAACGGGTCGAACCGGCGCCGGTTCACCGCCATCGTGTTCGCGTCGATCGTCAGGGTGGTCGTGTTCTGGTGGTCGCCCGCCAGCCACGTCCACGAACCGTCGGACCCGCCGCCACCGGTCCGGACGGCCACCGCGGCACCGCCGTGGCTGTAGTACCGGGTCGCCTTGATGGCGCCGGTTCCCTTGTCCAGGCGGACCTCCTGTGCGCCCAGATACAGGGTGACGCCGGTCGGGTCGTTGCGCAGCAACCGGTTCTGGTCGGCGCTGTACACGTACCGGGTGGCCCGCGCGCCCTCGGTGACCGTGTCGAGGCGGCCCTGCGGCGTCCAGTCGAGGGTCTGGCCCGGGCGGGTCGTGGTGTTGCCGGACGCGTCGTAGGCGAAGTCGCTGCGGCCCGGGTTGGTCGGGCCGGTCGTGGTGACCGACTGGAGCCGGTGTGTCGTGCCCTGGTAGGTGTAGCGGCGGGTGGTGTCGGCGGTCGGGCCGTGCTGCACGTCGCCGGTGCGGTTTCCGGCCGGATCGTAGGAGTAGCTGTTCCAGTACCGGGCCGGGCCGCCGAGGGACGCCACGGCCGGCGAGGTCGCGCAGTCGGCCGCCGGCGTCCAGGCGTCGGCGATCCTGCGGTGCTGGTCGTACCGGAAGCACTGCAGGTCGACATCGTTCGGTGTCGCGGTCCTGATCGAGGTGATGTTGCCGGCCGGGTCGTAGGTGTAGGCGACGTCGGCCTGTTGCGGCGCCGGCACCTCCGCGTCGACCACCTGCCGGATCAGCCGTCGGGTGCCGCGCTCGCGGTAGTTCGACAGCCAGACCCGCCGGCCCTCCTCGCCCAGTTGCACGCGATGGGTCTCGCCGTACCGCGTGTACTGGGTCGCGGTCACGTAGTCGTACGTGGTGCCGTTCAGCGCGCCGTACAGCGTCAGGGGACGGCCGCTGTCGTCGTAGGTGCGGGTGACCCGTTCGCTCTTCAGGCCCGACGTCGCGTCGCCGACCGCGGGCATCACCTCGGCCTTGAGGCTGCCGTCGACGTTGTACTCGTAGGTCGTCGTGTAGCGCTTGTTGCCCAGGGTCTGCGCGAGCACCGTCTCGGGGACGTCGAGGTGCACGCTGTTCGGCAGGTACAGGGAGTTGTAGCTGCCGACCTTGGTGGCCCACGCGGCGCCGTCGACGTACTGGGTGGCGGTGGCCGGCATCCCGATGCCCTTGTCGGCCGTGTCGTAGGTCCAGGCGGCCAGCGGCGTGGCGTCCTTGGTGACGCTGGTGCGCCGGCCCAGCGCGTCGTAGCCGTACAGCAGGCTGACGCCGCGGCCGTCGGTCGTGCCCGTCAGCTGGCCCGCGGCGTCGTACCGCATCGTGGTGACGCCGGCGTCGACGTCCTCGGTACGGATCAGCTGACCCAGCAGGTCGTAGTGGTACCGCCAGGTGTTGTTCGCGGGGTCGGTGACCGACGCCAGCTCGCCGGCCTTCGTGTAGGTGTATCGGGTGCTCTCGCCACCCTGGAGCAGTTCCACGGTCCGGCCGTGGGCGTCGAGGACCGAGGTCGTCGGTGGCGCGCCGGCCGGCGGGACGACCTGGACACGGTCGCCGGTGTACGTGATCGTCGTGGTCTGCACCGGCTGGTCGGCGACCATGAACTCGGTCTTCGAGACCCGGCCCACCTCGTCGTAGGTGGTGAGCGTGATGCCGGGGATCGCGGCGTCGGCGGCGACCCAGATCCTGTCGTCGACCGGGTTCGACTGGTAGTACGGCTCGGTCACCCGGTACTGGCGGCCCTGGCTGTCGAAGCTGGTGTCGACGATGAGCCGGCCGCCACCGGCCGCCGGCTGCTGGGTCTGCCGCGCCCGCAACAGGCCGTCGTACAACACCTTCGACGTCACCGGATTGCCGTTCGGGCCCAGCACCGTCGTCGTCACCACCGACGGCGCGTCCTTGTTGATCGCGTACGCGTACGTGTAGTTGGCCGTCGCGCCGCTGCTGCGGGTGCGGTTGGGCGCCCAGGTCGCGGAGACGCGGCCGAGCGGGTCGTAGGCGGTCTCGGTCGTCCGCTCGTTGGCGTCGGTCACCGTCCGCGGCAGGCCCCACGCCGGCTCCAGGGTCGTGGTGATCGCGTGGCCCAGGGCGTTTCTGGCCACGGTCTGCGTCACCGGGCCACCCGTCGCCGGGGTGAACGCCACGGTCGACGTGCGGTTGAGCCCGTCGGTGGTCGACTCCGCCCGGCCGTACCGGTCGTAGACGGCCGAACTCGCCGTCACGTACACCGGTTCCCTGCCCGGCTGGTGGTCCCGGGCGACCTGTGTCTGTACCACGTCGCCCCGGGTCGGCGGCTGGTCGAACCCGGTGTTGCCGTCGAACCGCACCCGCGTGTCGCTGATCAGGTCGTCGGGCAGCGTCGGCCGGCCGCCGCAGCTCACCCCGACCGTCCGGGTCCGGGCGGCCGCGTTCAGCAGCCACACGTCCGTGTTCGGGCGGAACGTCAGTTCCGTGCACCGGTCGTCGTCGGACGTGCTCATGTCGCCGAGGTCGTCGGTCTTGACCACGATTCCGCGGTCGGTGTAGTCGTGGACGACCTTCGTCTCCCGCCACCGGCCGCCGTCCAGCGCCGTGAACGTCCGTACCGTGTCGGTGCGCACGAACCGCGCCTCGTACCAGAAACTCGGCAGGTTGGGCCGAGTCACCTCCCGGCGGGCCCGCACGTCGCCGAGCTTCGGCACCGACACCGCCTTGGTGACGACCCGGTCCGTGTCGCCGAAGCGGGTCGCGGTGAAGAACGGGAAGCCGGCCAGTGCGTCGTGGTCGGCCCGCTCCGGGTTCACCCCGTCGTTGACCGTCCGGGTCCGCCGGCCGTTGCCGGGCAGCACGTCGCCGTCCATGCCCTGGTGGTAGCGCTCCTCGACGCTGGTCACCTTGCCGTAGACGTCGTCGGTCTTGCCGTTGCGGATCACCACCTTGGCGAAGCCGCGGAACTCGTTCCACGTCCGCCGGTTCTCCGCCGTGAACTCCGACGTGTCGTAGTGCCAGGCCGGATCCGAGTACTCGTACCGCACGAACTGGTCGACCTGTTCCAGGTCGGGCCCGATCCGGTCGGTCTGCGTCACCGCGTCGACGACGTGCTTGTGGAACCAGTCCTTGCGCTCGGTCTGGTCGTCCTTGGCCCACCACACCGGGAAGCAGCGGCGCGTGTTCTCGTGCTCCTGCGCCGGCTTGTCGGTCGCGGTGCAGTCCTCGCGCTTGTACTCGACGTCGACCACGCCGCCGGACTCCGACACCACCGCACTGACCCGGAACCGGTTCAACGGCGCGTACCCGTCCGTCACGTACACCCGGTTCGGCCGGCGCTCGCCCTCGAACGTCACCGCCGGCAGGGTGATCTCGCCGCCGACGTGTCCCTTGTGGACGATGCTCTGCAGCCACAGCGCGGCCTTCTCGCCGTCGCCGGGGTTCGGGAACTGGTGGGTCAGCTCCCACGAGTCCACCTGTTTGAAGGCGCCGCCGGTGGCCACGTGCGTCTTCACCGCGGCCAACCGCTTCGTCGACCAGAACGTCGGCGAGTGCCGGTCGGCGCAGGTGCCGTCGCAGTGGTTCTCCCACGGCACGTCCGGCCAGTTCGGCCAGTTCTCCTTCTTCTGCAGGCAGTCGCTGCCCGGCACGCACCGGTCGGCCGGCACGAACTCCACCCGCGCCGTGGCCGCCTCACCCGACTGCATCCCGTACGAGGCGGTCTTCAGCACACCCCCGCGGATGTAGTCCACCCCGGCCGGCAACTGGTTCAGCCCGTACCGGTTCGACTCGGCCGTGTAGTCGTAGACGATCGTGTTGCCCCGAGCGTCGACGACCCTGTCCAGGTTCCACCGCCACGCCTGCTGGCACCACGATCCGCCGAAGTTGCCCGGCCGGTTGCACGGCTCGTTCGCGTCGTCGCCGAACACCGGCACGGTCCACGTCGAGGCGGCGTCCGGCCGCGACCCGAAGAAGTACTGCATGCCGTCGACGGTGGTGACCTTCCAGAACTCACCGTTGTCGTCGCCGTTGCCGCCGTTGCCGAGCCGTTCGATCCGGCTGCCGTCGTCGTTCTGCAGCCGCCACAGGTTGCCCGTCTCGAAGACCAGTTGGCCGCCGGCACCGGGCAACGCCAACGTCGCGTTGTCGCTGCGCCAGCACAGATCTCCGGTCCGGGGCGCCGCCCCGCCCGTCGTGTCCTGCGCGCAGACGCCGTAGCTGCGCTCGATAAACCCGACCGACAGGTCCCATCCGTCGCCGACCCACGAGGGCTGGTTGTTCGTCGCGCTCGTGCGGCCGTCGACGCTCGCCGACGAGTAGCTCAACGCCAGTTGCGGCGCCAGCCCGCCCGGCACCGGCGGCACCCGCAACGGGTACGACCACTGGAACGACCCGGTGTGCCCGGACACCTGCCATCCCGCCGACGGCGCCAACGGACTCGCCGTCGCCGTACCGGCGCCCGGTAACGGCGCGCCTCCCGCCGGCTGGTTCCCGCGCAACGCGCTCGTCGTCGCCTGGTCGGACGCCGACCGCGGCAGCATCGGCTGCTGCGTCACCGGCGTCGAGGCCACGCTTTCCAGCGGCACCGACGGCTCCACCGCCGACGCGCGACGGGGCAGCGACAACGCCCCGATCGAGGACGCGATCAACACCAGGGGCAGGACGGCCGCGAGACGGCGGCGGGGCATCTTCATGCGCTGAACTCCGCGGTGGTGGTGGGCGGGTCGAGGCGGATGTAGCCGAGTTGACGGTCGACCGTGAGCCCGTCACAGTCCGACCGCATGCTCGTGAGGCGCTGTCCGTTCTGGCTGCATCGGTACAGCGGCCCGCTCGTGGCTCCGACGACCGGCGCCGACGAGATGAACCCGATCACGCCGACGGCCGTCTTGCCCTCGCACGTCGCGTCGGTGGACAGGAACCGGTCGGTGGCCTCGCGGCAGGACCACAGCGGGACCGTGCCGGGCGACTGCGTCAGGTCGAGGTACCCGTGCGCGGGACCGTCCAGCAGGTAGCCGGGCGGGGTGCCCTGAACCGTGGTGTGGTGGTCGTATCCCGGCACCCGGTAGCGCGCGAGCAGGCCGTAGGCGACCGTGAAGCCGAGCACCGTACCGGTCACCCCGGCACCGTCACATCCGGCGGTCAGGGACTCGAACCGGTCTGTCGCCGTGGCGCACGTGTAGAGCGGGACGGTCGGCAGGTTGGTGGGTCGGACGGTGTAGACCAGGCCGATCGCCCCGAGTGCCGTCTTGCCGCCGCACGCGGCGTCGCGGGCGACGAACCCGTCGCCGCCGTCGCGGCAGCCGTACAGCATCGCGGTGTTCGGACCCGCCGCCGCGGGAAGGCCGAACGTGGCGGAGAAGCGGTACCCGTCGCGGGGCGCGGTGCCGGTCGATCCCGTGTAGCGGTCGCCGTCCATGTTGACGTACGCGCCGAGCTGTCCGGCCACCGGTGCGGGCCAGCCGGCGCGCGCCGCGAGGCCCTCGTCACTGACCACGCCCGCGTCGGCCTGGATCTCGTCGAGGGCGCCGAGGAACGTGCCGGCGACGGCGCCGTTCTCCCGGGACCGGCCCAGTGCCAGTTTGCCGGTGGCCTGCCACAGCACCGTGTCGTTGCGGACGCCGACGAGCTGGCCGTCGACGTAGAGCCGCAACTGCCGGGCCGGGTAGTCGTACACGCCGGAGACGTGCGTCCACCGTTCGAGCGCCGGTTGTTTCAGCGACGCCACGTACACCATCGGCGCGCCGTCGGCGTCGCTCGCGGCCTGCCCGAAGACCCAGCGGTTCACCCCCGGGCGGTACTGCAGCACGATGCCGCTGTTGCGGTCGCCGTCCTGGCTCAGAATCGTCATGACCCGGTCCGACCGGGTCGGATAGGCCCACGCCGAGACGGTGAAGCTGTCCCGCATCAGCACACCGCGGTACGGCGACTCGGCGTATCCGCTCCCGTCGAGCCGCAGCGCCGGTCCCGTGACTCCGGGCCCGTACGTGACGCCACCGGTGACGGTGGCGTGGTTCTTGCGCCACGTCGAGTCGTTGGTGTTGTTGTCGTCGAACCGGTAGTAAACGTTCGCCGCCGGCCCGACGTCGTCGTGGACGCGGCGCACCTCACCGCCACTGAGCGGCTTGCCGAACACCCGCACGTCGTCGATGCCCCGCGGGAAGAACCCGGTGTTGGCGCCGTTGTACCTGGCCCGTCCGATGGCGAACCTGCCCTTCGCGTCGGGCACGACCACACCGACCTGCGCGGCCGAGAGCACGCCGTTGACGTAGAGCCGGACCTGTCTCAGCGTGGCGTCGTACACGATCGCGAGATGCGTCCACTCCCAGACCGGCGCGGACTCCGTCGACAGCAGCACCACCGAGTCGGCCTTGGCGTTCTCGTCGCCGCCGGCGACGACCACGGCCCACTTCTTCCACTGCGCCCGGTACTGCAGCTTCACCAGGCTGACCTGGTTGCCGTCCTGGCCGAGGATCGTGCGGTCGGTCGTCTCCTCGCGGTCGAGGTAGACCCACGCGGCCGCGGAGAAGCTCTGCGTCGTGTCGATGACCGGGCCCGCCGTCTCGGCGTAGCTGGACGTGCCGTTGAACCAGCCGGCCGGGCCGGAGCGACCGCCGGTCCACTCGGCACCACCGGCCATCGTCGCGGTCAGACCGCGTCCGCTCGTGTCGGCCGCCGTCGTGCCGGTGTTCTCGTTGAACGTCCACCGCCCGACGTTCGCGGTCGGCAGCGACGGTGAGCCGATCTCGGCCGGGTAGCTGTCGTACAGCGCCTTGATGCGGTTCTTGTCGAACGCGCCGGTGTAGAGCCGGACGTCGTCGATCGCGCTGTTCCAGAACTGCGCCGGCTGGCCGGCGAGCTTGCCACGACCGATCGCCACGCCACCCGACGACGGCCAGGGGTTGTTGAGGACCCCTTCGTCGTACCGCATTCCGTTGACGTACAGCCACAGCATCTTGGCCGCCGGGTCGTAGACGCCGGTCAGGTGCACCCACCCGTCGAGGTCGGGTTCCTCGGTCGCCACCGCCGCCCTGGTCACCACGGCGTCGGCTGCGTCGCTTTCGGGCATCTCGAAGTACCAGGCGCCGTTCGGGTACATGTCGTTGTCGATCAGGTGACCGAGGCGGAACTTGCTGCCGCTGGTGCCGTCGACGCTGACCGCGACCGTCTTGCCGGTCCGCGTGGACGGCAGCTTGACCCAGGTCGCGATCGTGAAGGCCCGGTCGGTGCGAACGTCGATCCCGGTCGTCGCCGCCTGGCCGTCCCGGCCGTCGAACTGCACGCCGTTGCCGACCCGGCCCGCCGTGAACGTGGTGCCGCCGGCCAGCGTGGCGGTCCGGGTGGTGCCGACCGCGTCGCTGAGGTTGCGCCCGCTCGGCTCGTCCATCTTCCAGTGGTGCACCAGGTTGACGTCGCGACCGGCCATCACCTTGATCTCGTCGGCGAACAACGGCCGCACGTAGGCCGCCACGTCGTCGATCGCGCCGGGGAAGTAGTCGACCCGCTGGCCGCTGCGCTGCGCCGCGCCGATGACGAACCGGGCCGCGTCCTTGTCATAACCGGTGACGTTGCCCACCGTGCCGGCGATGACCCCGTTGACGTACAGGTGCGCCTGCCGGCCCGCGGCGTCGTAGACACCGACGAGGTGCGTCCACTGTCCTATCTGGACGGCGGGTCCGGTCACCCGGGACACCGCGCCGGTCGCCTCGTCACCGCCCACGGCGAACGCCCACTTGCCGTCCGACGTCGCGTGCAGCTGGAAACCGCTGACGTTGCTGCGGTCCTGCGACACCACGGCCGGAGTGCCGCCGACCTTGTCCAGCCGGACCCAGGCCGCCACGGAGAAGTTCCGGCCGGGATTGACGACCCGATCCGTGGTGACGTAGTTGGAGGTTCCGTTCAGCCGCAGCGCCAGGTCGGTCGCGCTCGGGTCCACCGACTGACCGCCGGTGTACTCCACGGCCGAGCCGCCGGCCGTCCCGTGCTTCGCGCCCGGCGGGGTCGCCTGCAGGTTGCCGTCGAACGCCCACTGCCCGGCGGCGCCGCCGTCGCGCCCGACGATGCCCTGCAACTCCTCCTGCGTGACCGCCCGGCTGTAGGCCCGCAGCTCGTCCACCTTCCCGGGCCACGGGTTCACCACGGCGCCCTCCAGCCGGCCCCGGCCCACGATCAGCGGCCCGACGGCGTCGAAGCCGTCCGTGCGGACCGTCTCGCCCTTGAGCCAGCCGTCGACGTAGATCCGTATCTTCTTCGTCGGTGCGTCGTAGACGATCGCGACGTGCGCCGACGTGTTGACCGCAGCCGTCGACCCGCCGCTACGCACCACGGACGCTGGTTCCGGCGCGCCGGCCACGTTCCGCGCCGGCATCACCAGTTCCCACTGACCGCCGTCGACGTTGCGGAAGTTCAACATGAAGCCGCTGTTGACGCTGGCGTCCTGGGACACGGCGGTGGCCGCCGCACCCGCCGCCGGCGCCTGCTCGATGCGCAGCCAGGCGGCGATGGTGAAGCTCCGGTCGGTGCGCACCACGCGGTCGGACGTGACGGCGTAGTCGTCGGCGCCGGAGAGCTTGAGCGCCGATTTCACCTCGCCCGCGGCGTCGATCCGCGCATTGCCGTTGAGCACCATCGCCTGCCCGCCGGGCACCGAGTTCGACGCGGTACGGCTGGTCGACGGGTCGTCGAAGCTCCACTGTCCTACCTGGACGTTGTCCCTCGTGATCGAGGCACGGACCTCGCTTTCGCTCAGCGCCCGGTCGTACAGTTTCAGCTCGTCGATCCGGCCCGGGAAGAACTCGCTGTTCTGCGCGACGCCCTGCGCGTTCTTCATGCGGTGGTGACCGATCCGCAGCGGGTTGGTCGTGGACCACGCACCCGGCCGGACCTTGGAGCCGGCGAGTTCACCGTCGACGAACAACTGCATGCGGCGCAGCCCGGCGTCGTAGGTGGCGGTCAGCTGCGTCCACACGCGTTCCGTCGGCGGCCGGCTCGACCGGACGAAGTCGTAGCCGGCGGGCGTGGCCGAATCGGACTGCGGCGCGGTGAACACCCAACCCTGGAAGGCCGTCGTGTTCTGGTACTGCAGGCAGAACGCGCAGATCTCGTTGCCGCTCTGGCTCACCACCGTGGCCGTCGGCTTGTCCAGCCGGTCGAGGTACACCCACGCCGAGACCGAGTAGCTTCCGGCGGCGGGCACCTCGCCCGGAGCCGTCATCATGCCGGACACACCGTCGAGCGCCAGCCCGGTGCCGACCGCACCGTCGGTGTAGCTCGCGGAGCCCTCCAGCGTGCCGTTGCGCCACCCGAGGAACGCGGTGTCGGTGGTGTTGCCCTCGAACGACCACTGCGCCAGCGGTCCGCTGCCGGCCCGGACGTAGAAACGGTGATAGGTGACGGGGCTGCGGTGGCCGGCCCGGTCGACGCTCTGCACGTACAGGGTGCGGGGCCCGTCACCCGGCGGCAGCAGGGTGACGGTGGCGTTGCCGCCGAGCCGGTCGGCCGCCACGCTCGTCGTCGGTGTGTCGTCCGGCGGGTCGGTCCAGCTGAAGATGTAGTGGTCGATGTCCGCGACGCCGTTGGCGGTGAAGGTGAACGAGCCGGGCACGTCGACACCGCCGTGCCAGCGGTTGTCCTGGGGGTAGGTGACACCGCTGACGCCCGGTGCGACCGTCACGCCGACCCGGTCGACCCGGAACGGCCCGGGGCCGGCCCGCCACTCGGCGCCCGCGCCGGCCGGGTCGGTCGCACGGGCCGCCCAGGAGACGGTCTGGTCGTGAAAGTCGGCCAGATCGAGGCTGTACTCGTGCCAGCTTCCGCTGTTGAGCCAGTTCTCCGAGAAGATCTCCCGCCGGCCGCGGCCGTCGGTGATCGCCCAGTCGGCCCGCAACTGGTCGTTGTCGGCGTCCGAGTGCTGTGCCTTGAGCTGGACGACCCGGTTGCTGACGAACGGAACGTTGGCGCACCAGCGGCACGGCGCCGGCAGCGGCGGGTAGATGGCCACCGCGTCGGCCATGTTCGGAGTGGCGTTGAACTCGATGTACACGCGGGCGGAGTTGGAGTCGTAGCGACGCCACGCCTTCTGCGACTCGTAGGAGGTGCCCTCGTCTCCGCCCAGCATGTAGCTGGTCATGCCGCCGTGGTTGATGTTCCCGTTGGTGGGCCAGCCCGCACCGCGGTTGCCGCACCCGCTGACGGGTGCGTGTGAGAGTGCCGTGCTTCCCGGCTGGTTGTTCCAGGTCATTGCGCCGTTGATGTCGCTGTGCACGAGGAACAGCGTCTGCGAGCGGTCGTCGCACATGGTGCCGTTGGTGGCCGTGATGAGGAAGTCGGCCTTGATCACGTTGCGATTGACGAGAAAACTGGTGTCGAACATGTAGTACGTGCGGGCCGCGGCGATGCCTCTGCAGTCCGAGTCGGGGAAGTCGCGCGGGCACTGGCCGACCTTGCCCAGGTTGCCGTCCTGTCCGCCGTTCCAGTACGTGTCGTTGGGGTATCCGGAGAACACCTTCGCCCAGGCATGGCGGTACGGGGTGTGCGCGCTCGGATCCACCACCACCGGGAACCGGGTCGCCGGGTCCCGCAGCAGCGCCTGATCCGGCACCAGCGTCACCGTGTCCCGCTCCACCCGGACCCCGACGCGGGCCTGCCGCGAGCCCTCCCCCGCGGCGTGGGTGACCGGGTCGGCCCGGTCCCACATCGTCGACGGCGGCCCGGTGAGCACGACCCTGCCGCCGCGGTCGCGCATCTCGGTCGTGCCGTCGGAATTGACCTGTACCGCGATCCCCTCGGTCCGCAGCCCGAGACTGATACCGGCCAACGCCTGCTGCTTCGCGGCCGCCGCGTCCTTGACCACGAACTGCTTGACGTAGCCGTCGGGCTCGGCCCGCAGCACCAGATCGACGCCGGGAAGCACGTCCGGGTACGTCGCCGCCGAACCCGACAGCCGCGGCGCGGGCAACGACCCCGGCCACGTCAGCGCGAACGCCCCCGTCGGCACCCCGACCGCCACCAACGGCTGGCGGTCGCCACCACCGGAGAACGCGACGTCCACCGTCGCCGACCGTGGTGCGACGGAACCGTCGGCGCGGCGGACCAGCGTCGTGTCGACCGGCACCCACCGGTCACCACGCTTCGCGCGGACCGGTCGCATCGTCAGTTCGGCCGACAGGTTGCCGTCCGGCATCGCCTGCACCAGCCGGGTTTCGTCGGTCATCCCGGTGACGGTGACGTTCGTACCCTGCCGGCGCGCGGCCACCAGCGCGGTGCCGCTGTCGGCGGCCTCGGCGATCGCGGGGAGGGCCTTCGCCCGATCCGGTACCGGCGTCCACGGGGGCGCGAGCGGCGCCAGCACCAGAGCCACGACCAGAACGATCCGTGCAGGGTGCAGTTTGCCCATGTGGTCCTCCGGGTCCGCGATCGCCACGGGTGTGCAGCGCGGACAGCATTCAGGACCATACTGTCGTCCCGGTTGCGTGCCGCCAGCGCGGATACAGCACCGGAGACAGCACGAATACAGCACGGGGGCAGTACCGAACCGGGGGCCGGGCGAGCCCGACCCCCGGCGGTTTCCCTTTCAGATACGGCTGAACTGTGCCGTGGCGGCCGGTCCGGTTGGCACGCTGGCTGGCACGGGCACACCGGGGCAGCCACCGTCGATGCGACCGGTGTCGAAGAAGCCGATGACGTCGGCGGTGCATTCCATCAGCGCGGAGCCGTGCACGTCATCGTCCACTGTGTACAGCGTGCCGCCCACGATGGCCCGCGTCTGCAGCGTCCACTCGTACGGTGACGGCGTCTCCCACGGGTGTCCGGACAACACCAGCGAGCCGCCGCCGGGCCTGATCCGGAACGCCTGCACGGGCAGTGGCCAGCCGGCGCATCCGGCGGAGAAGTCGAGGGTCCGTCCCGTCATCGGGTTCCGCGCGAGGTTCTGCTGGTACGCGGCCCAGGCGGTGGCGAAGTCGGACCGGCTCGGGTCCTCGTTGCAGAACGCGGCCTTGTTCATGGTCCGGTTCGACCGCTCGGGCGCGTCCGCCGGTGGCGTCGACGGTGGCTCGTCGGGTCCGCCCAGAACCTCCTTGACCGTCGGCGGCGCGGTCGGGCCGGTCGCGTCCCGCAACTCCGCCAGTATCCGGCCGACGAGCGGCCACACCGGCGCGTTCTGCGCCGCGGCCGTCGCGATGAGACTCCCGTCGAGGGGCATCGGCAGGTCGGTGAACCGGCGTGGGTTCGCGTCGTAGTCGGCGCGGAGCGCGATGATCGCGGCGCGTACGTCGGCGGCGGTGCCGCCCAGCCCGTAGGTGTCGTCGTGCTCGGCCAGCCAGGCCGTCAGGCGACCGGCGTTGCGTTCGGCCGCTTCGATGCGTCCCTGCTGGAAGGCTGGAATGGAGAACCGTGGAATGGCGACGCTGTCCAGGAACATGCGGCCGACCTGGTGCGGGAACAGGGTGCGGTAGACGACGCCGAGCCAGGTGCCCCAGGAGATGCCGAGGAAGTTGAGCCGTGACTCGCCGAGCCCGGCCCTGATCCGGTCGAGGTCCCGGGCGACGTTGGCGGTGGTGAGCTGGCCCAGGAACGCCGGATCGGACCGCCCGCACGCGGCGAGGGCCGCGACCTGCGCGTCGTAGATCCGGCGGGCGTAGTCCTCGGTCACCGGTCCGGGCGGGGGCTGGTCGGGTTGGTCGCCCGGCGTGCAGTTCACCTTGGTGCTGTAGCCGACGCCGCGCGGGTCGAAGCCGATCAGGTCGTACCGCTCGTTCAGCCCGGCCGTCGCGTCGCCGCGGACCAGGACGTCCACCGGCATCAGGTAGCCGCTGCCACCGGGCCCACCCGGATTCAGGGCCATACTGCCCAGCCGGTGCGCCTGGTCACGCGCCTTCAGCCGGGTGAGGGCGACGGTGATCTGCCGGCCGTGCGGGTGGCGGTAGTCGAGCGGAACGCTGACGGTGCCGCACTCCAGCCGCCCCAGCAGTTCTCTGAGTTGTGGCTGCTTGTCCGGGGGCGCCAGCAGCTCCAGGGTCTGTTCGGAGTAGGCGGGACAGCTCCGCCAGGCGACCAGCGGCACGGTCTGGCCGGCGGACGCCGACGGCGCGGCGACGGCCAGCAGGCTACCCGCGAGACCGGTCGCGACCACCGTCACGGCGGCGCGCCGACCGATTCGTCGGATCTCGGATGCATTCATGGGGATCACCGTGGGGGCGGGCCGGCGTTACCCGCGTCTGCCTCGAGAGGTACGGAAGATGTGACTTGCGATGGATTCGCGCGTGGCGATGGTTCCGTACGCTGCCATCGACATGAGTGAACACCACCAGGCTGGTCCCGGCCGCGTTCTGGCTCGCCGTACCGACGTCCAGGACGCGGCGCTCGCGGCCGCGGTGCTGCTGCTCTGCGTGCTGGTGAACGCCCCGATCGGTTCGTCCGACGGCACCGCGACGGACGCCCGGCCGGCGCTGTGGTGGGCCGCGACGCTGGTCGCCGCCGCCGGCATCGCGATGCGCCGACGCTGGCCGCTGTCGATGCTCGTGCTGTGTACCGGCGCCGTCGTCGTCCACCTGGCGCTGCAGGTACCGCTGACGGTCGTCGACCTGAGCGCGCCGATCCTGCTCGCGACCGTGGCGATACGTCATCCGTGGACGGTCTCCACCGCGGCGCTCGTCGCCATGCTCGCGGTCGCCGCGGGTTCCAGCACGTTCGCCGTGAGCCGGATCGACGCGCCGACGGAGGTGTCGCAGCATCAGGACCGCCCCCGGGTCCCCGACGCGCCCCCACCCCGTCCGGCGCAGCCCGGCCCGGAGGTGAAGCGCATCTCGGGCATCGCCTGGGACGACCTGCCCGCGCTGATGGTGACGCTGATCGCGTCGTGGGCGATCGGATCGGCCGCCCGCAGCCGGCGGGCCCACCTCGACGAACTGCACGCCCGGGCCGCCGACCTGGAGCGCCAGCGCGACCAGCAGGCCGCGCTGGCGGTGGCGGCCGAGCGCAGCCGGCTCAGCCGCGAGCTGCACGACGTCGTGGCGCACGGCCTGTCGGTGATGGTGATCCAGGCGCAGGGCGCCGCCGCCGCGCTGGACAAGCGGCCCGCCGACACCCGCACCGCGTTGGCGGCCATCGTCAAGACCGGCCGGGACTCCCTCACCGACATGCGCCGGGTGCTGGCCACGGTGGACGAGGTCGACGACGCGTGGCGCCCGCAACCCGGGCTGGCCGCCCTGCCCGCGCTGCTCGACCAGGTTCGCGAGACGGGAACCCCGGTGCGGCTGCACATCGTCGGCGAGCCGGTACCGTTACCGTCCACTGTGGACCTGTCCGTGTACCGGATCGTTCAGGAGGCGCTGACCAACACCATGAAGCATGCCGGTTCCGACGCCCGGGCAGAGGTCGTCCTCGGCTACACCGCAACGAACGTCCGGATCGAGGTCACCGACGACGGAACCGGCCCCATCCGGCTCAACGGCGCCCAGGGCGGCGGCAACGGGCTGCGCGGCATGCGGGAGCGGATCCGGCTCCTCGGCGGGTCGTTCGAGGCCGGAAAGCAACCGTCCAGCGGGTTCGCGATCCGGGCGGTCCTGCCGCTGCGAGGTCACCGGCCATGATCGACGTGCTGCTGGCCGACGACCAGGCCCTGGTCCGCACCGGCTTCCGGATGATCCTGGAGAACTCCGACGACATGCGGGTCGTCGGGGAGGCCGGCGACGGTGCGCAGGCGGCGGAGATCGCCCTCGACCTGCGCCCCGACGTCGTCCTCATGGACGTGCGCATGCCGAAGCTCGACGGCGTCGACGCGACCCGACGCATCTGTTCGGACGGCACCGCCCGGCACACCCGGGTGCTGATCCTGACGACGTTCGACCTCGACGAGTACGTCTTCGCCGCCGTGCGGGCCGGAGCCAGCGGTTTCCTCCTCAAGGACACCCTCGCGCCGGACCTGCTGTCGGCCATCCGGGTGGTGGCGCGCGGTGACGCGGTGGTGGCGCCGAGCGTCACCCGCCGGCTGCTGGAGCGCTACGCCGACTCCGGGTCCACAGTGGACGGTACCGCCGCGCTCGACACGCTCACCGGACGCGAGCGCGAGGTGCTCGGCCTCGTCGCCCGGGGACTGTCCAACCTGGAGATCGCCGGCCGGCTGTACCTCTCCGACGGCACCGTCAAGACCTACGTCAGCCGGATCCTGGCCAAACTGGGCCTGCGTGACCGCGTCCAGGCGGTCGTCTTCGCCTACGAGTGCGGCCTGGTGCGCGCCGGCTCGCATTGACCCGGGCCGGCTCGATTAGGGGTTCGATTCGGGGTTCGACCCGATGTCCGGGCATCGACCGGATGCGAGGCTCGGGCCATGACAATCGTGGGTCGACGCAGTGTCCTGAGTCTTGCGGTCGTCGGCGGCGCGGCGCTGGCGGCCGGCGTGGTCCGGCCGTCGTCGGTCGCGGCCGCGCCCGCATCAGGCGAATGGTTCGCGCCGCTGCGGGACGCCATCGCCGGGCTGCCGGATCGCGGGCCGAACGGGTTGCCCACCGCGACCGCGGCTCAGGTCCGGTTGGCGCAGCCCACCCGATCGTGGACCGGATGCTCCGGCGTCGCCGACGTCCGTTCCGGTGCCGAGGTTCCAGCCGACGCACGGTTCCGCATCGGGAGCGTGACCAAGGCATTCACCGCAACCGTGGTACTCCAACTCGCGGCGCAGGGACGCCTGGACCTCGACGCGCCGCTGAGCCGCTACCTGCCGGGGCTACTGCCGGCGCCCTACCGGAAAGTCACCGTCCGCCATCTGCTCGACCACCGCACCGGCCTTCCCAGCCCCAGCTGGCCCGACGGCGTGGAGTGGCAGATCGCGCACCGCTTCGACCGGTACACCCCGGAGCAGCTCGTCCGGCTCGCGCTCACCAACGACCGCGAGTTCGTCCCCGGCGATGCCCAGCACTACACGAACATGGGCTACATCGTCGCGGCCATCCTGATCCGGCGGGTGACCGGCCACCCGTACGGCGTGGAGATCCATCGGCGGATCGTGCACCCGCTCGGGCTGCGCGACACGTGGGTGCCGGGCAACGACCCGCACATCCACGGCCCGCACGCGCACGGCTACCAGGTTGTCGATGGACGGCTCGTCGACGTCACCGCCTGGAACCAGTCGTCCACCCCGGCCGCCGGCGACATGGTGTCCAGCCTGCGGGACCTGGACGTGTTCACGCAGGCCGTGTTCCAGGGACGACTGCTGCCGGCCGCACAACTGGACGACATGTTCACGGTCCCGGACGTGCTGGACTTCGAATCGGGCGACCCGGCGACCTACAGCGCCGGACTGACCCGGCTGGTCATCCTGCCGAACGGCCGTACCGTCTGGGGCAAGTCGGGTG
The DNA here is from genome assembly GCF_016863635.1 of Virgisporangium aurantiacum. GTDB lineage: Bacteria > Actinomycetota > Actinomycetes > Mycobacteriales > Micromonosporaceae > Virgisporangium > Virgisporangium aurantiacum. The sequence continues at coordinate 35,651 of NZ_BOPG01000028.1, read as the reverse complement.
CCCGCTACGGATACAACGCGGCGATCGCGGCCACCCGGGACGGCGGTTCACGGATCGTGTACTCGGTGAACGCCACCGACGCGAAAGCCGACGGCCAGGCGCCGACCATCGGCCGGATCATCGGCGCCGCACTCGGTCTGCTGTGATTCTCCCGCACCGGTGTCGGATCAGCCGGACACGGTGACCGAGATCGTGTGCCAGCCGGTGGCGCCGTCGGGGAAGGTCCCGGCGCGCGCCTCGGGCTGGGTGTCGCCGCGTCCGTCGGTTGCCCTGACCCGGATCGTGTGCAGCCCCGGCGTCGCGTCCCAGCGGAGGACCCATTGCCGCCACGTGTCCGGGGACGGGCCGTCGGCCAACTGCGCCGGTTGCCACTGTCCATTGTCGACAGAGACGTCGACCGCGCTGATCCCCCGGCGTTGCGCCCACGCGACACCGGCGATCCGGACCTGTCCGGGCGCGATCGTCGTCAACGGTCGGGGCGTGTCGATGCGCGAGGCCGTCTTCACGGGCGCGCGGGCGGCCCAGCCGCGACGCACCCAGTACGCGTCGAACGCGTCGAAGGTCGTCACCTCCAGGTCGGTGAGCCACTTGCAGGCGCCGACGTAGCCGTAGAGGCCCGGCACCAGCAACCGCACCGGAAAGCCGTGTTCCAGCGGCAACGGTTCGCCGTTCATGCCGACCACCAGCATCGCGTCGCGGCCGTCGAGGACCGCGTCGAGTGGTGTCCCGATGGTCATGCCGTCGGTCGAACGGCTCACCAACTGGTCGGCGCCGGCACGCATGCCGGCCTCGCGCAGCAACGGCGCCAACGGGACGCCGAGCCAGCGCGCCGTGCCCACGTACGGCCCACCGACCTCATTGGACACACAGTTCAACGTGATGTCCCGCTCGCGCATCGGTCGGCGCAGCAGGTCGTCGAACGTGAACGTGGCCGGCCGGTCCACCGCACCGTGCACGGTCAGCCGCCAGGCGTTGGCGTCGATCTGCGGCACCGTCAGCGCGGTGTCCACCCGGTAGAAGTCGCGGTTGGCGGTCACGAACGCCGACCCGCCGGGCATGGTTGTCAGGACGCCGGCGGGCAGTGCCGGCGCCGGATCCGCCGGCGCCGGCAGCCGTACCGCGGCGCGCGAACGGGAGCCGGGGGTGTTCGTCCGACCGAGGGCAACGCCACCGGCTCCGGCGGACGCGGCAACGGCGGCGGCCGCTCCGGTCGTCACCAGAAACTGCCGGCGGTTGAGCAGACGCGGCCGCGCGGCGTCCGCTGCGGTCGTTGTTTGCGAAAACCGCAACTGGACGATCAGCGCGACCGCCGCCACGACCCCGCCCACGAGGGTGGGCAGGGCATCGATTCCGGTCGACGCCGGCCGGGTGACCACGGCCACGACCCCGATGCCCACGAACACCGCGAGACCGGCGTAGCCGACGGCACGCCGCCGCCCGGCCACCGCGCCCAGCCCGACCGCGAACAGCACCAGCAGCAGGTAGACGCCGGACAGCAGCACCACCTTGTCGTGGGTGCCGAACTCGCGGATCGCGAAGTCCTTGAGCGGGCGGGGCGTCGCGTCGATGACCGTCGACCCGACGGCGAGTACCGGGGCGGTCTGCGGCCGGCCGAGCGCGGCCGCGACGACATGGGCCACCCCCAGCGCCACGCCGGCGGTGGGCAGCCCGATCGCGGCGGCGCGGCCGGCCGCGGTCGCGAACCGGCCCAACCGCCCCGGCCGGTGCACGACCGGCCGGGGCTCGACAACGGTCATCAGGACGGCATCAGGACGGTGTCGATGATGTACACCGTGGCGTTGGCGGTGGACACGTTGCCGCACACCACCTTCGCGGACATGCCGACGGTGAAGTCGGTTCCGCTGCCGGCCACCGTGACGGTTCCGCCCTGCAGCGTCTTGTGCGGTCCGGCGAGCTGCTCGGGCGACAGCTTGCCCGGCACCACGTGGTACGTCAGGATCTTGGTGAGCGTGGCGTTGTCGGCGACCACCTTGTCCAGATCGGCCTTCGGGATCTTCGCGAACGCGTCGTTGGTGGGCGCGAACACCGTCACGCCCTGCGCGCTGTTCAGCGAGTCGACCAGGTTCGCCTTCTTCACGGCGCCCACCAGCACGCTGAGCAACGGGTTCCCGGAGGCCGCGGTCGCCACCGGCACCTTCGCCATCGCGTCGAAGCTTCCCGGGTTCGACGGATCGGTCGGCACGGCCGCACAGCCGGCGCCGAACTGCCCGGCCATCATCCCGGCGGCCGGCGTCGCCGAGGTCGGCATGGCACCGGTGGGTTCACCGGCGCCGTTGTTGCTGCTGGTGTTGCCGTCATCGCCGTTGCCACAGGCCGACAGCGCGAGCGCGCCGACCGCGATGAGCGCGGCGATCGTGCGACGGGACATGTCCTGCTCCTCTGTTCATGGTCACCGGCAGTTGGCTCACCGGAGACGTCGCAGAACATTCGGAGCGCGGGTTGGTCCGGATTGGTCACTCTTTCGAGTAATTCCTTTAGCGTGCGCCGTGGGCGACCGCGACGATCACCGCACCGAACACCACGATCACCGCGCAGAGACCACTGCGGAGGGTGCTGACGGTCGCAATCGCGCCGACCGCCACCGGACCCATGAGCAGACCCGTGTAGCCGACCGCGCCGATCAGGGCGATCGCCGGCCCGTCGGCTCGCCGGTCGAGGGTGCCGGCGGCGGCGAACGCGGTCGGCAGCACCGGTCCCGTCGCGACGCCGACCGCGTACAGGGCGAGCAGCGCGAGGGTCGGGCTGGACACGGACGCGGCGACGGCGAACGTGACGGCCGTGGCAAGGCCGCCGCCGGCGAGGACGCGCCGGGATCCGCACGCCGCGCGGACCCGGTCGGTGAGCAGCCGACCGCTGAGCAGGCCGAGCTGGAACAGCGGATAGCCGAGCGCGGCGACCGCATGGGACGTACCGAGGTCGTGTCGCAGGAGCAGTCCGCTCCAATCGGCGATGCTGCTCTCGACCACGAAGGCGCTGAACGCGGCGACGGACAGCAGGCAGACCGCCGCGGTGGGCCGCCGACGCCGACCGGTCGGGCCCGCGGCCCGCTCGACCGGGTCGAGCCGGAGCAGACCACGGCCGAGCAGCACGGTGGCGGGTAACGTGCACAGCGCCACCGGGCCGACGCTCCAGCCGTAACCGATGCCGAGATGACCGAACCCGGCCGCCAGCGCCCCACCGGCGACAGCACCGATGCTCCACGCGGCGTGCATGCCACCCAACAGCGGCCGGCGGTGGACCCGTTCCAGGACGGCGCCCTGGCTGTTCACGGACACCTCGAGAATCCCGAACGCCGCGCCGAAGACCGCTATCGCGGCGAGCAGTGCCCCGAAGTCGGGTGCCACGGCAACGACGGCCAGGGTCAGGGCGCACGTCGGCGCGGCGAACCTCAGCACCGCGGCACTGCCGAATCGGGGAATGACGCGGCGGACGGCCAGCGTCGCGGACGCCGCGCACAACGCCCAGACGAACAACACGACACTGAGGTGGACCGGAGCGACGCCGAAACGGTCGACCAGCGCGGGGAACCGCGCCGTGAAGATGCCGCACTGCACTCCGGCAACCGTGAACATCGCCGTCACCGCGACGCGAGCCCCGACGACGGGTGCCTCGGTCGCCACCGGTACCACCGTCATCTCCTCCGATTGCGCGGTGGAGAGTCCAGCTGCCGATGTGCTCTGCTGGAAATGGTTTCCGCGGCCCGCCGATCGTCACACGGTGGCCGGGCGGAATCCCTCGCTGCGGCTCACTGCACCGGTTCGGGGGACCGCAGACGCCGTCGTTCTGCCGATTCGGCCGGACCCGCATGATGAACGAACGACCCGCCCCGGGTAGCAACGGGTCGTCAGCTCATTGATACGGCAGGGTCACCGTGGACAGTGCGCCCAGCGACACCGTGCTCGCCGCGGACCCGATGGCGCTCCAGATTTCCACCTTGACCGTGCCGTTCGCCAGGTTGCCGAACGACCCCGTCGTGGTGATCTGGCCGACGCCGTCGGTGTACCGCTCCCACCCGGTGACCGGGTCGGTGGCGAAGTAGCGGAACGTCTCGACCCGGTCGAAGCTGCCGTCGCCGGTCAGGTCGTACGAGACGCGGACCTGGGTGGCGTTGCCGACCGAGGTGCCCGCGTCGACGGAGATGCCGAAGGCGGTCGCGACGCCCGACCGGTACGTCAGGTTCAACCCGGTCGCGGTGAAGGTGGTCGGCGAGTGCGGCTGGTTGTCGTTGACGCCGGACGCCTTGACCACCGTCGCGGTACCGGCGCTCCCCGCGGCACCGGCCAGGACGCCGCCGGTCTGCAGGTACCGGACCGCTCCCCCGCCGGTCGGCGGAGCAGAGGACGACTGGGAAGCCGACGGCGACGGAGACGACGGCGACGAACTGCCGGACGGACTCGGGTTGATCCCGCCGCCGGTCGCGTTGCCACCGGACCAGTTGACCGCGCCGCTGGCGACCGTCCGGCCGGCCGGCACCGCCAGCACCTTGCCGTCCGAGAACGTCACCGTGAGCGCCGCGTTGGTGATGTTGGACGCGACGTACGTCCTGGCGCCGTTCTTGATGAACACCCGGTACAGCGGGTGGTTGGCGGTGACGGTGAGATCGACCGTGCCGAGGGCGGCGAGGTTGCGGATCCAGTGGAACGTGTGCGCCTTGGTCTCGCCCTCCTCGGGGGTGTAGCCGCTGTTGGCCCGGAACTTGGCCAGCGCCGCGTCGCCGTCGCCGAGCGCCAGGTATTGCCAGGCGATGTCCTGCCACAGCGCGGGTTCGCGCCCGGCGTTGCGGACCAGCTCGGCGTAGTTGCTCCGGACGTAGGCCGGGTCGTTGCCCAGGTAGAAGTGCCCGCCGGTGACCGGCAGCATGTTGATGCCCTGGATCTGCTCCGGAGCGGCGGAGAACCAGGTGGCGTACGCGCCGCCGTCACCCCAGACCATGCCGACGGTGCCGTGGCCGAACGCCGACGGGAAGTTCTCGTTACGGGTGTCGAACCAGTACTCGTTGATGGCGGCCGACTGCGTCGTCCAGATGAAGATGCCGGCGTCACGGATCGCGGTGTTGCCGGTCGCCTGTCCCCACTGGATCAGGGCGTTGGCGAAGTTCATCCCCTCCGACGAGGACTCCTGGTTGTTTCCGGCGAAGAACGCGCCGTGCCCGGCCGCCCAGTCGTGCCCGGCGTAGATGTCGAAGTCCCGGAGGTACGGGAACCGGTTGTCGCCGCGGTCGTAGTTGTTGGCGTCGCGGATCAGCAGGTCCACCAGGCCGCCGTAGGCGGAATTCGCCGCCCAGGACGGATCGAACTTGGCCAGCGTCGCGGCGGCGGCGATGAAGTAGCCGTAGTGGAAGTGGTGGTCGTTGAGCTCGGCGTCGGACCCGTACGACGCGGGGTAGCCGATCAGCGTGCCCCAGTTCCGGTCGTAGTAGAACAGCCGCTGCGTCTTGCCCTGCGACGCGGTGAACCAGTCGGTCAGCTTGGCCCGGATGGCGGCCAGGGCGGTGTCGCGGACGTCGGTGCGGCCGAGCTGGTCGGCGATCTCCGCGATCCGCGCGCCGACGCCGAGCGCCTTGCCGGTCCAGTAGGTGTCGTTGCCCAGCACGTTGACCGGGTTGTTCCTGACCTGGTCGAGGTAGCCGTTGAGGGTCGCCAGGTCGGCTCCGGTGCTGTCGGCCACCGCGGGCACCTCGGGCAGCACCCCGGTGAAGGCCGCGGAGGTGACGAACGACGACACGCCGACGAGATTCTTCATCGTCCCCCGGGCGGTGACGTAGGTCGGCGCGATGGGCGTCGCACCGGTCAATGCCCGCCACTGGTGCGGGTAGAGGCCGATCACGGTCCCGGTGCCGGACCCCTCGCGCGCGGTGGTGGTGTACGCGTACGTGGTGGCGACCCGGCTGGTGTTCTGGTTGTACGCGTACGACACGCGGGTGCCGGTGACGTGGTTGTGCGCGTACGTGCCGTAGCTCGTGGCCAGCGCCGTCTTGTCCGCGACGCTGGTGGCCGGCGTGGTGGGCAGCACGGCGATGGAGAAGTATCCCCGCCCGGCCAGGGTGGAGGTGATGACGGTGCCGCTGACCGACCAGGTGGCCCCGGTCGGCGCGTACGCGACGTAGTCCCGGCCCGCCACCGAATAGCCGATCCGCGCCCCGCTGTTGGACCAGACGGTCGGGGTGCTCTTCGTCGTGATCTGGGCGTTGCCGCCGGTGATCTGGAAGTACGCGAACGGCAGGCCGTGACCGATGGTCGCCTTCATGGTGCGGGTGCCGTCGCTCCAGTACGGCGTGACGGTCCAGTCGGTCCAGCCGTCGACCAGCGTCCGGGGCGCGTTCAGCCCGGCCACGCCGGCGGTGAAGTCCTCCTGGTAGATGTAGTGGTACTCGCCCACGCCGGTCGCCGAACCACTGATCTGCGGCGTGGTGTTGTAGGAGAAGCCCAGCCCGCCCGCGGTGGTGTCGTAGCTCGTCGGGTGCGCGTGCAGGTTCTCGCTGAAGGCGCAGTCGAACTTCTTGAAGACCAGCGACGACCACCAGTCGTTGGTCGGCACCGGGCCGGCCGGCGCGTTGGCGGTCATGAACTGGCGGGGGTTCGTGGACAGGTCTCCGCAGCCGACCGGCAGGCTCGCACCGGCCGGCAGGGTCTCGGTGTAGCTGCCCGCGCCGACGGGAGCCGCGCCGGTGGCGCCGCCGAAGACCACCGCTCCGAGTCCGGCCGCGACAGCCGCGGCGACCGTCAGGACGAAGGCCCGCGACGGTCGGCGACCGGGAACGCCGCCTGATTTCGCACGTCGGACGACAGATCCCATCACGCCTCCAGTGAAGTCGACCCCCGACCGCACTCGTGAGAGCGCTCTCTCGGTGTCCGGAACTGTAGGCATGACCATCGCGTTTCGTCAATGTTTCGCCGGGTCCCCCTGCCGTTGGTCGGAAATTCCGCGGGTGGTGTCGATCAGGCGGGTGCCCGTTCGACGCGTTCGTAGGCGGGCGCACACGGCGTCGCCACAGCGTGAGGAGACCACCCATGTCGACCGTTGACCCACAGGTCGGGGCGCGCCCGCGCACCTGGCTGGCGCTCGCCGTCCTCTGCCTTCCCACGATGCTGGCGGTGGTGGACCTCAACGTGCTGTTCCTCGCCCTGCCGCGGCTGAGCGCCGACCTGAACGCGGGCGGATCGGCGCAGCTCTGGATCATGGACGTCTACGGGTTCATGATCGCCGGGTTCCTGGTCACGATGGGCAGTCTCGGTGACCGGATCGGGTACCGGAAGGTGCTGCTGGCCGGTGCGGCGGTGTTCGTGGTGGCGTCGGTTGTCGGCGCGTGCGCGGACTCGGTCGCGGTGCTGATCGGTGCCCGCGCGGTCCTCGGCGTGGCCGGTGCGACGGTCATGCCGTCGGTGCTCGCGTTGATCCGCAACCTGTTCACCGATCCACGCCAACTCGGTACCGCGTACGGCATCTGGGGAACGTCGATCATGGTGGGTGTCGTCGTCGGGCCGTCGATCGGCGGCCTGCTGCTCGGCGCCTTCTGGTGGGGCGCGGCGCTGCTGATCGGCGTCCCGGTGATGGGTCTGCTGCTGGTCGCCGGCCCGTTCCTGCTGCCGGAGTCGCCCGGCGGTGGCGGCGGTCGCCTCGACCCGCTCAGCGTCGTGCTGTCGCTCGCCGCCATCCTGCCGTTCGTCTACGGCCTGAAGGAGATCGCCCGCGGCGGCCCGGACCTGCCGGCGGTCGCCGCGGTGGTCGCGGGACTGGTGTTCGCGGCGCTGTTCGTGACCCGGCAGCGCCGGCTGGACAACCCGCTGCTCGATCTGCGCCTGTTCGCCAACCGCGAGGTCCGCGGCGGACTGTCGCTGGCGTTCGTGCTCGCGTTCTCGATGGCCGGCGTCGGTCTGCTGGTCACCCAGTACCTCCAGGTGGTCAAGGGCTTGAGCCCGCTGGCCGTCGGGCTGTGGATGCTGCCGCCGTCGCTGGCGATGATCGTGGCCGGCAACGTCGGGCCGGCGTTGGCCCGCACGGTCCGCCCGGCGTACATCTTCTCCGCCGGGCTCGTCCTGGCCGCCGTCGGCGCGGTCGCGATCACCCGGATCGGGCCGGCCGCCGGGGTCGGCTGGCTGGTGGCCGCGCTGTTCGTGCTGTACGTCGGCAGCAGCCCGATCGGCGTCATGACGAACACCATCATCATGGGCTCGGCGCCGCCGGAGAAGGCCGGCTCGGCGGGGTCGCTGACGTCGACCAGCGGCGAACTCGGGCTGGCGCTGGGCGTGGCGGTGTTCGGTTCGATCGCCACCGCCGCGTTCCGGGACCGGGTGGCGGTGCCGGCCGGTGTGCCCGCCGACCTGGCCACGACCGCCGGCGACAGCGTCCACGGCGCCCTGACGGTCGCCGGCCGCGTGCCGGGTCCGGCCGGCACGCAACTACTGGACTCGGCGCAGGCGGCGTTCACCGGCGGCATGCACACGGTGCTGGCGGTCGTGGCGGTGCTCTTCGCCGCCCTCGCGGTGGTGTCCATCGTGACGCTGCGGCACCTGCCGGCGTCCGGTTCGGCCGACGCCGCACCGGCTCCGGCCCCCGCGCCGGAACCGGTGCCCGCCGCCGCATAGCGCGCCGGTGGGTTCAGAATCCGATGGTTTCGCGGAGCAGCAGGACGGTGCCGCGCCCGGGGTGGGGTTCCGCGTTGAGGACGAGCAGGCGGTTGAGGGCGCCGGGCTGCCCGTAGGCGTTCATGGCGCGTTCGTGTTCCAGGGGCAGGCAGTGGTCTTCGACGCGGCGCAGCGCGGTGTCCAGGTCGGGTACGACCTTCTGCGCCCCGACGATCCAGATCGCGCGGGCGGCGGCGCCGGAGTAGCCGGCCAGTTGGCTTCCGCTGGCCGAGGCGGCGACGAGGGATCCGGTCTCGGTGACCGCGGCGACGCTGCCGACGATGACGTCGGGGCAGGCGAGCAGCCGCCAGATCTCGGGCAGTTGGGTGGCACGGTCCATGGTTCTGGTGCGTGCCTTGACGGACTCGTACCGCCCGCTGCTGTTGATGTCCTCGTCGATGCCGGACAGGCGGAGGGTTTCGCTGGCGCCGGTGAACACGGTGGCGCCTTCAGGGATCAGCTCCTTGACGCGGGCACGCGCCGCGGCGGCGTCATCGAGAATCTCGACGGTGAACCCGTGTGCGGTCAGCGCGGCGGCCGCCCGCTCCAGGCGCTGCACGGGTGCCGCTTCGGCGAACGGTGTCTGCGGGAGTGAGATGGTCATGGTGTCGTTGAGCCTTTTCTGGTCGCTGGATGAGGTGTTCGGTTCGGCGTCGGGCGCTCGTCAGACGATCTCGAGGTTGGCCATCATGCCCATGTCCTCGTGTTCGGCGTTGTGGCAGTGGAACAGGTACCGGCCCCGGTAGCCGTCGAAGCGGGTGATGATTTCCGCAGACTCACCCGGGCGCAGCGAGATGGTGTCCTTGAGACCCGCGTCGTGCGGGAGGGGGGCGGCGCCGCCGCGGGAAAGGACGCGGAACCCGACGAGGTGCAGATGGATCGGGTGGTGGACGTCGGCGACGAGCCGCCAGATCTCGATGTCGCCCAGGCGTGTGGTGATGTCGGTGCGGCCCGGATCGAAGGGCCGGCCGTCGATGAGCCAGCCGTGGCGTCCGTTCATGCGGCCGGCCCGGAACGCGAGGTCCCGGGTCACGGTTGCCCGCGATCTGCTCCATTCCGGTAGGTCGTCGGCGAGCGTGTCCGGGATCCGGGCGCGCGCGCCGCGGCGCACGACGTGGAACTGCATGACGTCGGCGGTGCGGCCGGTGCCGAGGCGGTTGGCGAGCCGAACCCGCGAACCGACCGGCACGCCGCCGAAGTCGATCAGCACGTCGTATCGTTCGGCGGGTGCGACCGGGAGACGTTCGTGTCGCACCGGGGCCGCGAGCAGCCCCTGGTCGGCGCCGATCTGGATCAGCGGAAGCGGGCGGCCGTTCTCGGCGACGGCTTCGAGTTCGTAGTGCCGGGCGTTGGAGCCGTTGAGGACGCGCAGCCGGTAGACGCCGGTGTCGACCTCGTGTACCGGCCATGGCGCACCGTTGACGAGGATCACGTCACCGAGGACGCCGGCCAGGTACGCCCCGGTGACGCCGGGTTCGCCGGTCAGGGTCGGATCGAGCGCCGGGTACGCCAGTCGCCCGTCGGCGTCGAAGGCGCGGTCGGCGATCATCATCGGCACCTCGTGGTCGCCCCGGGGCAGGTCCAGGGCGTCCTCCACGTCGTCGCGCACGACGTGCAGCCCGGCCAGGCCGCACCAGATCGCCGGTGCGGTGAAGTCCATCCGGTGGTCGTGGTACCACAGCATCGTCGCGCGCTGGTCAAGCGGGAACTCGTACGCGCGCCGCGTGTCCGTCACCACCGCCCGGGCATCGGCCATGCCGTGGCTCCGGGCGTGTTGCCCGTGGCCGGACCACGCGGCGGGGAGCACGAGATCGGTCGGGTACCCGTCGTGCGCGGGGGGTGTGCGTCCGCCGTGGAGATGCACCACGGTCGGCACCGGCAGCTCGTTGTGATGGGTCACGATCACCGGGCGGCCGCGGCGCGACTCGATCGTGGGACCCGGAAACGTGCCCCCGTACGTCCACATCGGCGTGCTGATCCCGGGTAGCACCTCCAGGGTCGCCTCGCGCTGGGTGATCTCGTAGCGGTCGGCGCCGTCCGAGGTGCTGACCGGTCCCAGTACGGACGGAGCCGGCAACGGAGCCGTGAACGCCGGTGGCAACGCGACGGTGCTGCGCAGGTGGGCGCCGGTTGCCGACGGGTGCCGGGAAAGCGCGGCCGCCGCCGACAGCCCGGTGGTGGCGATCAGTCCGAGCGCCCCGCCGATGCCCAGCGCCCGGCGCCGGGTCATGCCACGGTGTTCACGCATCGCCGACCTCCGGACGCGAGACCGGGACCGGCCGCAGCGGCCGACGCCACACGACGATGAACTGCACGGTGAGCCCGACGATCGTCAGCACTCCCAACGGAAGGTGCAGCCACAGCGCGCCGTCCATTCCGGCGAGGTACTGGACCGTCTCCGCCGCCACCACGGCGAGCGAGGCGAGGAACAGCCCGCTGTGCCGCAGTCGGATCCAGACCAGTGCCGCCGCGATCACCTGCAGATAGCCGAGCGAGGTGACGACGTCGGCACCGACCGCGTGCCAGCGCAGGCCGTCGAAGTTCCCGCTCAGATAGACGCCGGCGAACACGGGCTGGCCGGCGATCGCGACCAGGTGCACGCTGATGATCGTCCGCACGCGTCCTCCTCAGTTGGTTTCGGATCCTGCGACCGTCAGGGCTGGAGGTCGACGACCCCTTTGCCGGTGCGGACGTCGAGCGGCACGGAGACCTGGTCGTGCGTGATCAGCCACCTGCCGTCGATCTTCCGGAGGCAATACGTGACCCGGACCCACATGCCGGGGATCGCCGTGCCGTCCTTCGACGTGCCGCTGAGACGGGCGAAGGCATGCCCGAAGGCCACCTCACCGCCGACGGTCAGCGTCAGATCGCGGACCTCGTAGCTGACATCGTCGAAGACGGCGAACACGTTCGCCCAGTTCCTGAGCTTCGCGTCGATGCCGACGTGCTGCAGCGGAGGCTCGACGTCGAACGACACGACGCCCGTCGAGTACGGCTGCTTCAGTGCGTCGAGGTCCCTGGTCCGGAGCCCGTCGACGATCGTGTCGATCTGCTGGCGGATCTCGGCTTCGTCTACGTCGTGCTGCGTCTGCATGCCCTCGAAGTTATGACGACGAAGCTATCTTGTCTAAGATCAGTATTGCTATGAGGTTATGTGCCGGGGGGCATGATGGACCTGAACTCGCTCAAGCAGTTCCTGGTGGTGGCCCGTCTGGAACACCTCAGCCGGGCAGCCGAGGAACTGCGCATCGCCCAGCCGTCGCTGAGCCGGACCATCGCCCGGCTGGAGAGCGAACTGGGCGTCCCGCTGTTCGACCGCAGCGGCCGCCTCCGGCTCAACGACACGGGCAAGCTCTTCCGGCATCACGTCGAACGCGCTCTCGGCGAACTCGATGCCGGCCGTCGCGCCGTCACCGACGCCACCAGCCACGGATTGGGCACCGTGAGACTGGCCTCGGAAACCTTCCTCACCCTCACCGGCCCGCTGGCCGTCTTCAAGCGAGCCCACCCCGCCGCCGAGGTCGAACTGCACTGGTCACCCGCCGACGACATGGCCCGCCGCCTGCGCGCCCAAGAGGTCGACCTGTGCCTCGCCTCGCAACCGATCCACGCCGACGGCCTGGAAGCCACGCAACTGTTCCGCGAGGCGGTGGGCGTCGGCGTGCCACTCGACCATCCACTGGCCGGCCGGACGTCGGTGAGCATCGACGAACTCGCCGACCAACCGTTCGTCACCGCCCGCACGGGACACTGGCTCCGCAGACTGCTCGACCGGCTGTTCGCCGCACGGGACCTCACCCCGAAGATCGTCTGCGAAAGCGACGAACACAGCGCCATCGCCGACCTGATCAGCGCCGGGCTCGGCATCGGCCTCGTGCCCGGCCTCGCCCGGCGCAGCACCACCCGCGCCCCCATCACCTGGATCGACGTCGACGATCCCGACTGCTCCCGCACCGTCACCCTCTACCGGGGCACCGACAGCCACCTGTCAACGGCCGCCCGGCTGATGCACACCACCATCACCAACTGGAACTGGCCGACCGACGTCCCCTAGCCTCTGCCGTACTTCTCCCACCACGTGAACGCCGTCCGGTAGGCCGTCGGAGTGTCGTCGGCGGCGTGGTTGGCGAGCCCGTTCCGGCCGAAGTAGTAGTCGTGGATCTGGTTGGCGGCGGCCGAGGCCAGGTCGGGGTCGGAGACGGCGGCCGCGTGGATGTGGTAGGGCCAGTCCCCCTGGGACGGATTGCGCAACCAGGCCGCGAACCCGACCGTGCGCAGTGCCCGCACCGTCTCCCAGCGCTGTGTCGTGGTCAGACTCGTCACCGAGATGTCGACCACGCCACCGCCGTCGTGCGTGCCGGCCGAACTGGGGTTGGTCGAGGTGTACGAACCCTGCGAGAGCGTCAGGCTCCACGACAGCATGGCATCGGCGGCCGCGAGCATGTCGCGCGTGCGGGTGTTGACCCGGGCGCCGCCGTAGGTGTTCGTCCGCGAGCCGGTGGAGACGGTTCTGGTGACCGTGAATCTGCCGTCTCCGAGTCTGGTCAACGACGTGACGCCCGGAAGACCGTTCGCGTCGATGCCCGAGTATCCGAGCGACCGCTGCCACGCGGCGTAGGCACTGACGGTCGAGGTCCCGAAGTGTCCGTCGACCGCGCCGGCCGAGAGCAGGCCCTTGGCGTTCAGGGCGCGTTCCACCTCCAGCACGTGTGCGGCCGCGCCGGGAGTGAGGCCGGTGTCAGGCTTGGGCGGGTCGACCTGGGCGGCCAGCAGGACCAGTTCCATGTCGACGACTGGCAGCGCCAGCGCCGAAGCGCTTGTGCCGAACACCGTGTTGACGGCGAACACCGGCACCGCGACGACCGCGGCGCGCGCGAGCAGCCAACGCCTCGACCGGCCGGCGTGCCTGGCGGGTAGGTCCATGAGGGACTCCGTCCTATCCATCGATCATCTCGGATGGAGGAAACCTACCGGATCAAGGTCGGTCCCGGAAGAAAACTACCCATGACTGAACCCATGAGAATTGACCAGAATTGACCAGCGATTGACCAGCGACTGGCGTGGAAACTGAACCGCCGCGCGGCCCATCCTGCGGGCATGACCACAGACACGACATATCTGCTCGGACACGACCCGGCCGAGCTGGCGCGGCTGGAGCACCAGGCCCGGATGCTCGCACCCGCAACGAGGACCGTCCTGCAGGTCGCGGGCATCGCGGCGGGCATGCGGGTGCTCGACCTCGGCACCGGCGCCGGTGACGTCGCCTTCCAGGTCGCCGACCTGGTCGGCCCGACCGGCTCGGTCGTCGGGATCGACCAGTCGGACCGGGCGTTGGCCTTCGCCGCCCACCGAGCCACGCAACGCGGCCTGACCAACGTGTCATTCGTGCACGACGACCTGCACACGGTCGCCGTCGACGGGGAGTTCGACGCGGTGGTCGGCCGGCTGGTCCTGCTCTACCTGCCCCACCCCGACGACGTGCTGCGCCGGTTCGCCGGCCACGTACGCCAGGGCGGGATCGTCGCGTTCATGGAGTACGAGATGGCCGCCGCCGGAACGCTGCCACCGACCGCGTTCAGCGAGCAGGTCACCTCCTGGGTCACCGAATCGTTCCGCCGCTGCGGCCTCGACGCCAGCCTCGGCGCCCGCCTGACAACGGTGCTGCGCCGCGGGTCTCGACGGCGCCACGATGCTCGGCCTGCAGAAGTACTGCGAAGCCGACGACCGCGACGGACCCCGGATGGCGGCGGGAATCATCCGGACCCTGCTGCCCGTGCTCGACCGGACCGGCGTGGCGACACCGGACGAGGTCGACATCGAGACGCTCGAGGACCGCATCGCCCGGGACTGCGTGGACCACGACGTGATCTTCAAGTTCCCGACCCTGGTCGGCGCATGGGCCCGGGTGGCCTGAGAACGGCAGGACCCAGGAAGTCGCGGAGCGCCGGGCCGATCAGGTCCGGCGGCGGTACGTGTCCGGCACCGTCGAAGGTCCGCACGGTCGCGTCGGGCAGAAGGTCGGCGACCGCGGCCGCCGCGTCCGCGAAGAATCCGGTGGTCTCGCCGGTGATGACCAGGGTCGGTTGCCGGACCGCGGCGAGCCGGTCCGCCGGGGGCGGGCCGTAGAGCGCCGCGTCGTGGGCGAGGGTGGGCGCGAGGGTGAGCAGTCCGGGCCATGCCGGCGATCCGCGGGCGGACGCTACGTCGTCGTCGCCGGCGCCGGCGCCGGCGAGATCGTCGATCTCGCGGTCGACGGCGTAGGGCGCGGTGTCGCCGCTGCCGGCGCGTCCCCGGCGGGCGTAGTTGTAGACGGTGAAGGCGTCGGCGAGAAACGTTGCCAGCGGCTCGTTCTCCCGCCCGTCGTCGAGGCCGCCACCGACGAGGACGACGGGTGACCCGTCGCCGCGCACCGTGTACTCGATCGTCGTGCCGTCCGCCGAAGTGACCCGCATGCCGTGCTCCTCCCGTCGCCGTGGCGCCGCCCGGTGCGGGGCGACACGACACGGGCGCGAGATCCGGTCGCGCGCGATCGCGAGATCGAACCTCGCGGAACGGCCGCCGATCCCCGCCGCCCGGTAATCTGACCGCCATGGCGACCAAGCCGAAGACGACCCGCACCGACGCGAGCGTGGCCGAGTTTCTCGGCACGGTGTCCGACCCGCAGCGCGGAGCGGATGCCGAAGAGGTCTGCGAGTTGATGCGAGAGGTGACCGGTCTGGAGCCGGCGATGTGGGGCACGAGCATCGTCGGCTTCGGCGAGTACCGCTACCGGTACGCCTCGGGCCAGGAGGCCGACTGGCCGGCCGTGGCCCTGTCCCCCCGCAAGCAGGCGTTGACGCTCTACATCTCCGATGACTACGACCGGCACGCGGAGCTGATGGCCCGGCTGGGTCCGCACACCACCGGCAAGTCGTGCCTGTACATCAAGCGGCTCTCCGACATCGACACAGGCGTGCTCCGCACCTTGATCAAGGACGGGTTCGACCACCTCAACGGCCGCACCGTCACCGCGGGACCCGACTGACGCCAACGCCGGAAACTCGGTGTCGGTTCCGGCCGGGGCCGGGTACACACGACGGATGAGCGAGGTGACGCTTTCGGGCGGCTACACCACCGGCGCCGTCCTGATCGGCGATGTCGTACACAAGCCGGCGTCCGCCTGGACGTCGACGGTGCACGCCCTGCTGCGGCATCTGGAGGGCGCCGGGTTCGACGGCGCTCCGCGGGCGCTCGGCTTCGACGACCAGGGCCGCGAAATGCTCAGCTACCTGCCCGGCGACACGGTGGGCAACCGGCTGCCGTGGCCCGATTGGGTGTTCACGGAGTCGACACTGGTTCAGGTTGGTCGGTGGCTGCGTCGGCTTCATGATGCGACGGCCGGCTTCCCGGCGCCGCCGGACGAGCAGTGGTTCATCGGCGGTGTGACGCGACCGGGGCTGATCGTCGGCCACCAGGATGCGGCGCCGTACAACGCGGTGATGGACGGTGACCGGCTGGTCGGCTTCTGCGACTGGGACACCGCCGGCCCGTCGTCGCCGGAGTTCGACCTGGCGCTCTCGGCGCTGTGGTGGGTTCCGTTCTGCCCACCCGCCGAGGTCGAGCGGCTGGGATTCCACGACTTCGACGGCCGGTCCCGTCGCCTTCATCTCCTGCTCGACGCCTACGGATACGACGCGGATCGGCAGGAGTTCGGCACGGTGATCGTCGAACGCGCCCGGAGTCAGGCCGCGGCGATCCGTCAGATGGCCGACGGCGGCAACCCGTCCGCGATCCAGCTGCTGTTCGTCGCGGGCTACTTCGAATGGGCCGCGTCGCACGTCGAGGCGCTGCCGGACGAGTTCTGGACCACGGCGAACGGATCGCGCAGTCGTCGCATGCCTTCCGCACTGTCGTCGAAGGGGATGGCCGGCTCCTCCACGGCCACTTCCGCGCTCCGCGGGGAAAGAAAAGGGCTCACAAGATCGTGATTGATCGACGTCGTCATACAGTCCTCACTGAATTGAGTCTCACTGATTGAGGGCCGTGCCAGGCGGCTCAACAAGCGCGCCGGCATCATCCGGGCCCATCGGTGCCGGCCTCACGCTGAAGCGGAATACGCCAGAATGTCGGAGCGGCACGGGCAACACTACTCCTATCGTCCCCGTCGCTGGCCCCGACCGGCCGATGCGGTCACAATGGCCTGGTGAACGACGCCGCCCCGAACCGTCGGTCGCGGCCCGGGCCCGACCGAACGGGGTATGGACGTTGCTGGACCGCCGTCTGACAGCACCAGGAACGGTGCGTGCATGATGGGCGATCCGAAGGTCACGCTCCCGGCGGTCCGCGCGGCGCGGCAACCTGCACCGCCGGCGCACCGGTGGGATCCGGATCGGATTTCCGATCCGGCCCGGTTGGACGCGGTGCGCCGCACCGGGCTGCTCGACACCGGCCCGGAGGAGCCCTTCGACCGGCTCACCCGGCTCGCCGCCAGCCTCCTCGGAGCGCCGTTCGTGTTCGTCACCGTCGTCGACGACAGGCGCTCGTTCTGGAAGAGCTACGTCGGGATCGACCCCGACGGCCCGGCCGGGCGGCAGAACACGGTCGAGGAGTCGTTCTGCCAGTACGTCATCGGCGCCGACGCGGAGCTGATCGTCACCGACGCCCGCGCCGACCCGCGAACCGCCACGAACCCGACGATCGGGTCGATGGGCGTGGCCGCGTGGGCCGGATTCCCGATCCGTTCCCCGGAAGGCCTGGTCCTGGGCACCTTCTGCGCCGTCGACACCGTGCCGAGGAGCTGGACCCCGCACGACATCGAGATCCTCGACACGCTGTCGCACGCCGCGGCCGGGGAGATCGCGCTGCGGATCGCCGCCGACGAGGCCAGGGCCGCCACCGCCCGTGCCGAACAGGCCTCCTCCGACGCGCATGTGGCCACGCTGCAGGCGCTGGAGGCCGCCGAGGAGGCGGCCCTGCTGTCCCGGACCCTGCAGGAGAGCCTGCTGCCGCCGCACCTGCCCACCATCCCCGGCGCCCAGATCGCCGCCCGCTACCTGCGCGGCGGCCGCGGCGCCGACGTGCTCGGCGACTTCTACGACGTCTTCCACTCCCCGCGGGAGAGTTGGGGCGTGGTCGTCGGCGACGTTGCGGGGAAGGGCCCACAGGCGGCCAAGACCACCGCCCTGGCCCGGTACACCCTGCGCGCCGCCGCCGCCCGTTCGGCCGTTCCCAGTGCCAATCTCGGCGCGCTCAACACCGCTCTGCTGGAGTGGTTCACCGACGACGCCCAGTTCCTCACCGCCGTCTACGTCACGGTGCGGCCCCGTTCCGACGGTCTCGCCGTGCGGGTCTGCTGCGGCGGCCACGACCCCGCCCTCGTCCGCCGCGCCGACGGCAGCGTGGAGACGCTCGGCCGGCCGGGGCTCATCCTCGGCTGCCTGCCCGACGCCGGCCTCGTCGACGAGCGCGGCTTCCTCCGTCCCGGCGACTACCTCGTCCTCACCACCGACGGCGTCACCGAAGCCCGCCAGGCCGACGACCGCGAACTGTTCGGCAGCCAACGGCTACGCGACCTGCTCGCCGACACCCCCGCCACCAATGCGGACGACATCGCCGCCACCATCGAGAACACGGTCCTGGACTACAGCGGACGCCGCGTCAGCGACGACACCGCCATCCTCGTCCTGCACGTTCCCGCCGACACCGGGTGACAGCGCCCGGGTGGGTGTCGTCAGGAGGTTCCGCCACCGGGTCTCGGAGTACCGGAACGGTGTGCTGGCGTTCAGGAACCGGTGAACGGCGGGTAGCAGCCGATCAGCACGGGCAGCGTCCCCAGCAGTCCCAGCTGCCGCGTCGCGCTGACGGTCTGCGACCCGGCACCACGGCGACCAACGGCAGGATCCGACGGGTGAGGCCCTCCGGCAACCGGCCAGGGCACCGACGACGGTCCGGGCACCGGGCACGGTCGCGGCGCGCAGCACCGGCGTGAGTTCCCGGCCGAGGCCGCCGCTGCCGATGAGGACGAGTAGATCGCGCAGGGCGGCAGCGTGCGCGCCGAGCGAATAGTCCCGTGCACGAGAAGCAGGGGCTCACCGCGGCCCACGTCGGTGTACGCCAGGGTTCCGCCGCGCACCCCGACGCGGGCATCGGTGTCGGCGGCCGTGACGGCGGCCACGAACGGGTCACACGGCGTCCCGGTCGGAGCCGCGTGGCGCGAGTCGGCCGCGACATGCCGCCAGGGTGACGTGCCGGCAGGGGTACGGTGAGCGGACGGGTCCTGAAGCGGCCCGATGCGTGCCCTGGACCAGGCGGCACCCATGTGGGAGGTGCAGCCGTGCACGCCAGTGATCACCATGACGATCCGGTTGCCCGGGTTCGGGCGCTGATGGCGGCGCAGCCGTCCGGCGCGGAGCCCGGCGACGAGGCCGGCGCCGAGGCCGGCGACGGTGTGGTGGCCGAGTTGCGTCGGCTGTGCCGGGCGGCCGTCGGGGCGCTGTCCGCTTCCGGGGCGGGCCTGAGCGTGATGGCCGAAGACGGTGTCCGCGGTGTGACGGCGGCCTCGGACGCGGCCGCCGAACGCTTGGAGGAGTTGCAGTTCGTGTTCGGGGAAGGGCCGTGCATCGACGCGTTCGAGGCCCGCCGCCCCGTGCTGGTTCCCGACATCATGGACAGCGTCGTGCACCGGTGGCCGGCCTACACCCCCGGCATGCACGAACTCGGCGTCCGCGCGGTCTTCGCGTTTCCCCTGCAGGTCGGCGCCGCCCGCCTCGGTGTGCTCGATGTCTTCCGGATCCGGCACGGGCCGTTGACCGCGGACGAGTTGGGTCAGGCGCTCACGTTCGCCGACGTCGCGGTGTCCGTGCTGCTCGACGGTCAGGCCGTCGCGCGACCCGGCGCCGCCGCGGCCGGGGTGGCGGAGGCCGTCGAGGGCCGGGCCGAGCTGTTCCAGGCCCAGGGCATGGTCACCGTCCAACTCCGCGTCCCGTTGGCCGAGGCCCTGGCCCGCATACGCGCCCACGCGTTCGCCGAGAACCGGCCGCTGCGCGACGTCGCCCGCGACATCGTCGGCCGCCGCCTGCGGCTCGACCGCGACGAGCCCGGCGCGCCACCACCACCGGAAGTGACATGATGACGGCGAGAAAGGCCGGGAGGCAGCCATGACCACTGTATCCGCTGATCGGCTCGCGAAGACCTTCGTCGAGGTGTCCGACACTCTCGTCGATGAGTTCGACCTCATCGACTTCCTTCACACCCTCACGGTGCGCACCGTCGACCTGGTCGGTGCCACCGCCGCGGGCCTGCTGCTGGCCGACCAGCGCGGCCGGCTGGAGTTCATGGCCGCCTCCGACGAGAACACGAGGCTGTTGGAGCTTTTCCAGGTGCAGAGCAGCGAGGGTCCGTGCCTCGACGCGTTCCGCACCGCCGCGCCGGTGGTCAACGCCGACCTGAGCACCGCGACCGCCCGATGGCCGCAGTTCGCCCCCCGTGCCACCGCGGCGGGGTTCCGGTCGGTCCACGCGTTCCCGCTGCGGCTGCGCAACGAGGTCATCGGGGCGTTGAACGTGTTCGGCACCGACAGCAGCAGCGCCCTGGACACCACCGACGTTCCGGTGGTGCAGGCACTGGCCGACGTGGCCACGATCGCGCTGCTGCAGGAACGCACCATCCGCCGCGGCGAGGTCCTGTCCGAACAGCTGCAGGGCGCCCTCAACAGCCGCATCGCGATCGAGCAGGCCAAGGGCGCCATCGCGCAGGCCAACGACGTCAGCGTCGACGAGGCGTTCACCCTGCTGCGTGACTACGCGCGCCGCAACAACCGCCGGCTCAGCGAGGTTGCCCGGACCATCTTCACCGATCCTGACGGCGTCGCGATGATCACGCCTCGCTGAGGCGCACGGTCGTTCAGTCGATCTCCGGATCCGTCGCGGCCGGGCCGGCCCAGGCATCGTCCGCCAGGGTGTCGAGGTCGATGCCGAGGGTCTGCAGCAGGCCGGCGTTGTTCGTCGTGTCGATGAGCTGGGCGAACTCCTTGTCCACCCAGTCTGCCCGGCCGTGCAGGTCCCGTGATCGCAGCGTCGCCACGACCACGGCTTTCTTGACGCACGTTGCTGTGGTCATGCTGCCCCTCTTCAGTTCTTGTCCGCGACGAGTACCTCGGTGGTGAGGAACAGCGCGGCGACCGACGCGGCGTTCTGCAATGCGGACCGCGTCACCTTGGCCGGTTCGACGATGCCCGCCGCGATCATGTCGCCGTACGTCCCGGTGGCGGCGTCGAGGCCGTGACCCGCCGGACGCGACTTGACCTCCTCGACGACGACCCCGCCTTCGAGGCCCGCGTTCACCGCGATCTGTCGCAGCGGAGCGGTGAGCGCCCTGCGCACGATGGCCGCACCGGTGGCCTCGTCGCCGGTCAGGTCGAGCTTGTCGAACGCGGTGTCGGCGGCGTTGGCCAGGGCCACCCCGCCACCCGGCAGCAGGCCCTCCTCGACGGCTGCCCGGGCGTTGCGGACGGCGTCCTCGATCCGGTGCTTGCGCTCCTTGAGCTCGACCTCGGTGGCCGCACCGACCGAGATGAGGGCGATGCCGCCGGCCATCGCGGCCAGCCGCTCCCGCAGCTTCTCGCGGTCGTAGTCGGAGTCGGAGTTGTCGATCTCCGCGCGGATCTGCGCCAGCCGGCCGGCGATCTCGCCGGCGTCGCCGCGGCCGTCGACGACGGTGGTCTGGTCACGGGTGACGACGACCCGGCGGGCCCGGCCCAGCGCTTCCAGCTCCACACCGTCCACGGTGGTGCCGAGCGTCTCGCTGACGACCTGGCCGCCGGTGAGCACGGCGAGGTCGGCGAGCATCGCGACCCGCCGGTCGCCGAAGCCGGGTGCCTTGATCGCCACCGACGTGAAGGTGCCACGGACCTTGTTGACGACCAGGGTCGCCAGCGCCTGGCCTTCGACGTCGTCGGCGATGATCACCAGCGAGCCACCGACCCGCATGACCTTGTCCAGGATCGACAGCAGGTCCTCCGGATTGGAGATCCGGTTGCCGACGAGGAGCAGGTACGGGTCGTCGAGGACGGTCTCCATGCGTTCGGCGTCGGTGACGAAGTAGGGCGAGATGAAGCCCTTGTCGAAGCGCATGCCCTCGGTGAACTCGAGTTCGAGGCCGAAGGTACTGCTCTCCTCGACGGTGATGACGCCGTCCTTGCCGACCTTGTCCATCGCCTCGGCGATCAGCTCGCCGACGGCCGGATCGGCGGCGGAGATGGATGCCGTGGCCGCGATCTGCTCCCTGGTCTCGACCTCGCGGGCCTGGTGACCCAGCTCCTCGACGACCGCGGCGACGGCCATTTCGATGCCGCGCTTGAGCTCGATCGGGTTCGCGCCGGCGGCGACGTTGCGCAGCCCTTCGTGGACCAGCGCCTGCGCCAGCACGGTCGCTGTCGTCGTGCCGTCGCCGGCGACCTCGTCGGTCTTCTTCGCGACTTCCTTCACGAGTTCGGCGCCGAGCCGCTCGTACGGGTCGTCGAGCGTGATCTCGCTTGCGATGCTCACCCCGTCGTTGGTGATCGTGGGCGTGCCCCACCCGGTGCCCAGAACGACGTTGCGGCCCTTCGGGCCGAGGGTCACTTTCACCGTGTCGGCAAGGGCGTTCAGGCCCCGCTCGAGGCCACGACGGGCCTCTTCCCCGAAAACGATCAACTTGGCCATCTGCGCGATCCTGACGATCGTCGTGCCCAGGTGCAGCACTGTGGTCGGGCCGACCTGCGATGACCGCTGCTACGGTCCCCCCTCCGGGGGCTCCATCCCATTCGGTTGGCACTCACACGTGGCGAGTGCTAAACACAGTGCAGCACCGATTCCCCCTGCGCGCAAGCGAGACACCCCGGCAGCGACGTCGCTGCCGGTGGTAAACCGGCGTACGGTGGTGATGTCGCCCGAGCCCCCGGTGGCCACGGTTCGTCGCCGGCGAACGCTCCGCTACCCGGAAGGCGGCGGTCACGATGACCGCAGCACAGAAACATCCACGATCCTCGCCGCCGACCAACGGGCACACCAGACACGACCACCTCGTCGAGCCGGACCGGCCGACGGTGCCGCGTTCGCGGGCGGGTGGCCTCTGGGTCGCAGCCGTGGTCTTCGCCTTCGTCCTCCTGCTGCTCCTGATCTTCGTGCTGCAGAACGGTCAGCGGGTCCACGTGTCGTTCCTCGGCGCCGACGGAAACCTCCCCCTGGGTGTGGCGTTGCTCCTCGCCGCCGTCTTCGGCGTGCTGCTGGTGGCACTTCCCGGAACGGCCCGCATCGTCCAGCTACGGATCCTCGGCCGGCGGCGTCCGGTCGCGGCCGGTCCGCTGACCGCACCCATGTCGCTACCGGACGATCCGGCGGGCAGGTAGCAGCCATGTCCACCGTGACGCAACCCACCGCGACGCAACCCGCGACGACCGCGACGTCCGGACCGCGGCTCGTCCTCGCCCCCGTGCGGGCCGGGCGGGCCGTCCTGGACGGCGGCTGGTGGCCCCGGTCCTGGGATCCCCACGCCGAACTCCCCGAACTCGTCCTGGCCCTGTCGACCCGCTACGGGACGATCCGCCAACTCATGCTCAACAGCGTCACCTGGGACAGCCGCTTCCGTCGGCTCGCGGTCGGCGGCGGTGTGGTTCGGGCGGGGTGGTACGCCAGCGTCGACCCGGCCACGCTGATCGCCACCACCTACGACGGCGACCAGATCGACCTGCTCGTGGTTCCGCCGTCGACCGCGGCCGGCACCGCCGAGACGGCGATGGCGCGGGCGGCCGACCCGGCGAACCGCGACAGAGCGCAGGCCATCCTCACCGCACCGGCCGCGGTGGAGAACTCCGACGAGCACCCCAGGTGGGACAACGACGGCGGCGCCGACCGGAACGGGAGACGACAACCGTGACCGCGTTGGCCCCCGCTGCCGGGCTTGCGGCACCGCGCCGCGGCACCGCCGCACGCTGGAACCGGGTGAAGGCCGGCGCGCATCGGCGCGCCGGCAGGGTCGAGTGGATCGTTCTGGTGCTGGTCATACTCTTCCCGCAACTGGTCATCGCCCTGCTGTTCGCCGACTGACTCCGTTTGCCCGGCCGGGAGCGGGGTATTCGTCGGCTGTCCGACGGATGCGAAAGTCGGACGACCACCCGGTCGCCCGGACTCCGCGACCTCGTTGTCAAGGAGTCCCCTTTCGTGCATGCAGTGATGTCGACGCCCGTCAGCGAACGGGCGGCACCCGCACCGACCGGCCCGAACCCGTTGGTCGAGGCGACCCAGTCGCCCGCACAGCTGGTCGTTCTGTGGATCTTCGTGGTCGCTCCGTTCGTGGCGCTCCTCGCCGCGATACCCCTGGCATGGGGCTGGGGAGTGTCCACATTGGACATCGTGATGGCCGGTGCCGGATACCTGATCGCCATCGCGGGTGTGACCGTGGGATTCCACCGCCATCTCACCCACGGCTCGTTCAAGGCCCGCCGCCCGCTGCGGATCGCGCTGGCCGTCGCGGGATGCCTGGCGGTGGAAGGCGCACCGACGAAGTGGGTGGCCGATCACCGTCGCCATCACGCGTTCACCGACCGCGAAGGCGACCCGCACTCACCCTGGCGCTACGGCACCGGCGTGCTCGCCCTGGCCAAGGGCCTCCTGTACGCGCACTGCGGATGGCTGCTCAACCGCGAGATCACCAACAAGTCCCGCTTCGCGCCGGACCTGCTCGCCGACCGCGACATCCGCGTCGTCGACCGGCTCTTCGTTCCCCTGATCGTCGCCTCGCTGCTGGTGCCGGCGGCCATCGGCGGGCTGGTCACCGGCTCCTGGACCGGCGCGCTGACCGCGTTCTTCTGGGCCGGCCTGGTGCGCATGGCGTTGCTGCATCACGTGACCTGGTCGGTGAACTCGATCTGCCATGTCGTCGGCGAACGGCCGTTCGCCAGCAAGGACAGGGCGACGAACTTCTGGCCACTGGCCATCCTGTCCTTCGGCGAAAGCTGGCACAACTCGCACCACGCCGATCCGACCATCGCCCGGCACGGGGTTCTCCGCGGCCAGCTCGACCCCGGTGCCCGTCTCATCCGGCTCTTCGAGAAGGCCGGCTGGGTGCACGACGTGCGGTGGCCCACCGCGGCCCGGATCGCCGCCAAACGCGTCCCCGTACAGGAGGGTCGCCCGGTTCGTCGGTCGCTGAGTTCGCCATGAGCTGGATGACGCAGGCGCGGGTCGCACTGGCCCGCCGGGGCGGTTCGCCGCCGCCGTTCACCCCGCCTCCGGTGATCGCCGTCGAGCAACCGTCCACTGTGGACGACGGTCTCCCGCGCGGTATCCGGATCGGTGGCGCCTGGGCGTGGCGGATCATCCTGTTCATCGCCGCCGGCTACCTGCTGCTCCGGCTGCTCGGCGTGTTGCGCGTCGTGGTCATTCCGGTGGTGGTGGCGCTGCTGCTGGCCGCGTTGTTCGAACCGGCCGCCGCATGGCTGCGTCGGCGCGGGGTCAACCGGTCCCTGGCCGCCGGGACGGTTCTCATCGGTGGGCTGCTGGTGGTCGGTGGCGGTCTCGGACTGATCGTGCAGACGTTCGTCTCCCAGTTCGACGACCTGTCCACCCAGGTGAGCGACGGCGTCGGCGAGGTGCAGACGTGGCTCGCACAGGGCCCGCTGCACCTGTCCCAGCAACAACTCGATGACGGCCTCGAACGGTTGCAGAGGTCGGTCACCGACAACCAGGGCGCGTTGACCTCCGGCGCGGTGAGCACCGCCGCCACCCTCGGCGAGGTACTGGCCGGGTTCTTCGTCGTCCTGTTCACCCTGTTCTTCTTCCTCCGCGACGGCGATCAGATCTGGCGGTTCCTGTGCCGGCTCCTGCCCGGCCCCGCGCAGGTACCGGTCGCCCGGGCCGGGCACTACTCGTGGCACACCCTCGTGTCCTATGTCCGTGCCACCGTTCTCGTGGCGTTCGTCGACGCGGTCGGCATCGGCATCGGGCTTGCGGTGCTCGGCGTCCCGCTGGCGCTTCCGTTGGCCGCCCTCGTCTTCCTCGGCGCGTTCATTCCGGTCGTCGGCGCCACCGTGTCCGGTGCCGTCGCCGTTCTGGTGGCGCTGGTCACCGTGGGACCGGTGAAGGCGCTGATTCTCCTGGCCGTCGTCATCGCCGTGCAGCAGTTGGAAGGCCACGTCCTGCAGCCGCTCATCATGGGCCGCGCGGTCGCCCTGCATCCCCTGGCGGTCATCCTCGCCATCGCCACCGGTGTCGTCACCGCCGGCATCGTCGGCGGCCTCGTCGCCGTCCCGCTGCTCGCCGTCGTGAACACCGCGATCCGTTACCTCGCCGCGCATCCGACCGGCGAACCCACCCCCGACCACACCCCGCCGGGCACCGAGCCGACCGACCCCGACGACCGGACCGCCGAGCGCGCCGAGGAGCTGGCGACCGAACGGGCCGACCCGCAGGAGCCACCGCCCGACGACGCCCCGACCGGACCGGTCGGACCGGACCACACAGATCACAAGGTAGGAGTCACAGCGCAATGAGCGAACAGACCGTGATCGGCCGCGACTCCTCGCTGGGGTGGCCGGTCGCCGAACGCGCCGGCTGGGACTCCGTCGACGTGCGGGCGGTGGACACCGTGCGGCTGCTCGCCGCCGACGCCGTGCAGAAGGTCGGCAACGGCCATCCGGGCACCGCGATGAGCCTCGCACCGCTGGCATACCTGTTGTTCCACCGGGTGATGCGGCACGACCCGAACGACGACCAGTGGCTCGGCCGCGACCGGTTCGTGCTCTCCTGCGGTCACTCCAGCCTCACCTTGTACATCCAGCTGTACCTCGCCGGCTACGGGCTGGAACTCGACGACCTGAAGGCGTTGCGCACCTGGGGATCGGCCACGCCGGGGCATCCGGAGTTCCGGCACACCCGCGGGGTGGAGATCACCACCGGGCCGCTCGGGCAGGGGCTGGCCAGCGCCGTCGGAATGGCGCTGGCCGCCCGGCGCGAGCGGGGACTGCTGGACCCGGACGCCGCACCCGGCGAGAGCCCGTTCGACCACCACGTGTACGTGCTGGCCTCCGACGGGGACCTGATGGAAGGCGTCACCGCCGAGGCCAGTTCCCTGGCCGGTCACCAGGAACTCGGCAACCTGGTGCTGTTCTACGACTCCAACCACATCTCCATCGAGGACGACACCGACATCTCCTTCAGCGAGGATGTCGCCGCCCGGTACGCCGCCTACGGCTGGCACATGCAGACCGTCGACTGGACCGCGTCCGGTGCCTACGTCGAGGACGTCGACGCGCTCCTGGCCGCCACCGACGCGGCGAAGGCGGAGACGACCCGACCGTCGATCATCGTGCTGCGCACCGTCATCGGCTGGCCGGCCCCCACGGCCCGGAACACCGGCAAGGCACACGGATCGGCACTCGGCGACGACGAGATCGCCGCCACCAAACGGCTGCTCGGCTTCGACCCGCGGCACAGCTTCACCGTCGAGGACGCCGTGCTGGAACGGACCCGCCGGACCCGGGATCGCGGCCGCGACGTCCACGAGCATTGGCAACCCGGCTACGACGCCTGGCGCACCGCGAACCCCGATCGCGCCGCCCTGCTCGACCGGCTCCAGGCCCGCCGGCTCCCCGACGGCTGGACCGACGCGCTGCCCGTCTTCCCCGCCGACCCGAAGGGCATGGCCACCCGCAAGGCGTCCGGAGAGATCCTGACCGCGCTGGCACCGGTGCTGCCGGAACTGTGGGGCGGCTCGGCCGACCTCGCCGAGAGCAACAACACCACCATGACCGGCGAACCCTCGTTCGTCCCGGCCGACCGGCAGACCCGGCAGTGGACGGGCGGCCCGTACGGACGCACCCTGCACTTCGGCATCCGCGAGCACGCCATGGGCGCGATCCTCAACGGCATCGCGCTGCAGAGCCTGACCCGCCCGTACGGCGGAACGTTCCTCGTGTTCAGCGACTACATGCGCCCCGCCGTCCGGCTCGCCGCCCTCATGCAGCTGCCGGCCACCTACGTCTGGACCCACGACTCGATCGGCCTGGGCGAGGACGGACCCACCCACCAGCCGGTGGAACACCTCGCCGCCCTGCGCGCGATCCCCGGCCTCGACGTGGTCCGCCCCGGCGACGCCAACGAGACCACCGTGTGCTGGCGCACGATCCTGGAACACACCGACCGCCCGGCCGGCCTCGTGCTGACCCGGCAGAACCTACCGATCCTCGACCGCGGCCCCGACGCGTACGCGTCGGCCGACGGTGCGGCACGCGGCGGCTACATCGTCGCCGAAGCCGACACCGACCGAACTCCGGACGTCATCCTGATCGCTACCGGTTCCGAGGTCCAGATCGCGCTCGACGCCCGCGACCTGCTCACCGCCGACGGCATGGCCGTCCGGGTGGTGTCGATGCCCTGCCGGGAATGGTTCGCCGCGCAGCCGTCGGCCTACCGCGACGAGGTTCTCCCCCCGGAGGTCCGCGCCAGGGTCAGCGTCGAAGCCGGCATCGGGCAGTCCTGGCGCGACGTGGTCGGCGACGCGGGTCGGATCGTCAGCCTGGAACACTTCGGGGCCTCCGCGGACCACCTGCGGCTCTACCGCGAGTTCGGTATCACGTCCGAGGCCGTTGCCGGCGCCGCGCGCGACAGCATCCACGACAGCACGGCCGCGGTCCGGCCCGGCGGCCACCAGCAGGCGGCCGCCCCCACAACCGGCGGCACCGGCGACCACCCGGCCTGATCGTCGTGGTCACGACGGTCGCGGAATCCGGACGTGGGCGGGGCCGGCATCGTCGCCCCCGGTCGGGATCGGGTCCAGGCCGGTGATCTCGAGCACGAGGCGAGCCAGCCGGCTCGGATGATGGAGCACCAACGACGCATCGGGGACCGCGGTGCGCACGTCGGCAACGAAATTGGCGAACGTCGAGCACACGAACGTGACCGCGGTGAGATCGAGAACCACGACGTCGGGCCGCGACCGGGACAGCCGGGCGACCGCGTCGGCCAACGCGGGCTCGACACCCATGACGACGTCGCCCACCAGGCTCACCCGCGCCGACCCGGCGCCGGGCGGTGCGTCGATGGTGACTGCGAGCGGGCCGGAACGGACCTGATACACGGTGCACCCCTGGCGGCAACGGACCAGATATGGTCGCCGAGGTCCAGGGCACCATCCACCCTGTCGGGTGGCACCCGCATCGTACCCGCATCCGCGGGGTGGTTCGGCAGGGCGCACCCATCAGGTCTCGGCGGTCTGCAACGCCCCACGGCGTTGTTGCAGAATTCCCGCGACGACGGTGGCGGTCAGAACGGCGGCGACCGCTCCGAGCGCGGCGATGGCCGGCAGGGCGCTGATCAGACCGGGCAGTGCCACGACGGGGATCGCGACAGTGGGCCACGGCCATGCCGCCCGCCACCGGCCCGACGTGCCGGCCATGACGATCGCGATACCGGTGAGGAACACGGCGGCGCCGCCGTGCAGGGCCCACCGCCCGGCGGGGGCCAGGTCCGATCCGGGGTGCACGATGAACTGT
Organism: Virgisporangium aurantiacum; assembly: GCF_016863635.1. Taxonomy (GTDB): domain Bacteria; phylum Actinomycetota; class Actinomycetes; order Mycobacteriales; family Micromonosporaceae; genus Virgisporangium; species Virgisporangium aurantiacum. The sequence continues at coordinate 6,500 of NZ_BOPG01000028.1, read as the reverse complement.
TCGACGCCGACCGCGACGGCGGCGAGGCCTCCGACCAGCGGAAGGTGGCCGTACACGTAGGCGTCGGCGATTCCGCTCTCCTGGTCGTCCCCGTCGTCGACCAACTGTTTCTTGCCGGCCGCGCCGCCCAGGTCGAAGTAGATCCACCACAGCGCGGCGACGGTGACGAAGCCGACGGCCGCGACGAGCACCGACGGGGTCGTCCAGTGGGTGTCGTGGACGCCGAGGACGATGGAGGCGATCGACTCTCCGATGACGAGGATCACGAACAGCCCGAACCGCTCCGGCAGGTGGTCGAGGTGCAGTGGAACCCCTCCGCCGTACCGGGTGGCCAGGATCGGAGCGGTGGCCTCGACGATGATTCCCGCCGCCCACAGCAGGTAGCGGGCGTTGCCGTGCACGGTGAGGGAGGCGGCCCACAGGGTGGCGGCGGCGCCGGCACCGACCATGTAGATGCCGATCGTGGCGCGGGCCTCCGGGACGTGGCTGTACGCCCGGGCGTACAGCAGGACCAGAAGGACGCGGGTGGTGAGGTAGCCCAGCGTGAACGTGGTCGACGTGGCGCCGGTGGCCTCCTGGGCACTGGCGGCCATGACCATGACCGCGGCGGTGCCACCGAGGTTGGCGAGCCGGTAGATGACGTCGTTGGTGTCGAACCGGTTGGCGTACAGGGTCGTGGTCACCCATGACCACCAGATGATGGTCACCAACCCGGCGAAGACCAGCCCGCCGTGCAGGGTGAGGTCCTTGGTGAAGGCGAGCGCCAGTTCCGCCACCACCAGGACGTAGGCGAGGTCGAAGAACAGTTCGAGACGCGAAGCGGAGCGCTCCTCGTCCGTTCGCAGTCGCGGTGGACGGATCAGGGGCGCCGTATCGTCGCCGGTACCACGATCGATGGTCACCGTCGCCTCTTCCCGTTCGCGGACCGGCTAAACGAAGGTCGCCTCCGGCGCGGACGTGCGACGGGGCCTGGTTCGGATCGGCACCGTCCGGGTATCCTCACGCACGCCACCCCGGCCCCCGGTGGCGGAATCTTCTGGTACCCGCGATTCCGCTGACCGAGGTTTGGACACTCCCGTGGATGACCCGCTTCCGGCCGGGCGACCGGCCGTCGAGGACGTGACGGGGCAGCTCCGGGCCATCTGCGGCACCGCGGCACGGGTTCTGTCGGCGTCCGGGGTCGGGTTGAGTGTGATGGCGACCGACGGGACCTACGGCATGGCGACGGCGTCGGATCCGGCCACGGAGCGGATCGAGGAGTTGCAGTTCACCTACGGCGAAGGCCCGTGTGTCGACGCGTTCGCCTCCTGCCGGCCGGTGCTGGTGCCGGACCTGGCGGCCGACGCGATGTGCCGGTGGCCGATCTACGCGCCCGCGATCCACGACGCCGGGGTCCGGGCCGTCTTCGCGTTTCCTTTGCAGATCGGCGCCGTCCGCCTCGGCGCACTCGACGTTTTCCGCGTCCGCTCCGGGTCGCTGTCGCGGACCGAACTGGGTGAGGCGTTCACCTTCGCCGACCGGGCCGTGACGACCCTGCTGGACGGTCAGGAACGTGCCACCGATGACGCGGACGGCCTGGACGACGCGCTCGACAACCGGATCGACCTGTTCCAGGCGCAGGGCATGGTCATGGTCCAGCTCGGGGTCGGTCTGGCCGAGGCGTTGACGCGCATCAGGGCATACGCCTACGCGCAGGACCGTCGCCTCAGCGACGTGGCCGTAGACATCGTCGCCCGCCGGCTGCACTTCGACCGGGATCCCACATGAGTAGGCACGGCAACGCCGGGAGGCAGTCATGACCGTATCCGCTGAGCGTCTCGCACAGGTCTTTGTCGAGGTGGCCGATACTCTCGTTGCCGAGTTCGACGTGATCGAGTTCATGCAGATGCTGGCCAACCGAGCCGCCGGACTCGTCGACGCCTCCGCCGTCGGTCTGCTGCTGGCCGATCAGCACGGCCGGCTGCAGTTCATGGCGGCGTCGGACGAGAACACCAAACTGCTGGAACTGTTCCAGGTGCAGAGCCACGACGGCCCGTGCCTCGACGCGTTCAACACCGCCCGGCCCGTGGTCAACATCGACCTGCGGTCTGCCGGCGGCCGCTGGCCCAGGTTCGCCCCCCATGCCACCGCCGCCGGGTTCCGGTCCGTGCACGCCTTCCCGCTCCGGCTGCGTGACGAGGTGATCGGCGCGATGAACATCTTCGGCCACGACGTCGGCGGGCTCGACGAGACCGACACGCAGATCGTGCAGGCACTGGCCGACGTCGCCGCGATCGGCCTCCTGCAGGAACGGGCGATCAGCCGCGGCGAGGTCCTGACCGAGCAGCTTCAGGGTGCTCTGAACAGCCGGATCATCATCGAACAGGCCAAGGGCGCCATCGCACAGGCGCATAACATCACAGTCGACGTGGCCTTCGACCTGATCCGCGGCTACGCCCGCCGCACCAACCGCCGGCTCGGCGATGTCGCCCGTCTGGTCGTCACCGACCCGGGGAGCCTGCCCGATCTGGCCTGACCGGAAGAGCAACCCCCCGAAGCCGGTTTTCACCGGCGGGGGCGCGTAGGATGACGGGGGCAGTCCGATTTGGACGTTCGCCCCAGACCACGGCAGCCGCACCTGAAACGTCTTCAGAGGTGACGTCGTGGCCTTCCTGTCTCGACCCCGGGCGATCGTCAGCACAGTGGCGCGACCGGACTCCCCCTCGGCCTGGATCCGACTGGTCGGCGACATCGACTCGGCGGCGGTGCCGGCGTTGACGAAGGCCGCCGAGCGGCTGAACGGCCGGCCGACGCGCTCCATCGTGATCGACCTGACGGCCGTCACCTTCGCGTCGTCGACCCTCGCCAACTTCCTCGCTGAGCTTCATCGCGCTCATCCGGAGGCGGACCTGGTGCTCCACCGCCCATCCCGGATTGTTCTCGTGATCCTCGCGATAACCGGCCAGGACGAGTACGTGAGGGTCAGCCGCCAGCCCGTCGGCAGCGGCACCCGTAGGCGACCGGGCCATTGGCAGGCGATAGATCGGCAACCCGGCCGAACCGACGACACCGGCAATCCCGCGATCGCGCTTCCCGACGGCCCGTGGTGAGCGGGCTGACCCCACCTCCGTCCCGGCCCGGACGGCTCAGCGGTTCCGAACGGTGTTCCGCTCTCGCGGCGCCCGCCGACGCCGACGGTTTGTCAGTCGCTGGCACCGGATCCGGGCCGACCGGCTACACATCCGCGAACGGCCGGTCACCGCACCCGGCGCGATGCCGTGCGTCCTCCTGCACGGTCTCGCGGTGTCGCACCGCTACCTCATGCCGACCGCCCGATGCCTCCACCGGCGTGGTGTTCACGTACCGGACCTGCTCGGGTTCGGCCTGTCGGACAAGCCCGCCACCGTCCTCGACGTCGCCGGGCACGCGGAGACCCTGGCCACCCGCGCGCCGCGAGCATCGCCGGCCAGTTGCGACGGCTGGTCCGCATCCTGCCCGCCGAGGACTGGCGCCAGGCACCGATCCTCCACGCCGACATCCGCGACGCCGGAATCCGACGCATCGTCGCCACGCTCCGATACGCGGTCAGCGACCGCATCGACACCAAACTGCCCCGCCTCCGGGTACCGACGTTGCTGATCCGCGGCGCGCACGATCGGATCGCGCCCGGATCCTGGCTCGACCGGGCGGCCGCACTCGTTCCGGGTGCCCGCACCCTCGTCATCGAGGGCGCCGCCCACAACGCGGTCACCACCGCCGGCCCCGAACTCGCGGCGGCCGTCGACGCGTTCCTCGCATGCCAGCAGCGGACAGACCGGTAGATCGACGGTACGATGGCCGCTGTTGCCCCAGCCCCCGGCGACATCGGTCGATCGTCACTCGTGCCGGGGGTCCCTCCATGTCCGCTCCTGATGCGTCGACGTGGGTCGCCGAGGTCGACGAGCTGCGGCTCGACGCGTCGGCCGCACCGGCCGCCCGTATTCTCGCGCGCGCCGCGACGACGCTCGATTCGGCCGCCATGGTGGGTGCCCTGACCGGGTCGATCCGGGGCATGGGCGTGATCGCGACCTGGGACCGGGTGGCCAGTCCCGTGCTGCGGGCGCTGGAGCAGCTTCCGCCCGACACCGGGCAGCAGATCGCGGTCGAACGGATGCTGAGCCGTGCCGTGTCCGAGGCGTTCGCCGCCGTCCCGCGGCCGGAACCGGGTGTGCCGGTCCGGGTCCTCCTCGCCTGCGCCGACGACGAACAGCACACACTCGCCCTGCAGGCGCTCGCCGCCGCTGTCGCGGAGTTCGGCCTGTCCAGTTGTTCCCTCGGAGCGGGGATGCCGCCGGGAGCGTTGCACAGCGCCGTTCGCCGGGTCCGTCCCGTCGTCGCCGTCGTGTGGTCGCAGACATCCGCCACCGCCGACCCGGCGCACCTGCTGCCGTTGCTGATCGATCGGCCCTGCCGGGCGCTGGTCGCCGCCGGTCCGGGATGGACCGCTGTCGCCCTGCCGGAGGCTGTCGTACGCCCGACGGACCTGTCCGAGGCGTTCGACACGATCGTCGGCCTGATCACCGCCGGCTGAGCCGGCCGCGGTGAATGCCGGATCCCACAAAAGAGGTTGTGGACACCGCATACGGGTAGGAGGCGTCCAGGCTCAACGACATGGAGGTTCCGCCATGGGCTTGGACGACAAGGTCGAGAACGCCACGCAGGACACCACCGGCAAGGTGAAAGAGGGCGTCGGCAAGGCGACCGACGACGAACAGCTTGAAACCGAAGGCAAGAAGGACCAGGCCGGCGCGAGCATCAAGAAGGCCGGCGAAAAGATCAAGGACATCTTCAAGTCATAGTCCCGATCGCCGACAGGACGTGGTCGGAGGAAGCGGTCGCGGGTCAGTCGCGGCCGTTTCTCCGTCTCGTGGACGTCGACCCTGGTGAGGAGGGACGGTGAACCTGAGTATGACCCTGTCGTTGCCACGCCACACGTCCACCGTCACCTGCTCACGTGCCGTGATCGGCATCCTGTTGTCGGTGGCCGGAACCACCGCCGAGTGCTGCGAAGAACTCGCCGTGATAATGACCGAGGCGTGCACCAACGCCGTCGTGCACTCCGCGCCCGACAGCGAGGTCGACATCAGCGTCATCGTCGAAGACCGTCAGTGCGTCCTGGAGATCGGCAATCGGGGCGACACCGTCGGCGTGAAGATCACCCGCCAACCCGACGATCCGCTGCGCATCGGTGGCCGCGGCTTGCCGCTCATGGCGACACTCGCCGACACCGTGGCGTTCCTTCCGGCCGCCCCCGGACATGTTCGCCTCCGCGTCACCAAGCACCTTCCCGTCGACCCCTTACCGGACCGGTGACCCGCCTGCGTCAGGTCGTGATCGCCGAACAGGACGAGAGCCACCACCGCCCGCTGGCTGTCGGTCATCGTCGACATCCGCAGACCGCGAGGGAGCGGAGCCCCGCGACCGGAGTCGAACGCGAACCGTTCGTACGTGGCCAGCAGTCCCAGACAACGGTGATACGCAGACCTCGCGAGATGCACCCTTGTGACGTCGCGACGCTCGGGCCGACCGCCGAACCGGCACACGGCGGCGATGGTGTCGCTGACCACCTCGTCCGCCGCGTCGTCGTCACCAAGAATGAGAGACGCCAGCCGTGTCAGTGCCTCGGCATGACGGCGACACAGTTCCCGTGAGAGGTTCCGATCGGACTGCCAGGATGTGACGCGCTGGTGGATCGGAGGTACTCCGTGGACCGTCGGACGCGACGCGACCTGAGATTGGCGTCCACGATCCGCTTAGCCCATCGGCGGCCGGGTAGCTACCGCTGTCGAACCCCTCGCCTCCGCGAGGGTGCGACAACAGGGAGCGAATACCCCATGCATGATCAGGACACGTACGCCCGCGCGCCCACCTACGACAGTGGCACGCACGAGGCGACCGATACGGGTTCGAAGGTCGCGGTCGCCGCCGGAACGGCGAAGGAGACCGTCACGGACGGGGCGCGCACCGTAGCCGGCACCGCGAAGCGCGAGGCCGGATCCGTCGTGAACGAGGCCGGAAGCCAGGTCCGCAGGCTCGCGTCGCAGGCCCGCGATCAGGCCACCGACCGGGTCCGCAGCCAGCACAACCAGGCCGTCGACCGGCTTCGCGGCCTCGCCGACGAGTTCGCCGACATGGGCGGGGACGGTGACTCGCCGGGCAAGGCCATGGTGAGCGACCTCGGCCGGCGCGGCCATCGGGTAGCCGACTACCTCGCCGACCGCGGACCGGAAGGTCTGGTGTCGGAGGTGACCGACTTCGCGCGGCGGCGTCCGCTGGCGTTCGTCGCCGGTGCTGTCGCGGTCGGGTTCCTCGTCGGCCGGCTCGGCAAGAACGTGTGGAAGGCGAAGTCCGACGGTGACTCCGGTCAGCCGGCGTTGTCGACCTCCCGGCCCGAACCGGTGTATTCCGAGCCGGTGTATTCCGAGCCGGTGTATTCCGAGCCGGTGTATTCCGAGCCGGTGTATTCCGAGCCGGTGTATTCC
>NZ_BOPG01000027.1 GCF_016863635.1 Virgisporangium aurantiacum | reverse complement strand
CGGTGTATTCCGAGCCGGTGTATTCCGAGCCGGTGTATTCCGAGCCGGTGTATTCCGAGCCGGTGTATTCCGAGCCGGTGTATTCCGAGCCGGTGACACCGCCCGCGTCGCCGTACGCGTCGGACGGCTATGCCGACCTGTCCGGGCAGCCCCGGGGCACCATCCTATGACCACCGGATACGAGCCGGAGCATCGCACGGTCGACAACGACGGATCCGTCGGGCATCTCCTCGGCCAGGTCGCCGGTGACCTCTCCAAGCTGTTCCGCCAGGAGGTCGCACTGGCCAAGGCGGAACTGAAGGAAGAGGCCGCCAAGGCGGGCAAGGCCGGCGGAATGCTCGCCGGTGCCGGCTTCGCCGGCTACATGGTGACGGTCCTGCTGACCCTCGCGCTGGTCTTCGCCCTCGGCGCGGTCATCCCGCTGGGATGGGCGGCACTCATCGTGGCTGTCCTGTGGGGAGTCGTCGGTGGAGTGCTCTACGTCGTCGGTCGCAAACGCATGAAAGACGTCGATCCGGTGCCGCGGCAGACGGTCGAAACACTGAGAGAGGAAGCCCAATGGGTTCGCGGCCAGACGAGTTGAGAACCGAGATCGAGCAGACGCGCGGGGAACTCGCCTACGACGTCGACCGGCTCGCCGACCACACCGTGCCCAGCCGCGTGGTCGGGCGCAAGTGGGAAGGCGCCAAGGGACGGGCCCGGTCCCTCGCCGACAAGGTGATGGGCGCGAAGGATTCGGCCCTCGACAGCGTCTCCCACGCCGGTGACACGATGCAGGAGACCGCGTCGCAGGCCGGCGACAAGGCGCAGGAGACGGCGCATCAGGTGGCCGGAACCGTGCGTGGCACGCCCGACATGGTGGCCCGCCGGACCCGCGGCAACCCGCTCGCCGTCGGCGTCATCGCTTTCGGCATCGGACTGTTGACGGCGGCGCTGCTGCCGGAGACCGAGCCGGAGAAGCGCGCCGGTGCCGCCGTCGCCGACCGCTCGGAGGGTCTGGTCGACCAGGCGAAGGACGCGGCGCGTGACATCGCCGGCGACCTCCAGGAGACGGCGAAGGACGCCGCCGGACAGGTCAAGCAGACCGTCCAGCAGGCGGCCGGCAACACCGCCGAACAGGCCAGGGAGTCCGGCCGCACCACCGTGCAGGAGACCCGCCAGTCGGTCAGCTGACCCCGACCGGCTTGGTGCGTGGGCCCGGTGGACGACACGTCCACCGGGCCCGTGCCTCGACAACTGAAGGAGCAATCGTGTCGACCGACGCCATCGTCCTACTCAAGAACGACCACAAAGAGATCCGCCGGCTGTTCAAGGAATTCAACGACGCCGGAGACGGCGCCACCGCCCGCAAGGGCAGGATCGTCAAGCAGATCATCGAGGCCCTGACGGTGCACACGTACATCGAGAACGAGTGCATGTACCCGGAGGTCCGCAAGCTCCTCCCCGACCTCGAGGACGACGTGCTCGAATCGTACGAGGAACACCACGTCGCCGACGTGCTCTGCGCCGAGCTCCACACCATGAACGCTGGCGACGAGCGGTTCACCGCCAAGACGACCGTGCTCATCGAGAACGTGACGCACCACATCGAGGAGGAGGAGCAGGAGTGGTTCCCCAAGGTCCGGGAAGGCCTCGGGCGCAAGCAGCTGCAGGAGATCGGCGCGCGCATGAACGACATGCGCAGGAAGGCGCCGCGCAAGCCGACGCAGCCGTCGGCGCTGAAGAAGGCCGTCGACGCGGTCGTCGCCTGACCGGACCGGAATGACCGGATCGGGGTGGACGCGGCGGGTGGTGGCGGCCTTCGGGCGGGCCCGTCGCCGGTTCGGCCGGCTCGACCATCTGGCCCGGGCCGTGGTCCGCTACGACCGGGCCGACGGCGGCCGGTTGGCCGCCGCGGTCACCTACTATTCGTTCTTCGCCGCGTTCTCGCTGGCCCTGTTGGGCTTCGCGGTGCTCGGCTTCGTTCTGGACGATCCCGCCGCGCTGCGTGCGGTGCAGGGCTACCTGTCGGAGAACCTGCCCGGTCTCGACGCCCGGGCGCTACGGGAGGCCCGCGGCACCGCCGGGCTGGTCGCCTTCGTCGTGCTGCCGGTCGCCGGCCTGTTCTGGGTCGACTCGCTGCGCTCCTCGATCCGGGCGATCTGGCGGCTGCCGCAGTACCCGGGCAACTTCTTCCTCCGGCAACTCATCGATCTCGCCGTCCTGGCCGGGCTCGGGTTGCTGCTGGCCGCCTCGCTCGCCGCGGCGACGGGCACCGGGACCCTGCTGAACCTGTTGCTGTTCGACACGGCCGACGCGGCCGGACCGCCGGGCCGGTGGCTGCTCCGATCGGCCGGGTACGTGCTCGGCGTCGGGGTCAACGTCCTGCTGGCCATCGCCGCCCTCACCGCGCTGCCGCGGCTGAAGATGCGGCTTCGGCGGGTCCTCGGACCGGCGCTGTTCGTCGCCGCTGGACTCGAGGTGCTCAAGACCCTCGGCCGCGTCTACGTGCACCGCACCCAGGCCAACCCGGCCTACCATCTCGTCACCGGCGCGGTCGCGGTGCTGGTGTTCCTCAGCGTGCTCAACCAGCTTGTCCTGTTCGCCGCCGCGCTCGCCGCCACCAGCACCCGCGGGCCCGTCACCGATCTGGCCGTGCCTGCGGCCACCCCCGCGCCGCCGGCGGCCGTCCACCAGCGGGTGATCCACCGCCGCGGCCCGGTCGCCCCGCGACGCGGGGCCCGCCCACCCCGCCGGCGCCGGTAGCCGGCTCAGCGGGCCGCGTGCTCGGCGCGGGCCGGTGCGCCCACCTCGTGCAGGTATTGCAGGGCCTGCCGGTAGGACGTGACGAGGCTGGTCTCCTCGTAGGCGACGCCGAGTTCGGCGCAGTACGCCCGGACGATCGGCTGTGCCTTGCGCAGGTTGGGCGTCGGCATGCCGGGGAACAGGTGGTGCTCGATCTGGTAGTTCAGGCCGCCGAGCGCCGCGTCGGTGAGCCAGCCACCGCGGACGTTGCGGGAGGTGATCACCTGCTTGCGCAGGAAGTCCTCGTCGCCGGTCGGGTGCGGCATGCCCTTGTGGTTGGGGGCGAACGTCATGCCCAGGTAGACACCGAACAAAGCCTGGTGCACCAGCAGGAACGCGACCGCCTGCAGCGGGGAGAGGACGACCAGCAGCGCGGAGAGGTAGGCGACGCCGTGCGCGATCAGGAGCGTGCTCTCCAGCCGGGGGCGCTTGACCGTGCCGTTGCGCAGGGCCTTGACGCTGGACACCTTCAGGTCGACGGCGAGCAGGGTGAGCAGCGGGAAGAACAGCGCGGCCTGGTGGCGGGTGATGAAACCCTTGAGCCCCCGGCGGCCGAGGGCCGACTCGGTGGCCCAGATGAGCACCTCGGGTGCGACGTCGGGGTCGAGGTCGTCGTGGTTGGGGTTGTTGTGGTGACGGGTGTGCTTGTCCATCCACCAGCCGTAGCTCATCCCGACACCGAGGTTGCCCGCGATGAGGCCAGCGACGTCGCCGGGGCGTTTGGTACGGAAAACCTGACGGTGGGCGAGATCGTGCCCGATGAGACCGACCTGGGTGAACGTGACGGCGAGGAACACGGCCGTCACCAGCTGCCACCAGGACGAGCCGATGAGGAAGAACGCGGTCCACCCGCCGACCAGCATCAGCGTGACGACGCTCAGCCGCACCAGGTAGTAGGCGGGCCGGCGCCGCATCAGTCCCTCGCCGGTGATCCGGCGCGACAGCACGGCGAAGTCGCTGCCCGTCTTGGTCCGCGATGGCACGGTGATCGTCATGTCTCCATCGAACCGCCTGCGGGGCGACTCGTCAGGAGCGCTACGACCTGCGACCCGGTGGTGCTGGCACCACCATGGAAACGCGCGCCGCGAGGCAGGATGTGACCTGTGGACATGGCGGGGAGCGGCGTACGGCTGGGCCGGTGGGCGCGGCGCGGACTGCGCGGCGCGCTGAGCGGCCTGGCCGCGATGGGGTTGGCGTTCACCAACCTGCCGCTGCTGGTCGTGTCGATCGTCGCCCTCGCCCTGGCACCGGTGCCGTTCCTCGGCCTGGCGCTGGTGCCGTGGACGATGACGCTGGTCCGCAAGCGCACCGACCTGGAGCGCCGGCGTGCCTCCCGGACCGGCGTCCTGGTGACCCGTCCGTACCACCCGCCCCCGGAACGGGCCGTGGCCGGCGCCTGGCCCCACTTCCGGTGGACGGTGACCGACCCGGCCACCTGGCGCGACCTCGCGTGGCTCGGGCCGGGCGCGCTGGTCGGGTTCGGACTCGGAGCGGTCGGGGTGCTGGTGCCCCTCTACGGGGTCGTGGGTCTGACGCTCACGCCGTTGTGGATCTGGCTCGCCACCGGCTGGTACGGCTACGGCGCCACCTTCGCCATCGACACCTGGCCCGGCGTCCTGCTCTGCCTGCCGGAGGGCGCCGCCGTCCTCGCCGGCGGCCTGTGGCTGGCTCCGTGGCTGCGCCGCGTCGACGCCTACTTCGCCCGGCTCTTCCTCGCGCCGACCAGGGCCGCCGAACTCCGGCTGCGGGTCACGCACCTGACGGTCACGCGCGCCGACACCGTCGACGCCCAGGCGGCCGAGCTGCGGCGCATCGAACGCGACCTGCACGACGGCGTCCAGGCCCGCCTCGCCTCGCTGAGCATGACGATCGGCCTGGCCGACAAGCTCATCGACCGCAACCCGGCCCAGGCCCACAAGCTTCTGGACGAGGCCCGCGAGTCCAGCCACACCGCGCTGGTCGAGTTGCGGCACCTCATCCGCGGCATCCACCCGCCGGTGCTCGCCGAACGCGGACTCGGCGGCGCGGTCCGCGCGCTGGCGCTGAGCCTGCCGGTGCCGATCACCATCGACGTCGACCTTCCCGGCCGGCCCGACACGCCCGTCGAGTCCGCGGCGTACTTCGCCGTCGCCGAGACCCTGACCAACATGATCCGGCACAGCCGCGCCCACACCGGATCGGTCTCCATCCGGCACGCGGACGGTGCCCTTAGGATGGTCGTCACCGACGACGGCGGCGGTGGCGCCGACCCGGCCGCCGGCACCGGCCTGGGCGGCATCGAGCGCCGCCTCGCCGCGTTCGACGGCACGATCGCGCTGTCGAGCCCTCCCGGGGGACCCACCGTCATCACCATGGAGGTGCCGTGCGCGTTGTCATTGCCGAGGACCATGCCCTCCTCCGGTACGGACTGACCCGGCTGCTCGACGCGTTCGAGTTCGACGTCGTCGCCGCCGTCGACAACGGCCCGGAGCTGCTGCCGGCCCTGATCACCCACAAGCCCGAGGTGGCGATCATCGACGTCCGCCTCCCGCCGACGTTCACCGACGAGGGCCTGCAGGCCGCGATCGCGGCCCGGACCGAGATTCCCGGCCTGCCGGTCCTCATGCTCTCCCAGCACGTCGAGCCGCTCTACGCCCGCGAACTGCTCGCCACCCCGAACGGCGGGGTGGGCTACCTGCTCAAGGACCGCGTGTCCAACGTCGACGACTTCGTCGACGCCGTCCGCCGGGTCGCCGCCGGCGGCACCGCGATGGACCCCGAGGTGATCACGCAGCTCTTCGCCCGCCGGGAACCGCTGGCGGTGCTCACCGCCCGGGAACGTGAGGTGCTCGGCGAGATCGCTCAGGGCCGGTCCAACGCCGCCGTCGCGGCCAAGCTCGGCATCACCGAGAAGGCGGTGAGCAAGCACATCAACAACATCCTCACCAAGCTGCACATGCCGCCCTCCGACGACGACAACCGCCGCGTCCTCGCCGTTCTGGCCTACCTCAACGCCTGACTAGGCTGGACGGGTGTACGAGATCGCGTTGAGCGTGGCGGCGTGTCTGCGGGCGGGTACCCGCGTCGACGTCGCGTGGGTGGTGGAGGCGACCGGGTTGGGTGCCCGCGACCTGGGCGAGGCACTCGCGATCACGCCGGGCGGGGGCCGGGTCGGTTCGGTGCTCGGCGGTTCGCTCAACGACCAGCTCGCCGACCTGTCGTCGCAGGGGATCACCGGCCGGGTCGTCGATCTGCGGGTCGGTGACGTCGACGCCCAGTTGGCGGGACTGGCCTGCGGGGGCGACGCGCGGTGCGTGCTCGTGCCGGCCGACATGCTGGCGGGGGACCTGTGGGACCGGCTGCGTCGCCGGGAACCGGTGGGGATCCGGGTCAGCCTCGACGGTGACCGGATCGTCGGTACGGAGAGGGTCGACGCGGCTGCGGACAAGACTCGGCGGGTGAGCGGCTCGCTGGTGGAACCGGACACGGTGACGAGTGTGTTCTGGCCGGTTCCGCGGCTGCTGATCGTCGGCGGCGGCCCGGTCGCGGAGGCGTTGCGGGCCGCGGCCGACCTGCTCGGCTGGCGCATCGACGTCGCGTCCGACGCGCGCGCCGCGACCGGCGCGATCGCGGCCCTGGCCGCCCTGGACAAGGTCGTGGTGGTCAGCCACGACGTGGAGCTCGCCGGGGCGGCACTCGAAGCGGCGCTCGCCGGCGAGGTGGGCTACATCGGTGCGTTGGGCTCCCGCCGCACCCAGCAGACCCGGGCCGACTGGCTCGCGCACCGGGGCGTCACCGACCTGGACCGTGTGCACGGGCCGGCGGGGCTCGACATCGGTGCCACCACTCCCCCGGAGATCGCCGTCTCGATCCTGGCCGAGGCGATGAAGGTCGCGCGGGCGACGAGTTAAGTGAAGGCTTAATCTGCGGTCGCGCCAGTCGCCACCAGAACCTACTGTCGAGGAAACGCGCGGAGAGGACGGTGTGCCATGGCTGATGAGGCGGTCGAGGCGCTACGCACGGTATGGGCCGCCGGCGGGCAGCGGTCCGCGGACCTCGACGAGGCGTGCGCGCCGCAGAAGACCTGCCGCAACATGAAGGACGTCAGCTTCGACGGCATGGCCGAGCCGGGTACCGACCTGTCCGCCGCCTGGCGGGAACGGCTACGGCGGGAAGGCAAGCTCAGCACGTCGGGCGGCAGCATCCGGGACCTGGTGCTGGGCCGCACCGATCCGCGCTGACGGGATGGAGAGCGTCGCATCGCTGGCCGCGCAGCTGCGGTCGCACGGCTACCTGGCCGACCGTGGGTTGTCGACCGCCCTGTTCGTGGCGGTGTCGCTGGGCCGCCCGATCCTGATCGAGGGCGAGGTCGGCGTCGGCAAGACCGAGGTCGCGAAGGCGCTCGCGGCGGTGTTCGGCCGTCGCCTGATCCGGCTCCAGTGCTACGAGGGCATCGACGCCAACCAGGCGCTCTACGAATGGGACTACGCCCGCCAGATGCTGCAGATCCGGGCCCTGTCGGAGCACCAGCTCGCGAACGACGACGCGGTCGACACGTTGTTCGGCCCGAAGTTCCTGCTCGAACGGCCGCTGCTCGCGGCGATCCGCGCCGGCGACCGGGCGGTGCTGCTCATCGACGAGATCGACCGGGCCGACGACGAGTTCGAGGCGTTCCTGCTCGAGGTGCTGGCCGACTTCCAGATCACGGTCCCCGAGATCGGCACCATCACGGCCGAATCACCGCCGCTGGTGGTTCTGACGTCCAACCGCACCCGCGAGCTGCACGACGCGCTGAAGCGACGCTGCCTCTACCACTGGGTGGGTTACCCGAACCCCGACCGGGAGGTCGAGATCGTGCTGGTGCGTGAGCCGGCCGCCGCGGAGACGCTCACCCGCACGGTGGTCGCCGCGGTCAACCGGCTGCGCGGTCTCGACCTGGCCAAGCCGCCGGGCGTGGCGGAGACCATCGACTGGGTCCGGACGCTCGGCGTGCTCGGCGCCACCGAACTCGACGTCCAGACGCTCGACGACACGCTGGGCGCGGTCGTGAAGGAGCGCGACGACCTGGAACTGGTCCGCGCCAACCTCGATCGGATCGCGGGTGCATAACCCCGACAACCCGCTCGTCGGCATCCTGGTCGCCTTCACCGGAGAACTGCGCGGCGCGGCCCTGGCGGTCGGATCGGGCGACGTCGTCACCTACTGCGCGGCAATGGCGCGGCTCGACCCGACCGACCTCCTCGACCTGTACTGGGCCGGCCGGGCCACCCTGGTCACGCGCCGCGACCAGATTCCCGTGTACGACCGGGTGTTCCGGCGGTTCTTCCTCGACGGCGCCGACGACCTCCCCGAGCCGCTGCGGCTGACGGTCCGGTCGGCGGCCGAGACCGCGTCGGTGCTGCAGGTGCCCGCGACCGAGCCCGGCACCGACAGCGGCGACGAGCAACCGGCCCGCCTCGGCCTCGTCGGCTCCGACGCCGAGGTCCTGCGGAACAAGTCGTTCGCGGCCTGCACGCCGGAGGAGCTCAGGTCCGTCCAGAAGATCATCGCAACGATCCGCCTGGCGCCGCCGCGCCGGCGGACCCGGCGCACCATGGCTGCCCGGCGCGGCCGGACGCCCGATCCACGCCGGACCGCCCGCGCGGCGATGCGCGCCTACGGCGACCCCTCGACGCTGCACTGGCGGCGCCGGAAGAACCGCCTGCGACCGCTGATCCTCATCGTCGACGTCTCCGGCTCGATGGCCGACTACTCCCGCAACCTGCTGCAGTTCGCCTACTCGGCGACCCGGGCCAGCGCGCGGGTCGAGGCGTTCTGCTTCGGCACGCGGCTGACCCGCGTCACCCGGGCGCTGGAGCGGCGCCGGGTCGACGACGCGATGGACCGGGCCGCGCGGGCGGTCTTCGACTGGGAGGGCGGCACCCGGATCGGCGACTCGTTGGACACGTTCGTCCGCCACTGGGGACGGCGCGGGGTGTGTCGCGGCGGAATCGTGGTGATCTGCTCCGACGGGCTCGACCGGGGCGACCCGCAGGTGCTGGAGACCGCGCTGGAGCGGCTGAGCCGGCTGTGCCACCGTCTGGTGTGGATGAACCCGCACAAGGGCACGAACCGCGACTTCCGGCCGAACAGCCTGGGCATGATGGTCGCGGCGCCGTACATCGACGTGCTGATGTCGGGGCACAGCCTGCAGAGCCTGGAAGAGTTCGCGCAACTGCTACCGGAGCTGTCGTGAAGTGGAGCGTGTCGATCGTCGCCGAGGGCGATCGGGAGGTCAGCCACGAGGAGGTGCTCGCGTTGGCCGACGCCGTCGCGGGTTCCGGCGGGATCGCCTCCGGCATCGGCAGCATGCACTACGGCGCGCAGGTGGTCGTCGAGGCCGACGACCGTTCGTCCGCCGTGCGTCTCGGTACCGAGACGTTCGTCGGCGCGGTGCGCGAGGCCGGGCTGCCGGCGTGGCCGATCACCACCACCGAGGCCATCAGCGAGGACGACGATCTCGCGTGATCAGGCTGGGATCGCTGGCCGGGTACCCGTTCGAGGGACCCCGGACGCTCGGCGGGTGGACGCCACCGGCCCGCCCGGCGGTGTACGCGGTCATGTACAAGCCCGACCCGGCCCGCGAAACCTACGCGGTCATCTACGTCGGCCACTCCGACGACCTGTCGGCCGAAGGCTTCCCGTTCAACCATCCGGCCGCGCCATGCTGGGTGAAGCGGGCCGGCGGCCGCTGGGGTGTCTACATCTGCACCTACGACGTGCCCGGCGGCCTGCGGTCACACCGCGAGCAGATCGCCGGGGAACTGGCCGCCATCTACCGCCCGACCTGCAACGAGCAGCAGTACGACCGGTCCTGGAAGGACGAGTGGATCGGCGGGTACACCGCACCGACCACCGGCCCGCTGACGACCAGCCGCGAACCCGGCGAACCTCAGAACCGGTAGCGGGGTCAGCGGAGCACGTCAGTCGTCCAGTTGCGCTCGTCGAGACCGAGGATGGTGATCCGGCTGCGCAGGCCATCCACCCCACCGATGGCGTCGAGTGCCGGGGGCCGGGACCGACCCCGGTGAGCGGACGACCGCCGCCACACTGTCCCCGACCGGTCCGGCTGACCGCGCCGCCGGCACCTGGGGCGGAACCGCGGCCGGGTGGCGGCGGTCGACATCCGCGCCGTGGCGCACCTCGTGCTGGCGGCGCGGGCGGCCCGCGCGACGCTCGCCGCCAACGCTCGGTCGCTGTCGCGAGACAACCTCGCCCACGCCATGCGCGAGGACGGGCACGGCGTCTCCAACGAACGCGCCTCACTCCTACTAAAGATCCTCAAGGCGGAACAGGATGCGATCACACTCGGCTCGGTGCCCGTCCAGGGCCCCGGCAAAGTCGTTAGATGATGCCGAGTAGGGCCAGGGGTCGGTTGGCGTTGCGGGCGTGGTGGCGGGTGGCGGCGGCGATGTTGGTGACACCGGCCAGTCGTAGGGCGCCGATGGCGGCGTTGCGGAGGGTGGCCATGACTTGGGGACCGGTGCCGGTGCGGATCTGGGAGCGGTCTTCGTCGTAAGTGACGTCGCGGACCCAGTGGGTCTTGTTTTCGATTCCCCAGTGTCCGCGGCGTAGGTCTCGGCGCGCAGGTAGTTCTGGTCGACGTGGCTGATGACCGGGGTGTAGCCGACGTTGAGGGCGTGTGCGGTCAATGCCGCGGCGATCGTGATGTGCAGGTCGGCCAGGCGCGGTTCGCCGCCGGAGACCGCGGTGAACGCGGCGACGAACCCGGGTCGAGTTCGCACTCCTCGAGGCTGGTCAAGGCGGGCAGGTGGACGACCACAGCGGGGAGAGGCTGGCGACCGCCGCCTCCACCGCCGTGCGGGTCGCGTACATCAAGCTGGACCGCGCCGGGCTGGATGTCGGTCGCGACCACCCGGTAGCCGGCCGCCCGGGCGGCCGGAACGACTGCCGATCCCAGCATTCCCGCTGCGCCGGTGATCAGGATCGTCGGTCCGCGGTCGCGCATCGAGGACTACCTCCAGCACAGTGGCTGTCTCGGCCGGTGCCGGAGTGGGCCGGATCTGGAATCGCCGTGTGCTTGCCCAGATCGAGGCCGTCCGGGTCGCGGCGGGGTACCGGAACCGCGGGCTCGGGGCCGCGATGATGCGGTGGGCGGTCGACCAAGCGCGCAGCCGGGGCTGCGCGCTCGTCCAGTTGACGTCGGATCGGGCCCGGGAGGACGCGCACCGCTTCTACGAACGGCTGGGCTTCGTCGCGTCCCATGAGGGCTTCGAGCTGGAGCTGTAGAAGCGGCCGTGCCGCCGGTCCGGGGCTGACGTCGCGCGAGAGCGCCGCGAGAGTGGCACGGCAGCGTCGGCACATACCGTCGGATCTGACCCGTTGGTGTGCGAAGGGGGACGAGTGAACGCTCCGAAGATGATGAGCAGGCTGGCAGTGGCGGTCGTAGTGGCGGGCCTTGCGGCGGCGGCGCCGGCCGGCAACGCATCGGCGGCTACCGCCGGGCGCGGTGTTGCCGTTGAATCAGCTACCGGTGGGGGCATCGGGGTGCTCGAGGCTCCGGTGGGAAAGCAGTGTGGCGCCTACCGCGACAGCCCGATGGACTACGCGCACCTCCGCTACTGGCACTGCGGTCCGACCCAGATCCGGATCGAGGTCGACAAGCGGAAGGGGCCCAACTACACCACGTGCGTGGGTCCCTGGCAGGACGTGTTCGTCGACTACTACATCTTCGCTGACAACGCGTGGTACGTGGGGTTGTGCTGATTGCTCAGTGACCGTTCCCGAGCCCGTGAGCACCGACGCCTGCATGGTGGCGGCGCTCTCGGGGCGTAGGAGTAGCCGGTTTGGAAGATCTTGGTATGTCCGACCTTTGTTGATCGCTCGACCCTCACCTACCAATCAGGAGCGACATGCGCCGCGCTTTCCAGCGGGTACCAGTCATCGTCGGACTCGCATTAGTGGGCCTGCTTCCCATCGGGGTGACAGCAAATGCCAGTGCGACAGTCGACGCCGCCGCGACCGCCACGGTGAGTTCGCCTCCGGTCGGGAGCCAGGCGTGCTGTTACAGCGGCGGCTACTCCAGCTACGACTCGTGTATCTCGAGCCGGTCCAACTTCGCTCGTTATTACCGCGTCGGCCCCTGCAAGCAGTCCTTCATTGACGGAACGTGGGGGTTCACATTCGGGCCGAAATAACCAGCGTGCCGCCGGCACGGGTGCCCGTCCGATCCAGCCCACAAGAGCAAGAGTTAGGCCCGCCGTCGGTCAATACTGCCGAATACGGCCGTCCGGTAGTTTCGGCCCTATCACTGACCCAAGTCGCCAGTTTTCGTTCGATCTCCAACCGCGTTCGCGGCCGGAATCCGTCAACTTGTACTGGATGACAGTGTTTGCGCATGCTATATCGATAAGATGGCGGCGCCCCTCCTGATCACGGAGATCAAGGCCGAGATCATCGTCGCGAAGTCCAATGTCGCTCCGCGTCAAGAATTGGCGCACCTGCGACTGCAAAAGCATTTCATCCGTTGAGAACGCCGTCAGTTTCGTCGCCAATGGCGGTGCCGAGTCATCGGAATCTGATAGCTCGGCGGCTCCGACCGTCTTTCGCGGCGGCAACACCGGCACGTTGCCGATCGGGGGCGCGACATACAATGGCTGATCAGTAATATACCGCAACAGTCCCTCGACGCCCCGAGCAGTTAGCTGCTTGATCTGATAGTTCGTAGAGGCGTCGCCACCAAGCCAGGTGGGGATATCGCTAGTCGATCCATCAGGCAGGATAACGGGTAGAAATTTCTTCCGGCCAGATTTCAAGTTCGCGTACATCTCATTGCGGATGAGCATTGCCTCGAATTGCACACCCCGCCCCTCGTCCGGAGCGGCCCGGTCCTCCGCCCGGCGTCGATACTCGGGGGACGCGACTATCAGGACGTAGGTCGCAGACCGCGATTGGTTGACCATCCAGAGCGGCCAGTCCTGCGGCTCGTCAGCAACGTATGCGTCCAGATGCACCTCGATGCCCGGGCGTACTCCACGACGTCTGCGGTCCCGCCGTAGCCACGCGCCGGTTTCCCATCCCAGACGGCGATCAGGTGATCCGCCTTGTCGATCATCAGGCGGCTCGCGTCCATGTGAGCCTCGGAAGTTGATTCGCGGTGGTCGCAGCGATAGACCTCGCTGGAGCGGCCGAGCAGCGTGTCGTACGCCGGTTTGTCTTCGTCGGGGATGCCGTCGCGGTACAGCTCGGCGGGCACGATGGCTTCGATGGACCCGCCACGGTTCAGGACGGCGAGCGCGAAGATCTGGTCCGCGCCGTCGGCGAGGCAGGACAGGCCCACCAGATCGGGACCCGTGGCGGCGAGCCGGTCGAGTTCCGCGTCGACTCCAGCAGACACCAGGGCCGCGACCTCGGCCGTCAGTTGACGATGGCCGGATACCGCTACTCGCGTCAAAGTTCCTCCCGATAGGTTCCGTAGAGACGTTCATCGAGTTCCGCCACGGCGCGGCCCGGTTGGGTGCCCAGCGTGTTTCGGAATTCCGCGACGGCGCGGGTCACGCGTTCCGAGTCGTAGGAGCGGCCGACGTCGAATGCCTCAACCGCGACCTTGCACGCTTCGTCGAGATTTCCATCGCTGGCGAGGACGCCGGCCCGCATGACGTCCACGACTGCCCGTGGTTTCGGCGCCTGCTGCGGATCGTGCGCGATCTGGAGGGCCTTCTCCGCGAGCTTCGGCCGGCCGAGCTTGGCCGCGACCTGTGCACGGAATCCGGCGAGCTTCCGCTCGTCGAATCGGAAGATCCACGGCCACACCGGTTCGTCGTTCGATGCCCGGGCGAGCCGCGCCTCGGCATGATCCAGCTTCGTCAGGGCGTTGCGGTCCCTGGTCTGCGCCAGGGCGAGAGACTCGATCGCGTCGATCCAGATCCCCGCGATGGCCGGCGCGGACCGCGGTAGCCGGCGCCGCGCGTCCACGACAAGACGGACGCTCTCGGTCGCGTCGCCGCAGTTCGCGGCGAACTGGCTCAGGCTTGCCTGCATGTACGCCGGCAGGAGCGGATGGCCCGACCGCTCGGCCATCCGAACGGCGAGCTGGTAGTGACGACGGGCGTTGGCCCGGTCCTCGACGTCGACGTAGAGCCACGCGGCGAGTCCCGCCGTCTCGCTGAGAACGGCGAACAGGCGGCGGGTGTGTGCTGGGGAGTGTTCGTCGCGGGTGGCGACCTGGCGCACGAGGGCGAGGTGAGCGCACACCGGCGCGATGAGGCTGCGCGAGGGTAAGCGCTGTTCAAGCCGACGATAGGTGGCGGACGGGATCGTCAACAGCCGTTCCTGATCGTGCGACTCGGTCGGGACGTCGCCCTCGACCGTGCCGATCAACGCGAGCCCCGAGGCACCGGTCGTGCCCGCGAGGAACTGGCGGCGGTTCGTGTCGTCCTCCTGGTCATCGAGCAAGCCCGCGAGTGAGCTTGGGATACCCAAGCCGGCGCACAGCGCACGCACGGTATGGATCGCGATGTCGGCCAGGGGCTGACCGTCACGTCTCCGCTAACCCGCAACACCCGTCGCTCGTGGCGGCCGTCGCGCCCGACAGGGCGCGCATGAGAGTGCCAATGTATCGGGCTCGTTGTTTCGGCCAGTGGGGCCACATGCGGCCAGTGCTACACCCGTGCACGGGCCAGCACACCCCGCTAACAGGTTCGCTAACCCAACCGATAACCGTCGATCCCAGAGAGGAGGCGAGCCGCGTATGCGCGCGACTTCAGCGAGATCCGCAACAGTCCACAGTGGAGGAGAATGGCCACAAGCCAGCATCCGCACACTCCGCGCCGTCGCCCACGAGTAGGCGACCAGTCGATCGACCCGGCGACACCGCCGGACGATGACCTCCCCGCCCAACCCGCACGAGGACACACCCGGCCATCCGGACGCCCGGGGGACGTTACCGATGGCCCGCTACCTGACCGACCCGGCGGGCTCCGACCCTGGCGCAAGCGATGACAGGCATCGCCCGGCTGACCTACGCGATTCTCGACGGCACCCTCATCCGCACCGATCGGCTCGGCGAGACGAGGCCGGAACCGATCAGGGGCGGTAGCCGACCGCGTCGTGCAGGCGGGAGCGGCGACGCCCGGAGGCCGGGACCGCCGGCGGGCGCTCGGCCGGCTGCGACGGGCGTGGCGTCACGCCGGCGACGATCCCCTCGGCCATGCCGTACAGGAGCGGCAGCGCGCCGGCGATGACCCCGCCGGTGCGGTTGATGTGCTCGACGTCCGGCTCGATCACCTCGGCGTGCCCGACCACGGTCTGCACGATCGAGGCGCACTCCTCGAGGTGGGTGGCGACCCGCTGCAACTGGCTGCCGACGATGTAGAGGTAGATCGCGAGGCCCGCGATCAACGCGGCGATGACGAGCACCGACAGGACGACCATCGCGTCACGACCTCACTTTGTCGAGGACCCGGCCCAGGAACAGGTGGTGCTCCAGGCCTTCGGCGAGCACGGCGTCGACCCGCGTGGCGGTCTCGCCGATCAGCGCCGTTTCGGAAGTGTTGGCCGCGGCGGCCTTGAGGGTGTCGCGCACGACCACCACCCGCCGCTCGATCCGCCGGACCAGGAGCACCAGGACGGTCAGCAGCGCGGCGACCGCGAGGACGACCACGAACCCGCCGATGATCGCGCCCCACCACAAGTCACGGGAATCCATCCTCAGCCTCCCAGCCGGGTCCGGCCGCGGTTCAATCCCGCGGTGATCACCTCGGCGTGCTCGATCGTCGTGGTCAACTGGGTGAGCGCGGCGGTGTTGCGGACCGACTCCGTCAGCGACTCGTTGATCGTCGCGGCCTGGTCGCCGATCGACTTTGCCAGCAACAGGATCGGCACCACCAGCGCGACCACCACCAGCACGACGGCGATCGCGATCACGTACCCCACGGCCCAACCGGTCGTCATTTCATCGCTCCAAAAACCTCAGATCGATTCGCAGAAGTCGCGCACGGGCTTCAGGTTCGCGTTGACCGACGGCACCACGGACGGCACCGTGCTCGTCTTCTCGGCGACGACCGCCACCCCGCCGATCACGGCGCCGAGCGTCTGCCGGACCGCCCGCAGGTGGAAGATGACCCGCAGCAGCCCGAGAGCCGCGGCAAAGATGATCAGTGCGGTGATGATCAGTGTGACCACGGCCGCTGCTGGCATGGCGGTTACTCCTTTCCTGAAGGGAGAAGCTTCGCGACGGAGCCGGCGTAGCGCACCGCGCCGGTGGCGACGTCGCGGATCGTCGCGTCCGTCGTCGCCAGCAGGGCCGGGACGTTGTCGAGCTCGCCGGCCAGCGCGACGCCGCCGGCGAGAATGTCGTCGCTCGCCGCCCGGATCCGCTCCAGGGCCGCGAGCACCCGGTTGAGCAATGCGACGAGCACGGGTACCACCACTAGCAACAGCACCGCGTTGCCGATCCACCACCAGGTCATGGCCGCACCTCGCTCCGCGAGCTGCGGCCTCGGAGCCGATCCGCAAGCGGCTCGGCTCCGCTGAGCCGATAAATGACCTCACTTCGTTCGGTCATGAACGGGCTTCCCTTCGGTAGGGCAGGAAGAACCGGGCGAACACGCGCATCAGCGCCATCCGCGCCGCGCGCAGGCCGATCGCGAAGCCGCTGGCGCTGTGGGCCGCGCCGATCTGGTCGGGTGACAGGCCGCGCTCGGCCGCGTCGATGCGCGCCTGCATGCTGGTGGCGAAGTCGCGCATCAGCACGGCGGTGACGTCGGAGATCATGCCGCGGCCGTACTGCGCGGCGGCGCCGGACACCTCCAGGTCCTGGGAGACGTCGACCCGGGTTCCGCCGCGCACCGGAGCGAGCGTCGCGGTGGCCAGCATGGCGGCCCGACCGCGGCCCTTCTCCTCCTGCCCGGCGGCGTCGACCACGATGCGCTTGGCCTGGTCGTCGCGCTCCTTGATCTGCGCGGTGCCGGTGAAGTTGAGCTTGACCGGACCCATCCGCACGGCGACCCGGCCGTTGTACTTGTCGTCGCCGAGGTCTTCGGTCAGTTCGGCACCGGGCAGGCACTTGGCCACCTGCGGGATGTCGCCGAGGAACGCCCACACCTTGTCGACGGGTTGGGCCACCTCGAAGCTGCTCTTGATCAGCATCCGGCTCTACCCTCCGAGACGAGCGGAAAAGGCGTCGCGACAACCGACGCAGCAGAAGTAGTCGGTGACGCCGTCATGTTCCAGCGGATGGCTCGAGGCGTCGGCGCGCACGGTCATTCCGCATACCGGGTCGATCGCGTCGGCCGGCTCGGCCTTCGTGGTCTCTTCTGAAGGTGGCGGCGTGAGCGCGCCCGCCGCCCGCAACTGCACCAACTGCGCGAGGACCGCGACGGCGATCTCGCGATGGGTCGTGTGCCCGAGGTCCAGCCCGACCGGCACCTGCACCCGGTCGAGCAGGTTGCGCGGCACGCCGCGATCGGCCAGGTACCCGAGCACCGCCTCGCCGCGCCGCCGGGAGGCGACCAGACCCACGAAGGCCGGGAACGCCTGGACGGCCTGCTCGACCGCCTCCTCGTCACCGTGGCCCTGGGTGGCCACGATCACGATCGAGCGGGTGTCGAGGTCGGCCGGGGAGAGGTCCGGCCCGTCGCGGACGTCGACCCGCCAGCCGAGCGCACGGGCCAGATCGGCCAGAGTGTGGACCATCGGTGAGCGCCCGACGATGGTCAGGTGCGGCGACGGGACCACGGGCTCGACGTAGACGTGCATGGCGCCCTCGCTCTGGCAGGAGATCGCGACCGCCACCATCCCGTCCGGTACGACGTCGTCGAGCTGGTCGGCCCGGCCGAGCAGCAGCAGCTTCGCCGTGCCCTCGGCGATCACGCGCCTGGCCTCACGGATCACCACCGGCTCGGCGCAGGCGCCGCCGATCCAGCCGTGGAGTTGGCCCGACGCGGTGATCAGCGCCCGCGAGCCGGACTGCCCGGACGACGGTCCCTGCCGCCACACCACCGTCGCGAGCGCGAACTCCTCGCCGCGGGCCGACAGCTGCTCGGCCAGATGCAGGATCTCGAAATCAGGCATCGTCGTCGGTCCTTACGGGCGGCGCGCCGGACACGTCGTGCCGCTTGGTGAGCGCCTCGTAGACGCGATCGGGCAGCAGCGGCATGTCGATGTTGCGCACGCCGGTGTCCCTGATCGCGTCCAGCACCGCGTTGACGAACGCCGCCGGCCCGCCGACGGTCGCGCACTCGCCGACGCCCTTGGCGCCGATCGGGTGGTGCGGCGACGGCGTGACGACCTCGTGCAGTTCGTATCCGGGCGTCTCCCAGGCGGTCGGCAGCATGTAGTCCATGTAGTTGGAGCCCACGCAGTTGCCCTGGGCGTCGAAGGTGATGAACTGGTTGCTGGCCATGGCGTACGCCTCGGTGAGCCCGCCCATGATCTGTCCCTCGACGATCATCGGGTTGATCCGCACGCCGCAGTCGTCGACGGCGACCATCCGCAGCACGTCCCACACGCCGGTCTGCGGATCGACCTCGACCGTGGCGATGTAGCAGCCGAACGGCCAGGTGAGGTTGGGCGGGTCGTAGTAGGACACGTTCTCCAGGCCGGGCTCCATGCCGTCGGGCATGTTGCTGTAGGCCGCCATCGCACATTCCTGGATGGTGACGCCGTGAGCCGGCGCGCTACGCACGTAGAAGCGGCCGAGTTCCCACTCGATGTCCTCTTCGGACACTTCGAGCAGGTGCGCGGCGAGCTTGCGGGCCTTCGCGCGGACCTTGCGCGACACCATCGCGACCGCGGCGCCGGCGACCGGCGTGCTCCGGGACGCGTAGGTGCCCATGCCGAACGGCGCGGTGTCGGTGTCGCCCTCCTCGACCGTGATGTCGTCGGCGGGTATGCCGAGTTCGTGGGCGACGATCTGCGCCCACGTCGTCTCGTGGCCCTGACCCTGGCTCTTGGCGCCGGTGCGCAGGATCGCCTTGCCCGTCATGTGCACGCGCAGTTCGGCGGAGTCGAACATCTTGATGCCGAGGATGTCGTACTCGCGGCTGTTACCGGCGCCGAGCGGCTCGGTCATCGTGGAGATGCCGATGCCGAGCAGGCGTCCGCGCTTCTTCGCCTCCGCCTTCTCCGTGAGGAAGTCCGCGTACCCGATGGCTTCCAGGCCGACGTCGAGGCACTTGTTGTACTGGCCCGAATCGGTCAGGAACCCGAACGGGGTGCGGTGCGGGAAGTCGTCGTCGCGCACGAAGTTGCGGCGGCGGAACTCGGCCTGGTCCATCCCGAGGTCGTCGGCGGCGGCCTGCACCATGCGTTCCTGGAAGTACATCGCCTCGGTGACGCGGAACGAGCACCGGTACGCGACTCCCCCAGGCGCCTTGTTGGTGTAGACGCCGCGGGCGGTGAGGTGCGCGGTGGGGACGTCGTAGCAGGCGAACGTCGAGTGCATCAGCCCGATCTTGAACTTGCTCGGCTGCGCGTCGGCGAAGAACGCCCCGTGGTCGGAGTCGGTGTGCATCCGCACCGCGAGGATCTTGCCGTCCTTGCGCAGCGCCAGCTCGCCGTGCAGGTAGACGTCGCGTCCGAAGCCGGTCGAGATCAGGTTCCCGGACTTGTCCTCGATCCACTTCACCGGGCGCTCGAGCAGGATCGAGGCGAGGATCGACATGACGTAGCCCGGGTACACCGGCACCTTGTTGCCGAAGCCGCCGCCGAGGTCCGGCGAGATGATGCGGATCATGTGCTCCGGCAGTTCGGCGACCAGTGCCACCGCGGCGCGGATGATGTGCGGCGCCTGCGTGGTCATGTAGACGGTCAGTTTCGACGTGGACCGGTCGAAGTCGGCGATCGAGCCGCAGCACTCCAGTGGCGACGGGTGCGAGCGCGGGTAGTGCAGGTCGAGCTTCGACACCAGGTCGGCCTTGGCGAACGCGTCGTCGGTGCCCTGCCGGTCGCCCACCTCCCAGGTGAAGGCGACGTTGTCGGGCTGGTTCTCCTTGTCGTCACGGATCACCGGCGCGCCGTCGGCGAGCGCCTGGGTCGGGTTGACGATCACCGGCAGCGGCTCGTACTCGACGACGATCGCCTCGCACGCGTCCTTGGCGATGTACGGGTCGTCGGCGATGACGCAGGCGACCTCCTGGCCCTGGAAGCGCACCTTGTCGGTGGCGAGCACCGCCTGCGTGTCGTAGGACAGCGTCGGCATCCAGGCCAGGTTGCGGGCGGCCATCATCTCGCCGGTGAGCACCAGCCGAACCCCGGGGATCGTCCAGGCCTTACTGGTGTCGATCGAGGTGATCCGGGCGTGCGCCACCGGGCTGCGCAGGATCTCCATGTGCAGCATGCCGGGCAGCACGATGTCGTCGACGTAGCGGCCCTTGCCGCGGATGAACCGGTTGTCCTCGACCCGCTTGCGACTCGCGCCGAGCCCACCGATCTTGATCTCGTCCTTCGCCTGGGTCACGACTCGCCCCGCATCTTCTTCGCCGCCCACAGCACCGACTTGACGATGTTCTGGTAGCCGGTGCAGCGGCACAGGTTGCCCGACAACGCCCACCGCACCTCGTCCTCGGTGGGGTCGGGGTTCTCGTCGAGCAGCGCCTTGGCGGCGAGCATCATGCCGGGGGTGCAGAACCCGCACTGCAGGCCGTGCTCGTCCTTGAACCCCTCCTGGATCGGGTGCAGCTCGCTGGTCCCGGCCAGACCCTCCACCGTGGTCACCTCGTGGCCGTCGGCCTGGACCGCGAGCATCGTGCAGCTCTTGATCGGACGTCCGTCGAACAGCACGGTGCACGCGCCGCAGTTGGTGGTGTCGCAGCCGGTGTGCGTGCCGGTGAGCCGCAACCCCTGGCGCAGCAGGTGGGCCAGCAGCAGCCGCGGTTCGACGTTGGCGACCCGCCGCTCGCCGTTGACGCTGATGGCGACCCGACGCACCGGTACGTCGGCGGCCGGCTCGTCCCGGATCTCTTCGAACAAACCGGTCATGCTGTCTTCTCCAAGGAGTCGCTGACGTTGGTCAGGATGCGTTCGACGAACGTGCGGACGACGTGGCGCTTGTACTCCGCGCTCCCCCGGTGGTCGGTCTTCGGCCGGGCGGCCTGCGCGGCGAGGTCGGCGGCGGTACCGATGCGGTCGGCGGTCAGTTCCTGCCCCACGAGGGCCTGCGCCGCGTCGGCGGCGTCGATGGTGGACCCGCCCACGCCCGTCAACGCGATGCCCGCGCGGGTGACGAGGGCGCCCGACAGCTCGACCGCGACGGCGACGCCCGCCGTCGCGAAGTCACCGACGCGCCGCTCCAGCTTCAGGTACCCGCCGGCCGGCGTGCCCTTCGGTGCCGGGATGACCGCCTCGACGGCGATCTCGTCGTAGCCGAGCGTGTTCTGGAACGGGCCGGTGACGAAGTCCGCCAGCGCGATCGTGCGCCGGCCGGCCGGGCCCTGCGCCACGACGTGGCCGCCGAGCGCGGTGACGACCGAGGCCCAGTCGCCCTGCGGGTCGGCGTGGCACAGCGAGCCGACGAGCGTGCCCCGGGTACGCACGATGGGATCGGCGACGAGCGGCGCCGCCGCGGCCATCGTCGGCTGTTTGGCCGCGAGAACGCCCGAACGCTCCAGGTCGGCGTGCCGGCACAGGGCACCGACCCGGATCGTCCCGTCGGGGTCGACCCGGTGGTAGTCGAGGCCGGGCAGGTTGTTGATGTCGACCAGCAGCTCCGGTGCCGCGAAGCGGAGCTTGAGCAACGGGACCAGGCTCTGGCCGCCGGCGAGCACCTTCGCCTCACCGTCGCCGTCGCGCAACAGCGAGATCGCCTCGTCGATCGACCGGGGTGCCTCGTAGCGGAACCGGGAGGGGTACACGGGCTCCCTCAGCCTTCGTCGGAGTTGGCGGCCGGGTCCGGGATCGCCACCGGCATCGACTCCGCCTCGGGGTCGGGCCGCGGCTCCTGGTGCGGCGGCCATGGTCCCTGCACCGGCTGGGCGGCCACCTTCAGGTACTCGACCAGCTGGGGAAAGGCCCAGACCGTCGGGCTCGTTCCGGTCTTCGGAGCGTTCTCGATGAGTTCATACAGCCGCGGGTTGCCCCGTGGTCCGCTCGGCTCGTCCGACATGGCGGCCATCGTGCGCCCGGTGAAACGAACTCGCAATCGTTCATTAAGGAAATGCTTATGTTACCTGTGGCCGCGCCCGGAATCATCCGAATCAACAGGCCGCTTAGGTTAGGTTGACAAGGGGAAACGGCCCGTTCAAGGTGGCAGGCGGAGGTTAATTTCGACCATGCAGGTACCCGGGCCGTTCGAGTACGAACGGGCGACGAGCGTCGATCACGCGGTGCGCCTGCTCGACAGGTTGGGCCCGTCGGCCCGCATCGTCGCCGGCGGCCAGAGCCTGCTACCGATGATGAAGCTTCGGCTGGTCGACGTCGACTACCTGATCGACATCAACGACCTGCACGGGGAGCTCGGGTACGTCCGGGTCGACCGGAACACCAAGACCAGCGTGGTCCGCATCGGCGCCATGACCCGGCACCGGGAGCTGTACGAGAACGCCGACCTGCGCCGGCTGTTGCCGATCTTCCACGACGCCGAACGGGTCATCGCCGATCCGCCGGTGCGGAACCGGGGAACGATCGGCGGATCGTTGTGTCAGGCCGACCCGTCCGAGGACCTGTCGGCGGTGTGCACCTCGCTCGAAGCCACGTGTGTGATCCGCGGCCCCGGCGGCGAGCGCACCGTCACCATGACCGAGTTCTACCGCGGCCCCTACGAGACCGCCGTCGGGCCGGCCGAGGTGCTCACCGAGATCCGCATCCCGTTGCGTCCCAACGGCTCCAGCGCGTTCGAGAAGGTCGGGCGGCGCGCCGGCGACTGGGCGATCGTGTCGTGCGGCGTGGCGGTCTGGCTCGACGGCGGCGTGATCACCGGCGCCCGGGTCGGGCTGGCCGCGGTCGGTCCGGACACCACCGGCATCCCGGCGGTCTCCCGGGCGGTGCGGGGCCGCGCCCCGTCGGAGGACCTGTACGCGGAGGCCGCCATCGCGGCCGACAACTGCGCGCCGGTCTCCGATCAACGGGGCAGTGCCGCCTACAAGAAGCACCTGGCGGCCGAACTGACCCGGCGGGCACTGCGCCGGGCGGTCGGCCGGGTCACCGCGGCGGGGACCTGACGATGCTGGTCACGATCATCGTCAACGGCGAACCGGTGACCCGCGACGTCGAGGGACGCCTGCTGCTCGTGCACTTCCTCCGCGACGTTCTCGCCCTGACCGGAACGCACTGGGGCTGCGACACCAGCAACTGCGGCGCCTGCGTCGTGTGGCTCGACGCCGAACCGGTGAAGTCGTGCACCGTGCTGGCCGCCATGGCCGGCGGGCACGAGGTGCGCACCGTCGAGGGTCTCGACCGGTTCGGCGAATACGACGCCGTGCAGCGCGGCTTCATGGAGTGCCACGGTCTGCAGTGCGGCTTCTGCACCGCGGGGATGCTGATGACCGCCCGGGCGCTGCTCGACCGCAACCCGGACCCGTCGGAGCCGGAGATCCGGGAGGCCATCTCCGGTCAGCTCTGCCGCTGTACCGGCTACGCCTCGATCGTCCGGTCGATCCAGTGGGCGGCCGCCGAGGAGGCCGGTACCCGTGAAGTTCATTGACAACGACCAACGGCCGATGGGCCACGGGCGGATGCTGCGCAAGGAGGACCCGCGGTTCGTCCGGGGCAAGGGCCTGTTCGTCGACGACGTCCAGCTGCCCGGGATGCTGCACCTGGCGATCCTGCGCGCGCCGGTCGCACACGGACGGTTGGTGAGCATCGACGTCACGGTCGCCGAGGCACACCCGAAGGTGAAACTGGTCGTCACCGGCGCGATGCTGGCACAGCGCAAACTTGCCTGGATGCCGACGCTGTCGCACGACGTGCAGGCGGTGCTCGTCACCGACAAGGTCCGCTTCCAGGGCCAGGAGGTGGCCTTCGTCGTCGCCGAGGACCGGTACGCGGCCCGGGACGCCCTCGAGCTCATCGACGTCGTCTACGAGCCGTTGCCCGTGGTGGTCGACGCCCGCGCCGCGCTCGACGACGGCGCGCCGGTGATCCGCGACGACCTCGCGGGACGCACCGACAACCGCATCTTCGACTGGGAGACCGGGAACCGGGCGGCCACCGACGCGGTGTTCGCGGCCGCCGACGTGGTAGTGCGCCAGGACATGGTGTACCCGCGGGTGCACCCCGCGCCGCTGGAGACCTGCGCGGCGGTGGCCGACCACGACGCCGTCGACGGCGCCCTCACGCTGTGGTGCACGACGCAGGCGCCGCACGCACACCGCACCTTGTACGCGCTCATCGCGGGCCTGCCCGAGCACCAGATCCGGGTGATCTCCCCCGACATCGGCGGCGGCTTCGGCAACAAGGTTCCGATCTACCCCGGCTACGTCTGCGCGATCGTGGCCTCGATGCTCACCGGCCGGCCGGTCAAATGGGCCGAGGACCGCTCGGAGAACCTCACCAGCACCTGTTTCGCCCGCGACTACCGCATGCGCGGCGAGATCGCGGCGACGCGGGACGGCCGGATCCGCGCGATCCGCACCGACGTGCTCGCCGACCACGGCGCCTTCAACGGCGTCGCCGCGCCCTCCCGGTACCCGGCCGGCTTCTTCGGTGTGTTCACCGGAAGCTACGACATCGAGGCGGCGTACGCCTCGATGACGGCCGTCTACACCAACAAGGCGCCCGGCGGCATCGCCTACGCGTGCTCGTTCCGGATCACCGAGGCGGTGTACCTCATCGAGCGCCTGGTCGACTGCCTCGCCCACGAGCTGGACATGGACCCGGTCGAACTGCGGCTGAAGAACCTGCTGCGGCCCGACCAGTTCCCGTACACGACCACCACCGGATGGACCTACGACTCCGGCGACTACGAGGCCACCCTCCGGGAGGCGTTGCGGATCGCGGACTACGCCGGGTTGCGGCGCGAACAGGCCGAGAAGCGCGCCCGGGGCGAGCTGATGGGCATCGGCGTCTCGTGTTTCACCGAGGCGGTCGGCGCCGGTCCCCGCAAGGACATGGACATCGCGGGCCTGGCGATGTCCGACGGCGCCGAGCTGCAGGTGCACCCCACCGGCACGGCCGTGCTGCGGGTGTCGTGCCAGAGCCAGGGTCAGGGTCACGAGACGACGTTCGCGCAGATCGTCGCCGAGCAGATCGGGATCGCACCGGCGGACATCAAGGTCGTCCACGGCGACACCGAGCACACGCCGTTCGGCCTCGGTACGTACGGCAGCCGCTCGACGTCGGTCTCGGGCGCGGCGGCGGTCGTCGCGGCCCGCAAGGTCCGCGACAAGGCGATGCTCATCGCCTCGGCGATGCTGGAGATCTCGGTGACCGACCTCGTCTGGGACGCCGGGCGCATCCACGTCGTGGGCGACCCGAACTCGTCGGTCACCATCCAGGACGTCGCGCGGTGGGCGTACGGCAGCGGTGAGCTTCCCGAGGGGGTCGACGGCGGACTCGCGGCGCAGGTCCATTACGACCCGTCGAGCTTGACGTACCCGAACGGCGCGTACATCTGCGTCGTCGACGTCGACCCGGGGACGGCGGTCGTGACGGTCCGCCGGTTCATCGCCGTCGACGACTGCGGTACACGCATCAACCCCATGATCATCGAGGGCCAGGTGCACCGCGGTCTCACCGACGGCGTCGGGATGGCCCTGATGGAGATGATCGCGTTCGACGACGACGGCAACTGCCTCGGCGCGTCCCTGATGGACTACCTGCTCCCCAGCGCGCTGGAGGTGCCCGACTGGGAGACGGGGTTCACCGTCACCCCGTCACCGCACCATCCGATCGGCGCCAAGGGGGTCGGCGAGTCGGCGACCGTCGGCTCGCCGCCGGCCGTGGTCAACGCCGTCCTCGACGCGCTCCGGCCGTACGGGTTGCGTCACATCGACATGCCGCTGACCCCGTCGCGCGTGTGGGAGGCGATCAGCTCCACAGGGTTACGTGAATCGACGGCTTGAACCGGCCCGGGGTGACGCCGGAGCCGCGCAGCATCGCCTGGATCGCCCGTGGCGTGGTGATGAACCGGGTCAGCTCGGCCCCCTCGGGCGACGCGTGCGGTCCGGTCAGCGTGAGGATGCTCCACGCACCGTTGACCTGAAGCGCCGGCGACTGGATCCGGACCAGGTCGCCGTTCGTGAGATCCTGCGACACCGCGAACGACACGTCCAGCGCCAGTCCCTTGCCCCGCTTGGCCTCCTCCACCGCGGCCGCGTGGCTCTGGAAGATGCGCTGGTGGTGCTCGGGCACGCCGATCGAACGCAGCAGGTTCGGCGTGACGCCGGTGTGCAGCGCCGCCGACGGCCCGAGCAGCCAGGTCTGGTCCCGCAACGTGCCGAGCGAGGGCGGCCGCACGGCCATCGGGTGGTCCGGAGCGACCACCGCGACCACCTGGTAGTTGAGGAAGTGGGTGCTCGCGATCGAAGGACCGACGGTGGCCGGCACCGGCCCGATCGCGGCGTCGACCGAGCGGGTGAGCAGCAGCGACTCGAACCTGCCCGGATCGTGGCTGCTGAGCTCGACGTCGAGGTCGTTCGCCCGGTCGGCGAACAGTTCGATCAGACCCGGAGCCGCGTGCTCGGCGAACAACGACGACGCCGCCACCCGCAGCATCCGGCGCCCGCCGCCGGCCTGCCGGACCTCGATGATGGTGCGGTCCTGCAGGCTCAGCATCTCGGCGGCGCGGCTGGCCAGCCGCAGCCCACCCGGGGTGAACGCGAGCCCGGACGAGGTCCGGATGAACAGCTTGTCGCCCAGTTCCTTCCGCAACTGGCCGACGTGCAGCGACACGGCGGCCTCGGACACCTCCAGGTCGGCCGCCGCCTGCTTCACCGAACCGAGCCGCACGACCGCGGCGAAGGCACGCAGCTGAGTCGGCGTCAACCTTCTCGCTCTCCTTCGTCGCACCGGGAACGCATGTCCCCGCAATACTAGATCCGCAGGTGACGCGCATCCCCGGCGCGTCTTGCACAAAGCCGCCCGCCCGGCGGTGGTCCGCCGGACGGGCGCTGCGGTCGGGTGCGGGATCAGGGACAGTTCGGCGGATACACGACGAAGGTGAGGGTCACCACCGTGCCGGCGGGCACGACGGAACCGGCCGTCGGGCTCTGCCGGATGACCTCGAACTCGTCGTGCGCGCACACCCGGTCGACGGTCTGCCGGAAGCCGAGGCGGAAGCCGCGGGCCAGCAGGTCGTCGATCGCGATGCCAACGTTCTGCCCGACTTCGTCCGGCACCACCACGTTCGCCAGGGGCTGCACCGTTCGGGCCGGTGATGCGGCATTGGCGGTCGCCGGGGCGGCCAGTGACAGCGCGAGCATCGCCGCGACTGCCGCACCGAAAGCGAAAACACGGTTACGCGCAAGGATTCGCATGACGTCCTCCTGAGGTTATGGACTGATCCGCACGGCGACGCTACGAGCGGCCGTTGCATCCCCGTTGCAGCCGGCGGGGGTTCCGTTAGATCAGAAGTTGTTATAACGTTCCGACCACCTAACAGCTGGCCCTCGAAGTGGGAGGCGACATGAGAGTGACCCGTCCCCGGGCACTGTGGGCGTTCCTGGTAGCCGTCGTCGTCGCGGGCACCACCGCGTGCGGCGGCGGGAACGGCGGTGGCGACAAGCAGACGGTCACGTTCCTGACCCACTGGGCGCCGGAGCAGGTCAAGATGCTCGAGGACGCCGCGGCCGCGTACGCCCGAACCCACCAGAACGTCGACGTGCGGATCCGCGCCGTGCCGTTCGCCAACCTGCTGAGCACACTGCGGACACAGGGCGCCTCCCCGAACGGGCCGACCATCGCGAGCATCTACGACCTGTGGCTGCCGGAACTGGTCCGCGACGGGATCGCCGCGCCGGTCCCGGACCGGTACGCCGCGGACCTGCAGACGAACTGGCCGGCCAACCTCGTGGAGGGGGTGACCAAGAACGGCAAGCGGTACGGCTTCCCCAACGAGGTGGACCTCTACGCGCTCAACTACAACAAGAAGCTCTTCGCCGCCGCGGGCATCACCGAGCCACCCAAGACGTGGGCGGAGCTGGAAAGCGCGGCGGCCAAACTGACCAAGCCTGGCCAGCAGGGCTTCGGCGTCATCACCAGCTGGCCGGCCGGTGTGGTGCACCCGTTCGTCTCACTCGTCAACTCCAACGGCGGGCAGCTGCTGTCCGGCACCACGCCCAACCTGACCGACCCCAAGGTGACGGCGGTCGCGGACCTCTACAAGCGGCTGATCGCCGCGAAGTCCACCGACCCGGCGATGAGCCAGGCCAACGCCAACACCACCGGGCCGTACCTGGACAGCTTCGTCAACGGCAAGACCGGCATGATCATCATGGCCAACTGGTGGCAGGGCTCGCTGAAGCAGGCGATGGGTGACCGGTACGCCGACGTCGGGGTCGCACCGATCCCGGTCGGTCCGTCCGGGTCCAAGTCCTCGGCGGTGTCCTACTCGTGGCTCACGACGGTAAACGCCAAGGCGTCGCAGGCCCGGCAGGACGCGGCATGGGACTTCCTGGCCTGGCTCAACGGACCGGAGTCCGGCAAGAACGGCTCCTCGGCGATGGCCGACGTTCTCATGTCGATGGGCATCCTGCCCAGCCGCACCAGCGACATCGCGGCGCACAACACCGCGCTGTCCGAGCCGTTCCTGAAGGTCTACGTCGAACAGTTGGGCAACGCGACGCCGTTCCCGACCGTGCTCGGCGGTGAGCAGATGTCCCAGATCATCCAGAAGCACGTCGAGAACGTGGTGTTCGGCAAGGCCGAACCCGGCAACGCGATGCGGTCGGCCCAGGACGAAGCGGCGGCGGCACTGCAGAAGGCCAACGGGTGACAGCCGCTGTCGCGCGGCGCCGCGGTGTACGGCATCGCGGCGCCGCGACCCTGTTCCTGTCACCGGCCGTTCTCCTCGTCGGCGGTTTCGTGTTCGTGCCGATCGTGCTGACCGCCTGGATCAGCCTGCACGAGTGGTCGATGTACACGCCGATCGGCGACATGCAATGGGCCGGGCTCGACAACTACCAGGGCCTGTGGACCGACGGAGCGTTCCGCACGACGCTGTGGAACACGCTGCTGTACGCCGCCATGGTCGTGGGCCTCACGTTGCCGCTGGCGTTCCTGCTGGCCATGCTGCTCTACTTTCCCACCGTCCGGGGCCGCCGCCTGGTCCGCACGATCCTGTTCACCACGTACGTGGTGCCGACGGTCGCGGTCGCGCTGGTCTGGGGCGCGCTGTACGCGCCGGAGTACGGCCCGTTCGACCAGTTGCTCGGGGTCGTCGGCCTGGATTCGTTCGGCTGGACCAGCGATCCCGACGTGGCGCTGTTCTCGCTCGCGCTGTTCAACGCGTGGCAGATGCTGGGCTACTACACCGTTCTGCTCGTCGCCGGGCTCACCCAGATCCCCGGCGAGGTGTACGAGGCGGCCCGGGTCGACGGCGCGGGGGCGTTCCGCCAGACGACGAGCATCACCATTCCGTTGCTGCGGCGCACGTTCGTCTTCGTCGGGATGATCGCCGTCATCAACGCGATCCAGGTCTTCGACCCGGTCTACCTGTTGACCCAGGGCGGACCGTCCGACTCCACCAACGTCCTGACCTACGACATCCAACGCACGGCGTTCCAGTACGGCCTCGCCGGGCAGGCGAGCGCGATGGCGATGTGCCTTTTGTTGGTTCTCATCGTGGTGATGGGCACGGTCTTCGGAATCCGGAGGGCCTTGCGGTGAAACGGATCGCGACCGGCGCCGCGCTCCTGGTGGCCGCCCTCTTCCCGTTGTTCCCCCTCTACTGGATGGTGATCTCCAGCCTCAAGTCGCCCGAGGAGCTGAGCCGGATCCCCCCGTCGTGGTGGCCGGAGACGCTCACGTTCGACGCGTACAGCACGGTGTTCGACGTGGTCCCCTTCGGGCGCGCGTTCGGCAACAGCCTGCTGATCGCCGGGCTGGGCACGCTGTCCGTTCTGGTGACGAGCGTCGCCGCCGGCTACGCGTTCGCGAAGTACCGGTTCCCCGGCCGCGACACCCTCTTCTGGGCGCTGGTCGCGACGATGTTCCTGCCGGCCGTCGTCACGCTCGTGCCGCTGTACTGGATGATCTCCTCGCTCGGGCTCTCCGACTCGTACCTCGGCGTGCTGCTGCCCTGGCTGGCCAACCCGTTCGGGATCTTCCTCATGCGACAGTTCTGCGCCGACGTGCCCGACGAGCTGATCGACGCGGCGCGCGTCGACGGCGCCGGCGAGGCACGCATCCTGGTCCGGATCGTGCTGCCGTTGCTGCGACCGGCCGTCGTGACGCTCACGGTGTTCGCGTTCGTCTTCTACTGGAACAGCTTCCTGTGGCCGCTGTCGGTGCTCCAGAGCGACACGAAGTTCCCGGTGGTGCTGTCGCTGTCGCAGCTGCTGTCGTACGCGTCGAGCGTGCGGTACCAGTCGGTCGTGCTGGCCGGAGCGCTGGTGGCCAGCCTGCCGACCGTCGTCGTGTTCCTGCTCGCCCAGCGGGTGTTCATCCAGACCATCGCCCGGGCCGGCGAACGGTGACCGCGGTGCTGGGCGTCGACGTCGGCGGCACGTCGGTGCGGGCGGTAGCCCGGTTGGCCGACGGTTCCCGGACGCCCGTGGTGTCCCGGCCGGTGCCGCGCAGCTACCCGGAACTGCTCGACGTGCTCGCCGGTCTGGCTCCGCCCGGCCCGGTGCGGTCCGTCGTGGTCGGGCTCCCCGGAGCCACCGGGACCACCGTGCCGCGCTGGATTCCGGCACTGTCCTGGTTGGACGGTCGACCGCTCGCCGCCGACCTGGCGGCGCGACTGGCCGGCACGCCGGACGTGGTGCTGCGCAACGACGCGCAGGTGGCGCTGCTGGGTGAGGCCAGGGAGGGGGCCGCCCTCGGCCGGACCGATGCCGTGCTCGTCTCGGTGGGAACGGGCGTCGGCGGTGCCATCATGCTCGGCGGCCGCATCGTCGGCGGGGCCACGGGCACCGCCGGCGCGTTCGGGTGGCTACCCTCGGCCGGTGTGACCGCGACCACCGACCACGGGGCGCTGGAAC
Source organism: Virgisporangium aurantiacum (assembly GCF_016863635.1). Lineage (GTDB taxonomy): Bacteria > Actinomycetota > Actinomycetes > Mycobacteriales > Micromonosporaceae > Virgisporangium > Virgisporangium aurantiacum. Next base: position 244,173 of record NZ_BOPG01000027.1, on the reverse strand, counting down.
TCGCCGCCTCCGGCCGGGCGCTGGACCGGCTCGCCGGGCCCGGCCGGGCCGGCTCCGACCTGGTCGCCGACGCCCGCGCCGACGACGGCACCGACGCCCGTGCCGCGCGGCGGGCCCTCGACGACTGGGCCGCCGCGCTCGGCCGGGGCATCGCCGCGGTGGCCAGCGTCCTGGACCCGGAAATCGTCGTGCTGGCCGGTGGCCTGTGCGAAGCATTCGACGCGTACGCGGAGCCGCTCCGGGCCGCGGTACGCGCGGGCGCCAGCCCGGCCACCCGGAACGTCGCCGTCGTTCCGGCCCGGCTGGGCGGCCGGGCCGGAGCCATCGGCGCGCTGTGCGCAACCGACCCGCGGGAGGTGTGGACATGAGGCATCGCGCGCTCGATCCGTCGACCGGAGTGCCGCTGCACATGCAGGTCGAAGAGGACCTGCACCGCCGGATCCAGGCGGGCGAGTGGCGGCCGGGCGAACGCATCCCCGCCGAGGAGCAGCTCTGCGCGACCTACCAGGTCAGCCGGATCACCGTGCGGCAGGCGGTGGGCCGGCTGGTCCACAGTGGACTGCTGGTGCGCGAGCGGGGACGCGGCACGTTCATCCGTGATGCCGCGCTGACCGCCGGCGCGCGGCACGTCACGTCGTTCACCGCGGAACTGGCCCAGCTCGGCCTCGTCGCCGGCGGCAAGGTCCTGGAGTCGGCCGTCGTCGACGCCGACGAGGCGACCGCCCTGGCGCTCGGTCTCGACACGGGCACGCCGGTCGTCCGCATCCGCCGCCTGCGCACCGGCGACGGCAAGCCGATCGGGCTGCAGACGTCGTTCCTGCCGGCCGCCCGATTCGCCGGCCTGGAACTCACCGACGTCGGCGAGCGCGGCCTGTACGCCGTGCTGCGCAGCGATTTCGGCACGGTGCCCACGGAGGCGGTCGAGACGTTCACGGTCGGAATGGTCAAGACCCGCGACGCCGCGCTGCTCGAAGTGGCGCCGCGGACGTGCGGCTTCTTCGTGGAGCGGGTCACCTACGACCAGACCGGCGCGTTCGAGCGGGCGACGAGCGTGATGCGCGGCGACCGCTACCGGATCCGGCTCGCGTTGCGCCGTCCATGACCGCTTCCACGCTTTGTCCGTCCACTATGGAGGTTTCGCAGTGACCACGCAGCCCGTCTACACCAACCGCCTCATCGACCTGCTCCGCGGGCTCGCCGACACGCAGAACGACGCGCTCGACCAGGTGGCCCGGCGCTGCGCCGACGCGCTGGAGTCCGGTGGCCTGGTGCACCTGTTCGGCAGCGGCCACTCCGTGATCCCGACGCTGGACGCGTTCCCCCGCTACGGCAGCTTCGCCGGCATCCTTCCGCTGACCGATCCGCGGCTGATGTGGCACAACGTGCTCGGCCCGGGCGGGGTACGGGAGCTGCTGTGGCTGGAGCGCACCGAGAACTACATCGACAAGTTCCTGGCCAACCAGCCGTTGAACGCCGGCGACGTGCTGGTCGTCTACAGCCACGGCGGCCGCAACTCGGCGGGCATCGAAGCAGCCATGTACGCCGGCGATCGGGGCCTGTTCACGGTCGCCGTGACGTCGTCGGCGTCGCTGTCCCGCCCGGCCGAGCACTCCACCGGCAAGCGGCTGGCGGACGTCTGTGACGTCATGATCGACACGGGCGTACCCGTGGAGGACGCCGTGGTCACCGTCGACGGCTGGGACCGGCCGGTCGGTGGATCCTCGACCGTGGTCGCCTGCGTCGTGAGCCACGAGCTGGTCACCCGGACGGCGGCGGTGCTCGCCACGCGCGGCGTCGTCCTGCCGACGTTCGTGTCGCCGACCGTGCCGGGTGCCACGCTGGCCAGCAACGACGAGGTCTTCGCGGCGCACCGCGAGCGGCTGCACGCGGCCGAGGCCCGGGCCATCGCCACATCCGTCCACGACTGAACGCCCGCCTGGCCCAGGAGGCGTGCGGCTTGTAACGTATCGACCATCATCAACCTATTGAGGTGGCGGTGGTTGTCGTGCCTGCTGGTATCCGGGATCTCCGTCCGCGCAGGTTGGCCGCGCTTGCCGTGCTGTCGCTGCTGTCCGGCGTGCTGACCACCGCGGGCGCGCACGCCGGGGCGCCGGACCTACCGGCAGCCGGGTCGGGCGACGGCTGGGTGGGCACCTGGGGTGCCAGCGCCATGGCGCCCTCGGCCCTGGTCTCCGGCGTCCAGACGCTGAACAACCAGACGGTCCGCAACATCGTCCACACCAGCGTCGGCGGCCGGGAACTGCGCATCAGGCTGAGCAACGCGTTCGGCAACCAGGCCGTCGACGTCGGCGCGGCGACCGTGGCCCGCGAGCTCCTCGGCGCGCAACTGGACGCCGACACGCTGCGCGCGGTCACGTTCCACGGCTCGCCGTCGGTGACGATCCCGACCGGCGGCTCGGTGCTGAGCGACCCGGTGCGGATGCCGGTGCCCGCACAGGCCAACCTGGCGGTGAGCCTGTACCTGCCCCGGCCCACCGGCCCCGCCACCTACCACCAGGACCCGCAGCAGACCAGCTACCTGTCGGCCGGTGACCACGCCGCCGACGTCGCCGCGGACGCGTACTCGACGACGCTGGCCACCTCGTTCCTCGTGGACGCGGTACAGGTGCGCGGCCCGGCCCGGGGCACCCTCGTCGCGGTCGGCGACTCGATCACCGACGGCGCGCAGGGCCAGTGGAACGCCAACACCCGCTGGCCGGACTTCCTGTTCCGGCGGCTGGCCGCCGCGCACGGCACCGCGGCGCCCGGCGTGGTCAACGAGGGCATCAGCGGAAACCGCGTGCTCAACGACTCGGTCTGTTTCGGGACGAACCTGCTGTCCCGTCTCGACCGCGACGTGTTCAGCCAGCCGAACGTGCGGACCGTGGTGCTGCTGGAGGGCCTCAACGACCTCGGCTTCAGCCAGGAGCCGAACAGCGGCTGCACGGCGCCGAACACCGAGGTCAGCGTCGCCGCCCTGATCGCCGCGTACCGGCGGATCATCGACCGGGCGCACGCCCACGGGGTGCGGATCTACGGCGGCACGTTGACGCCCGCGCAGGGCTTCGAGTACTGGAACGCCGCCGCGGAACAGAAGCGACGCCAGGTCAACGCGTGGATTCTCGGCTCGCGCGCCTTCGACGGCGTGATCGATTTCGCGTCCGTCCTCGCCTACCCCGGACACCCGGAGCTGCTGGATCCGAAGTACGACAGCGGCGACCACCTGCACCCGAACGACGGCGGATACCAGGCGATGGCCGATGCGGCGTTCGCCGCGCTGGGCAAGCAGATCGGGCGTTGAGGCTACCTATGTGGCCGTGGACCGGACACACTCGATGACCATACACAGTGGACGGTCGAGGAAGTCCCGCCACTGCTGGGGATCCGGGCCTTGCGCCGCCTCGGGCGACAGTTCCGGCGCGCTCCAGCGGATCCGCTCGAAACCGGCCGCGCCGAGGGTCTCGTCCAACCGGGCCCGGGTCCAGTGGTAGACGGTCACCTCCGGGCTACGGAAGCCCGGGACGTTGATGCGGAACGTCAGCGCGTCGCCATCGGTCAGCGTCCGACTCGAATCCAGGCTGATCTCGGCGCCGTACGGCAGGTAGTAGTCGGGCCGGCGGGCCAGGTCCGGGTTGAGCTGGAAGGTGACGAAGCGCCCGCCGGGCACCAGGTTGTCGGCGACGCTGTCGCACATGCCGCGAAGGCGTGCGGCATCGGGAGCGTAGTGCAGCAGATGGGAGCCGATCGCGCCGTCGAACTCGCCGAGCCTCGGCATCGTCGCGACGTCATGCTGGTGGTACTCGATGCCGAGCGGGGTCCGCTCCTCGGCGAGGCGGGCGACCCTGAGCATCTCAGCGGAGAGGTCCACGCCGACGACCTGCCGGGCGCCGCGCTGCCGGAGCGCCCGGGCGTAGGGCCCGGTGCCGCAGGCCACGTCCAGCCAGGCCCGGTCACGCACGTCGCCGACGCGTTTCAGCAGCGAGTACGCCTCGATGTGGGTCCGCCACGGCGCGAGCTGGAAAGTCTGGTCGTACTCGTCGGCGAACTGGTCGTACTCGGTCATCGACGCTCCCCTATTCGACGAACACGATACCGCTCCCCGTCACTGCGATCCCGCGGCCACCAGGATCGCGGTGAGGGGTTCGAGCTCGGCGACCAGCTCGTCGAGCTCGGCGGGCGACAGGGCGTCGTACGGCGGGGCGGCGAGCTCATCGGTCAGGGCTTCGATGCGTTGCTTGGTCTCGCGGCCGGCGTCGGTGAACCGGCCGTCGGCGTCGACGATCCCGCGCTCGCGCAGGCCGTCCATGACGGCGGCCAGCCGCTCCTTGGGCAGGTGGTGGATGCGCCCGAACGACTCCGGCGGGTGAACGCCCATCTCCAGCGCCGACAGCACGTGCGCCTCCGTGCCGCCGATCCGCGCGCCGACGAGAGCCGCGATGTGCCCGTCGCCGCGGTGCTCGCGCAGCATGGTCGCCGAGTGCCACAACCGGGCGACCGGCTCGCCCGGCACCGGCAGGGTGCGCATCCCGGCGTACATCACCCGACCCGCTGTCGGCGCGCTCGTGGCGGCCTTCGTGGTCAGGTCGGCGGCGCGGACCAGGCCCGGGGAGTCGGCCAGCTCGTCGCCGAGGATCCGCCGTAGCGAGGCCGCGCTGCCCCGCTCCCGCGCGGCGACGGACGCCTCGGGCGCGATCGTCTCCCAGGCGCTCGGGATGTGCCGCGCGGCCTCCCCGTCGGCGAAGTTGTAGAACGCGGCGTGCACGACCTCCGCCGGCACCCGCCCCAGCGGCGCGGCACGGCTGGCGAAGTAGCCGTCCCAGTAGGTGCGGTGGCCGAGCGCGGCCAGCTCCTCGTTGCATTCGTCCGCGAGGAAGGAGACCAGGCAGATCGGCTCCAGCAGCTCGAACATGCGACGGGCGGTGGTGGTCATGACGCGGCTCCCAGCTCTGGCGGATGACTGTTCACCCCTGCAACGAACGCGGCCGCCCCGATCCGACACCCTCGCCACATCTTCTTGCCGAACGACAGTGGCGCGGCCCCCCGGTGGGGACCGCGCCATTGTCTACTGTGGATCTACCGGCCGATGTTGACGTTGAAGATCGGGTCGGCGGCGATCTTCTTGAACGACGCCAGCGACTGCGAGGTCGAGTCGATGCGCATGTCGAGGCCCTGCTGGTCCGACGCCGTGTCGAACGCCACCATCGCCTTGATGGCGGGCATGGCCTTCATCTGCTCGACGATCTTGGCGTGGATCTTCGCCTTCTCGGCCGGGCTGCACGCCTTCTTGCACTCGTACACGGCCCACTCGGCCACCATGATCGGCTTGTTCGTCGTCAGGGCCCAGTTGTACCAGCCGTTGAACTTCGACTTACCGGTGGTGCGGTTCATCAGGTAGGTGAAGTCGCCGGCGTGGAAGCCCTTCGGCTGCGCGTTCACGTAGGAGTCAACGGCCACCCAGTCGATGACGTCGTTGCCCGGGTACAGGTCGGCCCACCACGGCGAGTCGTTCCACTTCTCCACGTTCATGTACGCCATCACGAACACGACATTGGTGACGCCGTTGGCCTTCATCCGCTTGATGGTGTACCGGACCATGTTCGCGTAGTCCTTGGCGGTCATCTGCGACTTGGGGTCGGTCGACACGTCGTTCTCCGGCTCGTGGTGCACGGCCATGAAGAACTTGTCCTTGCCGTAGTTGGCCTTGATGTGGGCCGACAGCTTGTCGATCCGGGCATTCTGCTCACCAGCGGCGACCTTGCCCCACTTGGTGTTGTAACCGACCTTCCAGTTCGTGAACAGGATCCGCGGCTTCCCCGTCTCGTTGGCCATGGCGATCTCGGCCTTCGTCGGGAACATCTCGTCACCACGGTGGTAGGTGTGGTAGATGGACGCCGTCCGCCCGGACTTCGCCTCCCACTCGCGCAACGCCTGGTCACGGGGGGTCTCACTGAACCCACCGGCCGCAGCACCCCACAACACGTTGCACGAGGGCACCAACTTCGCGTCCACCGTGCAGTTCGTACCCGGCTTCGCCGGCGCGACGGCCGGGATCGGAGCGGTCTTGCTGGTCGATCCGCTGGTGGGCTCGGCGCCCGAGCCGGCCATCGCCGCGGGGGCGGCGAGGGCGATACCCGCCGAAGCGGCGACGGTGACGACGGCCAGGGAGATGGCACGGCGGGCAACGCGGGAAATGGGGTTCTGGCGGGTGTGAGTCACTTAGGGCTCTCCTCGTCAACATGCTGTCCGGGGCTGGACAACGAGAAGAATGCGGAGCCCGCGTTGATGCCTCGGGTCGCCGTCAGTTGCCGTTGCGGTGTCCACGTTCGGACCGGCCGTTCGCACGGGTTTCCGAACGGTTGCCACCGCTGGCGAACGCCGTCGAGCCGGGCGTGCCAGTCATTGCTGGATGAACGTGACCTGGGTGTTCCTGGCGCTCGCGCTCTTCTCCCACAGCGTCACCGGCGCGTTGTTCGTGTGCGTCTGGTTGCCCTGTTGGTGGACCACCTTTCCCGGGGCCAGCCACGACTCGATGTACGAGTAGCCGTTGGGCGCGGACGTCCGGCGGAAGCGCTCGTTGTTGTACGCCGCGTTGCACGGCCACTGGATGATCGGCCTGCCGTTGAGGTACACGTTGCCGGAGATGTTGACGCACTGCGACGTCGCACGGTTGCGGATCAGGAAATAGCTGCTGTCGGCGGCCCAGTCCAGGTACCAGTGCGTGTTGTGCGCGCCGGTGCACGTGTACTGGGTCAACTGGACGTTCAGCGGTGTCGCGCCCGCCACGTCGAGGCACTTGCCGGAGTGGGCGAACACGATCTCGAACGGGCCGGTGACGGCGGCGGCCGCGGCCTTCTCCTGGATCACCGGCACGGTCACGGCCAGCCCGGCCACGATCGCGGCGAGCAGTCGTCGCAGCATTTTCAGTCCCCCTTCGAGTTCTCTGGTTGGACGTGCGAGGGGAGGCTACGACCGGCTCGTACATGAAACGTATATTCGCCTCGGTTCGACCGCCGTGAATATAAAGTCGTGCGGTATGACGGCGGACCGGCGGCGGCTCGACCCGGCCGCGGCGGAGAGCGTGGCCGACCTCGCCGGGCTGCTCCGGGAACTGCGGCGCAGGCACGCCCGGCAGCGGGGCGGCGGCGAACTCACCTACCGCGAGCTGGCCGCCCGGTCCGGGTGGTCGACCACCGCGGTCGCCGAGTATCTGACCGGCCACACGCTGCCGCCCACCGACCGGTTCGACGTGCTGCTGGGCCTGCTCGGCGCCACCCCGACCGAGCAGGGCGCGCTGGCCACCGCGCGGGACCGCGTCGCCGAACGGCACCGCCGGCCGGCCCACCGGGACACCGGTCCGCGGGCAAGCCTTCCCCGGCAGCTGCCCGGCGACGTCGCCGCGTTCACGGGCCGCGACCGGCACCTCGACACCCTCGACGGGCTGCTGCCCTCGGGCGACGCGGTCGCGATCGTGGTCGTGTCCGGCACCGCCGGGGTGGGCAAGACGGCGCTGGTCGTGCACTGGGCGCACCGCGTCGCCGACCAATTCCCCGACGGGCAGCTCTACGTGAACCTGCGCGGCTACGACCCGGATCGTCCGGTCGCGCCGGCCGACGCCCTGGCCCGGCTGCTCGGCGCCCTCGGCACCGCCCCCGCCGACGTCCCCGCCGACGTCGACGACCGGGCGGCCCTCTACCGGTCGCGGCTCGTCGGGCGGCGGGTGCTCGTGGTGCTCGACAACGCCGCCACCGCGGAGCAGGTCCGCCCGCTGCTGCCCGGGTCCGGGCCGGGCATGGTGGTGGTCACCAGCCGCGACAGTCTCGCCGGGTTCGTCGCGCGCGACGGCGCGCGCCGCGTCGTCCTCGATCCGCTCCCCCGGGCCGACGCGACCGCGCTGCTCGGCGCGTTGATCGGAGCGCGCGCGACCGACGCGCCGGACGCCACCGCGGCGCTGGCCGAACGGTGCTCGCGGCTGCCGTTGGCGCTGCGGCTCGCCGCCGAACTGGCGGTGGCCCGACCGGCGACCCCGGTGGCGGAGCTCGCCGCGGAGCTGGCCGACCGGCAGGAACGGCTGGTGCGGCTCGACGCCGGCGGCGATCCGCGCGCGGCGGTGACCGCCGTCTTCCACTGGTCGGTCCAGCACCTGCCGCCGGCCGTGGCCCGCATGTTCCGGCTCCTCGGCCTGCACCCCGGCACCGACGTCGACGCGTACGCGGTGGCCGCGCTCGCCGGCACCGACCTGGCCGAGGCCCGGCGCGGGCTGGACGCGCTGGCCCGCGCCCACCTCGTGCACCCGACGCCATCGTCGTCGGGGGCCGGCCGGTTCGGCACCCACGACCTGCTCCGCGCGTACGCCGCCCGGCTGGCCGCCGAGGAGGACGGCGGGAACGACCGCCGGGTGGCCGTCGCCCGCCTGCTGGACCTGTATCTCGCGGTCGCCGGCGCCGCCATGGACCGCATGCACCCGGCGGACGCCGGCCAGCGGCCCCGGGTTCCGGCGGTCGCCACGCCCGCGCCCGACCTCGCCGGTGCGGACGAGGCGCGGGCCTGGCTGGACGCCGAACGGTCGAACCTGGTCGCCGCCGTCGCGCACGCCGCCGCGCACGGCTGGCCGGCGAAGGCGGTCGCGCTGGGCGTCATCCTGACCCGCTACCTCGACGGCGGTCACTTCGACGACGCGCTCGCCGTGCACGGCCACGCGCTGCGCGCCGCGACGGCGACCGGCGACCTCACCGGCCAGGCCCGCGCGCTGCTCAACATCGGGGCGACGCACCTGCACCTGTGCCGGCTCGCCGACGCGGGCGCGGCGCTGCGGGACGCGCTCGGCCGGTTCGAGGCCGCCGGCGACCGCCCCGGCCACGGGCACGCGCTGAACACGCTCGCGAAGATCGAGCGCCGGATGGGCAACAGCGAACGGGCGGTCGAGCACCTGCACCGGGCGCTCGCCGTCGGACGCGAGTCGGGGGACGCGGCCGCGCAGGCCCGCGTGCTCGTCGACCTGGCCGCGGTGGAGGCGCAACGCGGGCGGGCCGGGCTGGCCGTCGACCACCTCACCGCCGCCCTCGACCTGGTGCGCGCGGCCGGACACCGGTTCGGCGAGGCGGCGGTGCTGGTCAACCTCGGGCTGGCCGAGGTCGACCTGGACCGCTTCGACGCGGCCGACGAGCACCTGACCGCCGCCCTCGCCGCGTTCCGGGGCTTCGGCAACCGCCAGGGCGAGGCGTGGGCGCTGGCCGACCTGGGCCGGCTGCGGCTGCGGCGCGGCGAGCAGGCGGCCGCCGTCGAGCTGTTCACCGCCGGGCTGGCCATCTTCCGCGAGACCGGCGACCGGGAGGGCCAGGCGTCGGCGCTCATCGGACTCGGCGACACCGCCCCGCCGGCCGGGGCCCTCGCGTCGTACCGGGCCGCGCTGGAACTGGCCGACGGCGTCGACATGGTGTTCAACCGGGCCCGGGCGCACGCCGGCCTCGCCCGCGCGTACCGGGCGCTCGGCGACGCCGCTGCGATGCGGACGCACGCCGCCGAGGCGCTCGAGGGCTACGCCCACCTCGGCTCCACCGCGCCGGAGACCGACGACCTGCGTTCGGTGTTGTTCGCCGATGTTCGGGATCCGGGGCGGAACGCGGGCGGTGGATGAATCATCCCGGTCGACGTCCGTCGATCGGAGGGCCATCCATGACCGTTCTGCCCCAGCGCCGCCCCTTCATCCTGTACCGGTTGGTGGCAGGCGCCGCGTCCCTCGTCCTCATGGCTCTTGCCGCGCTCGGGCCCGGCCTGCCGGCCGCGGCCGCGCCGACCACCGCCAACGCCTCGGTCGAGAGCATGCTCTTCGACCTGATGGAGCCCACGATCCGGCTGAGCCGCGACGACGCCGTGCGCAACCTCGTGTACGAGATGGTCGCCGAGCAGTTCGACGGCGACACCAACGTGCTCTACGAGTCGTTCCTCGCGCGGGCCGAGGCCCGGGGTCTCACCGACCCGGCCGAGCCGCAGTGGCAGGTGCTGCGCACCGCGGTCGGCCAGTTCGCGACGCTCACCGACGGCACCTACAAGCCGCAGATCTACCTGCCGAACTTCGGGTCGGTGGCGCGGTCGGCCACCGTCTCGATGGGCGTGGCGCCGATGGACGAGTCGGTCCTGGAGGTCCCCGGCTTCCAGTGGATCACCGGCGGCGGCCTCAGCGAATGGATCATGATCGACGAGGCGCAGATGGAGGCGCAGGAGTTCTGGATCGTCTCGCTCAACGAGCGCGTCGGCATGACCGCCACCGAGATCGAGGCGTCGAAGGCGCTCGCCGCCTCGGCCCCGGCCCGGACGCCGGGCCCCATGGCGACGGCACGGTCGACGGCACGGTCGATGGAGACCATGGACACCCCGTGCAACCCGAGCCTGCAGCGCAACAACCGCGGCTGGGAGTACCTGGAGTGGGTGCTGATCGAGAACCCGCGCGACTTCGAGGGCCCGTTCCAGGGCAAGCTCGACATGCGGCTGACGGTGCTCGGCGCCAACGGCGCCAAGGGACCCGTCTACAACTTCGGGATCGGCCGGACGAACTCCAACTGGAACGGCATCCACAAATTGCTGACCACGTGGGACACCGCGGTATACGGCCAGTTCTGGGCCTACATCTGGTTCGAGATCGACGACCGGGGCGGCTCGACGTCCTACAGCTACACGATTCCGAACGGCGGCGGGACCGTCACGTGGAACATGACCGAAAAAGACAAGGACATGGGCTCCAACATCGTGCAGTTCACCGACCTGTTCAACACCGAGTACACCACCGGTGAGGTCACCTCGTACGTGTGCGGCGTCGGCGGCGACGGCGGCACCGGCTTCACCAACTGGGCCCGGAGCAGCATCGTGACCGCCGACTCGACGTACGGGGGGTACTCGACGGCGAAGACGATCGACGGCTCGACGAGCACCGACCTGGGCGGGGCGCACAGCTGGGCCAACGCCCGGAACGCGCCGCTGGCCCAGAAGGTGACCTACGACCTCGGGGTGATGCGGACCATCAACCAGATCGCCTTGTACACCACGGCCAGCTACCCGATGAAGAGCTTCCGGGTCCTCTGGTGGGACGCGAACCTCGGCTTCTGGCGGGTGGCGGCGGAGACGACGACCAATACCGCCCCGTCGGTGATCTTCAACCTCACCACCCCGATCAGCACGCGCGTGGTGATCGTGGAGTGCAACCGTGGACCGGACCACCAGCCGGGCTACGTGCGGATCAACGAGTTGGAGCTGTACGGCTGAGAGCCGTGGTGGTCTACGCGTGGGGTCCGGGGATCTCCCCGGACCCGCGCTGTATCAGCCTGGTCGGTACGAAGTGCGTCGTCGGTTGCCAGTCCTCGCCGTCGAGGCGGCGGAAGATCAGGGACGCGGCCAGCGTGCCCATCGCGGACGGGTCCTGTGCCACCACGGTCACCGGTGGTTGCAGCAGGTCGGCCAGGGGAAAGTCGTCGAAGCCGACGAGGGCGACCCGGTGCTCGTGGCCCAGTCCGCGCAGGGCCCGGACGGCGCCGATGGTGACCAGGTTCTGCGACGTGAACAGCGCGGTGGGTGGGGCGTCGCCGGTGAGCAGGCGCCGGACGGCCTGCTCGGCGTCGTCCTCGGTGTGCAGGTCGTGCACGAGGTGGTCCGGGGTCGGCCGGATCCCGTGGTCGCTCAGCGCCTCCTTGAAGCCCTGGAACCGTTGCCGGGCGGTGGCGATCGAGCACAGGTCGCCCAGGTACGCGATGTCGCGGTGCCCGCGCGCGACCAGGTGGTGCACGGCTGTGGCCGCGCCGGAGGCGTTGTCGACCAGCACGGCGTCGGCGTCGATGCCGACGGGCGGGCGGTCGACGAACACGACCGGCGTGGCGGCGTCGATGTCCTTCGCCAGGTACCGCTGGTTGTCGCTGGCCGGCATGATCACCAACGCGTCCGCCTGCCGGGTGGTGAACGCGTTGATCAGGGCCCGTTCCCGTTCCGGGTCCTCGTCGACGCTGCCCGTGAAGATCACGACATTGCGGTCGCGGGCCACGTCCTCCAGGGCGCGGTGCAGGGCGGAGGAGAACGGATTGGCGACGTTCTCCAGCACCGCGGCGATGGCGGCGGTCCGTCCGTTGGTGCGCCGGAGGCTGCTCGCGGTGAAGTTCGGGCGGTAGCCCAGCATGGCAACGGCCTTCTGGACGGCGGTGACCTTGTCCGGTGAGACGCCGGCCTCGCCGTTCACCACCCGCGACACCGTCTTCGGGCTCACGCCCGCGAGCAGGGCGACGTCGCGCAGGGTGGCTCTGCCCCGGGGCCCGGGCCCGTCGGTCGGTTCACCGGCGCGGCGTCCCGGAGGCCCTGGTGTCATCGCATTCCCCCATTGATCCGAGTGCGCCGGCCGCCCCGCGAGTCTAGGTCGCGCGTCCGTGCCCGCCCGGCACCGCGGTCCGTCCGCCGAATCTTCGTCGCCGTTGACAACGATGTCAAGATCGGTGCCGATCGACTACCTCCGCGAACAACACTGCTGGAAGAGATATTGACACGCTTCCGGCACAGGATGAAACTGCTCTGACATCGTTGTCGAGCCGGTCGTCGGGCTCGGGTCGGTGTCACCCCCCGATCGAAGGAGCACCCATGATGTACCGGACCGGCCGGCGGGCCACGTCTCTGCTCGCGTCCGTAGCCGCCCTGGCCCTGCTGGTCGCCGGGTGCAGCGGCGACGACGCGGGCGACGACAAGGACGTGGCCGTCTCGCTGATCACCAAGAACTCCACCAACCCGTTCTTCGTCACCATGCAGGACGGCGCCAAGAAGGCCGCCGCGGCCGAGGGCGTCAAGCTGACCGTGTCCGCCGGCAAGGAGGACGGTGACGAGGCCGGCCAGGTCAAGGCGATCGAGGACGCCATCGCCCGCGACGACGACGGCATCCTGATCACCCCGAACGGGCCCGGCGTGAACTCCGCGATCAAGAAGGCCCGGGACGCGGGCCTGTACGTCATCGCCCTGGACACCCCGCCGGATCCGGCGAGCACCGTGGACATCACGTTCGCCACGGACAACTACAAGGCCGGCGAGCTGATCGGCAAGTGGACCGCGGCGAACCTGGGTGGCAAGCCGGCGGTCATCGCCATGCTCGACCTGTTCAACGACAAGATCGTGTCGGTCGACTACAACCGCGACCAGGGATTCCTGGCCGGCATGGGCATCGAGACCAAGGACAAAAAGAAGAACGGCGACGAGGCACCGACCGGCCGGTACTCCGGCGGGACGTACCAGATCGTCTGCAACGAGCCGACCGAGGGCGCCGAGGACGGCGGCCGTACCGCGATGGAGCGCTGCCTGGCCAAGAACCCGGCCGTCACCGTCGTCTACACCATCAACGAGCCCGCCGCGGTCGGCGCGCAGAAGGCGCTCAAGGCGGCCAACGCCAAGGACGTCCTCGTCGTCTCCATCGACGGCGGCTGCAACGGCGTCCAGCAGGTCAAGAACGGCGTGATCGCCGCGACGTCGCAGCAGTACCCGATCAAGATGGCGGAGCTGGGCGTCAAGGCGATCAAGCAGATCGCCACCGGTGGCGACAAGCCGCAGGTCACGTCCGGACTGGACTTCTACGACACCGGCGTCGCCCTGGTCACCGACAAGGCGGCCACCGGCGTCACCAGCATCGACAGCACCGAGGGCGCCAAGCTCTGCTGGGGCACTGCCTGACATGACAGCCACCGAGCAGTTCGCGCGGCGTCGACGCTCGCCGCTCGAACACGTCCAGCACGTGCTCCATTCCTACCCGGCGATCAGCCCGTTGCTGGTCCTGATCGGCTCGTTCGTCGTGTTCTCCGCGATCAACCCGAAGTTCGCCTCGCCCAACTCGCTGTCCCTTGTGCTGCAACAGGTCGCGGTGATCGGTGCGCTCGCGGTCGGGCAGACGCTGATCATCCTGACCGCCGGCATCGACCTGTCGGTCGGGGCGATCACGATCCTGTCCATGATGGTGGCGGCGAAGCTCGCCGAGGACGGCGGCATTCCGGGCATCGTCGCCGTCGGTGTCGGGCTCGCCCTGGGCGCCGCCGCCGGGTTGCTGAACGGGGGTCTCGTCACCCGGCTCAAGCTGCCGCCGTTCATCGTCACCCTCGGCACCCTCAGCGTCTTCACCGCGATCGGGCTGCTCTACTCCCGTGGGCAGAGCGTGCCGGACACCAAACTCCCGGCGCTGCTGAGCTGGACCGGGGAGACGTTCCCGATCGGCGAGTTCCGGATCACCACCGGCGTCGTCCTCGTCGGCGCGCTGTACCTGGTGGTGGGCTTCGTTCTGGCCAACAGCGCCTGGGGCCGGCACCTCTACGCCGTCGGTGACGACAAGGAAGCGGCCCGACTGGCCGGGATCCGGGTGGACCGGGTGCTGGTGAGCGTGTACGTGGTGGCCGGGATCATCTACGGCCTGGCCGCCTGGATCCTCATCGGCCGGGCGGGCGCGGCCAGCCCGAACGCCATCACCGACGCCAACCTGGAGAGCATCACCGCCGTCGTCATCGGCGGCACGAGCCTGTTCGGCGGCCGGGGCGCCCTGCTCGGGACGCTGTTCGGCGCGTTGATCGTCGGCTCCTTCCGCAGTGGTCTGTCGCTCGCCGGCGTCGACGACCAGTACCGGGTGCTGGCGGTCGGCGTGCTGGTGATCCTGGCCGTCTCGGTCGACCAGTGGATCAGGAAGGTGAAGGCATGAGTTCCACCGACAACGCCGACCGCGAGCCCGTGCTGTCCGCGCGCGGGCTGGTGAAGACGTTCGGCCGGGTGGTCGGCCTCGACGGCGTCGACGTCGACCTGTACCCGGGCGAGGTGCTCGCCGTCATCGGGGACAACGGTGCCGGCAAGTCGACGCTCATCAAGTGCCTCACCGGTGCGCTCGTTCCCGACGCCGGGGAGCTGTTCGTCGACGGCCGACCGGTCCACTTCAAGCGGCCCCAGGACGCCCGGGACGCCGGCATCGAGACGGTGTACCAGACCCTCGCGGTCGCGCCCGCCCTCGACGTGGCGAGCAATCTCTACCTCGGCCGCGAGCGCCGCCGGCCCGGTTTCCTCGGCACCGTGCTGCGGATGCTCGACAAGAAGGGGATGCGTCGCGACGCCGCCGCGGCCATGGCCGAACTCGGGATCGGCACGCTGCAGAACATGGCGCAACCCGTGGAGACGCTGTCGGGCGGGCAGCGCCAGGCGGTCGCGGTCGCGCGCGCCGCGGCGTTCGGCAGCCGGATCATCGTCCTCGACGAACCGACCGCCGCGCTCGGCGTGAAGGAGTCCACCCAGGTCCTCAAGCTCATCCAGGAGGTCCGCTCGCGCGGGCTACCGGTCATCCTGATCAGCCACAACATGCCGCACGTGTTCGAGGTCGCCGACCGCATCCACATCCAACGGCTCGGCCGGTGCGCGGGAATCGTCACACCGTCCTCCCACACGATGTCGGAGGCCGTGGCCATCATGACCGGCGCCACCACGCTCTCCGACGCGCAAGGATTGTCGACTGGTTGACAGCGGGGGTGGACGGGCCGGCCCGTAGCATGGCGTCGCAGCCGATCCATGGAGGTCGACAGTCGCCCCGTACCTCGACGGCCTGAGATCGATCGGCCGCCTCATCCGCAGCGCGGCGCGTGGCGCCGGCGGCCAACCGCAGGCGCGCGCGGCCGCCGCGCAGTCGCAGGCACGTGGCGCCGGCGAGCCGGAGCCTCCCGCAGGCCGTCGCCGGTTCCGGCGGCGCACGGCGATCGTCGCGGCGGTCACCGTCGCGGTGCTGGCGGTTCCCGGCTGGTTGTGGTTCGACAGCCTGCTACCCGGCTCGTACTCGGTCATGGACATGGGTCACGTCGACCTCGGTGGCGGGCCGGGACCCCGGGACCACGCGAACCACCACGGCACGGTCAGCGTCGCCGATCTCTCCGGTGACCGGACCGCCGCGCCGGACGTGACCGTCACCCTGACCGCCCGGCAGGAGCGGTTCACGCTGGCCACCGGCGAACGGATCGACGGGTACACGCTGGACCACCAGTCCCCCGGCCCGACGATCCGGGCGGTGCAGGGCGACCTCGTCGAGGTGACGCTGGTCAACGAATCGATCCGCGCCGGCACCAGCCTGCACTGGCACGGAGTCGACGTGCCCAACGCCGAGGACGGGGTCGCCGGGGTGACCCAGGACGCGGTGCGACCCGGGAAGCGGCACGTGTACCGGTTCCGGGTCGAGGACGCCGGCACCTACTGGTACCACTCACACCAGCACTCCAGCGTGCAGGTGCCGGGCGGGCTGTTCGGCGCGCTCGTGGTCGCCCCACGGCCGGTGGCGGATGTCGCCGCGATCGACGACGTGGTGGCCGTCGTCCACTCGTACCGCGGGCTGGGCACCGTTTCCGGGCGCACCGGGATGCAGCGGGCGCCCGCGGCCGCCGGGACGTCGGTGCGGGTGCGGGTGGTCAACACGGAGTTCGCGTCGATCATCGTGTCGGTGGCCGGCGCCGCCTACCGGGTCCTGGCGCTGGACGGGCGGGACGTCGTCGAGCCGCCGGAGGTCCGCGACAAGACCGTGGTCCTGGCCGGCGGCGGCCGGGTCGACCTCGCGCTGACCCTGCCCGCGGACGGCCCGGCGGTGCGGGTCGACTTCGGTGTCGGTGCCGCCCTGGCGATCGGCCCACCGACGGCGGACGTGTCACCGGTGCGGGCGCTGGAAGGCAACGTCGACTTCCTGTCCTACGGTCGGCCGGCCCCGATCGGGTTCGACCCGACCCGACCGGACCGGCGGTTCCGGTATGTTGTCGACCGCCGGCTGGGCTTCGTCGACGGCCGGCTCGCCAGTTGGTGGACGGTGAACGGGCGGCTCTACCCGGACGTGCCGATGTTCATGGTGGCCGAAGGCGACGTCGTGGTGATGACGATTCGCAACAATTTCGGCTCGCTGCATCCGATGCACCTGCACGGACATCACGCCGTCGTGCTCGAACGCAACGGGGTGCGGGCCACGGGCAGTCCATGGTGGACGGACTCGCTGGACGTGCAGAAAGGCTCCACATACGTCATCGCGTTCGTCGCGGACAATCCAGGCATCTGGATGGATCACTGCCATAACCTGACCCATTCATCGACTGGACTAATTGCCCATCTTTCTTACATCGGTGTTTCCGCGCCATACCGGATTGGTGGCCCTGGCGACAATCATCCAGATTGACCCGATCAAGCCATTGAAATACCCCGATGAATGGAGATCGACTTCCGGCGATCCCTACTCCCCCGCGACTGCAATGGCAACCGCCAACCGGGTTTCGTAATCGTCAATAAGCTGATTTCAGTAGGTGGACACCCCTCGGTACATTCGTTACCACACATCGAAATGCATCGCTCGTGAAGCGAGGGCAACGAATGAGGTTCCCGAGAATTCTGATCGGCGCCGCGCTGGTGGCCGCGGGTCTTTTCCTCCCGTCGGCGGTCAGTGCTCCGGAACGGGCCCCGGCCGGCACCGTCGGGATGGAGCACGAGAAGTTCACCGGTCCGCAGACCATCACGATCCCGCGTGGTGGGTCGATCGTCTTCTACAACGACTCCACCTGGCTGCACGTCATCGGCCCGGGTGACCAGGGTCGGATAGCGCCCGAACCGGGCGCGCCGAACCTGGGTGAGCGTGGCCTGTTCAGCTCCGAGACCGGTGACACGTTCGTGTCCGGGCCGTGGAACACGCCGGGGACGTACCACATCACCTGCCAGCTGCATCAACCGATGAATCTCACCATCATCGTGACCGAATAGCGGCTGCCCCCGAATTCCGGCCTCGGTACACCGTCGCCGGCCCGACGCACAAGGAGAGGGGGTGCAAAATGACGGCTCTCATCGTAAGTGCCAAGCATGTCCGGTACGTGATGGGTTCAATGTCGGCGGTGCTTTTCGCAGCGTGTGGCGGCGGTTCCTGACCCGATCCAATTGCGCACACGAACGGAACGGAGCCCAGGGAGGGCACGGTGTTCGAAACAGGTGTACGGCAGTTGCGGCTGGCACTGGCAATGGTCTGGGGCCGGCCGTTGAACGTCGGCGTTCTGACCGGCCTCGTCGATGACGCTCTTGCGACCCTGCGGGAGTTCGGCGAACCGGGCGACGACGTCGGACAGTTGGTCGACGGTCCGTTCGCGGACCCGACAGTCCGCCGCGACCTCACCGAACGCGCCCTGCGTCGCACCGCGCGCCGCCTGGTCAACGTCTCACCGTTCTACGCGCAGCGGTTCGCCGCCGCGGGCGTCGACCCGCGGCGGCTCACCGTCGACAACCTCGGCGAGCTACCGCTGACGGTCAAGGCCGATCTGGTGGCCGAGCCGCGCGCCTTCCTGTGCGCGGGCTCGACGCCGGTGATCTCCACCCGCACCACCGGCTCGACCGGCGCGCCGGTCGAGATCTGGTTGTCGCGGTACGAGGCGAGCATGTGGCCCGCGTTCGCGGCCCTGTCCGGGATCCTGCGTGGCGAGATCGGCCCGACCGACGCGATGCAGGTCTGCCTCAGTTCGCGCGCCACCGCCGCGGTGCAGCAGGATGTCGGCGTCTGCCGGCTGGCCGGCGCCCGGGCCGACGTGGTCGGACTGGTACCGCCCGACGAGGCGCTCGACGCGATGCTGCACGGGAAGCCGACGATCCTGGCCACGTACCCGTCGTACCTGGCGCTGCTCATCAAGGCGGCCGCCCGCCGCGGCGTGGGTCCGGCCGAATTCCGGCTGCGCCGCGTCGACACCGGCGGCGAGGTGCTCTCCACCGCGCTGGCCGCCGCCGCGCGCGAGACGTTCGGCACGCCGAACATCAACGACACGTTCGCGATGACCGAGGTGCTGCCCGTCACCGGTCGCAGCTGCAACCTCGGGCACCTGCACCACGATCTCAACACCGGTCACGTCGAGGTGCTGTCGGTGGCGACCGGCGAACCCGCCACCGCGGGCGAACTCGGCACGGTGGTCATCACGCCCTACTACCCGTACCGCGAATGCATGCCGGTCTTCCGCTACGACACCCGCGACCTGGTCCGCGTGCTGCCCGACGGTCCGCTCGGCTGCGACCTGGCCGGCACGCCGGCCACCTCGCTGATCCTCGGCAAGTTCGAGGGCCTGCCCCGCGGGGCGGCCACCGGTGGCCGCGCAGCCGGCGCCGGTAGCCGCGCCGCCGGCGCGACGACCCGGGACCTGGTGGAGGCGCTGGAGGCGCTGCCGACCAGACCGTGGCCGGCGCGGTTCCGCGCCGAGGTCCTGGACGACGGACGCCTCGGGCTCACCCTGCCACACTCCACAGTGGACGGTTTCGGTGCCGACGCGGTGACCACCCACCTGGCCGATCGCGGGCTCGACGTGGAGCTGCGCATCGTCGCCGACGACGAGGCGACGGCCCTGCGCGCGGTCCGCGCCGATCTCATCGAGTCCACCTTCACCACCCGCGCGTACTGATCGGAGGCCGGAACGATGCTCGATCTCATGGTGCCGCAGACGCTGTTCGCGACGCCCGTCACGCTCATCGCCGTCATGGCCGTCTGCGTCATGGCGCTCGTGGTGCTGCGACGGATCCGGATGGAACGGCCACCGGTCGGCGTGTTCAACGGCCGCGACATCGCCGTGCTGTACATCTTCATCATCGGGCTGCCGCTGCTCTACGTCGTCCTGCCGCGGTGGGCCCTGACCGGCTTCCTGATCGTGACGTTCGCCGCGGCCCTGTCCATCGGATACCGCACGGTCGTTCCCCGGCAGCTGCTCTGGCCGGCGATCGGTCTGCTCATCGGCGCGGAGATCTGGGTCGCCCAGAACATGCTCGGCACCGTCGAGGGCTGGCAGCTGTTCATGGTCATGAACAGCACCCTGGTGCTGCTGACCGCGGTCGCGGTGGCCAACCTCTACGTCCAGGGCGGCATGCGGCTCCAGCACGTCGCCTGGTTCGCGGTGACGCTCGGCTTCTACGACCTGATGTTCGTCAGCTTCACCGTGCGGCTGGCCGACGCGTTCATCGGCAAGCCGCTCAACCCGTCGATGGGCATGCGCACCGGGATCTTCGAAGCCAACATCGGCCTCGGCGACCTGCTCGTCTACGCGTTGTTCACGATGGCCGCGTTCAAGGCGTACGGGCCGAAGGCGGCCCGCACGGCCATCGGGGTGATCGCGGTCTTCGGGTCGATCGCGCCGACCGTCGCGCCGCTGATCATCAGCGAGTTCACCCGCGGCAGCACCAACATCGTGACGCCGGCGCAGATCTTCTTCGGCCCGGCGGCCATCACCACCTACCTGTTGCTGAAGCGGCGCTACGGGCGGGAACGGACCTTCGCCGAGTACCGCGCCGACCCGTCCGGCTCGGTACCGCCGTTGACGCGGGCGACCGCGGACGCGCGGTCCGTGTCCCCCGTGTCCCCCGTGTCCCCCGCGGCGCCCGCCCCTGCCGAGTCGCCGGCAGCGGCTGACGTCCCGGCACCCGACGCCACGGCGGCCCGGGCCGAATAGCCCGGGTCGGGTCACTGACCGCTGCGGACCATGAAATCCGTGACGGCCGCGGAGAACTGGTCGGCGGCTTCCAGCCATGGCACGTGGCCGACGCCGGCCAGGGTGACGAGCGTGCTGTTCGGCAGGGCCCGGTGCAGCGAGTCGACCGCCGACGTCGGGCGGATGTCGCGGTCACCGTGCAGGATCAGGGTCGGAACCGTCAGGGTTCGGCACTGCGCGGCCACGTCGGTGGTCCGCAGATACCGCTTGTCATCGGCGCTCAGGCCGGCGTGGCAGTCGTAGTTGATGCCCAGCCACGGTGTGGCCATCCGCTCGGCCAGCCGCGGTGCCCGGTCGCGGTCGGCGAAGTCGGCGGACCATTGCAGGATCGCCCATTCCCGATCCTCGTCCGGGGTCCGGTCGCGGCTGTCGAGCTCCTCCCACCGCGCCAGGCGGGTGCCGAGCCCGGTCCGCAGATTCCGTTGGTAGACGGGGTTCCAGGCCCGTTCGGCGTCGATGCCCGTGCCGGAGACGTAGATCAGTGCGCTGACGCGGTCCGGGTGGGCCAGCGCGTACCGCAGCGCGAGGGTGGCACCGAAGGAGTGGCCGAGCAGCACCATGCGCGGTCCCGCGAGCTGTTCGCGGACGGCGTCGAGGTCGGCCATCGTCCGGGCGACGGTGTAGGGGCCGCGCCGGTCCGATCGGCCGCAGCCACGCTGGTCCCAGCGAACCACCCGGGCGACGCCGGCCAGCCGGTCACCGAGGTCGGTGAAGGTGTCCCACAGGCCCGGACCACCGTGGCACAGCACCAGGGGTGGGCCGGCTCCGAGGCGCTGCGCCCACAGCTTGCAACCGTCGTCGGCGTACACGGCATCAGTCATCAGCACAGTGTCGCCGACGCGCGGACCATGGGAGGATGTGCCGTTCATGACGGCCTGTCGCGAGTCGTCGACGGTCTACGAGACCGGCGACGGCGGTGAACTGCCCCTGCTGGTCTTCGAGCCGGCCGACGGTGCGCGGCTCGCGGCCGGCATCGTCCTGTTCCACGGCGGCGCGCTGCGCACGGGTTCAGCCGACGGGCTGGCCCCCGCACTGCCGTGAGCTGGCGGCACGCGGGATCTTCGCCGCGTCTGCCGGGTATCGGTTGCTCGGTCAGGGTGCCGCGGGCATCGACGACTGCGTCAGCGACGTCCGGCGGGCGGTCGTGCATGTCAGGAGACTGGCCGCGCTCCGCGGTCTCGAGAAACAGTGTCTGGCCTCGGGTGGCAGTTCGGCCGGCGCGCATCTCGCGCTCCTCGCCGCGATGACCGACCCCGGCGTCGCGGCCGTCGTGGCCCTCAACCCGGCGGGCCTGGACCTGCTCGCCTTCCCGCCGGAGGTCCGGCGCTCCATCGAACAGCGGGCCGGCATCGCGGCGGGACGGGCAATCGACTACTCGCTGATCGAGTTCGTGCGGCCGGGCAGTCCGCCGATGCTGATCCAGCACGGAACCGCCGACGAGGTCGAGCCGATCGACCACGTACGGCGGTTCCGGGACGCGATGGTGCTGGCCGGCAACGAGTGCACACTGCTCGAGTACGACCATGCCGAGCATGCGTTCCACTACCCCGGCAACGGCCGGCACTTCGACGACGTCATCGACGCCACGGTCCGGTTCCTCCTGGATCGGATCGCAGCGACGTGAGAACGCGGGGCTATCCACGCAATGCCTCAGACCCGGTCGGCCGGGAACTCGCCGGCTATCCGCATCAGCTCGACGAGTCCGCCGGCGTACTCCATCGCCTCGGCGTGCGCCTCCGGGAACGGCGGTTGGAAGCCGACGCCCTCCCACTCGGCCGTCTCCGGATTCCAGAGGTCGTTGCCGATCTCGAAGTTCCACGCGGTGATGCCGAGTTCGTAGTACAGGTGGTCGGCCGAGTTGCCGGCCGCCGAGTACAGCACATCGGCCACCGGCCCGGTCTGCGACGGCCAGGTGACCGTCCCCCGCTCGGACGCGATCGCGCCGACGATCCGCTTGGCGCTGCTCAGGAAGTAGGCGGCCTCCTCGATCGACGGCCGGGGCAGCGTGATCCGTCCCGGCACCTTGTACGCACCCGGCGACCACATGAAGTAGCCGCCGTAGCTGTGCACGTTCATCGAGAACTTGATGTTGCGGTGTGCCTCGGCGAGCGCGACAACGTTGCGGCTCTCCGCTTCGGACTGCTCGGCGGGTCCCGCGAACGTGCCGGACAGACAGTTGGCGCTGGCGCCGGTGTAGCCGTCGAACAGGGAACCGACGGCGTAGTTGCGGTTGACGTCGACGCCCCAGGAGTTGCGCAGGCGCGGATCGCGTTGGGTTCCGGTGCAGTGGTTGACGAGGTTCTTGCGCTGGAAGTTGAAGTCGGCGAAGGAGTAGTTGGCGCCGTCCGGGTTGACCGTCGGGATGACGAAGAGGTCCACCCGCTCCAGCAGTTGCCGGGTGGCCGGGTCGGTGCGGGCGTTGGCCAGCATCCGCTCGGCGAACTCCAGCGTCACCAGCGGCGTGGCCCACTCGCGGGCGTGCTCCTGCGAGTAGACGAGCACACCGGTGCGTGATCCGTCGCGGTGGACGCCGATGCGCAGCGCCTGCACCGTCCACGGTCGCCGTGGAGCGTCGCCGGCCAACCCGTCGTCGAGCGTCACCGGACCGGTGAGCGGCATCGGCAGCCCGGTCGAGCCGTCTTCGACGAACGCGCGGAACCGGTCCGGGAACCGGGCATTGATGAGTGCCGCCACCTGGTCGGTGGTGCTGATCGTCGTGCCGGCGGCGTCGGTGGCCAGGGACACCGTCAGCACCCGGTCGCGGAAGCGCGCGCTCAGTGGACGGTCGGCCGCGCCCGGGTCGACCGTACGCACCTGGATGCCGTTGACGTTCTGATCTCCGAACCGCACCGACTCGACCACGATCGCGGCGACGGCCGGGTCGCCGACGTGCACGGCGGCGGTACGCCGGTAGCCCTGCGTGCGGTTCGGCAGGTCGATGACGTCGACCAGGTCGCGGTACTGCCGGCCGAGCCGCCTGATCCGGGCCTGGACGTCCAGCGGCGTGGCGTAGGCGTCGATGAAGTCCCGCTGGTATCCGCTCGGCTGCGGTGGCGGGGCCGAGCCGGGCCACGCGGCGGGACGCGTCGGCCGCGTCGTGCCGCCGAGGCTGGACACCGCGGTGACCTGGACGGGCTGCGCCGGCAACTCCTGCGGAAGGGCCACGTGGTACTGGTACTCGTCGGCGTCCTCGAACCGGAACAGCTCGAACGAGCCGGTGACGCCGGCGGCCGTGCGCCAGGTGACCGTGATCTCGACGTCCGGGTCGTCGGTGGCGGTCGTCGCGACCTGGGTCTGCAGGAAGGTGCGGCCGTTGCTCGTCCACCAGTAGGCCTGGAGGAAGTGCAGCGTGTCGGCGGCCGCGGCCGAGCGCGCGCCGCGAACGCTGGCCCGGTAGCGGGCGGTGCCGTCGCCGGCCCGCTGCACGACCTGCACCGTCCGCGCCCCACGCGCGGTGAGGGCCGACAGTTCGGCACCGGTGAGGACGATGTCGGCGCGCACCTCGCCGTTGGTGGAGCGCGGTCGGCCGGCGATGTCCGCCCCGGCGGCCACCAGTTCGTGGAACATGGCCTCGGTGGGCAGTTGCACGCGGACGAGCGCCACCTCGTCGGCCGCGACGGTTGCCGGTGCGGCGCCGGCCGGGACCGCGCCGGCCATCGCCGCCGGTGGGACGACAAGGATGACAGCGAGCAGACCGGCCCATGACGGCCGCCATCGTCGAAGTGCCATGACGCCTCCCAATGATCGACATTGATCACTATCCACAGCAATCGATCGGCACTGGGAAGTCAAGGGATTTGCGGATGACGCCCAACCAGACCCGCCGTGATCTACCTCGTCCACGTCATGGCACATTGCTCAGTCGTACGAGCGGTAGCTTGGTGCCTGCGGCAGGCGAGCCAGTTCACGGTGCGACGTGGCGCGCACGTCGATACCGGGCAGCGTGGTCAGCACGTCGATGGCACCGTTGGCCTGGAAGACCGTCAGTTCGTAGCCGCCGGCCACGAAGATCCGGGTTCCGACCGCGGTCACGTCACGAGCCACGCAACCGCCAACGCAATGGTCGATCCACACGACAAGCCGGACCGGGCCCGCCATGTCAACCTGCAACGCACTCACGTCTGACCGCACCGCCACCGGTCGATAGCCGGAGATCACCGGCATGACGGCCGGCAACCCAGCCATCTCCGCCGCCCGCCACCGAAGCTGCGAGGCGTGGTCGAAGCCCACCATCGACGGCGCCGCCCCCACCGCCACAACCGCCGCCACCAACCGGACCCAGACCGAGACCCGACGACCGGCAGCGACGGCGACACCGCACGAAATCGCAACGGCAACCGTCGCCCAACCGGCGGCCCGCTCCGGCGTCGATCCGTACGGCCCGCCGACAAGCGTCCCGACGAACATCACCGCCGCCAGCCCAGGCGCGAGGGCCACCGCCCACCACCAACGACAGAGCGGCCAGCCCAGGCGATCGATCGTCAACACGGTCGCCCCCGCCATGCTGGCGGCCAGCGGAGGCACGAGAAGCATCCACACGATCACCGCGGCGAACGTGTCCTCGGCGACCGCGCCCGCGAACAGCAGCACCGTCACGGCAACCGGTGACCCGAGCCCCAGACCGATACCTGCCGACGCACGCCATCCCGCCGGCTCACGCAATGGCCCGTCCACCGGCCCGAGTCTCGATCACCGGAACCGAGCCGTCCAGACCATCCACGGAACCTTCACAGGTCGTCGGTTCAGTCTAGGATCACGATCGGTCGACATTCACTGGCGTTAATCGCTGACGAGCCTGCCCGAATTGGACTTCGCATGCGCAGCATGGCTGAGTACCGTGACTTCGAGCCCACCGTCCGGTTCCGGCCGGCGCTCGCGCTGTCGCCGGACGGCACCCGGTTGGCGTACATCGACGACGCGCAGGGGCAGTTCCATGTCGCCGTCCAGTCGCTCGACGGCGGCCCGCCGCGTCACCTCACCCGCGACCTCGGCGAATCGGCGTGGCACGTGGCATGGCATCCGGACGGGCGTTCGCTGTTCTACAACGCCGACACCGACGGCAACGAACACCACCAGCTCTACCTCGTCGACGCCGACACCGGGGATACCACGGCACTGACCCATTCGCCCGACGTCACCTTCCGGCCCGCCTTCGGAGCTCCGTTCTCCCCCGACGGAAGGCTCCTCGCCTACGCCGGCGCCGACCGCACACCCACCGATCAGGACGTCCTCGTCCGCGACCTGCCAACCGGCGAGGTCCGCCGGGTCTACGCCGGCGGCGGCCGGGTCTACGCCGGTCACTGGTCACCCGACGGAACCCGCCTGACCGTCATCGACCTGCGCGGCGCGACGACCGACCAGGTCATCTCGGTGCTGTCGCTGAACGACGGCCACCTCACGCGCCTCACGCCGGCCGGGGACACCGCGGCCTACCTGCCCGGTCCGTGGCTGCCGGACGGGTCCGGGGTCCTCGTGCTGACCAGCGCCGGCAGCGACGCGACCGGACTCGCGGTTCTCGACGCCACCACCGGCGCGCTGACCTGGCTCGACACACCACCCTGGGACGTGGAAGACGTCGCCCTCTCCGGCGACGGCCACATCCTGGCGTGGCTGGTCAACGCCGACGGCGCATCACACCTGCGCCTCCGCGACCTGACCACCGGATCCGATCTTCCGACGCCCACCCTGCCGGACGGCGCCGCGCAGAAACTGACCCTGTCCACGGACGGCAGCACCATCATCATGCTGATGGCCACGCCGACCCGTCCGACCAACGTCCTCGTCGTCGATCGCCACACCGGCACCACCCGCTGGCTCACCGACGCCCGGCCGGCCGCAGACCCGGCCACGTTCGTGGAACCGGAAGCGATCTACATACCGGCGCCGGATGGCCACACCGTTCCCGCGTTCCTGTACCGCCCGCGCACCACCGAACCGGTGGGTGTCGTGGTGGCCGTCCACGGCGGCCCACCGGTCCAGGAGCGGCCGGACTACTCCAACGACGGCCTCTTCCAATTCCTGGTGAGCCACGGCGTGGCCGTCCTCGCACCGAACATCCGCGGCTCACTCGGCTACGGCCTCGCCTGGCAGACCGCCGTCCACCGCGACTGGGGCGGAGTCGACCTCGACGACCTCGACGCCGTCGTCGATCACCTCAAACAGCAACCCTGGGTCGACCCCGACCGGATCGGGCTCGTCGGGCGCTCCTACGGTGGCTTCGTCGTGCTGTCGGCCGTCTCGCGACTACCCGAGCACCGGTGGGCCGCCGCCGTCGCGTGGTGCGGCCCCGCCAACCTGCTCACCTTCAGCCGCGCCCAACCACCCAGCTGGCGCACCCAGGTCGCCATCCTCGTCGGCGACCCCGACACCGACGCCGAATTCCTCCTCGCGCGATCCCCCACCACCCACGCCGATCGGATCACCGCACCGCTGTTCATCATCCAGGGCGCCAACGACATGCGAGTGCCACGCGAGGAGAGCGACCAGATCGTGCAACGCCTCCGCGACCGTGGAGTCGAGGTCCGCTACGACATCTACCCCGACGAAGGCCATGTCTTCGGCAAACGCACCAACCAGACCAGGGCCCGCTCCGACGCCGCGGAGTTCCTCATCGCGCACCTGACCCGACCGGTGTCGTAACCGTTGTCGTGTCCCCGAATTCAGACGTCTCCATCCGTCGATCAATATGCTATGAATGCTTGACGGGCTGACACGCGCATGTAGACAATGAGGCCCGACCAAGGCTGACCCCGTGTCGATGAATCTCCGCGATCGCCCCACAACTGGAACGTGGAGGATAGAGATGGCCGAGTCATCGGTGAGCCGGCGGCATCTCCTCGGTGTCCTCGGCGCGGCCGGGTTCACGGCCGCCATGAGTGCCTGCGGCAGCAGCGTGGGCGGCGACGACGCCGAGGAGTCGACGTCACACGGCGGGCCGGTCAAGGTCGGTCTGGTGATTCCGCAGGCCGGGGTGTACACGCCGCTCGGCGGCGACATGAAACGCGCCTGGGACCTGTGGCTCGAACGCCACGGCGGCAAGTTCGGCAACTACACCGTCACGACGGTGACCGCTGACGAGGGCGAGACGCCGCAGACCGGCGTGCCGGCGGTGCAGAAGCTGCTGCAGAGCGACCAGGTCGACATCCTGGTGGGCATCGTGAACTCGGCGACGGCGCTCGGGGTCAAGGACATGGTGGCCGAGGCGAAGAAGCTGCTGGTGGTGTCGAACGCCGGCGCCAACGCCATCACGGGCGCCTCCCGCAGTCCCTACATCTGGCGTACCTCGTTCACCAACTCCCAGGTGTCCGCCCCGCTCGGAACGCACCTCGGCGGGCCGGGCCGCACCGCGTACGCGGTGGCACCGGACTACGCGGCCGGCGCCGAGGCCAGCGCGGGCTTCATCAACGCGTTCAAGGCCGCGGGTGGCACCGTGGTCGGCGAGGACAAGCCGGCGTTCGGCAAGACCCAGGACTACCAACCGGTGCTGAGCAAGATCCAGGCGTCCGGCGCCCAGATGACGTACTGCTTCTTCGCCGGGGCCGAGGCGGTCACGTTCGTCAAGCAGTACGCCCAGTTCGGGCTCGCGGCCAAGATTCCCTTGTACGGCTCGGGTTTCCTCACCGAGGGCGGCGTGCTGGCCGCACAGGCCGACGCCGCCGTCGGGGTGCAGACGTCACTGCACTACACCACCGAGCTCGACAACGCCGCGAACAAGGAGTTCCGGGGCGCGTACCAGAGCAAGTACAACGCCACGCCCACCGTCTACGCGGTGCAGACGTGGGACGCGGCAAACGTGCTCAACCGGGCCCTGCGCGTCACCAGCGGGCTTGGCGGCGACGCGCTGGCGTCGGCGATGGGCGCGGTCGGCACGGTCGACGACAGCCCGCGGGGTCCGTGGCGGTTCACCGGTCAGTCACCCACCCAGAAGTTCTACCTCCGCAAGGTGGAGAAGCAGGGCTCCGCTCTGGTCAACGCCGTCGTGAAAGACCTCGGTGAGTCGAGCCAGGCCGGCTGAGGAGCGTGGGGAACTGGGTCGACGTCGGGCTGATCGCGGTGCTCAACGGCGTGGCGATCGGCCTGCTGCTGTTCATCGTGGCGATCGGGCTGTCGCTGGTCTTCGGCATGATGGACGTGCTGAACCTCGCCCACGGCGCGCTGTTCCTCGCCGGGGCGTACCTGGCCTGGTCGATCGTCGGCGACCGCCCCACCTGGATCGGCTGGCTCGCCGCCCTCGCCGTGGCGGCCGCGGTCGGCGCGCTGGCCGGTGGTGGCCTGTCGCTGCTGACCGCGCCGCTGGCCGGCCGCACCCACCTCGAGCAGGCGCTGCTCACGCTCGGCGTGGCGCTGGTCGGGGCCGAGCTGCTGTCGGCCGCGTTCGGTGACGACGTCCGCGGGGTGAACCCGCCGCCCGGGCTGGACGGCACGGTGTCCGTCGTCGGCAACGCCTACCCCACCTACCGCCTGGCGCTCATCGGCGTCGGCGCGGGTCTGGCGCTCGCGCTCCACCTGGTGATCGAACGGACCCCGGTGGGCGCGTTGGTGCGGGCGAGCGTCGCCGACCGCGACATGGTGGCCGCGGTCGGCATCGATGTCCGCCGGGTGCGCGCCGGGGTGTTCGTCGCCGGGTCGGTCCTGGCCGTGACCGCCGGCGTGCTCGGCAGCCCGATCTACAACGCCCGCCCGGGGTTGGACAGCACGATGCTCATCCTCGCGCTGCTGGTCGTGGTGGTCGGTGGGCTCGGATCGGTGCGCGGGGCGCTGGTGGCCGCGCTGCTGATCGGCCAGATCGAGTCGACGGGTCGGATCGTGCTGTCCGACCTGGCGTCGTTCCTGTTGTTCGGCGTCCTCGCGCTGGTG
The DNA here is from genome assembly GCF_016863635.1 of Virgisporangium aurantiacum. Taxonomy (GTDB): domain Bacteria; phylum Actinomycetota; class Actinomycetes; order Mycobacteriales; family Micromonosporaceae; genus Virgisporangium; species Virgisporangium aurantiacum. The sequence continues at coordinate 214,822 of NZ_BOPG01000027.1, read as the reverse complement.
CTGGTGGTCCGTCCGCGCGGCCTGGCCGCCGCCCCGAGCGGACACCGGTCATGACAATCACCGCGCCCGCGTACCGGCCGACGCACGCCCGGTTGGGATGGCGGTCCGGTGGCGTGGCGATCGCGGCGGTGACCGCGTTGGCCGCCGCGCCGTTCTTTCTCGCCCCGTACGCGACCACCACGCTGACGCGGATGCTGGTCTTCGCGCTGCTGGCGGCGAGCCTCGACCTGCTCGTCGGCTTCACCGGGCTGCCGTCGCTCGGGCATGCCGCCTACTTCGGCGTCGGCGCGTACGCCGCCGGATGGGTCGCCATCCACCTGACGCCGGCCGCACCGGTGCCGCTGCTGGCCGCGGTCGTGGCGGGTGCGCTGGCGGCGGCCGCGGCGGGGTCGGTCGCCGTCCGGACCAGCGGGGTGTACTTCCTGATGCTCACCCTGGCGCTGGCCGAGGTCATCCAGCAGGTCGCCGAGAGCTGGGAACCGGTGACCGGCGGATCCAACGGTCTGTACGGCATTCCGGCCGTCCGGATCGGCTCGCAGGCCCTGACCAACGTCGGGTACCTGCACTGGTACGTCCTGGCGTGCTGCCTGCTCGGCGTGGCCGTGCTGTGGTCGCTCGTGGCGTCCCCGTTCGGGGCGACGCTGCGCGGCATCCGCGACAACGAACCGCGCATGCGGTCCATCGGCTACGACCCCGCCCGGTACAAGTACGCCGCGTTCGTGGCGGCCGGCGCGGTCGCCGGTCTCGCCGGTGGTCTGCTCGCCGCGCAGCAGCGGCTGGTCACCCCGGCGGATCTCGGGTTCACCACGTCGGCGTTGGCGTTGCTCGCCGTCGTCATCGGCGGCAGTGGAACGCTCTGGGGTCCGTGCGTCGGCGCGGCCCTGGTGATCCTGGTCCGCGACTCGCTCGGTTCCAGCCTCGACGGCCACGGGCCGCTCGTGCTGGGACTCGTCTTCATCGCCGTGGTGTTCGCCATGCCCCGCGGGGTGGCGGGTATCCGTGGGCTACCGGTGGCGCGTCGATGGCGGGCGAAGCGGTGAGCGACGTTCTGCGGTGTGAGGACGTGAGCCGCGAGTTCGGCGCCCTGCGCGCCGTCGACGGCGTCACGCTGAGCGTGGCCCGCGGCGCCCGGCACGCGCTCATCGGTCCCAACGGCGCGGGCAAGAGCACCCTGCTGCGGCTCGTCGCCGGTGGCCTTCCGGTCAGCGGCGGGCGCATCCACCTCGGCGACGTCGACGTCACCCGCGCTCCCGAGGCCCGGCGGGCCTGGCTGGGGATCGGTCAGACGTTCCAGCAGTCCAGCCTGTTCGGCAGCCAGACCGTGGCCGACAACGTCGCGCTCGCGGTCCAGCGACGCCGGGGCCGGCCGTGGCTGCCCGTCCCCCACCGACGACCCGCCTGGGCGGCGCGCGTCGACGAACTCCTCGCCCGGGTGGGGCTTGCCGATCGCGCCGGCGACCCGGCCGACGCGCTGTCCTACGCGGAGTGCCGCCAGTTGGAGGTCGCGGTCGCCCTCGCCGCCGAACCCCGTCTGCTGCTGCTCGACGAGCCCGCCGCCGGCATGTCGACCGCCGGCACCGCGCGCCTGCTCGACCTGCTGCGCGCCCTCCCCGACGACATCACCGTGGTCTTCGTCGAGCACGACCTCGACCTGGTCTTCGAACTGGCGACCGTGGTCACCGTGCTGCACCTGGGAAAGGTGCTGATGTCCGGCACGCCGGCCGAGGTCCGCGCGAGCGCCGACGTGCAACGCGCCTACCTCGGCACCGCCCGGCGGGCCGACCTGTTCATCACCGAGCCGTCGCCCGGAGGTGACCATGTCACTACGCGTCCGTGACCTGCACGCCGGCTACCGCAACGGCGAAGTGCTGCACGGCGTCGACCTCGACGTCGAGGCGGGCCGCACGCTCGCCGTCCTCGGGCGCAACGGCGCCGGGAAGACCACGTTGCTGAACACGCTGATGGGGCTGGTGCGCCCGACCCGGGGCAGTGTCCGGCTGGACGACCGTGACCTGGCCGGGGCGCGACCCGACCGGATCGCCCGGGCCGGGATCGCGCTCGTCCCGCAGGGCCGCCGGATCTGGCCCACCGTCACCGTCCGGGAGCACCTCGTCCTCGCCGGTCGCCGCCGGACGAGTCCACTGTGGACGGTCGAGCGGCTGAACGACCTGTTCCCGGTCCTCGCCGAACGCCGGCACCAGCTCGCCGGTCACCTCTCGGGCGGCGAGCAGCAGATGCTCGCCATCGCCCGGGCCCTCATCACCGGGCCGCGCGTCGTGCTGCTCGACGAGCCGTCCGAGGGCCTGGCACCGGCCGTCGTCGACCGCATCGGCGAGACCATCGACGCCGTCACGCGGTCCGGGGTGGCGGTGATCCTGGTCGAACACGACCTGCACCTCGTCTTCCGCGTCGCCGACGCCATCACGGTGATCGCCCGCGGAACGGTCGCACACCGGGCCGACACACCGGCCTTCCGCCGCGACCCGGAGACCGCGCACCGGCTCCTCGGCGTCACCACCTAGTCGGGTGCGTCCGGCAGCCGGTCCAGCCGGGTCCAGCGGCCCCAGCCACGTTCGCGCATCAGGTCCATCATCCGTTGCGCCCGCGGGTCGATCTCGACGGCGAGCGCGTCGAGAAGCTCGAACGGCAGGTCGTCCTGTGCCGCGTCGCCGTAGTCGGCCTCGCCGGCGTCGTACGCCCGCTGGGCCATGGCGGCCATGAGGTCGGCGACCTCCTCCAGGCGCGGGTCGTGCTCGTCCGGGTCGGAGTCGACGAGGTCGGAGAGCAGGCGGTAGAGCCGGACGGCCTGCGGGTCTTCGAGCTCGGCGAGCTTTCCCGGGATCCATTCGCTGACGCGGTCGGGCCAGCGGGCCGTGATCAGGATCCAGCCGTCCCGTTGGCCCTCCACCAACCGCTCGGACATGCCGATCTCCCGGAGGCGGTCGAGGTAGTGGGTCACCTCCGGTGGGAGCGCCAGGCTGTCGCCGGCGTCGAGTTGGGCGATCTGCTTGCGGCTGGTCTCCAGGCGTTCGATCTCCTCGCGCAGGTGGCTGTCGATCGCCTGGATCGCTTCGGCGAACGCCGCCGGGTCGGCGTGGAGCATGCGACCGATCTGGGACAGCGGCACGCCGGCGTTGGCGAGGGTACGGACCTTGATCAGGGACACAACCGCCTTCGCGCCGTACCGGCGGTAGCCGGACGCGTCCCGCTCCGGCTCGGGCAGGAGTCCGATCTGGTGGTAGTGCCGCACCGCGCGCACCGTGACGCCCGCGTACGCCGCCAGTTGGCTGATCGTCAACATGCTCTGATCCTGCCGGCTCAGGAGATCTTCCGACGGTAGACCAGGGTGGCGAGGACGTACGCGACGACGAGGATGCCGCCGCTCCATGCGAGCGCGGTCCAGATGCCGGTGCCCACCGGTTGCTGGGTGAACATGGCGCGGATCGTGTTGACGATGGACGTCACCGGCTGGTGGTCGGCGAAGGCGCGCACCGGACCGGGCATGGTGTCGGTGGGCACGAAGGCCGAGCTGATGAACGGCAGGAAGATGAGCGGGTAGGCGAACGCGCTCGCGCCGTCGACCGTCTTCGCGGTCAGGCCCGGGATGACGGCGAGCCAGGTCAGCGCCAACGTGAACAGGACGAGGATGCCGGCGACCGCCAGCCAGGCGAGCACTCCGGCGCCGGAGCGGAAGCCCATGACGAGGGCGACCCCGACGACGACCACGAGCGAGATCACGTTGGCGACCAGCGAGGTCAGCACGTGCGCCCACAGCGCGCCCGACCGGGCGATCGGCATGGACTGGAACCGCTCGAAGATCCCGCCCCGGATGTCGTTGAAGAGCCGGAACGCGGTGTAGGAGACGCCCGACGCGATGGTGATGAGCAGGATGCCGGGCAGCATGTAGTTCACGTAGGAGACCGGGCCGGTGTCGATCGCGCCGCCGAAGACGTAGACGAACATCAGCATCATGGCGATCGGCGTGATCGCGGTCGTGATGATGGTGTCGATGCTGCGGGTGATGTGGCGCAGGGTCCGTCCGGTGAGGACGGCGGTGTCGGCCAGGAAGTGCGTCGCCATGGAGGTTCCCTACTGCTTGTCGCCGATGACGGCGAAGAAGACGTCTTCGAGGGAGGGCTGCTTCTCGACGTACTCGACCGTCGCGGGCGGCAGCAGTTGCTTGAGCTCGGCCAGGGTGCCGTCGACGATGATCCGGCCCTGGTGCAGGATCGCGATCCGGTCGGCGAGCTGTTCGGCCTCGTTGAGGTACTGGGTGGTGAGCAGCACGGTCGTCCCGCCCTCGGCCAGCTTCCGGACGGCCTGCCACACCTCGATGCGCGCTTCCGGGTCCAGTCCGGTCGTCGGCTCGTCGAGGAAGATGACCGGCGGGCTCCCGATGAGACTCATCGCGATGTCGAGGCGGCGGCGCATCCCGCCGGAGTACGTCGCCACCCGCCGGGTGGCCGCCTCGGTCAGCGAGAAGCGCGTCAGCAGGTCGTCCGCGATCGTGCCCGGGTCCTCGAGATGCCGCAGCCTGGCCACCAGGACGAGGTTCTCCCGGCCGCTGAGGATCTCGTCGACGGCCGCGAACTGTCCGGTCAGGCTGATGGACCCGCGGACGTCGGCGCCCTGCGTCGCGACGTCGAAGCCGTTGACCCGCGCGGTCCCCGCGTCGGCCCGCAGCAGCGTCGACAGGATCCTTATGACGGTCGTCTTGCCCGCCCCGTTCGAGCCGAGCAGGGCGAAGACGCTGCCCCGCGCCACCTCGAGGTCGACGCCGCGGAGCACACGCAGGTCCTTGTACGACTTCTCCAGGCCCCGCACGTGGATCGCGGGGCCCGGAACCTGATCGGTTGCCATGGCAGCCAGCATGGAGGGTTGACGCTGCGTCAGGGTCAAGCCCGACGTCGTTATTTGTCGTACGGGTAGCGCCTGTCCAGGTCGAGATTGAGCTCGACGACGTTCACCGCCGGCTCACCGAGGAAGCCCAGCGCCCGCCCGGTGGTGTGTTTGTCCACCAGGGCGCGCACCGCCGCGGCGTCGACGCCGCGTTCCCGGGCCACCCGGGCGATCTGGATCCGCGCGTAGGCGGGGCTGATGTGGGGGTCGAGGCCGCTGCCGCTGGCGGTGACCGCGTCCGGCGGCACCGCCGGGGAGGCCGGCGCGTCACCCCGGACCGGGGTCACGACGCCGCGGGAGTAGTCCGCTCCGGATCTCGCGCACTCGACGCTCACCCCGGCGTAGCGGGACACGAACGGCGGCGCGGGGCACGCCTCGTTGAGGCTGACCGCGCGGGTGACCGGCCCGGTGAGGCCGTCACGGTGGAACACGGCGAGGACCGCGCCGACCCCGGCGGGGGTGCAGTACGGACGGCGCCCGTCCACGCCCTCCCGGTCGCCGACCGCTCTGCTGCGCGCGCAGACCTGGGTGAGCAGGCTCGGCGTGCCCTCGTCGCCGGCGACCGCGGGGTCGGGCAGGACGTCGACGACGCTCTCCGGGCCGAGGTTGGAGGCGCCGGTGGACGTCGGGTCGTAGCCGTCACCGGCGGCCGACGGCCGCGACTGGAAGTACTGCACCAGCGCATCGCCCGTGGCGTCGGTGAACGACTGGCCGATGAGCGCGCTGCCCACGGTGGCGTCGCCGGATCTGATCAGTGACCCGGCGGCCCTGGCCGACAGGCCGGGAAGCTGTGCCACGCCCAGGATCGCCAGCGGGTAGGCGACGCCGAGGAGCAGGGTCAGGACGAGCAGCGCGCGCAACGCGGCGAGGTGTTGGGAGAGCCACTGCGGTAGTCGCATCACGAGATCCCCGGGACGAACTGGATGAAAAGATCGATGAGCTTGATGCCGACGAACGGGGCGATCATGCCGCCGGCGCCGTAGACGAGCAGGTTGCGGCGCAACAACGTCGCCGCGCTGCTCGGTGTGTAACGCACCCCGCGCAGGGCCAGCGGGATCAGCGCCACGATGACGACCGCGTTGAAGATGACCGCCGACAGGATCGCCGAGGTCGGACTGTCCAGCCGCATGATGTTCAGCCTGTCCAGGCCCGGGTACACGGCGGCGAACATGGCCGGGATGATCGCGAAGTACTTGGCGACGTCGTTGGCGATGGAGAACGTCGTCAACGCACCCCGGGTGATCAGTAGCTGCTTGCCGATCTCCACGATCTCGATGAGCTTGGTCGGGTCGGAGTCGAGGTCGACCATGTTGCCGGCCTCCTTCGCCGCCGAGGTGCCGGTGTTCATGGCGACGCCGACGTCGGCCTGGGCGAGGGCGGGGGCGTCGTTGGTGCCGTCGCCGGTCATCGCGACCAGGTTCCCGCCCTGCTGTTCGCGTTTGATGAGGGTCATCTTGTCCTCGGGGGTGGCCTCGGCGAGGAAGTCGTCGACGCCGGCCTCGGCGGCGATGGCCCGCGCGGTGGCCGGGTTGTCCCCGGTGATCATCACGGTGCGGATCCCCATCCGGCGCATCTCGTCGAACCGTTCCCGCATGCCGGCCTTCACCACGTCCTTGAGGTGGATGACGCCGAGCGCGCGGGCCGGCTTTCCGTCGCGGTGCTCGGCGACCAGCAGCGGGGTGCCGCCGGAGGCGCTGATCCCGTCGACGATGGGTCCGACGTCGTCGGTGGGATGCCCGCCGTTGTCGCGGACCCAGGTCATGACCGCGGTCGCGGCGCCCTTGCGGATCTTCCGGTCGCCGAGGTCGACGCCGGACATGCGGGTCTGCGCGCTGAACTCGATCCAGGTGACGTGCCCGAGTTCACCGGTGGTGCGTTCGCGGAGCCCGTGCCCGGTCTTGGCGTAGACGACGACCGACCGGCCCTCCGGGGTCTCGTCGGCCAGGCTGGACAGTTGTGCGGCGTCGGCCAGGTCGGCCGTGGACACGCCGTCGATCGCGATGAACTCACTCGCCTGCCGGTTGCCCAGGGTGATGGTGCCGGTCTTGTCCAGCAGCAGCGTGTCGACGTCACCGGCGGCCTCGACCGCCCTCCCGGACATCGCGAGGACGTTGCGCTGCACGAGGCGGTCCATGCCGGCGATGCCGATGGCCGACAGCAACGCGCCGATCGTCGTCGGGATCAGGCAGACCAGCAGCGACACCAGCACGATCCCGGTGACGCCGTAGCCGGTCAGGGCCTGCGTGTCCGGGGCGGCCGGGTTCTGCGCCTTGGCGAAGATCGCCAGCGGCTGCAGGGTCGCGACGGCGAGCACGAAGATGATCGTCAACGCGGCCAGCAGGATGTTCAGCGCGATCTCGTTCGGGGTCTTCTGCCGGTTGGCGCCCTCGACCAGCGCGATCATCCGGTCGATGAAACTCTCCCCCGGCTTCTGGGTGATCCGCACGACGATCCGGTCGGACAGCACCCGGGTGCCGCCGGTGACCGCGGACCGGTCGCCGCCGGACTCGCGGATCACCGGTGCGGACTCGCCGGTGATCGCCGACTCGTCGACGCTGGCGATGCCTTCGACGACGTCGCCGTCGCCGGGGATGACCTGCCCGGCCTCGACCACCACGACGTCGCCGAGGCGCAGTTCCGCCGCCGGGACCTGTACCTCCACGGTTCCGTCCGCGCCGGGCGTCCAGCCGGTCAGGCGGCGGGCGACGGTGTCCTGCTTGGCCCGGCGCAGCGTCGCGGCCTGTGCCTTGCCCCGGCCCTCGGCCACCGCCTCGGCCAGGTTGGCGAAGACCACGGTCAGCCACAGCCAGATCGTGGTGATCCAGGCGAACACGGTCGGGTGGACGATCGCCAGGACGGTGGTGAACACCGAGCCGATCTCCACGATGAACATCACCGGGTTGCGCCACAGCGTCGTCGGGTTGAGCTTGCGCAGCGCGTCCGGCGTCGAACGGAGCAGTTGCCCGGGGTCCAGAAGTGTGGTTGCGGACATGTGCGGGTTCCTCCTACAGACCTTCGGCCAGCGGGCCGAGGGCGAGGGCGGGCAGGAAGGTCAGCGCGATCAGGACGACCGTGACGCCGACGACCATGCCGATGAACAACGGCTGATGCGTCTTCAGGGTGCCGACCGACACCGGCACCGGTTTCTGCGCGGCGAGGGAGCCGGCCAGGCCGAGGACGAAGATGATCGGCAGGAACCGGCCCAGCAGCATGCACAGCCCGAGCGTCGTGTTGTACCACCCGGTGTTGACGCTGATCCCGGCGAACGCCGAACCGTTGTTGTTCGACGCCGACGTGTACGCGTACAGCACCTCCGACAGCCCGTGCGGCCCGGAGTTGAGCATCGACGCCCGCGCCGAGGACTGCGCCATCGCGGCGGCGGTGCCGACCAGCACGAGGACCGGGGTGGTCAGGAAGTACAGCGACGCGAACGTGATCTCGCGGGCGCCGATCTTCTTCCCCAGATACTCCGGGGTCCGGCCGACCATCAGCCCGGCCACGAACACGGTGATCACCGCCAGCACGAGCATTCCGTACAGGCCCGAGCCGGTGCCGCCCGGCGCGACCTCGCCCAGCATCATGTTCAGCATCGGGATCATGCCGCCCAGCGACGTGTACGAGTCGTGGAACGAGTTCACCGCCCCGGTGCTGGTGAGCGTGGTGGCGCCGGCGAAGACCGCCGACTGCGCCACCCCGAACCGGGTCTCCGTGCCCTCGGTGGCCGCGCCGACCGCCTGCGGCACCGTGCCGGCGTGCTGCAGCTGCAACGCGGTGACCGCGACGATGCTGCCGACCGCGAGAATCGCCATGATCGACGCGATCGCGTAACCCTGCCGGTTGTCACCGACCATCCGGCCGAACGTGCGCGGCAGGCTGAACGGGATCAGCAGGATCAGCAAGATCTGGATCCAGTTCGTCCACGTCGTCGGATTCTCGAACGGGTGGGCGCTGTTGGCGTTGTAGAACCCGCCACCGTTCGTGCCCAGTTCCTTGATGACCTCCTGCGAGGCGACCGGCCCGCCGGTCACGTGCTGGGTGGCGCCGGCCAGCGTGGTCGCATCGGTGCCGGCGGACAGGTTCTGCACCATCCCGGCGGCGACGAACACCACCGCGAAGACCACCGCGATCGGCAGCAGCACCCGCAGGCAGATCCGCACCAGGTCCACCCAGAAGTTTCCCAGCCGGTCGGTCCCCGTGCGGGCGAAGCCACGCACCAGGGCCACCGCCACCGCGACGCCGACCGCCGCGGAGACGAAGTTCTGCACCGCCAGGCCGGACATCTGCACCAGGTGACCCATCGTCGACTCACCCGAGTACGACTGCCAGTTGGTGTTGGTGGTGAAGCTGACCGCCGTGTTCCACGCCTGATCGGCCTTGACCGGTGCGAAGCCCAACGACAACCACAACCTGTCCTGCACCCGCTGGAACCCGTACAGGAACAGGATCGACACCGCCGAGAACGCCAGCACGCTCCGGGCGTACACACCCCACGACTGCTCACCCTCCGGGTTGACCCCGACCGCGCGGTACACCAACCGCTCCACCCGCAGATGGCGCGTGGTGGTGACCACCCGGTGCATGTGGTCGCCCAACGGCCGATACACCGCCACGAGCGCGACCACCAGGGACACGATGAAGACAACGGCCGCCGCTGTCTGGCTCATCAGAACCGCTCCGGAAAGACCAGGGCCACCACGAGGAACGCCGTCAGCGCCACCGCGAGGACCAGACCGACCGCATTCTCGGCGTTCACCGCTTCTCCACCGCCCGGACCGCAAGCGCCAGGACGGCGAACAGCACCACCGTCAACACCACGAACACCACGTCAGGCACGACAGACCCCTCCAACGGCATTGCGCTCGCACACCGAGCCGCTCCCGAATTGAAGTCCGGCATCTGCCCCGCCGGCAGGTGCGTTCACGCGATTGCTACGCCCCGGGCCGGCTTGTTAACGGAATTTTCACGCCCCGGTATCACGATCTCGGCTGGGCGCTCTAATCCAGTCAACCGCGGAAGGGGATGTCGTGGGAAAGGTGCGGGACTACGACCTCACAGCGCTCGTGCAGGCCAGTGTCAAGGGGGACGACGAGGCCTGGAGCGAACTGGTACGGCGCCATGCGCGCCTGGTGGCCGTCACCATCCGGCGGTTCCGGCTGCACCCGTCCGACGAGCAGGACGTCAGCCAGCTCGTATGGTTACGTCTCATCGAGTCCATCGAACACATCCGTGACCCGGCCGCCCTCCCGGGCTGGCTGGTGACCACCACCCGGCACGAGTGCCAGCGCTACGTGCGCCGCAACGGCCGTGGCGTGGTGGTCGACCCGCAGACGTTGAACGCACTCGCCACGCCCGGCGAACACGAACACGACGAGGCCCTCCTGGCGGCCGAGCGGCACCGGGTCCTCCTCGACGGGCTCGAGGAGTTGGCACCCGACCACCGCGAGCTGATCGAACTGTTGAGCAGCGACCCGCCGCACACCTACGCGGAGATCAGCCGGATGCTCGACATCCCGATCGGCAGCATCGGGCCGACCCGTCGACGTGTCCTCGAGAAGCTACGGGAGACGACCGCGGTGCGGACCTACCTTCGGAGCACCGGTGAATCGCGGACGGAGGACCTGGGGCATGTCGCAGCCGAACTGGAGCGATGACAACGACCTGATCCGTGATCTGGGCCGGGCGCTTCGACCCGACGAGACCGAACATCGGGTGATCGAGGCGGCGCACGCCGTCCTCCGGTGGCGTTCCGCCGACCCCGGCACCGAGCTGGCCGCGTTGCTGTACGACTCCGACGTCGATCGGGCGCTGTCGGTACGTGCCTCGTCCGACGCGCCACGCGCGCTCGTGTTCGGGAACGGATCCCACCAGATGGAGATCGAGGTGAGCGACTCCGGCATCGAGGGCCAGCTCATACCGCCGGAGCCGGGCATGGTCCGGCTGGTGACGGTCGACGGCACGGTCACGGAGGCGATGACGGACACCGTCGGGTGCTTCACGTTCCCGGGCCGCCGTCGCGGCCCCGTGCGGCTCGAATGGCTGGCGGCAGGTGACCGGCTGGTCACCGCCTGGATTCCCACCTCACCGTCCCGGCCTGATCCGGGACCCGACTGATCCGGCCGGTCGGCGTGTATTTCCGGGTGTTCCGCGGGTTTCTCTCTCTGGTATCGAGCCGAGGAGGAACACATGAACCTCAACGATCCGGAAAAGGGACACCCCTTCACGAACGACTACCCGAATGCGCCGGACACGGACAAGTACAGAGCGGCCGTCAAGACGCAGATCGAGAAGCTGAACGGTGGCCTGGCCAGTCCGGCTGACCGCAACAAGATCGTCAAAAAGATCCTCGCGAGCCGTGCGAACCATCCGGGTCTTGATCCGATCACCGAGTTCGGACCGGACCCGAACCCGAAACTGCTGCACGTCACCGGCGAGATCCTCATCAACAGGGACGCCCTGACGAGCGCGGCGGTCGCCCAGGCCATCGCCGACAACGCGCTTCAACGGTCCACCGTCGAACACGACCGCCTGAGCGGCCTCGTCGCGTGTTACCGGAACCGCGCACTCGCTTCAGAGAAACTGCAACAGGTGGTGCGGCAGCTGCGCGCGCAGAACGTGCCGGCGGCCCTGAACTACGTCGTGTCCACGGCCGCGGTGGGCAAGAGCGACGAGACACCGGAACCGGTACAGGGCCTCGGTCACTTCTCCGCCTACCCGGTTCCGTCCCGCACCGGAGGCTTCCCGGTCGGGATCGTCGACACCGGCATCACCAGCGAGGTCCGTACCGACGGGTGGCTCGCCGGAGTGGCCGATCCGCCGTCGGAGATCGACCCGCTCGACGTGCTGCCGCCGACCGACCGGCTCGACGCCGCCGCGGGTCACGGAACGCACGTCAGCGGCATCGTCCAACAGGTCGCGCCGGGCGTCACGATCCGCGTGTTCAAGGCGCTCGCCACCGACGGGTGCGGGTCGGATCTCGCGGCGGCCCTGGCGATACTGCGGGCGGTCGACGCCGGCTGCAAGATCCTCAACCTGTCGTTCGGCTGCACCCTGGACGGCGGCCCGCCGCCGATGGCGATGGCCGCGGCGCTGGCGCTCATCCCCAACGACGTCCTGATCGTCGCCGCGGCCGGGAACGGCGGCGACGAGGTGAAGGTGTACCCCGCCGCGTTCGCCGAGCAGTCGACGCGCGTGGTGTCGGTGGCCGGTCTTCAAGCCGACCTGACGGGTGCGGGCTGGTCGACCCATGGCACGTGGGTCAAGGCCTCCACGATCGCCGAGGGCGTGCGCTCCACGTTCGTCAAGGGCACGGAGTGGGAGGAACTCGAGAACCCGCCGGACGTGTACCCGGGTTCGTCCTGGGCGCTCTGGTCGGGTACGTCGTTCGCGGTACCTCAGATCGTCGGCGCGGTCGCCCGTATCTGCCAGGAGTTCGCCGGTACGACGCCGGTCCAGGCGTGGCAGCTGCTCCGTGCGACCGGTATCGACGTGGCCGGCTACGGACGCGCGGTCAAGGTGTTGTCGACCGTTCCGTGACCCCGGCACCGCTATCGAGCCCACCCGCGGGCTTCGAGAGGAAAAGCACAATGGCAACGGTAACCACGACATCTCACCGGCCGAGCACGGCTCCCCCGACCGTCGGGGCGGCCACCGTCGGCGGTCCGGTCACCCGCGGCTGGCGCGAGGCGACCCTGACCCGCGCGATGGAACTGCGGGCGCTGTGCGCGTGGGCTCTCCCCAGTGCTCCCACCGCCGAACAGCAGGCCATGGCGGACGCGATCTGGGCACACGTCGACGCGGCACGGGATGCCGCCACCGCCGCGAGCCCCGAGCCCAGGAGACGGCTCCATTTCTTCCGGCACGGGCCACTGCACGAACGTGCGATGAGCAACCTCGACGCGGCCGAGTCGCTCCTCATCAACATCGCGAAGCCCGAGTACGTCCTCGGTCAGGTGCCGTGCGTGCTGCGCAGCGTGCGCTGTCACCTCGTCGCGACGGATCCGCGACGGCTGGAGATGGAGCGCATCGCGCGGCGGCTCGGCATCCGGGACGTCGACGGTCAGGAGTTCGGCACCGACCTGGATCTGGCCGCCAGGAAGAAGATCATCGAGGACGAGCGGGGCCGGATCGCGACCGCCGCCCGCGGCGCGAGTTCGGCGGCACTTCGGGAACAGCGACGCATACGCAGCTTCGGTGCGGTCCTCGTCGTCTCCATCGTGGTGATGTTCGCACTCGCGATCGCCCTGGCGATCCTCGGCTTCTGGCGGCCGACGACGATTCCCATGTGTTTCGCCCCGCAGGAAAGGGGAACCGCGATCGTCGTCTGTCCCACGGCGCAATCGGCACCGTTCCCGGTGACGACGGAGGAGGGCAGCCAGGAGGACATCGACGATCAGATCCGACGGACGGCGAACCGTCACGATCTCCTGGTCGTCGAACTGGTCGGGCTGACCGCCGCCGCCATCGCCGCGGCGGCCGCCATCGGCAAGATCAGGGGCTCGTCCGAACGCAACCTGGTCCCCGTGGCGCTGGCCGTGTTCAAGCTGCCGACCGGTGCGGTGACCGCCTTCCTCGGGCTGCTCCTCATGCGCGGGCAGTTCGTGCCGGGTCTCACCGCCCTGGACACGTCGGCGCAGATCGTGGCCTGGGCGATCATCTTCGGCTACGCACAGCAGGCATTCACCCGTCTCGTCGACCGGCAGGCGCACGTCGTGCTCGACACCGTCCGCGGCGCCGACACGAAGAAACCTCAACCGCAACCCTGATGCGGACGGGAGGGTTTCGGGATGGCAGCACGGAACTGGAACGACGACGACGAGCTGATCCGTGACCTGGCCGAGGCACTCGGGTCCGATCCGGTCGAGCCGCCCGATCCGCTGCGGCGGCAGGTCGTCGACGCCGCTGCCGCGGTCCGCCGATGGCAGACGGCCGATCCGGATCTGGAGCTCGCGGCGCTGCTCTACGACTCCGATCTGGATCGGACCGCTCCGGTTCGTGGCCCGGAGCGTGGCCCCCAATAGAGGGTGCTCGATCCGGTGTAGGTTTCGTCCCACGAGCCACACTTGATCGAGCATCATGTATGGACGTGCGCGGGCCGTCAGCGGGTGATCAGTTCGAGCGCGATCGCGCGGGTCGACCGGGACCACCACCGAGTGCATCGTGGCGGGCCGTCGGTTCGTCACCGCGTGGATCGCGGCGTGACGTCGTCCGGCGCCGGTCGGTGTCCCAGGTCCCGCATCGACGGCGTCGCCCGCAGCCGCGCCAGACTGCGGGACCGCATGGGGCCCACGTCGTCCACGGGGATGTGCAGGAGCCGGCCGAGGTGGTCATCGCTGATCGCGGGGTCCCGCGCCACCATCATCAGGAGGTTGCGGTCCTCCGGGGCGAGTTCGGCCAGGCCGTCGCGCAGCGCCTGCAGCTGTTCGACGCGGCGGAGCTCCGCGTCGATCGCCGGGGGCTCGGCCTGTCCGCGCCGGTGGATGATCCGAACGCACTCCTGCCGCGTGGTCGTCACCAGCCAGGTCCGCAGCGTGGCCGGGTCGTGCGACAGGTCGAAGTCGTCGGCCAGGCGCAGCCACACCATCTGGCTGACGATTTTGGCGTCCGCCGGTTCGAGCCGGTATGCGCGGACGACCGCGCAGACGACCGGAGCGTACCGGTCGACAACGGCCTTCCACGCGTGCTCCATCCCGTCCGCCGCGGCCACGGGACGCTTACCCACCGGGTGGTTCTCGTTCATGCGGTCTCCAAATCGGTGTGTGTCCACGATCCGACTACTACTGTGGCCGTCGATGACCGAACCGGTCCAAGCCCTGTATACGTCGTGAGCAGGCACGCGAGCTGTTGTCCGCGACCGCGCACATCCGACCAACCCGCTACCACCTCCAGGGCTGGAGGTCCTACGCTGGTGGTCGCGCCCTAAGGGTCGAGCGTTCGGGGGAGGCGAGATGGTTGACGACGATCTGTCGGTGTGTCTGGTCAATGTGGCCGCCGATGCCCGGCCGACGACGCGGCAGAAGATTGCCAGCAGTCCGGAGACCCGTGCCTTCCTCGATGTCGGCCTGTTGCTGCTCCAGGACGATCTGCTGGACCATCGTGGGCCGGATCTCATGGCCGACCACGACGCGGGTACCCGGCTCTTCGCGGGGCTGTCACAGGCCCGCCTGATCGAGCGGGCCGATCGCGACGACGTCGGTGCCGAGCGGCCCCGGATGCTCACCGTCGGAATGTTCCGGGACCGGTGGCGCTACAAGAGCCGGTACACCGAGGATCTGATCGCGTATCTGTTCCGGTCGGCGGTGCTGGACCGTCAGATGATCGCGGTGGAGGACATCTCCGGCCGGCTGTCCGCGACCACCAGCTTCGAGGATCTCATCCGGCAGCTCACCGGGACCGTGCTCGACTTGACGCTCAACGATCCACTGTGGAGTCTCCAGACGATCCTGCGGGTCGCGCTGCCGAACCATCCGCGGGTGCGCGAGACGGCGCGGTACGAACAATGGATCTCGAAGTGGGCCGAGATCTACGACTCCCTGGCGAAGCTCTACGGCATCACCCTTCGCCCGGAGTACACCTGGCTCGACGTCGCGGAACTGTTCAACTCGGTGATGGAAGGCGCGCGGATCAGGGCCCGGACGCTCGGGCGTGTGGTTACGCTGTCATCGGGGGAAACCGTTGCAGCGGGAGCGATATTCGCGATGCTGCCCGGTCTGATCGAAGGCACTCCCCAACCGCGCTGACCGCACGCTCCACAGGGGGACCTGCTGTATCAAACGTCCGCGCGATTTCCTCTCCTCTATCGACGCCCGGGGACGAAAGGGAATCCGTCATGACGGAGCAGCTGACAGAAACGACCATGACGCCGGATCCGCAGCCGGATCCACCGCGGTGGCGGGAGGTGTACGCCGACGGTGGTCCGCAGGCCGAGCGGGCCGCGTTCGAGCGGCTGGCGCGGGAGATCATGCAGGTCCAGCTGAAGAACCGCCGGCGGGCCGGCGCGCGGGGCGTCCCGCACCCGGTCGACCGGGCCGTCCACGCCAAGGCGACGCTTGCGGTCGACGACGCGCGGCTCACGTTCTACGACCTGCCGGCCGACCTGCGGGTGGGGTTCGCCCAGCCCGGACGGAGCTACCGCACCCAGGTGCGCTTCTCGAACGCGTCCGGGACCGCGCGGCCCGACAGCGAGGGCGACCTGCGCGGCGTCGCGCTGCGGGTGGTGGTGTCCGACGCGGAGCAGCACGACCTCCTCGCGACCAACTTCCCCGTTTCACACGCCCGCGACGCGCGGCAGTTCGTGAAGTTCGCCAACGCGACCGCCGGTGGCGGTCTGTCCCGGGCGGCCGGCCTGGTCAAGCTCGCGGTCGTGTGCGGTCCGCTCGAAACGATCCGCATGGTGCGGCGGGTCCGGAAAGGGCTCCGCACCATCCGCAGCATCGCGACCCAGACCTACTGGAGCCGCGGCGCGATCCGCTGGGGCGACACGCTGGCCGTGCGCTACCTGCTGCGACCCGAACCCGCCGCCGTCGACGCGCCGGTGCCGGCGCGACCCGTTCCCGACTTCCTCGCCCGCGAGGCGGCCGATCGCCTGGCCGCCGGCGACGTGCGGTTCGAGCTGTGCGTTCAGCGGTTCAAGGACGAGAGGTCGACGCCGATCGAGGACACCTCGGTCGAGTGGCGGGAATCCGACTGCGCGCCGGAGCCGATCGCGGAGCTGACGATCCCGCGGCGGCCGGCCGCCGGCGTCGCGGACGTGGCGGAGCCGGACGCGCTGCGGTCCGTCGATTTCAATCCCTGGAACACGACGGAGGACTTCCGCCCGCTCGGCAACCTCAACCGTGCGCGCAAGGCCGCCTACGACGCCAGTGCGGCGCACCGCCACGAGCTCCGGTGGCATCGGGAGGTGCCGCTGCGCAACGTCGTCCTCTCCGCGGCCGCCCGGTCGCTGTTCCGCGTCGTCAACGGGTTCGTTCCCTGGCACCGGCTCGGCGTCCGGCTCGGCCTGCTCAACCTCGACGCGTTCCGCGCGGTCCTGCGACGTTCCAACCTGATCGACACGGAGGAGCGCGAGGCACCGCCGCAACCGCGCCCGGTTCCGCCGGCCCTGCCGGAGACCGCGCGGGTGTTCCGCACCTACGACGGCAGCTACAACGACCTGTCCGCTCCGGCGATGGGTGCGGTGGGCGCGACGTTCGGCCGCAACATGGCCGCCGACGTTCGGCGGGACCTCCTCGACGAGCCGAACCCGGTCACCGTCGCCGACCGGCTGCTCCACCGCGAGGTGTTCCGGCCGGCCACGTCGTTGAACCTGATCGCCGCCGCCTGGATCCAGTTCCAGGTGCACGACTGGGTGCATCACGGTCGCTACCCGCTGGGGCGTCAGGACATCGTGGTGCCGCTGCCCGCCGGCCGGGACCGGTGGGTCAACTCGGTGGACGGGCCACCGGAAGACGTCATGCGCATCGCCGGTAACAGGCCGCTGCCCCCGCTCGGCCCCGCGGTGACGCCCCGGTTCGCCAACGAGGCCTCGCACTGGTGGGACGCCTCGGAGGTCTACGGCTCCGACGAAGCGACGGCGCGCTCGCTCCGCACCGGTGCCCGGCTCACCATGACCGAGGAAGGATTCCTGCCCCGGGACCTCAACGGGTCGGTCATCACCGGGTTCAACCAGGGTTGGTGGCTCGGCCTGAGCGGCCTGCACACGATGTTCGCCCGCGAACACAACGTACTGTGCGACGAGCTCCGGGCGAAGTACCGCGGATGGGACGACGAGCGCGTCTACCAGACCGCGCGGCTCATCGTGTCGGCACTGATCGCGAAGATCCACACGATCGAGTGGACCCCGGCGATTCTCGCCACCGAAACGCTCGACCTCGGGATGAACACCAACTGGAGCGGCCCACCCGCGCACGAGTGGCTGACGAAGCTCGGGATCTGGTTGCTCGACAACCAGGCGGCCGTCGGCATACCGTCGACGGTTCCGGACCATCACGCGGCGCCGTTCTCGTTGACCGAGGACTTCGTGACGGTCTACCGCATGCATCCGCTGCTGCCCGACGACTACGTCCTGCGTGACCACCGCACGGGCGAGGTGCTGCGTCGGCTGGAGTTCGCTGACGTTCAGGGCGCCAACGCGGACGACCAGCTGCGGGCCGCCGGGCTCGACAGCATGCTGTACTCGTTCGGGATCTCCTACCCGGGTGCGATCTCGCTGCACAACTATCCGCGGTCGATGCGGCGGTTCGAGCGCGACGGCGAGATCGTCGACCTCGCGGTCGTCGACCTCGTCCGCAGCCGGCACCGCGGAATCCCCCGGTACAACGACTTCCGCGCCGGGCTGCACATGCCGCGGATCCGGCGGTGGGAGGACATGTGCGCCGATCCCCGGTCGGTCGAGGTGCTGCGGGAGACGTACGGCAGTGTCGACGAGGTCGACACCATGGTCGGATTGTTCGCGGAGACGCCGCCGGACGGGTTCGGCTTCTCCGACACCGCGTTCCGGATCTTCCTGCTGATGGCGTCCCGACGCCTGCAGAGCGACCGGTTCCTCACCGTCGACTTCCGTCCGGAGATCTACTCCCCGCTGGGCATGGACTGGATCGCCACCAACACCATGGCGAGCGTGATCCGGCGCCACTGCCCGGAGCTCGCGGCGGTGCTCCCCCGCGACGGGAACGCCTTCCGCCCCTGGCGCGCGCGATGACCGGCCACCCCGGGTTCGACGCGCTGCTCGCGCGGCCGTTGCTGCAGACCGTCTTCCAGCGGCGGACGCACCGGGTCAGCCGCGGTAGCTCGCTGTCGGCCGGTTCGATGAGCTACCGGTCGGCGGAGCCGCGCGCGCCGTTGACGGAGCTCGAGGAAGCGGTGCTGGTCGCCCTGACCGGCTGCACCGGGCTGACGATGCCCGACCGGCCGTTCGCCGACCCGCGCACGGGCGCGCCCATCATGGCCAAACCGAACCTCACCATGGCCGGGCGCACGGCGGGCAGTCCCGACAACGCCCAGGGCACGGCGTTCTTCCTGATCAACGACAGCGGAACCTACTTCCTGCGCAACCTGCCGCCACCGCCGAACGGCGCGTCGCTGCGCGACCCGGACGAACTGGTCGCCCGCGCACACGAGGCGAAGGTGCGCATCTCCGACCGTCGGATCGACGTCCCGGGCGACGATCGGGACTTCCCCGCCTACCTGGACTCCAACCGGTTCCTGTCGAACCTGCCGGGAACCACCATCCTGTTCCCGGTGGTCGATCTGTCCCGGCAGTACATCAACGGGTTGATGTACCTGCTGACGCAGCCCGCCGGCGCCCGGCCGACGATCGTCGACGACCGGAACTTCTACCGCCCCGCCGGCGTCAAACGGTGGATCCGCAAGGGCTTCCTGAACAAGGACATCAAGCTGCCGCTCGGCGCCGTCGGCGCGCTGCGCACGCAGATCGAGGCGGATCTCCTGCTGCAGAACCTCATGCTGGGCGCCGACGCGATGGGACTCGGCGCGTGGATCCACGGCACCATCTCGCCACCGGTGCTGCTCGGTGACCCGAAGTTCCGCAAGCGGTACGGGCCGATGCTGAACTTCGAGTGGGCCGTGCCCCGTTGGCGGATCGCGGACGTGCTCCGCTGGCACGTGCCGCTGCCCCGCCACGCGGCGCTACGCGCCAACGCGATCGGGCTCAGCCACGACGGCGGGTATCTGCTCAGGGCGATGTGCCCGCCGCACTTCCCCACCATGCGGCACGCGGTCGAGGCCGTCGTGGCCGACAAGTTCGGCACCGACGGCATCTACACCGACAACGCGGTGTTCGAGCGCATCTTCCGGGAAAGCTTCGGCGGCACGTATCTGAAGGAGGCCAGCGACTACGCGGCGGACGTCATCGAGTGCACGATCGACATCTGTACCTACATCTACGAGACACACGGGCGGTTCCCCGCGCACTGCGAGGCGATCCACGTGCCGGGGGTGTGGCTGCAGGCGCACCACGTCGACGAGCCGTACTACCGGCGGTACTTCCAGGACGGCCTGACCGAGGCGCACCTGTCCCACGACCGGCTCTGGCACGCCACCTAACCGGCCGTCATCCGTCGACCAGCCGGACATGTTCGGTGAGGTCCGCCGCGGCCCGGCACACCCGCGCCACGACGTCGGGCAGGCGTTCGTCGGTGATCCGGCGGGACAGCGCCGCGACACTGATCGAGGCGATCACCGTGTCGTGGTCGTTGCGGACGGGTGCGGCCACGCCGAGCACGTCGGGGTCGAGTTCGCCGCGGGAGACGGCGTATCCGGCGGCGCGGATCTCGGCGAACCTGGCCTTCAGTTCGTGCGTCGTGGTGAGGGTGCGTTCGGTGGACCGGGTGAGGTCGCCGGCCGCCAGAACGGCGTCGATCTCGTCGTCGGGCTCCCAGGCCAGCAGCGTGTAGGCGGCGGCGCCGGCGTTGACGGGCAGGATGTGCCCGCGCTCGTAGGACAGGCGCACCGGTCCGGCGCCCGCCTCCTCGCGTTCGAGGCAGACGACGGCGGCGCCGGACCGCCGGGTCAGCAGGACGGTCTCGCCGACCTCGGCGGCCAACCGGAGCATCACCGGCCGGGCGAGGGTCGACAGGCCGTAGCTCCGGCGGGCGAGCCTGGCCAGTTCGAGCACCCGGGGGCCGAGCCGGTACGCGCCGGCGTCGGCCTCCTCGATGAAGCCGGTCGACACGAGGCTCTGCAGGTACCGGTACGCCGAGGACCGGGTGACGCCGATGTGCTCGGTGACCTCCAGGGCGGAGACCGTCGGGCGGGCGTCGTCGAACAGCAGCAGGATGTCCAGCGTCCGGTCGGCGGTCGAGTTGCGCGGACGGTAGGCGCTGATCTTGGTTCCTGCCATGCAGGACAGCGTACCCGCATGCAAGAAATCGGCCGTTGACGCCCGCCCTCCCCCGCGCCTACCCTCCTTAAAAATCAGGATCGCGTTCCTGAAAACCAGGATCGAGGGTGATCTCGTGGGCATCATCGAGCTCGGGCACACCGGCTTCTGGGTCACCGACCTGGCCCGGATGACGGACTTCTACACGCGGGTCCTCGGGCTGACCGTGACCGACGAGGACCCGGACCTGGGCATCGTGTTCCTCAGCTCGCGACCGGACACCGAGCACCACGAACTGGTGCTGCAGCGGGGCCGGACGGCACCGGACGGTGCGAAGCTGACCCACCAGGTGTCGTGGCGGGTGGACTCGCTCGACGGTCTCCTCGAGTTCCACCGGCGCTTCCGCGCGGCCGGCGTGCCCGTCCAGCAGGAGGTGACCCACGGCAACGCGTTCGGCATCTACTTCTTCGACCCCGAGGGCAACCGCAACGAGGTGTACCTCCGCGTCGACCGCGACGTGCGGCAACCGTTCCGCCGGTCGCTCGACCTCGACCAACCGGTCGAGCAGATCTACGCGGAGGCGGAGCGCCTGCTGACCGACCCGGGGCCGGCGTACCAACCGATCCTGAGTTCACCGCCGGACCAGCAGCGGTGACCGTCGACGTCCTCGTCGTCGGTGCCGGACCGACCGGGCTGACCGCGGCCAACCTGCTCGGCCGGTACGGGATCCGGACGCTGGTCGTGGAGCGCAACCCGTCGACGAGCACCGACGCCAAGGCGATCAGCCTCGACGACGAGTCGATGCGGACGCTGCAGATGGCCGGCTGGGACGAGGCGGTCTACGCGATCGTGCTGCCCGGCACCGGAACCCGGTACTTCGGTGCCGGCGGCCGGCCGTTGCTGCACGCGCGCGGCGGCCGGCCGTACCGGCTCGGGCATCCGGTCAAGAGTGCCTTCGCCCAGCCGGACCTCGAACGCACGCTGGTGGCCGGTCTCGCCCGCTTCCCGCACGTGAGCGTGCGGTTCGGCGCCGAGGTCACCGGGATCACCCAGGACGCCGACGGGGTGGACGTGTCGCTGGCCGGCGGCGACCGGGTGCGGGCCCGGTACGTGCTGGGCTGCGACGGCGGCCAGAGCGCGGTGCGCCAACTGCTGGGCGTCCCGATGCTGGGCCGTTCCTTCGACCAGGTCTGGCTCGTGGCCGACACCCTCGACGACCCGCACGACCAGCGCTACGCCATGCATCACGGCGACCCGCGCCGGCCGCACGTGATCGTGCCGGGACGCGACGGCCGCTGCCGGTACGAGTTCCTGCTGTCCCCCGGCGAGGGGCGGGTCGGCGAGGCACCGGACCTCGCGTTGGTGCGGCGGCTGGTCCGGCCGTACCGGGAGCTGCGACCCGGTCAGCTCGAACGGGCGGTCACCTACCGGTTCCACGCGCTCGTCGCGGCCCGCTGGCGCGACGGGCGGTGCCTGCTGCTCGGCGACGCGGCACACATGATGCCGCCGTTCGCCGGGCAGGGACTGAACTCCGGGGTCCGCGACGCGGCGAACCTGTGCTGGAAGCTCGCCGACGTGCTCGGCCGGCGGGCCGGAGCGACCCTGCTGGACAGCTACGAGACCGAGCGCCGGCCGCACGCCGAAGCGATGGTGGCGCTGTCGGTGCGGCTGGGCGAGGTGGTCATGACGACCAGCCGGCGCCGCGCGGCCGTGCGGGACCTGGCCGTCCGCCTGGCGATGCGGGTGCCGCCGGCGCGCCGGTTCCTCGAACAGATGCGGTACTGGCCGGTCGGGCGCTTCCGGGACGGATACCTGGTCGCCGCACCGACCGGGCCCGGCCGCGGGTTCGTGGGCGCCCCGTTGCCGCAGCCGCTCGTGCTGCTGCCCGGCAGCCACCGGCCGACCCGGCTCGACCGCGTGCTCGGCGACGGCGGCGCACTGCTCGGCATCGATGTCGACGACAAAGCATGGTCCACAGTGGACGGACAGGATCACGCCCGCGTCGCGGTGGTCCTCGACGACCGGCGGCCGGCCGAACACGCGGACCGCGTCACCGTCGCCGACACCGACGGCGCGCTCCAGCAACAGTTCGCCGCGCTGCGCGGCCACTTCGTGCTCGTGCGACCCGACCGGGTCGTCGCGGCCGTCTTCCGGCCCGACGCCGCGTCGGCGGTCCTGGACGAGCTGCGCCGCCGCCGGGCGCCCGGCGCGCCGGCGTCCGCTCCGGCGGCAGAAAGGGTGACCCGATGAGACTCGCGACGGTACGCACGGACACCGGAACCCGGGCCGCGCGTGTGGCGGCCGACGACGCGGTGCTGCTGCCGGCGGCCGACCTGAACGAACTGCTCCGGATGCCGGACTGGGAGTCGCTCGCGGCGGACGACGGGCCGCGGTTCCGGCCGCGGGAGGACGGGTTCGCGCCGGCCGTACCGCGTCCGAACAAGATCGTGTGTCTGGGCCTGAACTACCGCTCCCACATCAGCGAGATGGGCCGCGAGCCACCCGCCTTCCCGACGCTGTTCGCGAAGTTCGACGGCGCGCTGATCGGTGCGTTCGACCCGATCGCGCTGCCCTCGGTGAGCGACCAGGTCGACTGGGAGGCCGAGCTCGGCGTGGTGATCGGACGCCCCGCGCGCCGCGTCGACGCGCGGCACGCGCTCGACCACGTGGCCGGCTACACGGTCGTCAACGACGTGACGGCACGCGACTGGCAGCACCGGACCCGGGAGTTCCTGTCCGGCAAGACGTTCGAGGCGACCACACCCGTCGGCCCGTACCTGGTCACCAGGGACGAGTTCCCGGACGGCGAACCTGACCTCGCCATCAGCTGCGCCGTGGACGGCGTCGTCATGCAGTCGGCCCGCACCGGCGACCTGCTCTTCGGCGTCGCGGAAACCATCGCCTACATCAGCCAGATCATCACGCTGCTGCCCGGCGACCTCATCGCGACCGGTACGCCGGGCGGGGTCGGCGCCGGCCGCGATCCCCGCGTGTTCCTGACCGCCGGCCAGGAGGTCGTCACGACGATCGAGGGCGTCGGCACCCAACGAAACAGGTGTACCCGATGACCAGCGATCCACTGTGGACACAACACCTCGCCGCCGACGCGCTCGACCTCGTGCACGAACGGGCCCGGCCGTACCTCGACGCGCTGCCCGACCGGCCGGTCCGCGACGTCGACGGCAAGCCCACCCTCGACGACCTCGGCGGCGACCTCCCCGAGGCGGGTACCGGCGCCCTCGACGCCGTGGCGGAACTGCTGCGGATCGGTCTCGCCACGGCCACCCACTCCACCGGGCCCCGCTTCTTCCACTTCGTGGTCGGCGGCTCGACCCCGGCCGCCATGGCCGGCGACTGGGTGACGTCGCTGCTCGACCAGGCCGGCGGCCTGTGGACGGCGTCGCCGCTGGCGAGCACCGCCGAGACCGTCGTGCTGCGCTGGCTCAAGGACCTGTTCGGCCTGCCGTCCGGGCACGGCGGGGTGCTCACGCCGAGCGCCACCCTCGCCAACCTCACCGGTCTCGCGGCGGCACGGTGGTGGTGGGCCGACCGGCACGGCGTCGACATCACCGCGACCGGCTTCGCCGGCCTCCCGCCGATGCCGGTGCTCTCCAGCGGCCTGGTGCACCCCAGCGTCCGCAAGGCGTTGCAGATCCTCGGCTGCGGCCGGGACACCGTGCGGGTGCACGCGGCCGACGGCACCGGACGCCTCGACCTCGATGCGCTGGCGGAGACGCTCGCCGCCGTCGACGGGCCGGCGGTCCTGCTGGCCAGCGCGGGCGACGTCAACACCGGCGCGTTCGACCCGATCGACGACCTCGCCGACCTGGCCGACCGGCACGGCGCGTGGCTGCACGTCGACGGCGCCTTCGGGCTGTTCGCCGCGCTGTCACCGGTCTCCGCGCATCTGACCCGGGGCATCGAGCGCGCCCACTCGGTCGCCGCCGACGGGCACAAGTGGCTCAACGTCCCGTACGACTGCGGGTTCGTGTTCGTCCGCGACCCCGACCTGCTGACCCGCGCCTTCGGTTCGTGGGGTGCGGCGTACCTGAGGTCGGGCGACGACGACCACATCGACTACAACACCCGGGGACCGGAGTCGTCGCGCCGGGCCCGCGCGTTGCCGATCTGGGCGACGCTGCGGGCGTACGGGCGCGACGGTCATCGGGAGATGGTGGAACGGCACCTGCGGCTGGCGCGTCACCTCGCCGACCGGGTCGACGGCGCGCCCGATCTCGAACTCCTCGCGCCGGCGCAGCTGTGCGTCGTGTGTTTCCGGTACCGACCGCCGGGCCTGCCGGCGGACCGGCTCGACGATCTGAACGCCCGGCTCGCCACCGAGGTCGTCGCCGACGGCCGGGTCTATCTGGGTTCCACCGTCTACGACGGCGTCACCGCACTGCGGCCGGCGATCGTCAACTGGCGAACCACGGAGGCCGACGTCGACCTCCTCGTCGACATCGTGCGCGAAACCGGCGCGCGCATCACATCAGGAGGTGCACACCCATGACCCGGACCGACATCGCGAGGCTCAGGGCACTCGACGAGGCGCACGTCATCCACCCGCATCGCCCGGTGACGCATCCCGGGACCGTCATCATCGACCGCGGTGCGGGATGCCTGATCTGGGACGTCGAGGGCCGGGAGTACCTCGACGCGACCGCCGGGCTGGCCGTCACCCACGTGGGTCACGCCCACCCGGCGCTGGTGGCGGCCGCGACCGAGCAGCTCGGCCGGCTGGAGTACTACCCGTCGTTCTGGGAGTACGGGAACCCGCGCGCGATCGAGCTGGCCGCCCGGCTGGCGGCGCTCGCGCCCACCGGTCCCGGAAAGGTCTTCTTCACCAGCGGCGGTTCCGAAGGCATCGAGGCGGCACTGCGGATGGCCCGGTTCTACCACCACGAGGGCGGCGAACCCGGGCGCACCGTGGTGCTCGCCCGCACCAGCGCCTACCACGGCGTCGGGTACGGGTCGGGGTCGCTGACCGGCTTCGCCGACTACCACGTGGGTTTCGCGCCGATGCTGCCGGACGTGCGGCACCTGACGCCACCGTGGTCGTACCGGCGGGAGCTCTTCGACGGTGCCGACCCGACCGATTTCTGCGTGCGTGAACTGGAACGGGTCATCGCCGAGGTGGGGCCGGGGCGGATCGCCGCGTTCGTCGGTGAGCCGGTGATGGGCGTGGCCGGCATGGTGACGCCGCCGGCCGACTACTGGCCGCGGATCGTGGACGTGTTGCGGGCCAACGGCATCCTGTTCGTCGCCGACGAGGTCATCTGCGCCTACGGGCGGACGGGCCACTGGTTCGCCACCGAACGCTACGGCGTCACGCCCGACATCACGGTGACGGCCAAGGGACTCACGAGCGGATACGTGCCGCTCGGTGCGGTGCTCGTCTCCACCGAGGTCGCCGCCCGACTCGACCGCGGTCCCGACGGTTTCCCCATCGGCTACACGTACTCCGGGCATCCGACCGCATGCGCGGTGGCGATGGCGAACCTCGACGTCATCGAGCGCGACGGTCTGGTCGAGCGGTCGGCGTCGCTCGGCGCGCGGCTGCTCGACGACCTTTCCGCGTTGGCGGACCGGTCCGCCGTCGGCGAGGTACGGGGCGCCGGGCTGATGCTGGGACTCGAACTGGTCCGCGACACCCCGGCGGGCCCGGACATCGGCGCCAACGTCTCCCGGTACATCCGGGCGAAGCACGGCGTGATCATCCGCAACCACGACAACGTGCTGTCGATCTCTCCCCCGCTGGTCGTCACCGACGAACAGGCCGACCGGATCGTCGACGCCGTACGCGACGCGCTCGACCGGCTCGACCCCGACGGGACCGTGTCGTGATGCTCACCGACGACCGGTGGCGGCTCGGCGCCTACGCCGAGGGCTGGTACGCCGGCGGCGGCGCCACGATCGACGTGACGGAACCCGCCACCGGCGCGGTGTCGGGCTCCTTCGCGTCGGCGTCGGCCGACGCGGTCGCGACGGCCGCGGCGACAGCGGACCGCGCGCAACCCGCCTGGGCGGAAGCCGGGCCGGCCACCCGGGCCGGTCTCCTCGACGCCGCCGCGCGGGTCCTCACCGACCACCGGGACGAGGTGACGAGCACCCTCGTCCGGGAGTCCGGGTCGACGGTCGCGAAGGCGACCGGCGAGATCGACGGAACGCTGGCCGAACTCCGCGCGGCGGCGGCCCTCGCGATGCAGCCGCAAGGGCGGCTGCTGCCCGCCGACCGGCCGGGACAGATCAGCCTGGCCCAACGCGTACCGGTCGGCGTCGTCGGCACCATCACGCCCTGGAACGTGCCGCTGCTCCTGGCGGCGCGCACCGTCGCGCCCGCGCTCGCGCTCGGCAACACGGTCGTGCTCAAGCCCGACCCGCACACACCGGTCTCCGGCGGCGTCGTCCTCGCCGAGGTGTTCCGCCGGGCCGGTTTCCCCGACGGCGTGTTCACGCTCGTCCTCGGAGCGGCCGGAACGGGCGAGGCGCTCGTCACCGACCCGCGCGTCGGCCTGGTGTCGTTCACCGGATCGACCGCCACCGGGCGGCGCATCGGCGAGCTCGCCGGACGCCACCTCACGAAGGTCACCCTCGAACTCGGCGGCAACAGCCCGTTCATCGTCCTCGACGACGCCGACCTCGACCGGGCCGCCACCGCCGGCGCCTTCTCCTCGTTCCACCACCAGGGCCAGATCTGCATGGCCGCCTCCCGCCACCTCGTTCACGAACGGGTAGCCGAGGAGTACGTCGCGCTCCTCTGCGAGCGGGCGCGGAAGCTGCGCATAGGCGACCCGGCCGCCGACCCGACCGTGGACCTCGGTCCGCTCATCGACGACCGGCAACTGTTCCGGGTGGCCGGCATCGTCTCCGCGACCGTCGAGGCGGGCGCCACCGTTCGGGCCGGCGGCGATCCCGACGGCCGGTTCTACCCGGCGACGGTGCTGTGCGGTGTCACGCCGGGCATGGCGGCGTTCACCGAGGAGATCTTCGGACCGGTCGCGCCGGTCACCGTCTTCGCCGACGACGAGGAGGCGCTGCGCCTCGCCGCAATGACCGACCACGGCCTGGCGGCGGCGGTGCACTCCCGCACCGAGCACCGCGCGATGCGCATCGCCGCGCGGATCCCGGCCGGAATGGTCCACATCAACGACCAGACCGTCAACGACACACCGCACGCCCCCTTCGGCGGGCGCGGCGCGTCCGGGAACGGCGGCCGGTTCGGTGGCGAAGCGAACTGGGAGACGTTCACCCAGTGGCAGTGGCTGACGTTCAACGATCCGGCGACAAGCGGGAGGACAGACCGATGACCCACGACACCCGAGCAGCCGCCGACTCCCTCCGTCCCGGTGCCATCGGCACCGCCGGCATCGTCTTCTTCGTCGTCGCTGCCGCCGCGCCGCTGGCCGCGACGCTCGGCGCGGCCCCGCTGGTCTTCGGCGCCAACGGCATCGGCGCGCCCGGCGCGTACGTCGCGGCGACGGTCGTCCTGCTGCTCTTCGCCGTCGGCTACGCCACGATGAGCCGGCACGTGACCGGTGCGGGCGGCTTCGCCACGTACATCTCCCACGGACTCGGCGGTGCAGCCGGCCACGCCGCCGCGTTCGTCGCCCTCCTCGCGTACAACTGCATGCTCGCCGGCATCGTCGGCCAGCTCGGCGCGTTCGCACAGTCCACAGTGGACGACAAGTGGGGGCTCGACCTGCCGTGGCAGGTGTGGGCGTTCGTCGGTGTCGCGATCGTGGCCGTGCTCGGCTACCGGGACGTGGGCCTGAGCGCCCGGGTGCTCGGCGTGCTGCTCGTCGCCGAAGTGGTCGTCCTGCTCGTCATGGACGTCGTCGTCATCGTCCGCGGCGGCGCGTCGGGGCTCGCGTTCGAGGCGTTCGACCCCACCACCGTGTTCGACGGCGCGGCCGGTATCGCCGTCATGTTCGCGTTCTCGTGCTTCGTCGGCTTCGAGGCGACCACGATCTACGGCGAGGAGGCCCGCGACCCGCGACGCAGCGTCCCGCGGGCCACGTACGTGGCGATCCTCGCCATCGGCGTCTTCTACACCGTCACCATGTTCGCGATCGGCACCGGCTACGGAGCCGGCGACGTCGCCGACGAGGCGCGGGCCGACCCGGTCGGGTTCGTGTTGAGCCTCAACACCCGCTACGTCGGGTCCGCCTCGACCACCGTCATGGAGCTCCTCGTTCTCACCAGCCTGCTGGCCGTGGTGCTCGCATTCCACAACACGCTGTCCCGCTACCTCTACTCGCTCGGTCGGGCCCGGGTCCTGCCGTCCCCGCTCGGCCGGACCCGGCGTGCCGACCAGGCCCCGCACGTCGCCAGCGCCGTACAGACCGGAATCACCGCCGTGATCGTCACCGGGTTCGCCGTGGCCGGCGCGGATCCGTTCCTCAACCTCTTCGCGTGGCTGGTGGGCCTCGGCACGCTCGGCGTGCTCGTGCTGCAGGCCGCCACGTCGGTCGCGGTCGTCGTCTACTTCCGGCGGACGCGCGGGGACGCCCGCCCGTGGCAGACCCTGATCGCGCCGACGCTCGCCCTCGTCGGGTTGACCGGCGCGGTGTACCTGGTGACGCGCAACTTCACGGTGCTGACCGGGGTGACCTCCGGCCCGGTGCTGCTGCTGCCGTGGCTGATCCCGGTTGCCGCACTGGTCGGTCTCGCCGCCTGGAGCCGGACCCGCCGGACCCGCCTGTAGCGGGTCGGTAGCGGCGAGCGCCCGCCCGGTTCGGTCAGCCGCCCTGGCTCAGGGCGTACCGGTCCAGTGCGGAGGCCCACATCCGGGCGATCATCCGGTTCGGGACGAGGTGCAGCAGGAACAGCAGGG
Source organism: Virgisporangium aurantiacum (assembly GCF_016863635.1). Lineage (GTDB taxonomy): Bacteria > Actinomycetota > Actinomycetes > Mycobacteriales > Micromonosporaceae > Virgisporangium > Virgisporangium aurantiacum. The sequence goes on along the minus strand of NZ_BOPG01000027.1, from coordinate 185,255 downwards.
CCTTCTGCCGGCGGGGCGCGGTGTTGCCCCACTCGGCGTGCACCAGACTGCCCCCGTCACCTCGTGGCGTCACCCGGACGACGCCCTCGCCGCCCCCGCCGTAGCTGCTCTCGACGACGGTCCAGCGAATGACGGCGGGGTCGGACCAGTCGTAACGGGCGACCGCCCAGAAGGGCGACCGGGGGGTGCTCTCGCGTGCGACGGCCCACGTGGGTCCCTGCTCGCGCAACTCGTACGTCTTCGGATCGAGCGTGCGGTTCCAGATTCGGACCCGATCCTGGGTGAAATCCGTCAGCGCGCGACGCACCTGCTCGGGGGTGGCTTTCGTCTCGATGTCGAACCGCATGGTCGGCACGCTCCTCAGGCGGAGAGGCAGCGGACGAGCGCGTCGAGTTCGCGCATGAGGCGTTCGGTGCGTTGCGGGCCGTACGCCCGCTCGACCGCGGTGTGGTGCTCGGCGGTCCGGCGGTCGAGCCGGGCGATCAGATCGCGGCCGAGGTCGGACAGGTACACCGCGACCCGGCGCCGGTCGACCACGTCCTGCCGGCGGTAGACGAGGGCGCCGTCGACCAGCCGGTCGACCGCCTTGGTGAGGGTCGGGTGGGGCATCAGCACCGCCTCGGCGAGGTCACTCATCGAGTGGCCGCGGCCGTCGGACAGGGCGCGCAGGATCCGCCACTGTTCGACGGTGACCCCTTCACCGGCGAGCGCTTCGCCCAGTCCGCGGTTGACCTCGCGCTCGGCCTCGGTGAGCAGGTAGGCGAGATGCGCCCGGAGGCCGGTCTCCGCAAGTCCCATCGCCACCTCCGGCCGCACGGATTCCCGCGGCCCGCCGGGATCTATGCGGCGCGCCTCAAAGCGAAGATACTCGCCCCGTGGCCGATGACGTCACGGTGATCACCGACCCGATGGAGGCCCGGCTGCTGGCGCCGGAGGCGCACCGGGTGGTCCGGGTCGGCCTGATCGTGCCCACGTCCGGCACCCTGGGCATGATCGCTCCCGCCGCGCTCACCTGCGCGACGCTCGCGGCGGCCGAGGTCAACCGCGCCGGTGGGATCCTGGGCCGTCCGGTGGAACTCGTGGTGATCGACGGCGGCGGGCCACCGTCCGCGGTGGCGGCCAGCGTCGCCGGCCTCGTGCGCGACGCCGCGGTCGCGGCCCTGGTGGGGACGCACGCCAGCGACGTCCGGGTGGCGGCGGCGCGCGCCGTCGGCGGCGTGGTGCCCTACGTCTACACCCCGCCGTACGAGGGAGGCGAGCGCACGCCGGGGGTGTTCCTCCTCGGCGAGACCCCGGACCGTCAGCTGCGACCGGTGCTCGACTGGCTGGTCACCCACCGCCGGGCCCGACGCTGGTTCCTGCTCGGCAACGACTATGTGTGGCCGCGCCGGGTGCACGCCGCCGCCCGCCGGTACCTCCGCCGGGCCGGCGCCGAGGTGGTCGCCGACCGGCACGTGCCGCGCGGCACGGTCGACGCCGGGCCGCTCGTCGAGGCGGTCGGGGCGGCCCGGGTCGACGCGGTGCTGCTCAGCCTCGTCGGCAGCGACCTGGTCGCGTTCAACCGGATGTTCGCGGCGAGCCGGTGGAGCGGGCAGGTGCTCCGGCTGTGCGGCGCGCTGGAGGAGAACGGGTTGCTGGGGGCCGGTGGCGACGACACCGGCGAACTGTATGCGGCGATGGGCTACTTCGCGGCGGTGGCGACCGAGCCCAGCCTCGACTTCGCGGCCCGGTACACGACCCGGTTCGGGCTGCACGCGCCGCCGCTCAACGGGCACGGCGAGGGCTGCTATGACGGCGTGCGGCTGCTCGCGGCGCTGGCCGAGCGGGCGGGATCGCTCGCGGTACCGGCGGTGGACGGGGTCGGTGACGGCACCACGCTGACCGGTGGCCGGGGCGAGTTCACGCTGTGCGACCGGCACGCGGTCCAGCCGGTGTACCTGGCCCGGGCCGACGGCCTCGACTTCGACGTCCTTGCCGCCTTTTAGCGTCACCGCCTTCTAATACTTGCAAACGAAATCTTTTCCTTTTCAAGCTTATTGGTTATGGTGCGGTCAACGGTGATCTCCCGGGAGGAGTCGCGCCATGGACGACCCACAGTTGGATCAGTTCGGGTACCGGCAGGAGCTCAGCCGGTCGCTCAGCTTCAGTGACCTGCTGATCTACGGCCTGATCTTCATGGTGCCGATCGCACCCTTCGGCATCTTCGGCAGCGTCTTCCAGGGCTCCGGCGGGATGGTCGCCCTCGCGTACGCCATCGGCATGGTGGCGATGATGTTCACCGCCCTGTCGTACGCGCAGATGGTGCGCGCCTTTCCGATGGCCGGCTCGGTGTACAGCTACGCCGGGCGGGGCATCGCGCCGCCGGTGGGCTTCCTCGCCGGCTGGGTGATTTTGCTCGACTACGTGCTCGTCCCCGGGCTGCTGTACCTCGTCGCGGCCGTCGCGATGCACTCGCTGTGGTCGGCGCTGCCGGTCTGGCTGTACCTGACCCTGTTCGTCGTGCTGAACACGGTGGTCAACTACTTCGGGATCAAGATGACGGTCCGGGTCACCCAGGTGATGATCGTCGCCGAACTGATCGTGCTGGCGATCTTCCTGGTGATCGGGCTGGTCGCGCTGGCACAGGGCAAGGGGACCGGCGGAGGGCTGGACGCGCTGTACAACAGCGACACGTTCTCGTGGTCGCTGATCTTCGGTGCGGTGTCGATCGCCGTGCTGTCGTTCCTCGGCTTCGACGGCATCTCGATGCTGGCCGAGGAGAGCCGGGTCGACGCCCGCCGCATCGGCCGGGCGATGGTCGTCGCGCTGCTGCTGGCCGGCGTGCTGTTCATCGTGCAGACGTGGGTGGCCGCCCTGCTGGTGCCCGATCCGCAGGGGCTGATCGACAACGGCGACCCGGAGGGCACGGCGTTCTACGACGCCGCCGACGTCGCCGGTGGGGCCTGGCTGTCCAAGCTGACCGCCCTGGCCACCGCGATCGCGTGGGGCTTCGCCAACTCGCTGGTCGCCCAGGCCGCCACCTCGCGGCTGCTGTACGCCATGGCGCGGGACCGGCAACTGCCGAGCTTCCTGGCCCGGATCGACCCGCGGCACAAGGTGCCCGCGAACGCCACTTTCCTGGTCGCGGTCGTGTCGCTCGGCCTCGGCCTGTGGATGGCCGCCCGCGACGACGGCATCACGCTGCTCTCCTCGCTGGTCAACTTCGGCGCGATGACCGCGTTCCTGGCCCTGCACGTCTCGGTCGTCGTGCACTACGTGGTCCGGGGCGGCAGCCGCGACTGGCTGCGCCACGTCGCGTACCCCGCGATCGGCTTCGCGATCCTGGCCTTCGTGGTGATCAACGCGGATGTCGCCGCCCAGCGCCTCGGCTTCGTGTGGCTCGGCGTCGGGGTGGTCATCCTGGCCGTCCTGTACGCCACCGGACGCCGGCCGCACCTGGCCGCGCTGACCGAATCGGTGGAGGAGACCCGGTGACCGAGATCCTGCGCTACCACCCGGAACCCGACGAGCTGGCGTACACGTTCGGCGGGCGGGAGCCGGTACGCCGGGTGAAGCCGGGCACGGTGCTCGAACTGTACACAGAGGACTGCTTCGGCGGCCGCGTCCGCGGCGTCGACGACCTGGCCTCGGTCGTGTGCGAGTTTCCGTACCTCAACCCGGTCACCGGACCGTTCCATGTGGACGGTGCCGAACCCGGCGACACGCTCGCCGTGCACTTCGTGTCGATCGAGCCGGCCCGCGACTGGGCCGTGTCGACGACGTTCCCGCACTTCGGCGCGCTGACCGGCACCCACACCACGGCGACCCTGCAGCCGGCGCTCGAGGAGGTGGTGTGGCTGTACGACGTGGACAGTGCGGCCGGTGTGGTGCGGTACCGGGCCCGGCGCGGGGACTACACGGTGGACCTTCCCCTGGATCCCATGCACGGCACGGCCGGCGTGGCACCGGCGGCGTTCGAGGCCCGGATGACCATCACACCCGACGCGCACGGCGGCAACATGGACACCCCGGAATTGCGGGCCGGCGTCACCGCGTACTTCGGGGTCAACGTGCCGGGCGCCCTGTTCGCCCTGGGCGACGGGCACTGCCGGCAGGGCCACGGCGAGGTCTGCGGCACCGGTGTCGAGGCGGCGATGAACACCACGGTCATCGTCGACGTCGTCAAGGGCGCGGCGACCCCGTGGCCGCGGATCGAGTCCGACACCGCGCTGATGTCCACCGGATCCGCGCGTCCCCTCGAGGACGCGTACCGCATCAGTCAGCACGACCTCGTCACCTGGACCGCCGACCTGGTCGGCCTCGACACGCTCGACGCGTACCAGTTGGTGAGCCAGGCCGGCGAGGCCCCGGTCGGAAACGTCTGCGACCCGAACTACACGATGGTTGCCCGGGTCGACAAGCGGTACCTGGGCGGGGCGACGGCATACGAGGGAGTGCACGACCGGTTGCGCGCCGCGGCCACGGCATACCGTCGCCGATAGACCGGGTGCCTACGGCCGGGGTGGCGGGGGTGGGATGCGGGCGGCGATCAGGATCAGCGCGACGCGGGTCAGGTCGGCCCGGCCGTAGCGGCGTTGGCCGGCACCGTCGCGGTCGGGCGTCAGCAGGCCCATGGTTTCCCAGTGCCGCAGCACGTGGGTGGCGAGCCCGAACCGGTGTGCCAGCTCCCCGATGGTCACCGTCCCGCTTGACTTCATGTGCACATTAACCCACACAGTGGGCGGCATGAATCTGCTGGACCGGTTCCTGCTCCGCGCGACGGTCACCGACGTCGAGACCGTCACGCCGCGGATGCGTCGCATCCGGATCGCCGGGGAGTCGCTGCGCGGTCTCGACTGGCTGCCGGGTCAGCACATCCGGGTGCGGGTCGACGCACTTTCCCTGCGCACGTATTCGGTGCGGGACTACGTCGACGGCGAGCACCTGGACCTGTGCGTGCTCGACCATCCCGGAAACGGTCCGGGCGTCCGCTGGTCGCGGCGGGTCCGCGCCGGGAACACCGTGACGTTCACCCGTCCGCAGGGTCGTCTCGTGCTCCGCGAGCCCGCCCCGTACCACCTGTTCGTGGGCGACGAGACGGCCTGCGCGGCGTTCGACGCGATGCTGCGGGCCCTGCCCCCGGACACCCGCGCCCACGGGATCATCGACACCGACGACCCGCACGACCGTCCGCCGCTCCCCCGCCCCGGCGCGGTGCGATGGATCCGCCGGAGCGGGCCCGACCACATCGTCGCCGCACTCCGCGACCTGTGCCTGCCCGCCGAACCCGGTGTCGCCTACGTCGCGGGTGAGGCACGCGACTGCCAGGCGGTCCGCCGTCACCTGACCGCCGAACGCGGCTGGCCCCGCACCGCGGTGATCGTCAAACCGTTCTGGGCACCGGGCAAACGCGGCCTCGACTGATCAGCGGGCCGGCGGAGACGCCGCTATGGTGTGCCGGTGCGGTCGTGGTGGGGCTGGGGCCGGGTCGACCGGGCGCTCGGCGACGAGGAGATCCGGGCCCTGGGCGAGCGGGTGGGCCTGCTCCTGCCGCTCGACGGTGCCGTGACACCGGTGCCCGACGTTCCGCCGCTGCCGCCGGCCCGGATCCGTCCCCCGGCGGCGCTGTCCTCCCTCGTCACCGACACCGACCACGACCGGGCGGCGCATGCCTACGGCAAGGCGTACCGCGACGTCGTCCGGGCGTTGGCCGGCCGCGTCGACCACCCACCCGACCTGGTCGCCCGGCCCGACACCGACGCCGCCGTCGCCGCGCTGCTCGACTGGGCCGGCGACACCGGAGTCGCCGTCGTACCGTACGGCGGCGGCTCGTCCGTCGTCGGCGGCGTCGAGTACCGCGGTGCCGGCCCGTGGCTGTCCCTGGACCTGAGCCGCCTCGCCGGCGTCAGCGACGTCGACACGGTCAACCACACGGCACGGATCGGTGCCGGAACCTTCGGCCCCGCGGTGGAAGCGGACCTCAGACCGCACGGCCTGACCCTGCGCCACTTCCCGCAGAGCTTCGAGTTCTCCACCGTCGGTGGCTGGGTCGCCACCCGCGCCGGCGGCCACTTCGCCACCGGCCCGACCCACATCGACGACCTGGTCCAGGCGCTACGGGTCGTCACCCCGATCGGGATCAACGAGACGCCACGCGTGCCGGCGAGCGGTGCCGGGCCCGCGCCGGACCGGCTGTTCCTCGGATCCGAAGGCATCCTCGGCGTGATCACCGCGGCCTGGCTGCGGGTCCGGCGTCGCCCGCGCTTCACCGCCGCGGCCGCGATCCGCTTCGAAAACGACGCCGACGGCCGCGCCGCCGCCCGCGCGATCGTCCAGTCCGGGCTGCAACCGGCCAACTGCCGGCTGCTCGACCCGCTCGAGGCGGCGATACAGGCCGGCGTGACCGACGGCGGCGCGCGCCTGCTGCTCGGGTTCGAAAGCGCCGACATTCCGGTCGACCCGCTCCTCGGCCACGCGGTCGACATCAGCCGCGCGCACCGCGGCACCCCGGAAGCGACGACCGGTGACACCGGCGGCACCTGGCGGGATTCCTTCCTGCGCGCGCCCTACGTCCGCGACGCGCTGGTGCGGCTCGGCGTCATGGTGGAGACCGTCGAGACGGCGTGCACCTGGGACCGGTTCGACGACCTGCACCAGGCGGTGGTCGACGCCGCCGGTCCGCGCGACTCCACGTCGGTCAGCTACCGCCTGACGCACGTGTACCCCGACGGTCCCGCGCCGTACTTCACCATCCTCGCGCCGGCTCCCCGCGGCGCCGAGGTGAGCCGCTGGGACGAGGTCAAGACGGCGGTCAACGACGCCATCGCGGCCCACGGCGGCACCGTCACCCATCACCACGCCGTCGGCCGCGACCACCGCCGCTGGTACGACACCGAACGCCCCGCACCGTTCCACGCCGCGCTGTGCGCGGCGAAGGCGGCCCTGGACCCGGCCGGAGTCCTCAACCCCGGCGTCCTGATCGACGATCGTCGTACTATCGGCCGCGATGAATAGCGGGTTCGTGCTCGGTATCGACTTCGGAACGTCGAACACCGTTGCGGTGCTGCGCGACCCTGCCGGGGCCGCGCGCGTGCTCATGTTCGACGGGGCACCGCAGCTGCCGTCGGCGGTGTTCGTCTCGGGCGAGACCCGGCTGGCCGGGCGCGACGCCGTGCACCGGGGCTCGTCGCAGCCGGCCGGGCTCGAGCCCAACCCGAAACGCCGCATCGACGACGGCACCGTGCTGTTCGGCTCCTCCGACGGCGGCGGTCACGACGAGGTGGCCGTCGTCGACCTGATCGCCGTGGTGCTGCGGCGGGTGCGCGACGAGGCGGTGCGGGTCGCCGGCGGCCCGATCGACACGGTGGTCGTCACCTGCCCGGTCACGTGGGCCCGGCGCCGACGGTCCACAGTGGAGGCCGCCGCCCGGCTCGCCGGGTTGCCGGCTCCGTCCATTGTGGACGAACCGGTCGCGGCGGCGGCGTACGCGGGAAGCATCCGCGGTGACGGGCTGCCGATCGGTCGTCCCGTACTGATCTTCGATTTCGGCGCCGGCACCTGTGACGTGTCCCTCGTGCGGCGCACCGCCGACGGCATCGGGGTGGTGGCGAGCCGCGGCCTCGACGATGCCGGCGGGCTCGACGTCGACGCGGCGATCGTCGCGTCGCTCGCCACCGCGCTGCGGCCCGGCGATCCGGCCTGGGATCGTCTGCTCCGCCCGCGGACGACGGCCGACGTGCGGGCGCGACTCGCCCTGTGGAACGCCGTCCGCAGCGGCAAGGAGCAGTTGTCGCGCACCGGGTCGACGGTGGTGTACGTGCCGCTGATCGAGGAAGAGGTACCGCTCGGGCGCGAGCAGTTCGACGCGCTCGCCGCCCCGGTGGTCGACCGCACCGTGCGACTCGTGTGGGAGGTCCTCCACGGCGCCCGGGTGACGCCGGCGGAGTTGGGGATGGTGGCGCTGGTCGGTGGCTCGAGCCGGATTCCGCTCGTGGCCTCGACGCTGCACCGCGTGCTGGGCGTGACGCCGGTTCCGGTGGAACAGCCGGAGTTGGCGGTGGCCTACGGCAGCGTGTCCGACACGATCCACCCGGGGCCACCGGAGTCCCGGCCCGATGCCGCGCCGGCGGCCGTCGGGCCCGACCGGTCGGCGCCCGCCGCGTCCGTTCCCCGGCCGGAGTCGGCGCCCGCCGCGTCCGTCCCGCCGCCGGTGTGGCGCCGGCGGACGACGCGGATCGGGGTGGCCGCGATCCTGCTCGTCCTGTGCGCGCTGCTCGCGGTTCCCCTCGTGTACGCCGGGACCGGCGACGGCCGGGGGTACCTGCGGCCGACCACGACGTCGGCCGCCGGCCCGGGCGCCGGTGATCTGGTGGCGACCCTCGACGTGCGACCGGGGCACGGGTGTGAACTGTTCCGCTACAACGACGACCCCGACAGCCCGAACCCGTTCCCGCCGATGTTGGTGGACGTGCCGGTGCGGGTGGAATGGCGGTCGCCGACCGGCACGGCGGTGCCGATCCCGTTCGGGATGGTCGCCGCGTACGACGGCATTGCCGACCCGCGCCGCGCGTACGCGAACGGCTACCGTTTCGACGTGTCGATGCGCGTCACCCCGCCGACGCAGATCTGGGTGGACCAACGGAACCACCGGTCCGACGAAGGATACTTCCGGGTCCTCGCCGAGACCGACCGGCTCGGCAAGCCGCTTCCGATCGTCGTCACCGTCGACGTCGACGGGCGGGTGGCCGAGACCGACGAGAGCAACAACGTGCTGCGGCTGTCGGCGCAACTGCCGGCCGATGCGCCGCGCGGCGTCGCCACGGCCGTTCCCTGCGCCACCGCCTGACACCGCACGGACGGCGCCGGTGGACCGACGCCGCTAGCATCTCGGCCGTGGACCACGGGGTTGTCCTGGGCATCGACTTCGGCACGTCGAACACCGCCGCCGTGCTGCGCGACCGGCACGGGGCGGCACACGTGCTGATGTTCGACGGCGTGCCGCAGTTGCCGTCGGCGGTGTTCGTCGCCGACGGGATGCGGCTGGCCGGCCGCGACGCGCTCCACCGGGCCCTGGCTCGGCCCGCCGGGCTGGAACCCAACCCGAAACGGCGCGTCGACGAGGGCGCGGTGCTGCTCGGTGACGCCGACGAGATCCCGGTGGCCGAACTGATCGCCGTGGTGCTGCGGCGCGTGCGCGACGAGGCGACGTTCGTCGCCGGAGGTCCGCCCGACCGGGTGGTGATGACGTGCCCGGCGGCGTGGGGGGCGCCGCGACGGGCGGTGCTGGCCGCCGCCGCCGGGACCGCCGGCCTGCGCCTCGACGGCGCCGGTGGCGCTCCCATCTTCGTCGCCGAACCGGTCGCGGCGGCCGCGCACTACGCCCGGGCGCACCGGTCCCCGCTTCCGGTCGGGCGGCCGGTCCTCATCGTCGATCTCGGCGCCGGCACCGGTGACGCCACCGTCGTGCGGCGCACCGCCGACGGTATCGACGTGGTCGCGACGCGGGGAATGGACGGCGTCGGCGGTCTCGACGTCGACGCGGCCGTGGTGGCGTCGCTCGCGGCGACCCTCCGGCCCGACGACCCCGCGTGGGGACGCCTGCGCAGCCCCCGGACCGCGACCGATCTGCGCGCCCACCGCGAACTCTGGGACGCCGTCCGCGGCGCCAAGGAACACCTCTCCCGCACCGCGTCGACGTTCGTCTACGTGCCGCTGCTCGACGTCGAGGTACCCCTGGGCCGCGAGCAGTTCGACGCGCTCGCCCGTCCCGTGTTGATGCCCGCGGTGCGCCTCGCCGTGGCCGTCGTAGCGGATGCCGGGCTCGCCCCCGCCGACCTGGCCGCGGTGGTGCTCGCGGGCGGGTCGAGCCGGCTGCCGCTGGTCGCGTCGCTGCTGCATGCCGCGCTGGGCCGGGCTCCCGTCGTGGTCGACCAGCCCGAACTGGCCGTCGCCCACGGCAGCCTCGCCGACAACGTCCGGCCGTCGCCGGCGCACCGGCCGGAACCGGAGCCGGACTGGCCGGAACCGCCGCCGTCGGGTACCTTGCCGCGGCCGGACGTTGTCCGGCCGGTTTCGCGCCCACCGGTGATCACGCGGCAGCGGCTCCTCGTCCTGACCGCCGTCGTTGTCGTCCTGGTGCTGGGCCTGTGGTACGTCACCTCCCGCGGGAACCCCACGGGGGATCTCGCCTCCGTCGATCCGGTGGCGACACGCCCGTCGGGGGGTGGCGACCTGGCGGTGCGGTTCAACGAACGTGGATGCACCGTCCAACATCGGCTCGACGAACGATGGCTGGTCCGCATCGCGGTCACGATCGACTGGCGCTCGGCCGCCGGCGCACCGGTGCCGGACACGTTCACGATCGAGTCGGTACCGGTGGTGGGCTCCGTTCCCGCGCGCGAGTTCGCCGACCGGTTCCCGTTGCGGATGGCGGGCCCGAGCGCGCTGATCCAGCCGACGCTCGACGTCCAGCCGGCCTGGCTCGGGCAGACCCTGTTCGTCGAGATCACCCTCGACCCGGTCGCGAACATCACCGAGACCGACGAGAACAACAACCGGGTGCGGATCTCGATCACCCTCCCCGCGGCCCGACCGGCGGACGAAAGCCGCGTCCCGTGCTCCCCGATCCCCTGACAGGCGGCGACCTCGGCGGGTGTGCTCGTCATGCGGTCGATTCGTAGTCGGTCACGAAGCGTGGGTTGACGACCCGCAGCCGCGCCTCGGCGTCGGCGAGCAGGCTCGCGCGTACCCGGGGCAGCCGGTCGGCGGGCACCTCGCCCGCGCGCAGCGCCGCGGCGAGCGCGGCGTCGTCGGCGTAGCCGATCGCGGCCAATCGGCCGCGGTGCGCCGCGTCATCGTCCACAGTGGACTCCAGCTCGCGGCGGACCATCGCCAGCGCGTTCAGCGCGACCCGGAAATGGAAGGCGTGCTCGGCGGGAACCACCGGTGTGACGGCGTCGGTGAGGAACTCGATCGTCGCGTCGAGCAGTTCGGTCGCGTTCGGGTGGGAGTGCAGCTCGGTCACGCCAGCATCCGCATCAGCTCGTACTCCATCTCCGCCGCGCGGCGACCGATCACCGCGAGCTCGACCGACCGGAACTCCGCGGACAGATGCACGCGCGCCTGTTCGAGGCAGATCGCGCCCCAGCGGAGGGTGGCCAGCACCTGCCACCAGAACAGGCCGGCCGGGTCCACGCGGTCGCCGCCGTGCTGGGCGTAGGCGTCGAGCAGGTCCGCCAGCGTGCCCATGCCGCCGACGGCCGCGGGCGCGCCGAAGCGCCAGACCCGGGCGCACAGCCAGCCCAGGTCCTCGCGCGGGTCGCCGAGGTGGGCGAGTTCCCAGTCCAGGACCGCCCGCACGCCGTCCGGACCCACGATGAGGTTGCCGTTGCGGAAGTCGCCGTGCACGACGCCCGTGCGCCCGTGCGGAGGTCTGTTCATCCGTAGCCAGTGCAGGGCGAACTCCAGGCCGGGACGCGGCGTGCCCACCCGGTCGAGCATCTGTTCCAGCGCGTCCACCGGATCCGTGGTCGGGATCGGGGCGACCGTCTCGACCGCCATCGACGCGATGCCGGCGAGGATCCGGCCGCAGTCGGCCGCGAACCGGGACCGGGCCGTCGCGAGCGCGGGGTCGCGCAGGATGCGGCGCGGGATCGTCTCACCGTCCACATGGGACGTGACGAGGTAGGACGGGCCGGCGGCGACCACCATCGGTACGGGCACCCCGGCCGCATGCGCGGCCCGCAGCAGCCGGACCTCGGTCGCGACGTCGATCCGGGCGCGGTCGGTGGTCCGCTCGCGCTGGAGCACCAGCCGGTGCACGGTGCCGTCGGCGTCGACGTCCAGCACCGAGGTGAGCCGGGACGCCCCGGCCGACAACGGTCGTACGGCCAACGGTTCGACACGGTCGACGCCCAACGCGTCCGCGAGAACGGGTAGCAGTTCGTCGACCGCCGTCACGCCCACGGGGCGGAGCCCGGATCCTTGAGGAGCCGGCGGGCGACCGACGCCCGGTGAACCTCGTCCGGACCGTCGTAGAGCCGCGCGTACCGGGCCTCGCGGTACATCCGCTCCAGCGGTGTGTCGCCGGAAACCCCGAGCGCGCCGTGGACCTGGATGGCCCGGTCGATGACGTTGTGCAGCATCGTCGCGCCGTGGAACTTGATCAGCGCGATCTCGATCCGGGCGTCGTCTCCGGTGTCCATGCGCCGGGCGGCATCCAGGGTCATGAGGCGGTGGCTCTGGATCTCCGCGGCGGACTCGGCCACGTACCGTTGGATCTCGCCCTTCTCCGACAGCAGCGAGCCGTGGGCGTAGCGCGTGGTGGCCCGTGCGCACATGAGCTCGAACGCGCGCTGCGCCTGCCCGAGCCAGCGCATGCAGTGGAAGATCCGGCCGGGTCCGAGCCGGTGCTGGGCGATGACGAAGCCTTCTCCGCGGCCACCGAGCAGGTTGGTCGAGGGGACCCGCACGTCGGTGAGCCGGATCTCGCAGTGGCCGCCGCCGGTGTGACCCATGGTCGGGATCACCCGGACGATCTCGTAGCCGGGGCTGTCGGTCGGCACGATGATCGCCGAGAACCGGCGGTGCGCCGTCGCGTCCGGGTCGGTCTCGGCGAACACGGTCGTGAACGCGGCGCTGTTCGCACCGGTGGTGAACCACTTGTGCGCGTTGACGACGATGTCGTCGCCGTCAAAGTGCGCGGTCGCCCGCATCAGGGTGGGATCCGAACCGGCCACCTCGGGTTCGGTCAGCCCGACCGAGGGAAAGATCTCCCCGGCCACCAACGGCCGCAGCCAGCGCTGCCGGTGCTCCTCCGAGCCGTACCGGTGCAACATGATCGAGTCCTGCATCGACACGGACCCCACCGCGAGCTGCCCGAGCTCGGAGCGCCCGATGATCTCGTTGAGATACACGAAGTCCATGAAGGACAGTCCGCCGCCGCCGATCTCCTTCGGGTGACCGAGCGCCCACAGGCCCTTCGCCTTCGCGGCCGCCCGCAGGGGCTCGAGCACCGCGGCGCCGGCGAAGCCCGTGCGCTCCTGCTGCTCGAAGAACACCGGCTCGGCCGCGACAACCTCGTCGTCGATGAACCGGCGCATCCGCCCACGCAGGTCCACCAGCTCGGAACTCATCGCGGATACGGTCATGGGTCGCTACCTCCGGTACGGCCGAGCCCCCTGACTACCGTACGGAGGCCGGATCCCACCGGTCAACGACCAGGATCAGTACTTGAACTGGTTGACGAGGCCGTGCAGGGCCGCGCTCATCCCGGCCAGTTCGTTGACGGACTGCTCGCTGTGGGCGATCGCGCTGGTGGTGTCCGCGGCGGAGGAGGCGACGCCGGTCAGACTGCTCGAGATGTCCCTGGTACTGGTGGAGGCATCGGTGACGTTGCGGGCCATCTCCGAGGTGGTCGCGGTCTGCTCCTCGACGGCGGAAGCGATCGTCGTCTGATAGTCGTTGACCTGCATCACGATCTCGCTCATGCGGCTGATCGCCCGGGTGGTGGAGTTGGCGTTGCTCTGGATGCTCTGCACCCGCCGGCTGATGTCCTCGGTGGCGCGTGCGGTCTCCTGAGCCAGATCCTTCACCTCGCTGGCGACCACGGCGAAGCCCTTGCCCGACTCGCCGGCCCGCGCCGCCTCGATGGTGGCGTTGAGGGCAAGGAGATTGGTCTGTTCGGCGATGGCGGTGATGAGCTTGATGACGTTGCTGATCTCCGTCGACGACTCACCGAGCTCGTTGACGGCCGAGGAGGCGGAGTCGGCCACCTGGACCGCCTCGGCGACGACCCGGCTCGCCTCGGAGGCGTTGGAGGCGATCTCCCGAATCGACGCGCCCATCTCCTCGGCGCCGGCGGCGACGGTGCTCAGCGCGGTGCTCATCGTCTCCGTCGCGCTGGCGACCCGGCTGGCCTGCTCCGATGTCTGCGACGCCGAGCCGGACACCTGCTTGGTGGCGGCGGAGAGTTCCTCCGACGCGCTCGCCAGAGTGGTGGCCTGGTCGCCGATCTGCCGGACCGTCGCGGCCACCTTGGCCACGAAGCGGTTGAACGCGACGCCGAGAGCCCCGAACTCGTCACGCCGGCTTTCGTCGACCCGGCCGGTTAGGTCCCCCTCGCCGTCGGCGATCTCACGCAGCCTCGTCGTCAGGGCCGACAGCGGCCGCAGAATGCTCCGGGCGAGAGCTGAGGCCAGGACGATCACCAACAGCAGCGCCAGCCCCACGCCGAACAGGATCGCCGCTCGTGACGAGTCCGCGGTGTCATCGGTGGTCTTGGCCCGCACCGCGAGCAGGCCCGACTCGGCGTCCGCCAGTTCGGTCAGCACCGCCCGGATCTGGTCCATGACGGCCTTGCCCTGGTCGGTCAGGACCACCGCCTGGGCCGCCTGGAATCCCTGGGTTCGGCGCAGATCGATGGTCTGCTTCAACTCCGTGAACTTCGCCGTGACCAGCGGGCGCAGCGTGGCGATGCGCTCCTGCTGTGCCGGGTTGTCGGCGGTCAGGTCCGCGACCGCCTGGATCCGGCCCTCGATCGCCGCGAGCGCCGCGGTGTACGGCTCCAGGTACCTGTCCTCGCCGGTGATGAGGTACCCGCGCTGGCCGGTCTCGGCGTCCTTGAGCGTGCTGGTGATCACGTCGAGTGCGCTCAGGACCTGATAGGTATGGCTGACCGATCCGGTGGTCTCCTCCAGCGTGCCGGTGTTGCGGTAGGCCAACGCGCCCACGACGCACAACACGACGAGCGGAACCGCGAACGCGGCCACCAACCGGCCACTCACCCGACGCAACAGCCCCATGGTGCTTCCCCCACTCCAGAGGCCGCCTTGGCGTTGTCGAACTGCAGCCGGGCGTACCGTTCTGTGCATTACACCTGTTTTCCGCGCCGTCCTTGGCAGAACGAACGTTTTTCCGATCAGACCGCCGTGCGGGCCGGCGCCGACGCGGCCGGCCGGGGACGCGCGCCGCACCAGCCTCACGCGTCTCGGGGATGTTGAGACTATGTGGCCGGCGATCGTGGCGGGCTCGTGGGCATGGCCTTCTGCGGGTAGATCGTCTCGTGCCGGGCCAGCATCGCCACGAACTCGACGATCTTCCGCTGGCGCGTCTCGGCCCGCTTGACGGAGTTGACGCGGTGGATGAGGGCGAAGCGGTTGGCGCTGGTGAGCACGTCGAACATGGCCTGGGCGGCGGGTTCGGCGGCGATCGCGGCGACGAGGTCGGCCGGCACCTGGGCTTCCGACGGTGGCGCGTAGGCGGCCGCCCAGCGCCCGTCCGCCTTCGCGGCCTCCACCGCGGCGCGGCCAGCGGGAAGCATCCGACCCTCCGCTTCCAGCCGGGCCACGTTGGCGACGTTGCGCTGCGACCACGAACTGCGGGACGTCCGTGGCGTGAACCGGATCCACGAGAACTCCTGATCGCCCCGGCGCGCCTGCCCGTCGATCCAGCCGAAGCACAGCGCCTCGTCGACGGCCTGCTGCCAGGTCAGCGTGGTGACCGTGCCGCCCTTCCTGGCCAGGGCGAGCCAGACGCCCGTCGACGTGGCGTGGTTGCTCGACAACCACGCCCGCAACGCCTCGGCGTCCGTCACGGTCAACTCATCCAGTTCGGCCTTCGACATGACGGCAGGCTAGCCGGTTCACCGCCGGCATCCGCGTGCTCACTGCAGGGCGGGGAGGGTGTCGCACAGATTGCGGGGGAATGCGGAGTCGGCGGCGAGGACGGCGGCGCATCCTCCGGTGCGGGTCTGTGCGATGACCCGCCACGCGGTGTCGAAGCGAAGGAAGTACCGGTCGCGTAGCGGCTGTGCGCTGCAGTCCGGCCGTGCACCCGCGCCGCAGGCGGTGCTGTTGACATCGACGACGAGCACCAGCCACCGATCGGTGCAGTGCTCGACCGTGTAGGCGCTGTTGCGTGGTACGTCGAGGCTGTTGCGGGTGTCGTTGATCAGGGTCCCGTCGCAGGGTGGAACCGGCGGGCCGCACGGGTTGGCGGCGTGGCACCGGCGGTACACGTCGCCGGCCGGCGTCCATTCCTGCTGATTGAGGACCAGGTTCCGGGTGCCCAGGGGCGCGGGCGCGGTCAGCGTCACCACGGCCGGAGTCCGGGTGGGGCAGGCGCCGGGGATGTCGGAGGCGGCCGAACTGACGATCGTGTTGGCGTAGACGATGTCGTTGGCCTCGCTGTACCAGCCGACCCGGGGGTCGCGGGCACAGTCGGGTCCGCCTCCGCCCGGCACGAGCACGTCGATCAGTGCGGTGCGCGGGTCCGGGCCCCGGCGGACGCCGGTCACCTCGGCTTCGGAGTCCTTCCAGGTGGTCCCGGCGGCGGTTGCGTCGGTGGGAAGCATGGTGCCGGCCGTGCCGCCCGCCCGCCGCAGCGCCGTCAGCCCGAGCCCGTTGACGTAGGTCAGGTCGCCGTCGGGGGTCCGCACGCCGACCTCCAGGACCACGACCAGGTAGTCCCTGGCGTGCCCGACGAAGTAGGCGGCGGAGTGGCCGCTGTCGCCGTCGTACTCGCGTTCGACCAGTGCGCCCGCGGCGTACCGGGCGACCACGTGATACCGCTCCCCGGTCGGGCCGGTCTGCGAACAGGCCGTGACGACCTTCATCAGCTCCCCGTAGGCGGTCGCGGCCCCACCCGGACGGTGCTCGACGTACTCGTACGCCCGATGTCTCCCGTCGGATGCGGTGATCCGGCGACCGTCCGGGCGTGCGTCCTGCGACGTGCCGTCCGACGGACCACCCGAGCCGGTGCCCGCCGGGACACAGGGCCGCGGCGGCAAAGGATGGACCGCCTCGTCCGGACCGCCCGCCGTGACCTCGCCACCGAAGTCGTCGCCGGTCAGCATCACCGAGTCGGGTATCCCCGACGCGTCCTGCCCGCCGCCGCACGCCCCCGCCAGACCGAGACCGGCGGCCAGAACGACGCCGACGACACCGACGACGACGCAGCGGCGGGTCAGCACGGCGGATCCGCGGTCGCGCACAGCCGCTGGGCGGCGGTGGTGGCGAACCGCCGCAGGTCGTCGGCGGAGATGGTGACGCCCGGGCTCAGCACCGTGACGAGGTCACCGATCCGCAGGTACGCCGAGAGCGCGCTTGACTCCCCGATCACCTTGCCGGTCTGCGCGTTGCGCGTGACGTTGTCGTGCCGTACCAGGATCGACTCGTCGCCGGCGAAGCCGCTCGCCACCACCGACCAGTTGTGCTGGGCGCGCACCTGGACCTTGCCGCCGGGCTGCTCGATCTCAGCGGTCTGGGTGAACCCGTCACAGGACGCGATCGCCGCGCGCAGGTCCGCGAAGAACGCCGCGGCTTCCGGTGCGGGGAGCCGGTACGCCTCCTGTGCGAGCACGAACGGCCGGGACGGCCGGTTCTCCGCCGTACCCAACAGGAAGGTCAGGCCGGTGAAATAGCGGGAGTCGACGGTGCGCATCCCGGCGGCGCGTTCCTTGAAGCAGGCGTCGAGCAGGATCTCGAACCGGATCACCCGGGCCGAGCCCTCCCCGTCGACCTGGCTGTCCGGCCCCGCACCGACGTCCTCCGGCCGCAGCAGGGCCGACCGCGGAATCTCCACCGGCCGCGGCGCCGCACTCGTTGAGGCCGCAGGGGGCGGCGGCGGGGCCTCCCCGTCGGGCCGAGCCAGGACCACCGAGCCGGCCGTCGCCGCGGTCACCACCGCCACGGCAGCGGCGGCGATCACGCGCCACTGCCGTCGACGGACCCGGCCGCGCAACTCGGCGCCGGACGGCAACCGCACCCCGGACACGTCGCCCCGCACGTCGTCCATGAGATCGTTCAGCTCACGCATCGGCCGGCTCCCCCGAGTCGATGGCCAGCAGTTCGGCCAACGCGACCCGGCCGCGGTGCAGCCGCGCCTTGACGGTGCCCACCGGCGCGCCGACCTCCCGCGCGACGTCGACGACCGGCATGTCGAGCAGGTGGTGCATCGTGATGGCCTCCCGCTGCTCGACCGGGAGCCGGCGCAGCGCCTCGACCACCGCGACCGTGTTGAGGCTGGGCGCAAGCACGGGACCGGCCGCCCCGTGCCGCAGGTACGCCCGCGCCCGGCCCCGGATCCGCCGCCACCGCGAGACCGCGATCCGGCTGGCGACAGCCCGCATCCACGCCTCCGGATCGTCGTACCCGTGCACGGTCGACCAGCGCTGCCAGGCCCGCATGTACGCCTCCTGGACCACGTCCTGCGCCTCGGCGAGGTCACCCGTGAGCAGGAAGACGTACCCGAGCAGCCGGTGCCGGCTCCCGTGGTAGAACTCGTCGAACCCGGCGACATCCGCCAACGCGCCTACCTCCGTGTAGTCGATGCAAGGAACACGCACGGCGCGGGACGCAGGTTGCCGGCCGGTGCACGTCAAAAGAGTGGGCGGACATGACGATTTTCATCCGTGCGGTCGGCTCGGCCGATCTCGCCGCGGTCCGGCGGATCGCCGTGGCGCACGATGTCCTCGCGCAGTGGCCAGCCGGGCCGGACTTCCTGGACTGCGAGCGCGCGTTCGGCCGGTTGCTGCTCGGCGAGGTAGACGGCCGGATCGCCGGCTTCGGCGGGGTCCTGCGCCGCGGCGGGTTGACCCACCTCGGCGACCTGTTCGTCGCGGCGGACCGGCAGTCGGCGGGTCTGGGTCGGGCGCTGCTGGACGGTCTGCTCGACGGCGCCGACCGGCGGGTCACGTACGCCTCGGCCGATCCACGGGCGGTCGCGCTCTACGTCCGGTACGGGATGATCCCGCGCGAGCCGCTGCTCTATCTGGCCGGCCCGGCCGACGCACTGTCCACCGTGGACGACTTCGGTCCGGTGCCGCCGGCGGAACCGGCCGACGACGCGGCGCTGGTGGACCTCGACGGGACGGTCAGCGGCGGTAGCCGCGGCGACACGCTGCGGTGGTACACCGGACTGTCCACGGTGGACGGATACCGGACCGGTGACGGGTACGCCCTGGCCCGCCGGGTCGACGACCTGGTCCAGATCGGCCCGGCGGGCGGTGCCGACCCGGTCGCGTCGGCCCGCGCGGTCGTCGCGGCCGGCCGGCGGTACCCGGGCCGGCGGTTGCTGATCAGCCTGTTCGGCACCCATCCGCTGCTGCCGGCCCTGCTGCGGGCCGGATACCGCATCGACGACACCGACACCCTCATGTCCAGCGAGGACGGGCTGTTCAGCCCGGACCGGTACGTGCCGAGCGTCGACCTCGGCTAGGACCAGACGGCTTCGACGGCCCCGGCGACGTCGGCGGCCTGACGGTGACCGGCGCGGGCCGCCGCCGCCCGCCGGGCCGGATCGAGCACGTTGCGGCCGATCGCCGCCCGCGCCTGCGCGTCGGGTGTGCAGACCACCGTCCGCGCTTCCGGCCCGAGCGAGGCGAGCTGCCGGGTGACGCGACCGGAGCGCCGGACGGCCGCCGTGGTCGGCGCGAGGACCACCACCCGCGAACACCCGGCGGCGTAGTCGGCGTTGGTCGGCGAGCGGACCCCACCGTCGACGTAGCGGCGGCCGTTGACCGTCATCGGCGGCCACACCAGCGGTACCGCACAGCTCGCGGCGACGGCGTCGACGAGGTCCACGCCGCTGTCACGGTCCCAGACGACCGCGTCGCCGGTGTCGGCGTCCACCGCGGTCACCAGCAGTCGCGGACGCAGCGGCCACTCGTGCCGGGGCAACCGGCTCTCGATGACCGCGCGGCGTTGGCTCTCGGGCACGGTGCTCGCGCGCAACGCCCGACGACCAAGGCGGGCCCGCGCGGCCCGGGCGTCCCGGCCGATGCCGCTGGCGGCGAACCCCACCAACACGCCGAGGCCGATCCGCGCGGCCACCTCGCCGGTCGGAGACGCCAGCTGACGCTCGTACAGCTCGTCGAGCGGAACACCGCCGCACACCTGGGCGCCGACGACCGACCCGGCGGAGGTGCCGACCACGACGTCGGCGTCCGCCACAACCACGCCGGCCGCTGCCAGCCCGCAGAGGAGGCCGATCTCCCATCCCACGCCGGTGACGCCGCCACCGCCGAGGACGAGGGCCCGCGACTCGGTGGTCACGTCCTCGAGGATGGCCGGTGCTCCCCCGGCCCGCAAGACGCGCCGCCTACATGGCGGTGTCGGGCTCGTCGAGGAAGGCCAGCCCGGCCGCGTCCATCGCCTCCCGCAGCCGGCGGAGGGCGTAGGGCCCGACGCCGTTCAGCGCGCGCACCTCGCCGAAACTGAGCCCGGCCACCTGTTCGAGCCGGACCACGCCGAGCGCGGTGAGCGCACGCGTCGCGCCGGCGCCGAGGTGCGGCAGCGGGATGCCCGGCTCCGGTTCCGACCGGTCCCGGGACGGCCGGGGATGGCCCTCGTGGTCCAGGACGGCGGCGCCCCGCGGCGAAAGCCGGTACCCGATGTCGAGCGACTCGGTCAGGCCGCGCTCCTTCAGCTTGCGCACGTTCTGTTTGAACGACAGGGTGTCACGCCCCATCCGGTGGGCGAGATCGGGCGCCCGGACGGCCGGCAGTTCGTCGATCAGCAGCAGCGTCGCCCGCGTCCACGGCCCGGTCGACGAGGCCCGGTCGAGCCGGTCGAGCCACTCCCGGATCGCGCCGAGCTCCGCGGCGTCGGGCACCTCCTCGCGCAACGCCTGCCGCGGGTCGACACCCGCGTACCGCAGGCCGATCCGGTACACCGGCCGGTCGGCGTGCACACGGTCCAATCCCTGCCGGAGTGCGACCAGCGACGGCGCGCCGGCCCGGCGGGCGTCGGCGGCGGTCAACGACCGCACCGGAACCCGGTCGACCGACGTCACCTCGACCAGCCCGACCATCGTCCGCATCTGGGTACCGACCCTGACCCGGGGCCGGTCCCACCGACGGAACGCCAGGTCGACGTCACCGGCACGGATCGCCGCCAACTCCACGGGACGCATCTGCACGCCACCCATCTCAACACACCCGGCACGACCGACGGCGTCAGCGGGCCAACTCCAGGTGGTAGCAGTTGTTGGACTGGGCACCGAGGGGCGGCGCGCGGTTCGGGCCCGGGGTCTCGTCGATCACCTTCGTGATCCGGGGCCGGACCGCCTCGCGGAACCTCGCGCCGTTGCCGTTCGCGGCGAAGTCGCCGCCGACGCCCTTCTCGTCGTACACGATGTCGAAGGTGATCCGCTGTGCCGGTGACACGCAGTGCTGGGTCACGTTCTCGCAACCGACCTCGTTGATCTTGGTCAGCATCGCCGCCTGGATGGTGGCGCGCATCGCGACCGCCTGCGCCTTGGTCAGACCGTTCGTCTTGTCCTTGAAGACGTTGATCACCATGTCGGCCGTGTCGTTGTACGTTTCGATCTGGGCCTTGATGTTCGCCGCCAGGTCATCGCCCTTCGTCAGGTTGTCGAACAGGATCCGGGCCATGTCCTCGGGCCGGCGGAACGCCGAGCTGACCGTCGCCTTGTCCTGGCCGGCGACCCGCAGCCCGTCCTTGACGATGTCCACCAGCGTGACGTCCCCCGGGTCGCGCGCCGCGTTCGGACCGAAGCCCAGGTTGACGTCCTTGAGGTTGGCCACCCGGGTCGGGCTGGCCACCGCGATCAGGAACGCGGTGCCCGCCGGGTCGTTGCCCAGCGAACTGCCGGGAATGTTGACGGTGTACGTCCCGGCGGCCGTTCCGGCCGCGATCCGGAAGCTGCCCACCGCGTTGCCGAGCCGGCTCTCGAACGTCGTGCCGCGGGCGAAGTAGATGTCGATGCTCCGGATCTGCTCGGTCCGCTGCGACAGCGTGTACTTCAGCTCCATCCCACCCCGCTGCGGGTCCCAGCGCAGGGCCGGGGTCAGCGTGTCGACCGCGGGCTGGATGAAGCCGACCACGACCGCCGAGTTGTAGAACGCGTCGGCCACGTTGGCCACGGTCAGGTCGACCTGCACCACCTCGCCATTCGGGTTGACCGGGAGCACGACGTCGCGCCAGGCGGTGGACCCGGACGGGTAGTCGAACTGGGCCAGCCCCAACCCGTTCATGGAGTTGATCTCCCGGGCGACCCCGCCGCTGGTCCGGACGCTCACCGCGAAGTAGTCGTCGAACTCGGTACCGAAGAACCCGAACGGCACCTCCGACGTGATGAACCGGTAGCGCAGCCGCACGTCGGTCTGCCCCGGCACGGTGCGGAACGTGCGGAACACCCGCTGCGGCCCCTGCCCGAACGTCTCCACCGCGAGGTCGTTGTCCGGGGCGGCGGCAGCGGTGGCCGCCCGCCGGGCGGCGGAGAGGGACAGCGGCGGCGTGCCAGCGGCGCGCGTTCCGCCGCGCGCCGTCACCACGTCGGTGGCCGCGCCGCTGCCCCTGCGGTCGACCGAGGCGGCGCCGCCCTTTCCGGCGGTCGCCGCGGCCGAGGTGTCGATCGGCGGGTAGAAGCCCTCGGTGTGCGGGATCAGGCTGACCTTCTGGGCGTTGCCGCCGTAGCCGGCGAGGCCCTGGCTGAAGTCGTTGTTGTCGACGGTGCTCGGCGTGCTCAGGCCGCGGACGACCACCGTGGCCGAACCGTCCTGGCCCATGAAGCCGAGCGAGCCGAGCCGGCCCTGCACGTTCACCTCCACCATCACCGTCGTCCGCGGCACGTTCGGGAGGTCGAACCGGCCGTCGGTCACCCCGAAGTCACTCCGGATGCCCGGGTCGGACACCGCGTAGATCTCGACGAACGCGTTGTCCCGCACCGGCGCGCCCGTCTCGTCCACAATGGACAGACGCACGGTGGCGTCGCCGGCCCACACCGTCTGTTCGAAGTGGACCGGGTCGCCGGTGGACAGCCGGCTGTTCAGGACGATCTGGTTGCGGCCGGACACCAACGCGTTGCTGGCGAAGACCTGGGTCGGGTTGACCTGGATCCGGTCGGCCGGGACCGGGGTGCCGTTCACGGTGAGCGTGGTCTGCGCCGGGTCGCTGGCGTACTCGTACGCGCGGGCGGTGAGGTCGAAGCTGATCCGGGCACTGGTCGGGCCGATCCGGGACGGGTTGAAGCCGTTGATCCGGATGGCGTCCGGCGGCAGCACCACCTCGCCCGGCTCGGGGCTCGGCGCGGTGCCGGTGGACAGGAACGTCTCGAAGCTGCGCATCCGCTGCGGTGCGGGGCCGGTGCCGGCGCAGGACGTCCTGCCGGTGGCGGCGCTCACCGACGCGCCCGGCGTGAGCGACCAGTTGTACGCGGAACAGAACAGTCCGCGCGTGACGAAACCGGTCGCCAGCACCAGGAACGGCCCGCTGTCCGGCGCACCGTTGAAGGAGAACGAGACGTCCTCGTACGTCGGGAACCACACGTTGCCGGCCAGCCCGCCGGTCGAGTTGAACGTGGTGGTCTCGCCCGCCTCGGTCTCCACGTAGGCGAACCGGTTGGCGGTCGTGCCGATGATGGACCGGGCCCGGGTGAAGCTGACGGTGAAGTCGGCCGACACCGGGTTGCCCTCCAGGTCCTGGCACTCGACCACGATCTCCTGGAAGCCGGCGGGGAAGTCGCGCCACTCGACCGGCACGCAGGACGTGCCCGGCGTGTGCAACGTGGTCACCTGGATGTTGCCACCGTCGCGCGAACTGCCGATGCCGCCGAACCGCACGTTGTACCGGTAGGCGGCGGACTGCAGCAGGTTCACCGTGGTGCCGCTGGTCCGGGCCACCCGGAACCCGCCGTACGCGGTCTCCACCCGGGCGTAGGCGTAGGCGCCCGGCGAGGCCGAGATGACATCCGGCGCGGACGTCCACAGCACGGTGAAGGCCGCGTCGGACCGGAACGCGATCAGGCCGGCGGCGCCCCGGTCCTGGGACCCCCAACAGGCCACGTACACCACCACGTCCGGCCCGCTGTGCAGGTACTCGTCGAGTTGGCAGTGCCGCTGCGGGGTGGCCGCCGTGACGTGCGCGACGCCGAGGTCGGTCGCCAGCAGCGCCGCCTGCGGGAACCGCACCATGAACCGGCCGGTCTCCGACTTCGACGCGACGGCGACGCTCTTCATCGAACTGTCGCTGCGCATCGGATCGACCGGCAGCGCACCGGCCGGCCGGCCCACCGGGTCCACGTACGCGTACGCCCAGGAGTTGACGCTGCTGGCGCTCGCCGGCGTGGCCGGGCCGGCCAGCACCAGCAGGGCCGCGCCGAGCACCGCGGCGAGGGCAGCCGGAACAACGCGTCTGCGCATGAGAATCTCCGGGTGGCGTGAAGTGGACCCCGTGCTACATCACCTGTTCGCGCGCACCCGGCGGCCGGATCTCCGTAAATGTACGGAACATGTACGGAGGTTCCCTACGGTGGCCGCCATGCGTGCCCCGGCCCGTCTCGTCGCCCGTGTCGTCACCCGTGTCGTCACTGTCGTCGTCTGCCTCGCGACCGTGCCCCTGTGGGCATTGCCGGCCCGGGCGGCTCCGTCGACGCGCCTGCTGATCGTCGGCGACTCGATCACCCACGGCTCGGCCAGCGACTACACCTGGCGGTACCGCCTCGCGAAGCACCTCGCCGCCGTCGCCCCCGGCACCGTCGACTTCGTCGGCGACCGGACGGACCTGTACGACAACGTCAACGGCCGCAGCGGCTCGCAGAGTTACCTCGACGCGAACTTCGACCGCCAGCACCACGCGTTGTGGGGCCGGGCGGTCTCCGCCGAGAAGGACACGATCGCCGCGGCCGTCGCCTCGTCCGACGCGACCACGATGACGGTGCTGCTGGGCATCAACGACCTGGCCTGGTTGGGCCAGACCCCGGTGGGGCTGGCCGCCGACATGGAACGGCTCATCGCCAACGCCCGGTCGGCCAACCCCGACCTCGACATCGTGCTCGGGCACGTCCTCACCCGCGGCGACCTGTGGCGCAGAACGGTCATCGACGCCGGTCTGATCGCGGAGGTCAACCGCCAGTACGACGCGCTCGCGAACCGGCTCTCCACCAGCCGCTCCCGGGTCGTCATCGCGAACACCGACGCCGGCTGGGATCCGGTCCGGCACACCTGGGACGGCGTCCACCCGAACTCGACCGGCGAGGTGCGGATCGCCGCCAAGTTCGCCGACGGTCTCAGCCAACTCGGCATCGGCCGCGCCTACGGAACGATCCCCGACTTCGTCGTCTGGGGCGCCGGCGGCGGCGGCGCCGTCACCGCGCGCCCGGTCGCCGGCGGCATCACCCTCACCTGGGCCAGGACCCCCGGCGCCAACGCCATCTACATCGAGCAACGCATCGTCAGCATCGGCGAGGGGATCTTCAAGCCGCTCCCGGTACCGCTCACCGGCACGACCTGGACGGCGAAACCCCTGCCGGCCGGCTGGACCATCGAGTACCGGGCGGTGCCGCTCAAGGGCGTCATGGTCGGGCACGGCGGAGCGGTCGGCCGGGCGACGGTTCCCGGCACTCCCCCGGTCGGACAGCCCGAGATCGTCGGCGTGATCGGCGAGACGCAACACGACGTGCGGCTGTTGTGGAGCACGGTGTCCAACGCCTCCGGCTACATGATCGAGATGTGCGAGCTGCGCGGCGAACTCGCCTGCGGCGAGGAAGGCAACTCGTGGAACCGCCTGCCGTACGCGTTGCCGCACCCGACGAACTCGTTCACCGTCGAACTGCTGAACCCCGGTACGTGGTACCGGTTCCGGATCGTGCCGGTCAACGGTGGCCTGGACGGCACGAAGTCGAACCAGGTCGACATCCGCACCAAGGGCACCCCGGCCTACACGAACTACTTCGCCCTCGGCGACTCGTTCTCCGCCGGCACCGGCGGCTTCCTCGACGAGACGTACTGCCTCCGCTCGCCGTTCGCCTGGCCGTTGGAGATCACCGCGTCGTGGGAGGCGTCCGCGCGGATGCTGGCGTGCGGCGGCAACACCGCCCGCGACGTCATCGACAAGCAGCTGCCGGACCTGCGGGCGGTGCACGCCCGCGGGTCCACCATGGTCACCGTGACCGCCGGTGGCAACGACGCCGGATTCTTCGGCGCGCTGGTGAACTGCCTGCTCATCGGGCCCGACTGCGCCGGGCAGCGGCAGGAGATCACCGACAGGATCAACGGCATCGTCCGGACCCGACTGGTCGAGCTCTACACCAAGCTCCGGGCGGAGCTGCCCGGCGCCGACATCTACGCCGTCGGCTACCCGCTTCTCATCGACCCCGACGACGTCTGTCTCGACGACACCGAGCTCACCCTCAGCCGCGAGGACAAGGTCATGATCCGCGACATGGGCCTGCTCATGAACGACGTGATCGACTCCGCCGCACAGGAGGCCGGGGTGACATCGGTCGCCTACAAACCGGCGGAGCGGTTCGCCGGCCACGGCGCCTGCGCGGGCGCCCTCGACAGGGACGCCTGGATCCACTCGTTCATCGTTCCGGAGGTGCAGATCTCGTTCCATCCCACCGAGACCGGCTACGACGCCTACGCGTACGCCGTCAACGCCGCGCGCGTCAACGTCGCGGAGGCCGGCGGGCTGCGCTACCCGTGAGTTGCCGCGTGTGCGTCACCCGGCCGGGTGATTCCGGGCGGCCGAGGTTTGTCCCGGTTCCGGAGGGGGGTAGCGGTTGCCGACCTTGAGGAGAGTGATGATCATGTCGGACGCCGACGGCGCGGTCCTCGGTAGTGCGTCCCGAGTGGCCGCCGCGCGCCGGGCCCGCCGGGTCCTGCCCGGCCTGTCGATTCCGCTGGACGGCATCGCCCGGCTCGCCGCCCGATTACTCGATACCCCCACCGGCCTGGTGACCGTGGTCGGCGGCGCCCGCGACGACTTCCTCGGCGCGCACGGCCTGCCCGAACAATTCCTGGGCCGTCGCGCGGCCCGGGACTACTCGTTGTGCCGCCATGTCGTGGCCGCCGACCATCCGGTGGCGGTCGACGACATGACCACCGACCGGACGCTGCGGACCCACCGGCTGGTCGCCGAGCACGGAGTGCGGGCCTTTGCCGGCGTCCCGCTCCGGGACACCCGGGACCGGCCGGTCGGCGCGCTGACCGTGGTCGACACGCGACCGCGGCACTGGACGGACCAGGAGCAGTCCACTCTCGTCGAGATCGCCGCCCTGATCGGGCCCATCCCGGCCGACGACCCGGTCGACACCGCCATGGCCGCGTTGGCCGAACCCGCCACGGCCGCCACCTCCACGGCCGACGACACGGCCGACGGAACGGCCGACAGAACGGCCGACAGAACGGCCGACGGCATTGCCGCCGACGGCGGGGTGAACGCCGCCGTCCGGTCCGAGGTTCGAGGTGGGTTCATCACCGCGCTGCTCGACGCCGTCCAGGTCGGCGTGCTCGCGGTGGACAGCTCCGGCCGGCCGGTGCTGTTCAACCGCATCCTGCGCCACATCGACCCCCGGCTCGACGACGCGACGCCGGAGCAGGCCCTGGCCATGGTGCAGCAACGGCTCTACCACCTCGACGGGCAACCCGTCGCACCGGACGACACCGCGGCGGCCCGGGCGCTGCGCGGGGAACACGTCCGCGATTTCCGCACCGTCGTGCGGACACCCGACCGACCCGACCGCTACCTGCTCACCAACAGCGCTCCCATCCTCGCCGCCGACGGGCAGCGCCTCGGCGCGGTCTCCACCATCTCCGACATCACCGACCGGCTGCGGGCCGAACGCCTCCGCGACGGCGAACTGGCCATCGCGCGCATCCTCGCCGACGCCGACACCCTCGATCAGGCCGCGCCGGAGCTGGTCGAGCATCTGGGCGAGGTACTGGGCTGGTCGTTCACCTCGCTGTGGCTGGTCGATCCCGTCAATCCGGACACCCTGCGCCAGGTCGCCCGATGGAGCGCGCCGGGCGTCGACCTCGACGACCTCATTCCCGACGTGATCCCCCGCGACCTGGCCGGCCTCGCCGAGCTCGTCGAGACCGGCACGTCGCTCTGGTTGCCCGACCTGACCCGCACACCGCAACAGCAGTCCGAGCCGCTCCGCGTCTTCACGACCGCCTGCGCCGGACGCGGGCTGAGAACCGCCATGCTCGCCGCGATCGACCCGGGCGGTGGTGCGGGCGGGGACGGGGGGACGCCGGGGCTGATCGCCTGCCTGACCAGCCGTGCCGAGGATGACGAGTTCCTGGTCGCCGGCCTGCTCGACGCCGTCGCCGAGCAGATCGGGCACTTCCTCACCCGGCACCACGCCAGCGACCTCGCCGGCCAGCTCGCCCACGCCAAGGACGACTTCGTCGCCCTCGCCGGCCATGCCATCCGCACCCCGCTGACGTCGATCTTCTCCTACACCGAACTGCTGCTCGAAGACCCCACCCTCACCGCGGACAGCCGCGAACTCGTCGAGGTCATCTCGCGAAACGCCATCGGGCTCAACACGGTCGTCGTCGGACTGCTCGACCTGGCCGCCCTGGAAACCGGCGAGGACCCCCTCCGGTCCACCGACGTCGACCTGCCCGCCCTCGTCACCGCGGCCCTCGACGCGGTCGGCCCGGCCGCCGCCGCCAGCGGCGTCCACCTGCACACCACCACGCCCCCCACCCTGACCGTGCCCGGCGACCCGCGCCGGCTCCGCCAGGTCGTGGACAACCTGCTGTACAACGCGATCAAGTACAGCCCGCACGGCGGCGACGTGCACCTGACGCTGACGGCCGCGCCCACCACCGTCGAACTCACCGTCACCGACCACGGGATCGGCGTCCCCGCAGCCGAGCGCCACCGGCTGTTCCGCCGCTTCTACCGCGCCAGCAACGCCGCGCACACCTCGATTCCCGGCACCGGGCTCGGCCTCACCCTCGCCAGCGCCATCGTCGACGCCCACCACGGCACCATCACCATCCACAACCCCAACACCGGCGGCACCACGATCACCGTCCATCTCCCCCGCCCCACGGCTACAGGTGACTAGAACGGTGCCGTTCGGGTGTAGTTCCATTGCTGAGCGGAGTGACGGCACCGGCCGGCGAAGGATGGTCAACAGCCGTCGCCGATCGCGGCCGGAATGAGGACACCGAGTCATGGCCATGGTGTTGATTGCGGAGGACAACGCCGATGTCTGCATGGTGCTGAAGCGGGTTCTCACCGTGGCCAACTTCGACGTCGTGACCGCGCCCGACGGAACCACCGCCCTGGACCTGGCCGTCGCCCAGCACCCCGACGTGGTGTTGACCGACCTGGACATGCCCGGCCTGACCGGCCTGGAGCTCACCGAGGCGTTGCGCGGGCATCCCGTCGAGCGGGGCGTGCCGATCCTGATCCTCAGCGGTTCCCTGCAACGTGGTGATCCCCGCGCGGCCGCCGCCGGAGTGTGTGACGTCAGGCTCAAGCCGTTCACCAACCGCGACCTGGTGGCCGCGGTGCAACACCTCGCCGACATCGGCCGGCACCGCCACGACCAGGGATCGTCACCCTGCCCGTTGCAGCCACGGCCCGCGGCGCCCGCCGATCCGGGCGCGCTCGCCGACGCCTGATCCGGCCCGATTGCCGGTCACTGGGTCAGGGCGAGACGGTTGGCCGGAAGGTCGAAGGCGATGACGTAGTCGCGCAGGAACGCGGCCGCGATGCTGGCGACGGGGACGCCGTCCACGATGCGCACGGTCGGCGCCTGTTTGGTCCAGCCCGCCACGACCAGGTCGCCGTCCAGCGGTGCCGCGCGGATCGTGAACGTGGTGTCGCCGATGCGGCCGGATCCGGCCGGCGTGGGGGCGCCGCGGAACGGCAGGCCGGCCGTTGCCGGCACGTCGAGAACGCCGGGTCCGCCGGTGTCGACGGTGACCGTCAGCGTCTTGTCACCGGCGCGGATGTCGATATTGGGGATGCCGTGGTCGAGGGTGAACGCGACAACATGCGGCCCATCGGACAGCCGGCGGTTGGACAACTGCAGGGTCTGACGCCGGTAGTCCAGGGTCGCGGTCAGCTTCTCGAACAGCAGGACGCCGATCATGCCGTCGACGCCGGGCGGCCCGGGTTCGGCGACCGCCTCGACGCCGCTGAACCGGGCCGCCCCGATGGCGAGCGAGTCGACGCGCACCAGGGGCGACGGAGGGCGGCCCTGGCTGCCGGGAGGACCGTTCTGGACGCTGCCGATCTGCGGCAGGTCGCGGCCGAGGTCAGGACTGAGATTCACGGCCGCGCTGGATCCGCTGTCGAGGCCGAACCGGTACGGCCCCTTGCCGTTCAGCATCGCCTCGACGGTCCCGATGTGCTGGAACGAGCCCAGTGCGACGGTCGTGTCGGCCGCGAGCTGGGTGTCGGCCGGCCCTTTCGGGCCCGCCGGGCCCGGCGGGGAGGCCGAGGCCGCCGCGATGGCGGTCCCGCGCGGCCGGGGTGCGGCCGGGGAACAGCCCGCGGCGCAGCCGAGCAGTGTGGCACCAAGGAGAACCGTTCGTCGGGTGATCGTCATGTCTGCGGTTTGTACACGGGCACCGGTGACGTCACGGTGATCCACTTTGTCACCTCGTTGTAACCGGCGATTTGAAACACTGTCCGGTCATGAGGGTGCTGCTGGTCGAGGATCACGTCGAACTGGCCGACACCGTGGCCATGGTTCTGCGGCGGGAGGGTATGGCCGTCGATGTCGCTCTCGACGGTGATGCCGCCCTGGAGCGCACCGGCGTCACCGGTTACGACGTGGTCGTGCTCGATCGCGACCTGCCGGTGCTGCACGGTGACGAGGTGTGCCGGCTCCTGGCCGAACAGCGGTATCCGGGCCGGGTGCTGATGCTGACGGCGTCGGGGACCGTCGAGGATCGGGTCGACGGCTTCGCGCTCGGCGCCGACGACTACCTGCCCAAGCCCTTCGCGCTCGCCGAGTTGATCTCCCGGGTCCGGGCCCTCGCCCGCCGCCGCGGCACGCCGCTGCCTCCGGTTTTGGTCAAGGCGGATCTGCGGCTCGATCCGGCGCGGCGGATCACCACCCGCGGCGGTCGGCGGATCCCGTTGAGCGCCAGGGAGTTCGCGGTCCTGGAACATCTACTCGCCGCCGAGGGCAGGGTCGTCGGTGCGGAGGAACTGCTCGATTCGGTGTGGGACGAGCAGACCGACCCGTTCACGACAACCGTCAAGGTCACCATCCGGCGGTTGCGCGGCAAGCTCGGTGAACCACCGCTGATCGAGACCGTGCACCGGGCCGGATACCGGATCTGAGCATGTTCCGGGGCACGGTCCGGCTGCGGCTCACCCTCCTCTGCGGCGCCTTGATCTTCGCGTCCGGCGTCATCCTGGTGGCGCTCACCTACCTCTTCGTCGCGGACCGACCGGTGGCCGTGCGGTACCTCTTCTCCAACCAACCGGACGGCGGCCAGTTGCCCGCCGTGCCGACTCCGGCCGACCTGGCAGACCGGCAGCACGACGCCACCGTGCACCATCTGCTCACCCAGGGCGCGATCACCCTGGGCATCATGACCGTCGTTTCGCTCGGACTCGGCTGGCTGTTGGCCGGCCGGGTGCTCCGGCCGGTCCGCACCATCACCGCGACGGCGCGCCGGATCTCGGCCGGCAACCTGCACCAACGGCTCGCTCTGTCCGGCCCGCCCGACGAGTTCACCCGTCTCGGGGACACCTTCGACGAGCTGCTCGCCCGGCTGGAAAGCTCCTTCACGGCGCAGCGCCGGTTCGTCGCCAACGCCGCCCACGAACTGCGCACCCCGCTCACCGTTCAGCGCGCCCATCTCGAGGCGGCGCTCATCGACCCCGACCCGAGCGCCGCGTCCTGGCGCAGGGCGTGCGAACGCGCACTCGCGGCCGGGACGCAGCAGGAGCGCATCCTCGATGCGCTGCTCACCCTGGCCCGCAGCGAGGGCGGGCTGACCCGCCAGGAGGAGTTCGACCTGGCGGAGGTGGCCGGCGAGGTCGTCGCGACCGCCGACGACATCCTCGCGACCGCCGTCGACGGGCCGCGGTTCACCTGCGCTCTCGACCCGGCGTCGGCCGTCGGAGACCCGCATCTGGCCAGGCGCCTCGTCACCAACCTCGTCGACAACGCGGTGCGTCACAACGTCGCGGGCGGGCAGGTCGACGTCCGCACCGGCCGGCCCGGGGGAAGGCCGACGTTGTGCGTCGCCAACACCGGGCCGGACGTCCAGCCGGCCGACCTGGCCCGGCTACTGCAACCCTTCCAACGCCTCGCCCCGGACCGCACCGGCGACGGCCTCGGTCTCGGCCTTTCCATCGTCGACGCGGTCGCGACCGCGCACGGCGCACGGCTGACCCTCGAACCGCGGGCCGGCGGCGGGCTGGAGGTCACCGTCTCCTTTCCGGCACCGGGCCCGTCGCCGCGCGCGGGTTTCTGATCTTCGACGACTTCAGGCTCGCCTCGCGGGCGATAGAGTCGAAACTGTCGCTCGACCACCGTGGCGTGGCCGTGAGCCGGCACCTCATGCCGGCCGCCACCGGGCGTGCCGGGTGCCGGTGACGCCGGCCCGGATGAGTTGCAGCCGCGGCTTCGGCCCGTCGCTGCGCCCGGTCTGCGGGCTGCGGCTACCGGCCCGCCACGGGACCGGCCAGTCGGCGCCCCGCCCCTGGTAGCCCTGGTCGGCCGCCGCGTGCAGGGTCCAGTTCGGGTCGTACAGGTGGGCCCGGCCGATCGCGCACAGGTCGGCCCGGCCGGCCAGCAGGATCGAGTTCACGTCGTCGTAGGAGCTGATCACGCCCACGGCGATCGTCGCGATCCCCACCCGGTTGCGGATCGCGTCGGCGTACGGGGTCTGGTAGGAGCGGCCGTACTCGGGCCGCTCGTCCGGCGTCACCTGCCCGGTCGACACGTCGAGGGCGTCGGCACCGGCGGCGGCGAACGCAGCGGCGATCTCCACGGCGTCCTCGCCGGTGATGCCGCCCTTGGTCCAGTCGGTGGCCGAGATGCGCACCGAGATCGGACGGTCCTCCGGCCACACCGCCCGCACCGCGTCGAAGACCTCCAGCGGATACCGCAGCCGGTTCGCCAGCGATCCGCCGTAGGAGTCGGTGCGGCGGTTGGTGACCGACGAGATGAAGCTGGACAGCAGGTACCCGTGCGCGCAGTGCAGTTCGAGCAGGTCGAACCCGGCCCGGGCGGCCATCCGGGTGGCCCGGACGAATTCGGCGCGGATCCTGTCCAGGTCGGCCCGGGTGAGTTCGCGGGGCACCTGGTTGACGCCGGGCCGGTACGGCAACGGCGACGGCGCGACGACCTCCCAGTTGCCGTCGAGCAGCGGATCGTCGATGCCCTCCCACATCAGCCTGGTCGAGCCCTTCCGGCCCGAGTGACCCACCTGGAAGCCGATCTTCGCGGTGGACTCGGTGTGCACCAACTCGACGATCCGTCGCCACGCGGCCTCGTGCGCGGGCCGGTACATGCCGGTGCAGCCGGGTGTGATGCGTCCGGTCTCGGAGACGCACACCATCTCGGTCATCACCAGACCGGCTCCGCCGAGCGCCTTGCCGCCGAGGTGGGCGAGGTGGAAGTCGTTCGGTAGGCCGTCCACCGCGCGGTACATGTCCATCGCGGAGACGACCACCCGGTTCTTCAGTTCCAGGCCGCGCAGCCGGAACGGCTGGAACATCGGCGGCCGCACGTCGCCCGACCCGGCGCCGCGGGCGAACCACGCGTCGACGCCCTCGACGAACTGCGAGTCGCGCAGCCGCAGGTTCCCGTGGGTGACCCGCCGGCTGCGGGTCATGATGTTGAACGCGAACTGGGGCGTCTCCTGGTGGACGTACTGCGGGAGATTCTCGA
Organism: Virgisporangium aurantiacum; assembly: GCF_016863635.1. Lineage (GTDB taxonomy): Bacteria > Actinomycetota > Actinomycetes > Mycobacteriales > Micromonosporaceae > Virgisporangium > Virgisporangium aurantiacum. The sequence goes on along the minus strand of NZ_BOPG01000027.1, from coordinate 151,649 downwards.
ACCACTCGAGGCTCGCCTGCGCCGCGCGCTGGGTCGAGAGCACCACCGGCCGGCGCTCGGTCTCGTAGGCCGACAGCGCCGCGTCCACTGTGGACTGTTCGTGCAGGCACGCCGCGAGCGCCAGCGCGTCCTCCATGGCCAGCTTCGTACCCGAGCCGATGGAGAAGTGCGCGGTGTGCGCCGCGTCGCCGAGCAGCACGACGTTGCCGTGCCGCCACGTCTCGTTGCGGACGGTCGCGAAGCTGATCCACCGCGAGTTGTTCGCGTACACCGCATGCCCGTCGAGGATGTCGGCGAACAACTCGCGGACGCGCGCGATCGAGTCCTCGTCGCTCTGCCCGGGCCGGAACTCCCGTGCGGCGTGCGCGTCGAAGCCGGCGGCCCGCCACACGCTGTCGTGCATCTCGACGATGAACGTCGAGCCGGTGGCGTCGTACGGGTAGCCGTGGATCTGCATGACGCCGTGGGGCGTCTGGCGGATGTAGAACTTGAACGCGTCGAACACGAGGTCGGTGCCGAGCCACATGTACTTGCAGTGCCGCACGTCCAGGCTCGGCCGGAACGTGTCGGCGTACTTGGCCCGGATCACCGAGTTGAGCCCGTCGCTGGCCACGACGAGGTCGAAGGTCGCCGACAGCTCGTCGGCGCTCGGCGCCTCGGTGCGGAAGTGCATGGTGACGCCCAGCTCGCGGCACCGCGCCTGCAGGATCTCCAGCAGTCGCCGGCGGCTCATCGCGGCGAAGCCGTGCCCGCCGCTCGTCTGCACCTCGTCGCGGAAGTGCACGTCGATGTCGTCCCACCGGGCGAACTCGCGCTGCATCGCGTCGAAGACGGCCTTGTCGGCGTGCTCGATCCCGCCGAGGGTCTCGTCGGAGAAGACGACGCCGAAGCCGAACGTGTCGTCGGGGGCGTTGCGCTCCCACACGGTGATCTCGTGTCCGGGACCCAACTGCTTGGCCAGAGCGGAGAAGTACAACCCGCCCGGGCCACCGCCGATCACCGCGATGCGCATGTGCTCACCCTCGGGCCATCGCCCGCAGCCGGAACCGCTGGAGCTTGCCGGTGTTCGTGCGCGGCAGCGCCTCGACGAACTCCATCCGCCGCGGGTACTTGTACGGAGCGATCGTCGCCTTGGTGAAGTCCTGCAACTCCTTGGCCTTCGCGTCGTCCCCGACCACTCCCGCCCGCAGCACGACGTACGCCGTGACCACCGACGTGCCGCGCACGTCGTCGGGCGCGCCGACCACGCCGCACTCGACCACGTCGGGGTGGCGCAGCAACGCCTCCTCCACCTCCGGGCCGGCGATGTTGTAGCCGGACGAGATGATCATGTCGTCGGACCGTGCCTGGTACCAGAAGTAGCCGTCGGCGTCGCGCACGTACGTGTCGCCGGTGAGATTCCAGCCGTGCTGCACGTACACGCGCTGCCGCTCGTCGGCGAGGTAGCGGCAGCCGGTCGGGCCGCGCACGGCCAGCCGCCCGATCTCGCCGTCCGGCACCGGCCTGCCCTCGTCGTCGACGACGCGCGCGTCGTACCCGGGCACCGGCCGGCCCGTCGAGCCCGGCCGGATGTCCGCGCCGGCGGCGGCGATGAAGATGTGCAGCATCTCCGTCGCGCCGATCCCGTCGATGATCCGCACCCCCGTCGCGTCGTGGAACGCCTGCCACGTCGCCTGCGGCAGGGCCTCACCGGCGGACACGCACCGGCGCAGCGACGCGAGCCGGTCCGCCTTGCCGGCGGCCAGCATGGCGCGGTACGCGGTCGGTGCGGTGGACAGCACCGTCACGCCGTGCTCGGCGATGGCGTCGGCGAGCACGTCCGGCGTCGCCGCCTCCAGCAGCAGGGTGGCCGCGCCGGCGTGCAGCGGGAAGACGACGAGGGCGCCGAGGCCGAACGTGAACGCGAGCGGCGGGGTGCCGGTGAACAGGTCGTCGCTGGTCGGCTCGAGCACGTGTCGGCTGAACGTGTCGGCGATCGCGAGCACGTCGCGGTGGAAGTGCATCGTCGCCTTGGGCCGGCCGGTGGTGCCGGAGGTGAACGCGATCAGCGCGACGTCGTCGGCGGCGGTGTCGACCGCGGTGACGCCCGCCGGGCCGGCCTCGGCCCGCTGCGCCAGGTCGTCGGTGGCATCGGACCCGTAGGTGACGACGCGCAATCCCGGGATCGACGCGAGGGCCTCGGTGAAGCGGTGGTCGCACAGCGCCAGGTCGACACGGGCCATCTCCCGGATCACCGACAGCTCGGCGGAGCGGAGCAGGGGCATCGTGGCGACGGCCACGCCGCCGGCCTTCAACACCCCGAACCAGCAGGCCACCAGCCACGGGCTGTTCGGACCGCGCAGCAGCACCCGGTTGCCGGGCACGAGCCCCAGCTCCTCGACGAGCACGCGCGCCACGCCGTCGGCGCGGCGACGCAGGTCGTCGTAGGACCACGTTTCCGTCGGCGAGAGCAGGCAGCGCCGGTCGCCGCCGTACCGCTCGATCGTGCCGTCGAGCAGTTCCGTGGCGCAGTTGAGGCGGGCCGGGTAGGGCAGTTCGATCAGCTCCGGCCACTCGTCGCGCGCCGGAAGGTTGTCTCGGCAGAAGGTGTCGATGTGTACCGACGGCTCCATGAGTCACCTCGTAGGTCGTCCCATGTCGTGGACCAGTCTGTCACTCTCGTGACGACAGTCAAGCGGACGCTATTGTTCTTCCGTGACGACGGTGGACGAACAGCGCTCGGGCCCGAAGCCGCGGGCGCTCATCGTCACGACGTACGGCGCGTTCGCGCGCGACGCCGGCGGCTGGCTGTCCGTCGCGTCGCTCATCCGGCTCATGGCCGAACTCGGCGTCGACGAGCCCTCGGTGCGCTCGTCCATCTCCCGGCTGAAGCACCGGGGCATGCTGGCGGCGGCGAAGGTCGACGGCGCCGCCGGCTACGAACTGTCGGCGCGGGCCCGGGAGATCCTCACGGAGGGCGACCGGCGCATCTTCCAGCGGCCGGAGTCCCGGGTGTCCGACGGGTGGGTGCTGGTGGTCTACTCGGTGCCCGAGTCGGAGCGCGACCGCCGGCACATCCTGCGCTCGAAGCTCACGTGGCTCGGCTTCGGCACCGCCGCACCGGGCGTGTGGATCGCGCCCGCCCACCTCTACGACGAGGCGCGCGAGACGCTGGAGCGCCTGGAGATGACGCCCTACGTCACCCTGTTCCGCGCCGACCACCTCGCCTTCGCCGACGTGCGCGCCTGCGTCGAGCAGTGGTGGAACCTCGGCGTCCTGCAGCGCATGTACGACGAGTTCCGCACGACCTGGCAGCCGGTGCAGGCCCGCTGGCGCCGCCGCCGCTCGCCGGACGACGGTCGCGCCTTCGCCGACTACGTGCGGGCGCTCACCGACTGGCGCCGGCTGCCGTTCCTCGACCCGGGGTTGCCCGTCGAGTTGCTACCACGGAACTGGCACGGCGCCCGCGCCGCCGACCTGTTCGACTCGATCGAGCGCACGCTGCACGTCCCGGCGCAGCGCCACGTCCGCGACGTGACGGCACGTTAGGGAACCACCGCGATTCCCTGGACCTCCACCAGCGCCTCGGCGTCCCAGAGGCGGGCCACCCCCACGCCCGCCATCGCCGGGTACTCGCGGCCGACCAGCCGGCGCCACACCGCCCCGATGTCGCGGGCGCGGGCCTTGTAGTCGTCCATGTCGACGATGTAGACGGTCAGGCTGGCCAGGTGGGCCGGCTCGCCACCGCACGCGGAGAGCGCGCGCAGGAGGTTGGCCAGGGCGCGCTCGAACTGCTGCACGACGTCGTCGCCGACGACCCGGCCCTGCGCGTCGAGGGCGGTCTGGCCGGCGAGGAACACCAGGCGACCGGCACCGTCCACCGACACCGCGTGCGAGAAACCGGACGGCGGACCCAGTTCGGCCGGGTTGACCCGTTCCATCGGTACCCTCCTCAGGACTGGACGGCGCCACCGTCGACGTTCAGGCCCTGCCCGGTGACCGCGCCGTTGGCGACGCAGAACCACACCGCCTCGGCGACCTCGTCGGGTGTGACGAGCCGCCCGATGGGCTGTCGCGCGGCGAGCGCGGCCCGCGCGTCCTCCGGCGTCCGGCCGGTTCTTCGCGCGATCGAGGCCACGGTCGCGTCGGTCATCGGGGTGTCGACGTACGCCGGGCACACCGCGTTGACCGTCACGCCCGTGCCGGCGAGTTCGGCGGCCGCGGCCCGGACGAGCCCCAGCACGCCGTGCTTGGCCGCGGTGTACGCCGCGACGTACGGCTCGCCGCGCTTGGCCGCCACGGACGCGACCACCACGATGCGTCCCCACCCGCGCCCGACCATGCCGGGCACCGCCCGCCGGACGCACCGGAACGGCGCCGTGAGCAGCAGGTCGAGTTGTGCCTGCCACATGTCGTCGGTGGTGTCGGCCAGCTTCGCCGACGCGCCCGCACCGGCGTTCGCGACGAGCACGTCGACACCGCCCCAGCGGTCCTCGACGGCGGCGAACGTCTCCTCGACCGCCGCCGCCACGGTGATGTCGGCGGGGAGCACCAGCGACGGCCCCGGCAACGCCGCGGCGACCTCCCGAAGCTGGTCGGCCGTACGGGCCGTGAGCGCGACGCGGTGCCCCTCCGCCGCGAGCCGGTGCGCCACGGCCCGGCCGATGCCGCGACCGGCACCGGTGACCAGGCACGTACGCACCGGTCCATCGTGTCAAGCTCACGTGACGACCGTCAAGATCGTGTCATACCGGTAGGGTCGGCCGGGTGAAGCTTGAGGAGTTCACCGACGTCGTGTACGAGGTGCGTGACGGCGACCCCGTCGCGATCATCACGATCAACCGGCCCGAGCGGTACAACGCCTTCCGCGGCCGTACCGTCGACGAGTTGATCAGCGCGTTCAAGCACGCGTGGGCCGACAAGCGGGTGGCGTGCGTCGTCCTGACCGGAGCCGGCGACAAGGCGTTCTGCGCCGGCGGAGACGTCAAGGAGCGGGCGGAGACCGGGGGCTACGGCGAGACCGAGTGGGGCACGTTCGAGATCGAGCGGCTGCACCGGATCATCCGCGACATCCCCAAGCCCGTCATCGCCGCGGTCAACGGCGTCGCGATCGGGGGCGGGCACGTCCTCCACGTCCTCTGTGACCTGTCGCTGGCCGCCGAGCACGCCCGGTTCGGGCAGAGCGGCCCCCGCGTCGGCTCGTTCGACGCCGGTTTCGGCTCGGCGTACCTGGCGCGGGTGGTCGGCGAGAAACGGGCGCGGCAGATCTGGTTCCTCCTCGACCTGTTCGACGCCGCGACCGCCGAGCGCTGGGGCCTCGTCAACGAGGTGGTCCCGGCCGATCAGCTCATCGACAAGGCCCGGGAATGGGGACGCACGATGGCGTCCTACTCCCCCACCGCGCTGAAGTTCCTCAAGCATTCCTTCAACGCCGACAGCGACCACCTGGCCGGGTTGTCGCACCTGGCGTTCGACGGCCTGGAGTTGTTCACCCACTCGGCCGAGGGCATGGAGGGCGCACAGGCGTTCGCCGAGAAGCGTCCACCCGACTTCTCCCCGTACCGGTAGACCCGCGTTGATACGGTTAGCACTCTCAAGGGGAGAGTGCTAACCGGGAGGCGGGAATGGCGACCCTGGCGCTGGGTGCACCGTATCGGCGGCTGTGGTCGGCCACCGTGCTGTCCAACCTCGGTGACGGCATCCGGTCGGCGGCGTTCCCGCTGCTGGCCGTCACCCTGACGCACAACCCGGTGCTGATCTCCGGTGTGGCCGTGGCCGGCCAGCTTCCGGGCCTCCTGTTCGGGCTGACGGCCGGGTCGCTCGCCGATCGTTTCGATCGCCGGCGGCTCATCGTCGCCGTCGACGTCGTCCGGCTCGCCCTGCTGTCCGGGCTGATCGGCCTGATCGCCGGCGGCTGGGCGACGATCGGCGTCCTGTACCTCGTCGTGTTCGTGTCCGGGATCGCCGAGGTCGTCCGCGACACGACCGCCAGCACCCTGGTCCCCTCGATCGTGAGCCCCGACCAGCTCGACCGGGCCAACGGGCGGCTGGTGACCGCCGAGATCGCCGGGAACGAGTTCGTCGGTCCGCCGCTGGGCGGCTACCTGTTCGGCGTCGCCCTCGTGCTGCCGTTCGCCGTCAACGGCGGAACCCTGGCCGTCGCGGTCGCCCTCGTCGCCGGCATCCCCGCGCTCGTCCGGACGACGAACGCCGCTGCCGCGACCGGTTCACCGCGGCCGCGGTCGCCGATCAGTACCGGCCTGCGGTGGCTGCGCGACCACCGCGCCTTCTGGCCGGTGCCGGCGACCAGCGCCGCCCTGGCCATGACCGACAGCGCCTGGTTCACGCTGCTCGTCCTCTACGTGCACGAGATCCTGCGCCTGAGCCCGGCCTGGTACGGGATCCTGCTCGCCGTCGGGGCCCTCGGTGGGCTGGGTGGTGGACTCCTCGCCGCCACCGTCAGCCGACGGTTCGGCGCCAGGATCACCGCTCTGGGCTGCCTGGCCCTGGCGGCGGCGGGCCAGTTGGCGCTGGGCACCACGGGCTCGGTGACCGTCACCGCCGCCGTCCTGGCCACCAGCAGCATGGCCTTCGCGATCTGGAACGTGCAGGCACGCACGACCATCCAGCGCGCCGTGCCGTCGGACCTGCTCGGCCGGGTCACCAGCATCAACCGCACCGTCATCACCGCCGCCTCGGTGATCGGGGCCGGCCTCGGCGGTCTCGCCGCACACCACCTCGGACTCCATGCCCCCTTCCTGCTCGGCCTGCCCGTCCTGGCCGCCGCCGGCCTCCTCGTGACTGCCCTTTCGGGCGGGCCGTTTCCCGAGACGCCGACCTAAACTCCCGCGTGGATCAACGCCGTCCGCCCGAGGAGAAGCCGTGCGACGTCCCGACACCGTGCCCGAAGCGGCCGAGTACCTTCCCGACTGGGACGAGTGGGGGCTCGGCGTCCGGGTCGACGGCGAGCTGCACGGCGACTGGCGGCTGTGGCGGGGCGACGGCACGTTCGTCGAGGAGAGCTCCTGGCGGGCCGGCAGGTGCCACGGCACCAAGCGGCGTTACCACGACGACGGCGGCCTGGCGACGGTCGCCGAGTACGACGACGGCGCGATGATGGGGCTCGTCGCCCACCGGTCCGCGAATCCGACCCGCGAGGTCGAGATCCCCTTCGACAGCATGCCGGCGGCGATCGAGCGGGCGGAGTTCCGGCTCACCCGGGCCGGCGTCACGTACCGGCAGGCGTTCCACGACGCCGCCGGGGTCGAACTCGACCCGTTCGGAACGCCCGTGCCCGAACGCCCGCCCGGCGTGCCTTTGGAGACGTGGTACATCGCGTCGGCGGGCCAGTGGAAGGCCGGCCGGTGGACCAACGGCGTCACCGGGGTCGGCCTGCAGATCTACTGGACGAAGGACGGCGACCTGATCCACGTCGAGTACTACCGCGACAACGCGGTCGTGGCGACGCTGGGCGTGCACCACAAGGGCAACCCGCTGATCGAGGCCCGGCGCGACGGCGACGCCGAGGCGGTCGACCGGCTGATCGAGATCGGTCTCGGCGCGTCTCCCGGTGCCGCCGCGCACGCCGCCCACGAGGGCTTCGCCGACCTCGCCCACCGGCTGGTCGAGAACCCTTGCACGACACCGGTTCTGGCCGATCCGCGGGTCGCGCCGGAGCGCCGGCCCGACGTCGACCCCGCGGCGGAGTGGATCGCCGGGTTCGGCACCGACGGGGCGTGGTACGTCGGTGCCGTCGACCCCGCCACCGGTGCCGCCGACGGAGCGTGGCGGATCTGGATCTGCAAGCCCCATCTGCGCCACGACGCGTACGTCGAGACCACGTTCGCGGCCGGCACGGTCACCGTCCACCGCACGTACGAGCGCGGGGTGCTCGACACGGAGGTCCGGCACGCGCCCGACGGCACGGTCACCACGACCACGTTCCACGAGAACGGAACGGCCGCGACCGCCCGCGCCACCCGCGGCGACGCGTTCGTCCGGGAGGAGTGGTTCGACGACGACGATGTCCGGCTGGCGCTCGTGGAGCCGGTCACCGGGCCCTACCGGAAGAAGTCCGGCAAGGAGGTACCGGTCGAGCGGTGGACGGCCGTCGACGGCACCGGAACACCGACGGCGACGGGCCTCGTGCGGGCCGGCGGGAAGGGCGGCCCGATCGGGCCGTGGCGGCTGCTGAATCCCGACGGCACCGAACGCGCCACGGTAAAGTTCAAGCCGCTCGACCTGCGCCGCCGGGGCGACCTCGGCCGCATCGCCGAGGTGCTGCACCCGTGGCGGGCGGCGGCCGACCTGCCCGGCGTCGACACGGTCGACTGGGCGGGCCTCGACACCTTCTTCGGCAGCGCCAAGCACTTCCCGTTCCACCTGAAGGGCTTGACCGTCCCGGATCCGCTGGCCGTCGACCTCGCGATCACCCACATGTACGACGCGGCGTTGCACCAGGGCACGATCGAGGAGGTCACCGGGCCCACCGTGCGGTTCATCGTCGACGCGCTGCGAACCGTCGACCGTCCCGAACACGCCGTCGCCGCCACCAGGTTCCTCGTCTCGATCGCCACCCGCCAGTGGCAGCTCGGCGCGGCGCACGAGCTGGCGCACCTCTACGTCGCGGTGCCCGACGACGCCGACCCCGCCGAATTCTTCGCCGCCAACGGCACCGAGCCCGCGTACCACGAGGTGCTGGCGGTGCTGGCGGCGGCGACTCCACTGTGGACGGAGTGGGCCGGGCACCCGTCCACCGAGGTCCGCGACCGTGCCCTGCAACTGCTCGCGGTGGCACCCGGCGACGCCGCGCGGGCGGCGCTGGTCGATCGCCTGCGCTCCGAGCCGCTGCCGGAACTGCGCGCCGACGCCCTGCTGGGGCTCGCACTGCACCGACCCGACGACGCCGTACGGGCCGTGCTGGCCGAGCATCTCGGCGGCGACGACCCGCTGCTGCGGTTCTGCGCCGCGCTCACCTGGCTACGGCAGCCGGACCTGGGCGACAACGGCCCCGCCGTCGAGGTGCTCGTCGCCGCACTGTCCACACAGGACGGTCTCGACGACTTCCCGGGACTGGCGTTCAGCACCGGCGAGGTGACGGCCGACGCCAGCACCGCGTTGGCGCTGCTGCCCGCCGCCGAGTCCGAAGGCCACGTCACCCGGCTCGCCGCCGCGCTCGACGAGGTGACGGCCATCAACGCGGTGTCGGTGGTGACGGCCCTGCTCGACATCGCGTTCCCGGTCGACGCCTACGAACGCGGCGCGGACCTGACCCCGGCGCAGCGGGTCGCGGTCGAGGCGATCGTCGAGAGCGACAACGCGTGGACCTTCAACGTGAACCTGGCCGAGGTGCTGGATTACAACGGCCTACCGGACGACCGCGACGAGCTGCGCGCCCTCGCCGAGGGCCGCCTGGCTCCGCCACCGGTCCCCCGCCTGCCGGTGGTCGACGCCGGCATCAGGCTGCCCTGAGACAGCCGTCGCCCGCGCGGACCCGGGCCACTTGGCCCTACCGTTTCACCCGATTTGCGAACTCGGTATTCCAGATCTTGGACTGCACGAGGTGCCCTGACCCCTCACGGAGTCCAAGATCCGCAAATCGGGGGCTACGCCATGGCGGGTGGCGTTTATTTAGCCGGCGTGCTAAATATTATCGCCATGAGCGATTCGATCAGTTCCCTGGCCCGGTACCGCGTCATCGCGGGCCGGGAGGACGAGTTTCTGGAGATCATCGACCGGCACTGGACGACCCTGCGGGACCTGGAACTGGTGACCGACCGCGCACCCGAGGTCTACGTGGGTTCCGAGCGTGGGGTGGAGGGACCGATCGTCGTCGAGATCTTCGACTGGGTCGACGAGGACGCCACCCGGCGCGCCCACACCCATCCGCTCGTCAGCGGCGTCTGGGAGGCGATGGGCCCGTTGTGCGAGGGCCGCAACGGCGGGTCGCCGTTCGAGTTCCTCAGCCTGCGGCGACGATCCGCCGACGCGTGACCGCGACGCCGGCGGACAAACCGCCGCGCGGATTGCGCGACCTCGACGACCTCGACGACGTCTTCGAAGCCCTCGCACACGCCACCCGGCGCCACGTCCTCCAGGTGCTGGCCGCCCGCAACGGCACGTTGACCGCCGGAGAACTCCATGGGCGGTTCGCCCACTCCTGGCCGACCACCACCCGGCACCTCGCCGTCCTGGTCAAGGCGGGCCTGGTGACGGTATCCGCGGTCGGTCGGGAACGGCACTACCGGCTGGAGCGCCAGCGACTGGGCGACGTGCTGGCGCTCTGGTTGCGAAGCGTCGGATTCGATCTTCTGCCCTCCGGGAGAACCCGATGAACAACATGGATCGGCTCGAACAGATCGCGGCCGCGCTGCCGGAAGCCGAACGCGTCGACGTCGAGCAGTGGGGCGACCATCCGACGTTCCGCGTCCGCGGCAAGAACTTCGTCTTCTGCGACGTCGACGCGCACCACCTCACGGTCAAGCTCACCCCGGACGAAGCCGCCGCGGTCGTGGCCACCGATCCCGACGCGAGACCCGCGGGCTACGGTCTCGGCCGGCACGGATGGGTCGCCCTCACCCTCCCGCCGGACGCCACCGAGGACCGGTGGCGACAGGTCACCGAGTGGGTGGAGACGTCGTACCGACTCGTCGCGCCGAAGTCGGTCGGTCGCCGTCGGCCGGGGCCTGCACCTCGCTGAGGATCCGGCCCCACCGTCGCCATGGACGATGCGACAGCTTCCGGATGCGGACCCCTGATCAGGCACCGAGGAGCGGTCACATCAGCAGGTAGTAGACCTCGGTCCAGACCTTGGCGGGATCTTCACGATGTGGTCCGTAGACCTCCCATCGTGGACCGGTCGGCTGACGTCCCTGCGCGGCGCACCAGTCGAGCACGGCCCGGTGCGCCGACGCCAGACCGGCATACGGCCCGCGATGGACGGTCATCGCGACCGGCCCCGCGGGCAGGGTCGAGGCCACCACTCGTCCGGTGAGCGGACCCGGTCGACTCAGTTCGACGCCGACCTCGACGTGCGGCACGTCATCGCGGTACAGCATGACGTTGCGGCAGCCGCCGTGGACTCCTCCGGCACGCAAGCAGGTCCACACCTCGTCGAGAAGGTCCTTCCACAGCGTCGGGAACTCCTGCCACGTGGTTGTCGCGGCGACCACCACGGTCGGACGGGCCATGACCTCCGTCGCGATCACCTCGTAACCCATGTCCCCTCCAGCCATCCCAGCATTGATGGTCACAACCCACGTCTGACACTCGCAGCCTCGCGCAATCAGGACAATGACCCGCCAACGGGGAACCGCCGAGCAGAAGCCGACGCGGGGAGCACGTTGGTGCCTTTGACAGCTTCCGCTAATGCTTCCGCCTGCGCGCTGGCGGCCCTCGCCGCTGCGCGTCGCCGACCGGGGGGACACTCAGTTCACGTGCTCCGGTCACGCCGCCGATCCGGTCCCAGATATCGGCCGACGATCGTGGCGACGGACGGCGTCAGCACGATCTCGGTCGCCAGCAACCGGTCGTGTTGCAGCCAGTGCAACCGCGCCGAGTCCACGCTCCGGCCGTGCCGCGGCGGCCACTCGCCGAACGGCGTGAAATCGTCGATGACCACCATGCCGCCGGGCCGCACCCACTGATCGAGGTCGATCAGGTCGCCACCGGTCTTTCCGTGCCCGCCGCCGTCGAGCACCAACAGGTCGAACGGCGCGTGCGCGGCGAGCGCCCGCCATTCGCCGTGCAGGACCTCCACCCGCGGGCCGGTGTCGCGCCGGGCGAACACCTCGCGGACGGCCTGGACGCGCCGCTCGTCACGATCGACGCTCGTCAATCGCGCCGACGGGTGTGCGGCATGGGCCATCCACGCCAGACCGACACCGCAGCCCGTACCCGTCTCGCCGATGGAACCGGCACCGACGCCGGCGGCGAGCAACGCCAGCAGCCGACCCTGCTCGGGCAGGCACGACTCCTCGAACTCCATGCCTTCGGCCAACCCGACCGCCGACAGAACGGAATCCGGTATGCCCAGGGCGCGCCGGTGGGCGGCGGTTCCCCCGTACGACATCCGCCCAGCCTCGTCGCACCCGCGTGGATCGTCAATGATCGAAGTCGGTCAGTTCGTTGGCTGCGGTGTCCAGGGAGGCGTCGACGCCCTGTTCGATCATGCGTCGGTAGGCGGGGTCCCCGGCCGCCGCGGCGCGGCGGATGCCCGTGGCCGAGGCGCGGACGCGTTGGCGGACCACGTCGACGAACTGGTCGACGGGGCCGTCCCAGCCGTAGGCGTCCAGGAAGAGTCGCAGTCGTCTGGGCCGGTCGGCGAACGTCGTGAAGCCTTCGGCCGCCACGATGTGGCGGGCGTGCAACGGCACCCAGGCGAACCCGGTGAAGGCCAGGTCCCATTCGGGGGTGACGGGGCCGGCGAAGTCCCAGTCGAAGAAGCCGACGAGGTGGCCGGAGGCCCAGGCCGCGTTGTAGGGGGCGGCGTCGTTGTGGCCGACGATCAGGCCCGGCCGCCAGGTTCCTCCCTCGCGCCACATCGCGTCGTCGGGCGGAACGAAGTCCGCGACCGCGGTGTGGAAGTCGCGGAGCCAGTGCGCGACCTGGCGGAGCGCGTCGTCGCTGTGCACCCAGCCCGGCCATGGTCGGGTGGTTCCCACGGTTTCGCCGGGCAGGAACGAGAGCACCTCCCGGCCGCGCTCGTCGACGCCGAGCGCGCGTGGGGCCCGGTCGAAGCCTGCCGCTTCCAGGTGCCGCAGCAACGCGTGCACGGACGGCGTCCAGGGTCCGGCGGTGCGGCGGACGGTGTCGCCGACCCGGACCGCGCCACCGGTGTTGCCGCCAACCAGATGCTGTTCGTCGGTCACCGGGCGAGCTTATGCATCAGCCGCGGGCCGGGCGCAGCTCGGCGGTCAGCGTGTAACGGTCACCCCGGTAGATCGTGGTGCCCGCTTCCACCACGTGCCCGTGTCCGTCGAAGCTCGACACCTGGAGCTGGAGGCACGGCTGTCCGGTGCGGGTCTCCAGCCGTTCGGCGGTGCGGGCGTCGGCGAGCACCGGCTCGACGGTGAACGTCGCGCTGACCATGTCGATGCCGTACCTGTTGGTGAGCAGTTCGTACCAGGAGCCGTCGAGGTCGGCCGGGCGTAACCCGGGAACCAGTGCCGCCGGGATCGACGAGCGCTCCAACGCCATGGGCACGTCGTCGGCCAGCCGCAGCCGGGTGTACGCGATGACCGGATCGCCGATCGGCATCCGCAGCCGGCGGCTCAGTGTGTGCCCGGCCCGGTGCCGGCGGAACTCCAGTGTGCGGCTGGCCGGACGCATGCCACGACGGATCATGTCCTCGGTGAACGACGTCATCGCCAACCGGCGCAGCACCTTTGGGCGGAGCGTGAACGTGCCCTTGCCGTGCCGGCGCACGACGAGCCCGTCCTGCACCAGCTCGTCGACGGCCCGGCGCAGGGTCATCCGGGCGATGCCCCACCGCTGGGCCAGCTCCCGCTCGGGCGGCAACGCCCCGCCCTCGGGCAGGCTGTCGACCAGGTCGAGCAGCCGGACGCGGGTCTGCGCCACCTTCACCGGCAGCGTCGGGTGGGTCATCGCCCGACCGTATGCCGGTGGAACCCCGACGGGAAGTACCTCACCGCAGACCCGCGGTCATCGAGACCCCCTCCACGAAGCGCCGTTGCAACAGCAGGAACAGCAGCACCGTCGGCAACACCGCGAGCAGTGCCGCCATCAGGATCACCGGCGTACCGGCCGAGCCGAGCATGTTGGACTGCATCGCGGCGAGGCCGACGGGCAGCGTCCGGTGCTCCTCGTCCGAGGCGACGAGCAGCGGCCACAGGTGGCTGTCCCAGTTGGACATGAACGTGAACAGCGCGAGCACCGCGATCGGACCGCGCACCGCCGGCACGACCACCGAGACCAGGGTGCGCACCTCGCCGGCGCCGTCCAGCCGAGCCGCCTCCAACAACTCGTCCGGCACCGACCCGATCGCCTGGCGCATCAGGAAGATGCCGAACGCGCTCGTCGCCGCCGGCACGATCAGCCCCGCGAAGCTGTTGACCCAGCCGAGGTCGAAGACCAGCTTGTACAGCGGCACGTAGATGACCTCCAACGGCACCATCAGCGTCGCGAGCACGACGCCGAACGCCGCGTCCCGGCCCCGGTAGTGGAACTTCGCGAAGCTGTAGCCGGCCGCCGTGCACGTCAGGACGTTGAGCACGGTGACGCTGACACCGACCACGATGCTGTTGCGGTAGTAGTCGGCGAAGGCGGCCTGGCGGAACGGCTCGACGACGTTCCCCCACTCGAACCGGCTGGGCCACCACCGCATCGGCACCGTGAGCGCCTCCCCCGCCGGTTTGAACGCGGTGAGCACGGCCCAGCCCAGTACCGTCGCGAACATCAGGCCACCGGCGACGGCGAGGGTGACGACCGCCGCACGCCCGGCGGCCCTGCGGTAGTTGGGTCGGCTCATGCGATCGCTCCGCTGCGCTCCGCGATGCATTCGCAAGGCACTGAGTTGATGATTCGCTCGCTGCGCTCGCTCATGCGTCGCTCCTCCGGAAGGCCCGGAGCTGGCTGAGGGTCAGCACCAGCAGCAGGCCGAACATCAGGACCGCGACCGCCGAGGCGCGGCCCATCCGGGCGTTCTCGAACGCCGTCTTGTAGACGAACAGGTTCAGTACCTCGGTACCGAAGGAACCGTCGGTGAGCACCGCCTGGGGACTGAACGCCTGGAACCCGCGGATCACGGCCATGACCGCGCACACGGCGGTGATCGGCCGCAGCAGCGGGAACGTCAGGTACCGGAAACGCTGGAACGCGCCGGCGCCGTCGAGCTTCGCGGCCTCGTAGATGTCCTCGGGGATGGTGCGCAGCCCGGCCAGGAACAGGATGAGGAAGAACCCGGTCTCCTTCCACACGCTCATCAGCACCAGACCCCACCGTGCGGCGCTGCTGCTGGTCAGCCAGTTGACGTCGAGGCCGAGGGTCTCGTTGAGCAGCCCGTCCGGGTGCAGGACGGCCCGCCACACCACCGACACGGCGACCCAGCTCATCGCGACCGGCAGGAAGTACAACAGCCGGACCGCGCCCAGGCCGGGAAGCCTGACGCTGAGCAGGTGCGCGAACACCAGCGCGAGCAGCAGCGCCGGCACGTAGGTGCCCACGACGTACACCACGGTCTGCAGGACCGCGTCGCGGAACCGCGGATCGGTGAACAGGAACTCGAAGTTGTCCAGGCCGACGAACTCCGGCGGTGCGGTGAGGCTGTAGTCGAACAGGCTCAGGTAGAACACGCGCAGGATCGGCCAGATCGCGAACGCGCCGAACAGCACCAGAGCCGGTGCGGCGAGCAGGGCGCCGACGAGGTGCCGGCGCCCGTCCACTCGACGGCCCCGCCCGGCCGGGCGGCGTGCGGCCATGGTTGCTCCCTCAGTCACGCAGGATGCGGTTCATCGTCTCGGCAGCCTTGCGCGCCGCGTCCTGCGGTGGCACACCGTTGAACACCGCGTCGTTGACCATCGTGGTCAGCGCGTCCTGCACCTCGGCGTAGTGCGGTGTCACCTGGTCGAAGCGGCCGGTCTCGTAGGACTTCGCCCACACGTCCAGCGCCGGGATCTCCTTCGCCGCGGGCGTGTCCGTCCAGCCCTTCAACGGCTGGACGAAGTCGACGTCGGCCAGCCACCGCGCCGAGTTGCTCGCCAGGAACGCGATGAACTTCCACGCCTCCTTCTGCTGCTTGCTGGCGTTGTTGACCGACCAGTAGTAGCCGTACCACCGGTTCGTCGCCTGCTTGCCGGCCACGTGCGGCAGCGGTACGACCTTCAACTGCTTGTAGGTGTCCGGGTTGGTCTGGCGGATCAGCTCCATCGACCACGGGTACACGATCGCCATCGACTGCTTGCCGGAGGCGAGGTCCTGGAACGGCTGTGTCGCCTCGCGTGAGGTGGCGTTGGGATCGGCGACCTTGTTGGCGCCGCGGGCCAGGTCGGTCCAGATCTTCAACGCCGCGACGGAGTCCGGCGAGTCGACGCGGGCCTGCTTGCCGTCGGCGAGTTGCCCGCCGGTCTGGTTGAGCAGCGTCTGCAACTGCTGGCTGTACCACCCCGAGTGCAGGTACAGGAAGCTGAACGCCTGAGCATGCCCGGCGGCGATGAGCGCGCGGCCCTGCGTGGTCACCTCGTCCCAGGTCGTCGGCGGCTTTTCCGGGTCGAGCCCGGCGTCGGTGAAGTGCTTGGTGTTGATGACGAACGCGGTGCCGTTGAACTCGCTGGGCACACCGTAGAGCGCGCCGTCCGGGCCCTTCGCGCCGTCGAGCGTGCCGGGGTTGTACCGCCCGGTCAGCTCGTCGAGGGAGCCGACCCCGAATGCCGACGGATCGATCTTGGCGAGTAATCGTTTGGGGATGTACTCACCGCGCAGCGCGCTGTCGTCCATGTTGATGACGTCCGGCCCGGAGCCGGTGCTCAACGCGGTGAGCATCTTGGTGTTGAACTCGTTGTTGGGGATCGTCTGGTAGTCGACGCGCACGTTCGGGTTCTGCTTGGTGTACTCGGCGATGAGTGTCTTGTTCAGCTCGATCATCGGTGGATGGGTGTGACTCCAGAACGAGATCGTCACCTTGCCGTCGCCGGCGCTGTCGCCGCAGGCGGCGAGGGTACCGGCAATCATGGTGGCGACCATGACGGCGGCGATGCGGGTGCGGGTGCGGAACACGGTTCCTCCTCAGGCTTCGATGGGGTGGACCCGGCGGTAGCGCCGTTCCAGGCCGGCGTTGCCGGCGTCGGTGTCGGGAAGGTTCATCGACCGGTAGAGCGGCGGCGTGACGCCGGCGTCGAGGAGCGCACGGCACACGCCCTCGGTGAGAAGTTGCACGATCGCGATGCCGGCCAACGACGACGTCGCGCCGGTGGCAAGCCCGTCGCCGAGCGAGATCGCCGCGTCGCCGCGGGGTGCGCCGGTGTCGATCGCCACCTCGGCGAGGTCGACGAGGCGCTGCCCGCTCGGATGCCGCGATGGCACCGACGTGCTGTGGGCCGTGGAGGTGATGGCCACGATCGGATGCCCGTGCCGGCGGACCAGTAGTGCCATCTCCATGACCGCGGCGTTGATGCCGGAGTTGGAGACGATGACGAAGCAGTCCTCGGCGCGTGGCCGGTGGAGGTCGTACAGCGGTTCGGCCAGCGACGCGTCGCGCTCGGCGAGCGGATCGAGCAGACCGGGATCGGCGCCGCCGCGGGTCACCAGGTCGCTGATGCGCACGAGGTTGACGGGCGCGAGCCCGCCGGCCCGTCCCGCCATCTCGTGCGCCACGAGCCGGGCGTGGCCGGTGCCGAACGCGTGCACGACACCGTCGCGGCGGATCGTGTCGGTGAGGACCGACACCGCACGCTCGATCGCGTCGCGTTGGGTGGCGACGATCCGGTCCAGGATCTCGTGGGCGACGGTGGGGTACCGCAGCCGGTCGAAAAAGTGGTTCATGAGCGGTGCGCCTCCCGGAGCAGATCCACGACGCCGTCGACGAGCAGGTGGTCGGCGCCCGGACCGAACAGGCTGATGTAGGCCTCGTAGGTCTCGGCGGCGTACGCCGCCTCGTCGGGGAGGTAACCGAGGTAGCTGTCGGTGTAGCCGACGACCCTGGTCACCGGGAACGGGCTGCGGGCCGCGATGCGCTGCCCGACGCTGGCGAACGGCTCGACCGGCAGGTGCGCCCAGGCGATGTCGCCGAGCCGCACCACGGCGATCGGCAGGTCCAGCGCGGCGGGCAGCACCGCGCCGGCGAGGCGCACCTGGATCGCGGCGCCGTCCCGCCGGGCCAGCGCACGACGGGCGACGGGACCGTCGGCCGGCAGGCCGGCCGACACCGTCACGGCACGCCACTCGCGCTCGGCGCCGGCCAGCACCGCCTCGGCCGTGTCGACGTCGGGCAGCGGCCGCGTGGGCAGCCGGACGACGGCCCGCCGCACCACCGGCCCCACACCGGCCGGCACCGCACCGGCCGCACCGGGCGGCACCGCACCGCCCGGCACCTCACCGGCCACACCGGGCGGCACCACACCGGCCACGCCGGGCGGCACCTCACCGGCCACACCGGGCGGTACCGCGGCGCCCGGGACCGGGGTCGCGTCGCGGTGTAGCGCGGCGAGCACGGAGCCGGCGAGCACGCTGCCGAGGCGCGCGGTCTCGGCGAACCCGCGACCGCGCCGGACCGCGCGGGGGCTCACGTCACCGGCGGCGCCCTGGAGCACGGCGATCGTCGGGGGTCGGCCGCCGACGCCGGCGAACCCGGCCGCCGCGGCCAGGGCGGCACCGAGCACGTCGCGGGCCGCGGCCGGCCAGTCGGCCGACCACGCGCGGCAGTCCGGACCGAGACTGGTCGCGTGGTCGGCGAAGTCGAGCAGCACGGCGGCGACGGCGCCGGTCGCGCGGTCGCGCAGCACGAGCGTTCCGGCCGACCGGTCGGCCGGGCCGTCGTCGGCGAGGCGGTTGGCGCTCACGCCGGCGACCTCGGGTGCGCACCAGGCCGCGGTGACCGCCAGCCGGTCCTGTGCGGCCACGGCCGCGGCGAGCCGGCCGGCCGCCGCACGCAGTTCGGCGACGAGGTCGGCGTCGACGGTCGTGCCGTCGGGCGGGTGCAGCTCGCCGTGCCAACCGGCCGGTGCGCAGTGGGTGTGGGACGCGCAGACCAGGATCCGGTCGGCGTCGATGCCGAGGCCGGCGCCGACCGTGGATGCCAGCGCGGTCGCGACCGGCGCCGGCATGGCCAACGCGTCGACGGCGAGCCAGACCACGCCGTCGTCGTCCGGCGCGGCGAGCCAGACGAGGGTCAGCCGTAGGTCGTCGTGGTGGCCGGTGGCGTTGCCGTCCCGGGCCGCGTAACCACCCATCGGGTGGCCGGGTGGCGGTGTGACGTCGACGGCGCCATGGCTCAGCAGCAGCATGCTCATCTCCCGTCGTCCATCGCGCGGACGAACCGTTTCGTCAGTTCCAGCGGGTTGGTGATCGCGGTGCCCACCACGACGGCGTGCGCGCCGGCCGCCCGGGCCAGCCGCGCGTGCGTCCCGGTGCGGATCCGCCCCTCGGCGACCACGGGGCAGTCGAGCCGGTCGGCGAGGGCGGCGACGAGACGCAGGTCCGGTTCGTCGGGTGCCGTGCCGCCGACGTATCCGGCGAGCGTCGTCGCCACCAGGTCGGCACCGGCGGCCCGGGCGGCCAGCCCGGCGTCGAGCGTGTCGACGTCGGCCATCACGGGAACGTCCCACGTCTCGTGGATGTGGCGGATCTGCGCGGCGAGCGGGCCGCCGTCGGGGCGGGGCCGGGTGGTCGCGTCGATCGCGACGATGTCGGCACCGGCGCGGACCACGCCGTCCGCGGCCGCCGCCGTGGGGGTGATGAACACCCCGCGCGGGTCGCCGATCTTGTGGATGCCGATGATCGGCAGCCGGGTCACCGCCCGGATCGCCGCCACGTCGGCCGGTCCGTTGGCCCGGATGCCCTGCGCGCCACCGGCTTCGGCGGCCATCGCCATCAGGGCCATCCACTGTGGACCGTGCAGCGGACTGTCCGCGTGCGCCTGGCAGGACACGACGAGCGCGCCCGCCGGCAGGGTCGCCCGGCTCATCGGGCACCGCGGTGCGCGACGGTGAGGAGCGCGCCGTACGGGCCGGTGTCGCCGGCCAGCCGCAGCGCACCGGCCAGCGCGCTGCCGGCCGCCGGACGCAGGTCGGCGCGCGGCGTCCGGTCGGCGAGCCGGTCGCGGAGCAGGTCGACGGCGAACCCGCCGGGCGCGAGGACCCCGCCGGTGTGTGCGACCGGGACCGGCCCGTCGCCGGAGATCGCGGCGACCGCGGCCGCGACGCTGTCGGCGAGGTCGTCGGCCGCCCGCTCGACGATGCGCCGCGCGACGGCGTCGCCCGCCGACGCGCACGCGTAGACGTCGACGGCGAACCCGGCGACGTCCGCGACGACGGTCGCCGACCGGTACAGCCGCCAGGGTCCCGTGTCGACGTGCTCGCCGAACCGCGTGCGGGCCGCAGTGGTGAGTGCCGTGGCCGCGCCGCGCCCGTCGCGGTGTCGCTGGACCGCGGCGAGGCCGGCCCGACCCACCGCGAAGGCGCTGCCGTCGTCGCCGAACAGGTGACCCCAGCCGTCGACGCGGTGCGCCGTGCCGTCGTGGTCCAGGGCCAGGCACACCGCGCCGGTGCCGACCGCCACCACGACGCCGAACCCGTCGGGCAGCGCGCCCGCGTGCGAGGTCACCATGTCGGCGCAGATCCGCACCTCGGCGGCGTCGAGGACGTCGGCGACCGCGACCGCCAACGCCCGCATCGCGCCGGCGCCGTCCGGCAGCCCGCTCAGGCCCAGGCACACCACGTCGACCGGGCCGGTGAGGCCCGCGGCGACGGCGGCCCGGCGCACGGCCGACGCGGTGTCGTCGACGTCGTCACCGCCGTGGCGGAAGCCGTCCGCCACGCCCACGCGGGTCGTCGCCGAGGTGCGCAGCCGCAAGGCCGACTGCCCACCGTCGATACCGACCAGGAGACTCGCCACGTGCTCCCCTTGCTGTGCCCGGAGGTTCGCCAGTCGATTCGCTGGCCCGAGATCAGCAAAGAGGAACCGCCGGCGTCACGCCAAGCCCGATCGCCCGGATAATGTAGACCACATTGCGGCCGCGAATCGGTGAAATCCGTTGCAGGCAACCGATAGTGCGACGCGTCGATGGCCGCAGTGGTCTACTTCAGGATCAGGCGTACAGGTGCGGCTTCGCGGTGAGCTTCACTTCCTGGCGGGTGTTGGTTTCCAGCGCCGCCACGCACGCCTGCGCGACGGCCGTCGCGGAGTAGCCGTCCCAGCCGTCGGCACCGCCCGGGTTCCGGTTGTTCCGCAGCCGTTCGATCCAGTCCTGAAGCTCGCGGCGGTACGCCTCGGCGAAGCGTGGCCGCCAGTCGCCCGGCAGGCGGCGGCCGGCCATCCCGGCCCGGCGCAGTTCGGTCGCGGGCGCCGCGTCGAGCGACACGCTGCCCTCCTCGCCGACCAGTTCGCACCGCACGTCGTAGCCGTACCGGGCGTTGACGAACACCTCGATGTCGACGAGAACGCCAGTGGCGGACTCCAGGACGAGGATCTGGATGTCCCGGGTTGCACCGGCCCGGGGCGTGTACACGCTCGCGGCGACGATCTCGTCGTCGAGCAGCCAGCGGGCCAGATCGATCTCGTGCACGGCCGAGTTCGTGATGACGTCACCGCGGAACCGGCTCGCGGGGGCGGAGGCGTTGCGGTGCACGCAGTGCAGCACCAGCGCCGCGCCGATCTCACCGGAGTCCAGGATCGTCTTCATGTCGACGTAGCCCGGATCGTAGCGGCGCATGAACCCGACGCTGACGAGTCGCCGGCCCGATGCCGCCTCCGCGTCGAGGATCCGCAGGCACCCGTCGACCGTCGGCGCGAGCGGCTTCTCGCACAGCACCGGTTTGCCGGCGGCGATGCTCGCCAGCACGAACGCCTCGTGCGTCGGGTCGGAGGACGCGACCAGGACCGCGTCGACGGCGTCGTCGTGGATCAGCTCGATCGGGTCGGCGAGGGCCCGGGCCGATCCGGCGGACCCGGCGACCGCCGCCGCCCGCTGCTGGTCGACGTCGAACACGGCGGTCAGCGCGGCGCCGGAGACGGCACCGGCCAGCAACCGGGCATGGTCGCTGCCCATCACACCGGTACCGATGATCCCGACGCCGACTGTCATGGTGAAACTCCCACCCACGCGCCCGTCCGGACCGACTCGGTGACGGCGTCGAGCACCACGGCGGCGCGTACCGCGTCGTCGATTGTCGCACCGTGCGCCTTGGTCTCGACGATCGAACGCAGGAACAGCGCCGCCTCGACGACCTTCAGGTCGTCGTAGCTCATCGGGATCCCGGCACCGGGCTGGAATGCCGCGAAGTCGCCGTCGCCCGGTCCCATGAAGGCGACGCCGACGCGCTGGTTCTGGAACGTCCCGCCCACGCTGACGGCCAGTTCACCCATGCGCCGGAAGTCCCACGACACCATGCCCTTCGTGCCGTGGATCTCGAAGCCGTAGTTGTTCTGCTCGCCCACGCTGACCCGGCTGGCCTCCAGCACACCACGGGCACCGCCGGCGAAGCGCAGCAGGCAGTTGACGTAGTCCTCGTTCTCCACCGGGCCGAGTTCCCCGCCGGCGGCGAGGTCGAAGTGGCTGCCTGTGCCAGTGGGACGCGGCCGCTCGGGTATGACCACGGCGGTGTCCCCGATCACCGCGTCGATCTCGCCGAGGAGGTGGCGGGCCAGGTCGACGCCGTGCGAGGCGAGATCGCCGAGCACACCGTTGCCGCCGCGCGCCCGCTCGAACCGCCACGACAGTGCACCCTGCGGATGGGCGGCGTAGTCGCTGAACAACCGGAACCGGGCATGGGTGACCGAGCCGAGCTCGCCCTGTTCGACGAGCGCCCGCGCGGCGGCCACCGCGGGCGCGTGGCGGTAGTTGAAACCCACGGCGCACTGCACGGCACTCCGGTCGACGGCGGCGGCGACCGCCCGCGCGTCGGCGGCACCCAGCCCGACCGGTTTCTCGATCCAGAGGTGCTTGCCGGCCTCGGCGACGGCGACGCCGATCTCGCGGTGCAGCGCGTTGGGCGCGGTCACGCTGACCGCACCCACCTCGGGATCGTCCAGCAGGTCCCGCCAGTTTTCGGTCGACCGGCGGAACCGGTACCGCTCGGCGGCGGCCCGCGCCCGGCCGGGTTCCGGATCCGCGACGGCGATCAGCACCGGCTCGATCGGCAGTTCGGGATGGTGGTGCGGCAGCCGCAGGTACGACCGGGTGTGCGCGTGACCCATCCAGCCGATGCCGATGACGGCGACGCCAATCGGTGTCAACGCGCGACCTCCGCCCGCGTCAGCCTGGACAGGAACTCGACGCTGCGCCGCACGTCCCGGATCGGACCCGCGCCGGGCTCCGGCGGGCCGAACAGCGCCGCGTCCTGTTCGAGGACGTACCAGCCCCGGTATCCGGCGTCCTCCAGCGCCCGCACGACGGCGGCGATGTCGAGGTCGCCGTCGCCGAGCGGCGCGTACAGGCCGGCCCGCACCTTCTCGATGTAGCTACCGTCAGTCGCCGCGACAGACCGACGCACGTCCTTGAGGTGCACGTGGGCGATCCGGTCCGCCGCGAGCTCCACCAGTTCCAGCGGTTCCATGCCGCCGATCAGCAGGTGACCGGTGTCGAGGCAGAGCAGGACGTCGCTGCCGTCCAGCAGCCGCAGGACCGCGGCGCGGTCCTCGATCGCGGTGCCGACGTGCGGATGCAGCGTCGGAATCAGCCCGTGATCGGCGGCGATCCGTTGCAGCTCGCGCAGGGTGGCCAGCAGGACGGTCCAGTCGCCGTCGTCGAGCGGCACCTTGCGGTCGTAGCTGCCGTCGGCGGATCGCGCGGCGAGCACGACGACCTCCGAGCCGGCGGCGGCCAGCGTCCGGATCGCCGCCGTCGCCTCGTCGAGGTCCGCCGGTGTGCCGACGTGCATCGGTACCGGCAGGAAGCCACCGATGAGCCGCAGGCCCCGGCTCTCCAGCCGGGCCCTGACGTCGGCCGGGTCCGTGCCGAGGTAGCCGGTGGGGCCGAGTTCGGTGGCCCGCAGCCCCAGTTCCCGCATCTCGCTCAGGACGAGATCGGCCGGCAGTTCGTAACCCCAGTCCGGCGCCTCGCAGACGCCCCATGAGATCGGCGCTCCCCCGGTGCGCCCGGCGATGGTCATGTGCCTCTCCTCAATTGAAGGTCTGGCTCTCTTCGCGCATCTCCCGGCCGACCTTCTCGGCCCCGCCGCCCCGCTCCAGTTCGTGGGCGAGTTGCTCCAGCTCCGCGCCGCCGGCCATGAGCCGGGTCAGCTCGGCGAGCGGTATCTCGGACTTGGCGAAGTCGCCGAGGCTCCGGCCGCGGTTGAGCAGCAGGAACCGGTCGCCGACGGGGTAGGCATGGTGCGGATTGTGGGTGATGAAGATGACCCCGAGACCGCGGTCGCGGGCCTGCACGATGTACCGCAGGACGACGCCGGCCTGCTTGACGCCCAGCGCCGACGTCGGCTCGTCCAGGATCAGCAGCCGCGCACCGAAGTGCACCGCGCGGGCGATGGCGACGGACTGCCGCTCGCCGCCGGACAGCGTGCCCACCGGTTGGTCCGGGTCGCGGATGTCGATGCCCATGTCGAGCAGTTCCTGGCGGGTGACCTCCTTGGCGAGCTTCCGGTCGAAGCGGCGGAACGGTCCCCACCCCTTGGTCGGCTCGGAGCCGAGGAAGAAGTTGCGCCAGATGGCCATGAGCGGCACCATCGCCAGGTCCTGGTACACGGTGGCGATACCGGCGTCCAGCGCGGCCCGCGGCGTGCCGAGCGTGACGGGATTGCCGTCGATGAGCAGCTGGCCGTGGTCCGGCTGGTGCACGCCGGAGAGGATCTTGATCAGGGTGGACTTCCCCGCGCCGTTGTCGCCCAGCACGCAGGTGACCTGGCCGGCGTGCACGGTCGTGGAGATGTCGTGCAGCGAGACGACGTTGCCGAACGACTTGGCCACGTTGCGGATCTCCAGCAACGGTTCCATGCGGCTACCTACCTCCTCGACTCGGCGAAGCGGCGGACGAACTGGTTGGCGAGGACGGCGAGCAGCAGCATCGCGCCCAGGAAGAACTTGAACCAGTCGGCGTCCCAGCCGGCGTACACGATTCCCTGCGACGTCATGCCGAAGATCAGGGCGCCCAGCGACGCGCCGACGGCCGAGCCGAACCCGCCGGTGAGCAGGCAGCCGCCGATCACCGCCGCCACGATGTAGATGAGCTCCTGTCCGAAGCCGGCCTGGGCCTGGATCGACGTCAGCCGCACGATCTGCGTGTTGCCGATGAACCAGGCCGCGGCCGACGTGATCATGAACAACGTGACGGTGGTCCGCATGACCGGCACGCCGACGTTGGTGCTCGCGGTCTCGTCACCGCCGACGGCGAAGATCCAGTTGCCGAAACGGGTGCGCAGCAACAGGTACGACCCGCCGATCGTGACGACGATCCACCACAGGATCGCGATCTGGAACCCGGTGCCGCCGATGGTGATCGTGCTCGCCATGACCGCGTGCAGGACCGAATAGCCGGCCACCTGGTCGAAGTTGTTCACCTGCACCGTGTCGGTCACGATCTTCGTGACGCCGAGGTTGAGCCCCTGCAGCATGAGGAACGTGCCGAGCGTGATGATGAAGCTGGGCAGCCCGGTGCGCACGACGAGGTACCCGTTGAGGAAGCCGACGGTGAGCACCAGCGCCAACGACGTCAGCAGCGCGACCCAGGTGTTGAGGCCGTAGTACGTCGTGAGCAGGCCGGTCGTGATGGCGGCGGTCCCGGTCTGCACGCCGGCCGAGAGGTCGAAGTGCCCGCCGATCATGAGCAGGGCGATCGCGACGGCCATGATGCCCAGCGTCGAGGCCGGGTCCAGCCAGTTCGCGATGCCCCGCGGGGATCGGAAGACGTCGGACAGCGACGCGAAGAACAGGAACACGACCAAGGCGCCGACGAGCGAGCCGAGTTCGGGTTTGACGAGCAGCCGCCGCAGCAGGCCGACCCGGACCACCCGCTCGTCCGTCTTCACCACGCCGGTGACGGTTCCGGCCATTGGTACCTCCGTTGACTCAGCGGGTTCCGGCGGCCGCGAGCTTCTCGATCTGGGCGGCGTTGTCCTTGGTGACGAGCGTCGGGCCGGTCAGCACCGTCTGGCCGCCGCCGAGGAC
The DNA here is from genome assembly GCF_016863635.1 of Virgisporangium aurantiacum. Classification (GTDB taxonomy): domain Bacteria; phylum Actinomycetota; class Actinomycetes; order Mycobacteriales; family Micromonosporaceae; genus Virgisporangium; species Virgisporangium aurantiacum. Next base: position 125,882 of record NZ_BOPG01000027.1, on the reverse strand, counting down.
GTTGAGGTTGGACTTGTACAGGGCGAGCATCTGCACCCCGAGGTAGCCCTGCAGATAGGGCTGCTGGTCGACGGCGAAGAGGATCTTGCCGCTCTGCACCGCCTTCGCGACGTCGGCGTTGAGGTCGAACGTCGCCAGCTTCGCGGTGGAAGCCGCCTCGCCGATGGCGTTCGAGGCGACGACCGCCACCTGCCCGCCCAGCGTCACCACGCCGTCGATCGACGGGTCGGTCTGCAGCTTGGCCTTGATGGTGGCCTGCGCGGCGGGCAGGTTGTTGTTGTCGACCTGGAGGTTGGTCATGGTGCCGCCGAGCGCCGTCTTCGCCGCCGCGCAGCGCTGTTCGAGGCCGACGTTGCCGGCTTCGTGGATGACGCAGATCGCGTTCTTCACCCCGGCGGCCTTGAGCGTGGTGCCGACCGCGTTGCCGGCGACGGACTCGTCCTGCCCGACGTGCGACAGCGCGCCGAACGCCTTGGAGTCGGAACCGCCGGAGTTGATGGTGATGACCGGGATGCCGGCGGCGACGGCCTTCTGGACGGACGCCTTGAGCGCGCCCGGGTTGGCCATCGACACGACGAGCCCGTCGACCTTCTGGTTCACGGCGGCGTCGATGAGTTGCGCCTGCTTCTGCGGGTCGCCGTCGCTCGCGTAGGTCAGGTTCAGACCCAGGTCCGAGCCGGCCTTCTCCGCGCCGGCCTTCACGATGCTCCAGAACGCGTCGCCGCTGGCCCCGTGCGTCACGACGGCGATCTTGTAGCCGTACTTGCCGGCGCCACCGCCCTGGGTGTTGTTGTCCGGCTTGTTGACGGCGTTGTCGTCACTGCACGCACCGAGCGCGAGGACGGGGACGAGCAGGGCCGCGAACACCCATGCACGATTCCTGCGTGTCACGTTGGTCTCCTTCACAGATATCCGCGTTGCGATTGCTTGTCTTTCTCGTACTCGACCCGCGCCCGGCGGGTGCTCTCCAGTTCCGCGGTCTCGGCGATCGGCACGTCCCACCACGCCTCGCTGTCCGGTGCGCCGGCGAGCGGGTCGACGTCGACGTGCACGACCGTCGTGCGGTCCGACGCCCGCGCCTTGACCAGCGCCACGCGCAGTTCGTCGACCGTGTGGACGCGCAATACCTGGGCACCGAGGCTCTCGGCGTTCGCGGCGAGGTCGACCGGCAGGACGTCGCCGTCGAGCCGGCCGCTCGCGCCGCGGTAGCGGTACGCCGTGCCGAAGCGCTGCGCGCCGACCGACTCCGAGAGCCGGCCGATCGACGCGAACCCGTGGTTCTGCACCAGGACGACGACGAGCTTGACCCGCTCCTGCACCGCCGTCACCAACTCCTGCGCCATCATCAGGTACGAGCCGTCACCGACGAGGACGAACACCTCGCGGTCGGGGGCGGCGAGCTTGACCCCGAGCCCGCCGGCGATCTCGTAGCCCATGCACGAGAAGCCGTACTCGACGTGGTAGCCCTTGGGGTCGCGGGTGCGCCACAGCTTGTGCAGGTCGCCGGGCATCGACCCGGCCGCGCAGACCACGACGTCGCGCGGCTCCGACACGTCGTTGACCGCGCCGAGCACCTCCGACTGTGCCGGCAGCGGGCCGTTCCCGGCTCTGTTGCCCGGTCTGTACGCGCGTTCCACCGTCCCGTCCCATTGCCGGGCCAGCGCCGTCGCCCGGTCGCGGTAGGCGGCGTCGGTGCCCCAGCCGCGCAGGGCGTCGGCGAGCGCGGCGAGGGCCGAGCGGGCGTCCGCGACGACCGCGACACCGGAGTGCTTGGCCGCGTCGAACGCGGCGACGTTGACGTTCACGAACCGCACGCCGGGCGCGGCGAACACCGTCCGCGAGGCCGTCGTGAAGTCGCTCCAGCGCGTCCCGATGCCGACGACCACGTCGGCCTCGCGGGCCAGCGCGTTGGCCGCGGTGGTGCCGGTGGCGCCGACCGCACCGACGCTGCGCGGGTGGTCGTAGCGCAGCGATCCCTTGCCGGCCTGCGTTTCCGCGACCGGGATGCCGGTCGCCTCGGCGAAGCGGCGCAGTTCCTCCGTCGCCTCGGAGTAGATGACGCCGCCGCCGGCGACGATCAGCGGCCGCCGCGCCGAGCGCAGCACCTCGACCGCGCGCCCGAGCGCCGCCGGATCGGGCGCCGGCCGGGCGACGTGCCAGACCCGGGTCGCGAACAGCTCGCTTGGCCAGTCGAACGCCTGCGCCTGGACGTCCTGCGGCAGCGCCACCGTCACCGCGCCGGTCTCCGCCGGGTCGGTGAGCACCCGCATCGCGCCGAGCAGCGCGGCGGGCAGCTGCTCGGGCCGCCAGACCCGGTCGAAGAACCGCGACACCGGGCGGAACACGTCGTTGACGCTGATGTCGTAGCCGCGCGGGTCCTCGAGCTCCTGCAGCACCGGGCTCGCGACCCGGGTGGCGAAGACGTCGCCCGGCAGCAGCAGCACCGGCAGGCGGTTGACGGTGGCGAGCGCGGCGCCGGTGACCATGTTCGTCGCGCCGGGACCGATGGACGTCGTGCACGCCAGCGTCGACAGCCGGTTCCGCATGCGGGCGAAGCCGGCGGCCGCGTGCACCATGCCCTGTTCGTTGCGGGCCTGGCGGTACGGGAAAGTGCCGGGGTCCGCGAGCTCCGCCTCCAGCAGCGCCTGGCCGATGCCGGCGACGTTGCCGTGGCCGAAGATGCCGAAGCAGCCCTCGATCAGCCGGTGCTCGACGCCGTCGCGCTCGCTGCGCTGGGCGGCGAGGAACCGCACGACCGCCTGTCCGACGGTGAGTCTCATGACGGCGCCCCCATCGGGAGTCGTGGATCGACGGGCTGGTCGGCCCAGGTGCCACGCACCCACGCGTGCGCCGGGTCGTCGTGGATGAGCCACGACCGCGCACCCGGGCCGGCCATGACGTTGAGGTAGTACAGGTCGTAGCCGGGCACGGCCATCGACGGCCCGTGCCAGCCGTGCGGGATCAGCACGACGTCACCGGTGCGCACCTCGGCGAGCACGTCGATCGGTCGCTCCGGTGTCCCGTACACGCGCTGGTACGCCATGCCGTCGCCGCCGACCTCGAAGTAGTAGATCTCCTCCAGCTCCGATTCGCCCGGCCGCTCCTCGTCGTGCTTGTGCGGCGGGTACGACGACCAGTTGCCCGCGGGGGTCAGCACCTCGCACGCGATCAGGCGGTCCGCGTCGAGCACGCCGGGCGTCGCGAAGTTGTGCACCTGGCGCGAGGCGGCGCCCGCACCGCGCAACTCGACCGGGACCTCTGCCGCCGGCAGGTGGCGGAACGGCAGCCGGCGTTCGGCCCGGGCCGAGGCGAGGGCGACGCGGCCACCGTCGGCGCTGGTGACGCCGAGCGCGCTCCCGCGCGGCACGTACGCGACGTCGCTCGGGCCGGCGAAGACGCTCGGCCGGCCGGCGAGCTCGGCCCGCTCGTCGTCGGCCGTCACCGTGCACGAGCCGGACAGCGGCACCACGACCAGTTCGTCGGGCCCGGTGTGGCACGCCCATCGCCCGTCGGCGGGCAGCTCCAGCACGCGCAGGCCGGAGAAGCCCCAGCCGGCCGACTCCGGCGAGATGTCGACGAGAAGCCCGTCCTGCGCCGCGCGGGCGGGCCGGTACACGGTGTTCATGCCATCGCCCCGCTTCCGGTGCGTACCAGCGCCACGGCCGCGTCGACGGCGCCGGCCACGTCGCCGTCCGGCGGGTAGAGCAGCGCCCTGCCGACGACGAGTCCCCGCACGCCCGGCAGGGCGAGGGCGCCGCGCCACTTCGCGTACGTCTCGTCGGGGTGACCCGACGGATCGCCGCCGAGCAGCAACGACGGCAGGGTGGTCGCCGCCATCACGGTGGCCATGTCGTCCACCACCGGCAGTTTCAACCAGGTGTACGCGCTGGTGACGCCGAGCCCGCCGGCGATCGCCACCGACCGCACCACGGCCGCCGCGCTCAGGTCGTTGACGACCCGACCGTCGACCCGGCGGGACTGGAACGGCTCGACCATCGCCATCACCTTGTGCGCGGCCAGTTCGCTCACCGCCCGCCCGCTGGCCTCCAGGGTGGCGACGGTGCCCGGATCCGCGGGGTCGATGCGGGTCAGCATCTTTCCGCCGTCGAAGCCCATCGACGCGATCGTCGCCGCGTCGTACGCGGTGAACCGGTCGTCCAGTTCGAACGCAGCACCCAGCAGGCCGCCCCGGTTCATCGAGCCGATGACGACCTTGCCCTCCAACGCGCCCAGCAGCAGCAGATCCTCGAGGACGTCCGGCGTGCCGAGCACCCCGTCGACGCCCGGCCGGTCGAGCGCGGCGACCAGCCGCCGGAGCAGGTCCTCGCGGTCGGCCATCGCGTCGGCCACCGCGCGCACGCCCAGCGCGCCCCGCGCCGGATGGTCGGCAGCGACGATCATCAGACGACCGTCGGCGCCGAGCAGCGGACGGCGCCGGCGGGCGGCCGCCGCCTCCGCGATCGCCTCGGGCCGCGCGGCGCGGAGCTCGCGGACCCGGTTCAGATCCAGGTCAGGCATTGCTCACCTCGAGAAATCCGTCGACCTCGGCGGTGGTGGGCATCGCGGTCGAGCACTCCAGCCGGGAGGCGACGATGGCCCCGGCCGCGTTGGCGAAGCGCAGGACGCGGTCGAGCGGCCAACCGGCGAGCAGCCCGTGGCACAGGGCGCCGCCGAACCCGTCGCCGGCGCCGAGACCGTTGAGCACCTCGACCCGCGCCGGCCCCACCTCGACCGTCCCGGCGGGGCTGCGAGCCAGGACACCGTCGGGGCCCCGCTTCACGACGGCGAGTTCGACGCCCGCGTCGAGGAGTGCCCCGGCGGCCCGGTGCGGGTCGCGTTCGCCGGTCGCCACCGCGCACTCGTCGAGGTTGCCGACCGCGACGGTGACCGATCCCAACGCCCGGCGGACCTCGGTGCGCGCGGCGTCCGCGGAGGACCAGAACATCGGCCGGTAGTCCAGGTCCAGGACGGTCAGCGGGATCCGGCCGCGGGCCGCCCAGGCGGCGTGGTGCGCGGCGCGACTCGGCTCCCGCGACAGGCCGGTGACCGTCGCCCAGAAGACCCGGGCGGCGCGAATGGCCGCGAGGTCGAGTTCGTCCGGCTCGATGACGAGATCGGGCGCGACGGGCTGGCGGTAGAAGTACAGCGGGAAGTTGTCGGGCGGGAAGATCTCGCAGAACGTCACGGGCGTCGGGAGCCCGGCGACGGCGGTGACGAACCGGTCGTCCACCCCGAGCTCACCCAGCGCCCGGTGGACGAACCGGCCGAACGGGTCCGCGCCGGTCCGCGTGATCACCGCGGCGCGGCGTCCGTGCCGGGCGGCGGCGACGGCGACGTTCGTGGCGCTACCGCCGAGGAACCGGCCGAACGTGGTCACGTCCTCGAGGGCGACCCCGACCTGCAGCGGGTAGAGGTCCACGCCCACCCGGCCCATCGTGATCACGTCGAACGCGTCCACCATCGGCCTCCCGCTCCCGCCGCACGTTTCGAGAATCCTCGATGTGCAGGAAGCTTTCGCGCCGATGAGCGGGAAGTCAACAGTTTGTCTTGACATTAAGAGAAAGCGGGTGACAAGCTCCGGCGATTGTCAGTTCGACCGCCGGGAGGGTCACGTGCCCGTGCCGCGCATCGAGATCGATCGGTCCAGCCCCGTGCCGTTGTACTTCCAGATCAGCCGCAGCATCGAGGAAGCGGTCGACCGCGGCGAGCTCACTCCGGGGGAACGGCTGCCCAACGAGATCGAGTTCGCCGGCATGCTGTCGATCTCGCGCCCGACCATGCGGCGGGCCCTCGACGAACTGGTCGAGAAGGGAATGCTCACCCGCAAGCCGGGGGTCGGCACCCGGGTCGCGAATGCGGAGGTCCGCCGCCGCGTCGCGCTCACCAGCCTGCACGACGACCTCACCGCCGCGGGCCGCCGCCCGGAGACGCAGGTGCTGACGTTCGATCCGGCGTGCGTCGACCGGCACGCCGCCCGCGCGCTCGGTCTCGCCGGCAACGCGCCCCTCGTGCGCTGCGAACGGCTGCGGCTGGCCGACGGCCGCCCCCTCGCCATCCTGCGCAACTGGTTGCCCGCCCGGTTCGACGACATCACCCGCGCGGATCTCGAAGCCAACGGCCTGTACCGGCTGCTCGGCGAGCGCAACGGCCGGCCCGCGGTGGCGAAGCAGCGCATCACCGCGGTACCGGCCGGCGCGGTGGAGGCCAAACTGCTGGGGACCAAGCGCAGCGCGCCGCTCATCAGCATGCAGCGCACCTCGTTCGACGCCGCGGGGCACGCGGTCGAGTTCGCCGACAACCTGTACCGCGCGGACACCTACGCCATCGAGGTGACCGTCTACAACCGCTGACGCCGCGTGGGATGACCCGGGAGCCCGGGGCCCCTGGGTCATCCCACGGTCGGAACAGTTCGCGTTACGGCCCGACGGTGACCGCGTCGGTCGGGTTCAGAATGTCGCAGTTGCCGCCCCATACGAGGGTGACGAAACCGCTCAGTCCGGCGGTGACATAGCCCGCGCCGGTGACCTGCGTCGAGACCGCCTCGTAGGTGCTGTACGGCCGCCCGGCGACGTCGGACCAGCCACCGGAACCACCGGTTCCCCGGTTGTACCAGGACACCCGCAGCGAGTGTGCGAGAACGGCACCCTGAACGGAGTGGTACCCGTACAGGACGTTCATCCGACCACCGTTGATGTTGTAGAGCCAGAGCCAGCTGGTTCCGCACGGTCCTTCCACCACACCGGCCGTACCGATCGTGCCGTCGGCGGTGCACAGCTGGTGCTCGACGGCGTACGCCCTGGCCTGGTCCGTCATGTCCACGCAGTTCAGCGCCATGTCGACGCGCACCCACCTACCGTCGACGCGGGCCGGCTCACCCTGCGCCTCCGCACTGGCCGCGCCGGGGCCGCCGAGCACCAGTGTCGCCATTGCCGCCACGATCAGCGCCATCGACAGGAATGACCGCCTGACACCACGCATTCGGGCGCTCCCTTCTCAACATTCACGGGAAACAATTGATCGAAGTCAAGCAGCGGCCGCTCTCGCCCCGGTCACGTCCGACTCTCACGCCGTGCGGCGCCACCGGGTGAATTGACGTATCCAGTTCCGTACAACTACTGACGCGCGGCAGCTCGACGACGTGTCACCTTGTCCTCCGCGATATCGATCAGATTGGAGGAACACAGGTGAGATCAAGGCTGTTCCGCGGGATCGCCGCGGCCGTCGCCTGCGTCGCGCTGACGCTGGGAGCCGCACCACCGCCGGCACAGGCGGCCACCCCCGACCAGTACGCGGACATCACCTTCGACGTGCTGGGCGCCCTGCTGGTGGCCGCCGAGGACGGGATTACCCCGGGGGAGATCCTCGCCCTGGTGCAGCTGCTGAAGGGCGCCATCAACGGCATCAAGGTCGACGTGGTGGAGCGGCTGGACGCGGAGGTCGTCGCCACGCTGGAGGCCAAGACGCAGTACGCGGTGTCGAACGTGTTCTTCCTGGAACACCCGTTGCCGTTCTACGCCGCGATCTACAACAACAGCGTCAGCGAGGGCGCGTACCTGGCCCGGAGCTACCTCGCCAACAACGTCATCACCGCCGACGGTGACCTCGACGCGGTCGGCAAGGCGATGATGACGCTGTTCACCACCTACGAGGTGGGTCTGGCGAAGGCCAACGCGCCCGTTGCGCAACGCAATCAGGTGTTCGCCGACTACCGTCAGGGGTTGGAGAGCCTGATCGCCAAGATGAACCCACACTGCGAGGAGTACATCGAGGCCAAGGTCGGCACCGTTCTCTACAACTGCACCTACGACGGAGTCACCGTTCGTTCGAAGTTCGACATGGACGGGTTCAGCATCAACGGCGGCCCGCCGATCCCCGGCGGGTACAACCCGAAGCTCGTCGAGGACTTCCTGATGGCGAGCACCGCCAAGAGGCTGGCGCAGGACGCCCTGGAACAGCTTCGGCAGCGCGGATTCTAGCCGCTACGGGTACCGCGGCCGCCACCTCGGCGACCGCGGTATTCCCGCGTCCGCCGTTGGGCGCGGCGGCCGGCGCGGATATCGTGATCGCGTGCTGATCGACTGGCCGCTGGACCGGCTCCGCGAATACCGCCCCGCCCGCGATGAACCCGCCGACTTCGACGACTTCTGGGCCGAGACGCTCAGCCGGTCCCGCGCCGCGGGATGGGACGCGACGTTCGAGCCGCACGACGCCGGTCTGTCCCTTGTGGACGTATTCGACGTCACGTTCGCGGGCTACGCCGGGCATCCGGTGCGCGGCTGGTTGGTGCTGCCGCGCGGCGCCGACGGGCCGTTGCCGTGCGTCGTGGAGTACATCGGGTACGGCGGCGGCCGGGGCCTGCCGATCGAGTGGCTGCTGTGGGCGAACGCCGGCTACGCGCACTTCGTCATGGACACGCGGGGCCAGGGCAGCGGCGGCTATCTCACCGGCGACACACCGGATCCCGACGAGGCCGGCGGCCCGCAGACGCCGGGCTTCATGACCCGCGGAATCACCGACCCGCAGCGGTACTACTACCGCCGCGTGTTCACCGACGCCGTCCGCGCGGTCGACGCGGCGCGGGCGCATCCCCGCGTCGACGCGGCGCGGGTGGCGGTCACCGGGGGCAGCCAGGGCGGCGGCATCTCCCTCGCCGTCTCGGGACTCGTCGAGGGCCTCCGGGCCGTCGCACCGGACGTGCCGTTCCTGTGCCAGTACCGCCGGGCCACGGAAATCACCGACGAGCGCCCGTACCAGGAACTGGTGACCTACCTGAAGACCCACCGCGACCACGTCGAGCAGGCGTTCACCACACTGTCCTATTTCGACGGTGTCAACTTCGCCGCGCGGGCCACGGCACCGGCGTTGTTCTCGGTGGCGCTGATGGACGCGGTCTGTCCACCCTCGACGGTGTTCGCCGCCTACAACCACTACGCCGCGGCCGACAAGGACATCACGGTGTGGCCGTACAACGGGCACGAGGGCGGCCAGGCGTTCCAGGCCACCGCGAAGCTCGCCTTCCTGCGGGAGCGGCTAGCGGGCGGATGAGCCGGTGACGACGGCGCGCACGTCGCGCAGGTGCGCCGCCATGAGGCGGCGCGCCTTCACCGGCTTGCGCTCGCGCATCGCCGTCAGGATGTCGAGGTGTGCGCGGTGGTCGTTGGCCCGGTCGCCGTACATCTCCAGGATCGCGCGCTGTTCCTGGCGGTAGATGTCGACCAGCGAGTCGATGATCTGTGCCAGCACGGCGTTTCCGGCGTACCGGCTGATCGCGCGGTGGAAGTCCATGTTGGCCACGTGCAGTTCGGCGTCGTCGTCGAGCACGTGGCCGGCCCGGTCGAGGGCGGCGGCGATGACGGCGAGCTGCTCGTCGGAGGCGTTGCGGGTGGCGGCTTCGGCGAGATGCGGCTCGATCAGCTCGCGCGCCTCCAGGAGGTCGGCGAGGGTCTCCGCCGCGAGCTCCGTGCGGTTGGGGTTGACCAGGATCAGCCGCGACAGGTCGGCCCGGACGTAGACGCCCGAGCCGTGCCTCATCTCGACCGCGCCGGTGGCCTCCAGTCGGCGCAACGCCTCCCGCAACGTGGGCGTGGCGACCAGGAACCGCTCCGCCAGCGCGCGGGTGGACGGCAGCCGGTCACCGGACCGGAGCCCCTCCTCCTGGATGTGACGCAGGATCCTGGCCGTCACCGCGTCGAGGAGATTATGACGGGTGACGGGTTCTGCACGCGGAGTAGGTGTGCCGTCGATGGCGGCATCATACATGGGGATCGGCCCACCGCTCGTTCGGCACGAGCGGATACCAGCCGGGCCGGCCCGGGTCGCGGTCGTAGGGGTACCCGCCCTGTTCCCGGTACAGCTCGGCGTACCGGGCGACGCGCTCGGCGTCCAGTCGAACCCCGAGGCCGGGGCCGGTCGGAACCGGGATCGCGCCGTCGCGGTAGGCCAGCTTGCCGCCGACGATGACGTCGTCGACCAGGTGGTGGTAGTGCGCGTCCGCCGCGTACGTGAGGTTCGGCAGCACCGCGCCGAGGTGCAGCATCGTCGCGAGCTGCACTCCCAGTTCGCCCGACGAGTGCACGGCCACCCCGAGCTGGAACGTCTCGCACACGCCGGCCGCCTTGATGCACGGGCGGATCCCGCCCCAGAACGTCGTGTCCAGCAGGACGACGTCGACGGCGGGGTCACGGACGTTGGCGGCGAGCTGTTCGAAGTTGACGACCACCGTGTTGGTGGCGATCGGCACACCGAGATCCCGCAACTGCCGCAGCCCGTTCATGCCCCAGGTGAGGTCCTCCAGGTACTCGTTCGGGAGATCGGCGACCAGTTGGGTGAACCGGCGCGCCTGCGCCACCGACAGCGCGGCGTTCGGGTCGAACCGGAACCGGTCCCCGGGGAACGCCTCCGCGAGCGCGCGGTAGCACGCGGCCTCGTAGTCGGGCGGGTAGACGCCGCCCTTGAGCTTGTGCACCGTGAAGCCGTGCGCCGCCTTGAGTTCCCGCGTGTGGTCCACCAGCTGTTCCGGCGTGCGCACCTCGCCCTCGCCGGTGGACGCGTTGGCGTACCGGAAGAAGAGGTAGCTCGCGAACGGCACCTCGTCGCGCAACCGTCCACCGAGAAGATCATGCACGGGGACGCCGAGCTGCTGGCCGATCACGTCGAGGCAGGCGAACTCGACGGCGGCGAGCAGTTGCGTCCGGTTGTTGTACAGGCTCGCCGTGGGGTTGGCGATCGCGAACCGGAGTGCCTCCAACCGGAACGGGTCGTGCCCGACGAGGTAGTCGGCGAGCGCCCGTACGGCCGCCTCCGCACTCTCCCCGCCGCCGCCGAGTTCGCCGAGCCCGACCAGACCGTTGTCGGTTTCGACCTCGACCAGCGTGCGGACGAAGCGGCCCCAGTGGGCCCCGTTGGAGTGCAGCAGCGGCGCCTCCAACGGAACCGTCACGGTGGTGGCCCGGATGTCGGCGATCTTCACGCGCTACCTCCGGCCAGATCCACCGCGAGCGCGACGAGGTTTCCCGGCGGAACGGTGATCTCGACGGTGTCGCCACGCACCGGGCACGCCACCAGATCGCGCTCCAGGCTGGTGCCAAGGAACGCCGCCCGCACCGGCGCCGGCAGCCGGACCTCGGTGCGGACCTCCGTGTCCGCGCTCAGGTAGACGACGAATCCGTGCCCGCGCCGCGACCGCGCCACCGACGAGACCCGCACCCGCGGGTCGGCCACGGACAGGAAGCTGTCTCCCGCCGCGGCGACCGGTACGTTCCGGCCGGTGACCGGAACGACGAGCATCGGATCGGTCAGCCCGGCGGCGGCGTCGCGGCCGAGCTCGGCCGGGTCGGCGTCGGTGGCCGAGGTGATCGCGTACCGGAACGTCGTCTCGCCCTGCTGCTGCGAGGGGAAGTTGGTGTCCCAGATGTTGTTCAGCGCCCAGGAGTAGAGCGTGCCCGGCTCCGCCGGTTCGGGACGCACGCTCGGCGGGAACGGCGCGTACGGCAGGTACAGGTCACCGAGCATCACCAGGGGCGCTTCGAGCGACGCCCAGCCGACAGCGAACTGCTCGTCGCCGAGGCCCACCCAGTGCCGCACCGGTTGCAGGTGGGTCGCGGCACCCGGAACGGTGGGCCGCTCCGGGCCGCCGGTGCCACCGGTCAGCTCCCAGGCCCGCGCCGGCCCGGTCGCGAACGGGAACGCGAAGAACACACTCTCCTTCGCCGGGGTGCCGCTCTTGTCGAGCCGGTTGGTCACGTCGACCCGCCGGACACCGGCGGGAAGCGTGATCGTGGTGCGCAGCCAGCCGACGCCGTCGCCGTCGAGCGCGACGTCCACTGTGGACCCGACGGCGCTGGCCCTGGCCCGCACGATCGACGGGCGACGGCCCAGGGTGCGGCCGGCGAGCAGGGCCAGGTCGGCCTCGGCCGACACGTGACCGGACAGGTGGTTGATGTGCGGCGCGGTCGAGTAGCGGTCGTAGACGTACTGGTTCATGCCGGCGTACGCGTCCCGGTTGGCCAGTTCCCGGCCGGCCACCTTGTCGAACAGCGAGGCGATGACGGCGGCGCGCAGGTCGTACTCCACCCGGTAGTGCTCGCTGTCGACGACGCCCTCGTTGCCGAGGTCGTGCCACGGCGTGGGGCCGGAGCCGTCGACCAGGTCGAACCGGGCGTAGCCGAGCGCGGGCACGGCGCGGGCGACGAAGCGCAGCCGCCGCCCGGCCGGACGGGTGGGCCACTCGACCGGGTGCACGGTGTCCTCGTCGAACGGCACGGGTTCACCGGTGCGGGCGTCCACGATGGACAGTGGTTCGCCGAGGGGCACGGTGCTCGCCGGCAGGAACAGTTCCGCGACGTCGTCGCGGGCCGGGCCCGGGTTGAGCACGAGGAACGACGCCCGCACGCCCGACGGTGCCGCGAACGTCGAGCCCAGCCGGCGCAGCCCCGCGTGCCGCAGGTCCTCGGCGTGGTCGGCGGCGCGGTAGGCGTGTTCGCACTTGCGGGCCCACTGCAGGCCGCCGGAGTCGAAGCCGTCCTCGTGGTCGTGCCAGGGGTTGGCCGCGCCCCAGGTGTGCTCGTCGAACAGCCCGAGCCCGTCGTACACCTCGTCGAGTTCGCGGTCCACGTCGCCCTCGTCGCCGCGGGTGGCCGCCAGGGTGTGCAGCGTCTCGGCGTGCCGGATCGCGTGCTGGGCCCGGCGCGCGTACCCCAGGGGACGGGCACCCGAGCCGAGCCCGTCGGCCCACCAGTCGGTCCAGTCGCCCTCGTACTCCGGCAACCGGTCGCCGAGGCGCTCCTCGGCCTCGGTGAAGAAGTCGGTGTTGAGCGACATCCGCAGCCGCGGATAGTCGTACTCCTCGTTCCACGCCCGCACCACGTCGGCCGGAATGATCGACGGGCCGGCGTTGTCCGCGTGCCCGCCCTGCACCCGCAGGTGCAGCACGTCGTGCGGGTACGGCGTCTTGGTGACCTCGTGCTCGGGAAGCCCGGCCCACCCGAAGGCCTCCGCGCCGTACGGGTAGGCCCGGGTGGCCAACGCGTGCAGGTAACCCGGCAGCAGCGCCGTCGTGTCGGTGTACCCGTCGGCGAGCCCGACGACGTTGCCCTCCATGTAGGCCATGCCGTGCGGTGTGTCGGTGACCCACACCAGCAGCCGGTTGCCGGCCGGCGAGCGCCACCAGAACGGCCGCCCGAGGTCCTGCCCGCCGTGCAGGAACGGCACCGACCGACCGGCCCAGTTGTGCGCCGCCGACAGGTACCGCACGCCGCTGGCGGCGAGCGCGTCGACGAACCCGATGGCCGCGCCCGGCACGTCGGTGTGCATCGCCGAGGTGACCGGGATGTCGTGCTCGGTGCGCAGGTCGTCGGTGAAGCGCAGCAACCGGTGCAGTTCCTCGACCGAGCAGGCCTCGGTGTGCAGTTGGTACGGCATCGCGGTGACCTCGATGCGGCCGGTGCGCGCCAGGTCGAGGAACCTCGTGACGGCGGCCGGCGACCGCGCGGCCAGCCAGCTGCGCACCGGCAACGCCGACTCGACGGTCCAGCGGAAGCGGGCCGGTTCCGGCCAGTCGTCGGTCTGCGCGGCCAGTTCGAGCGCGGCGTCCAGATACTCCAGGTGGTTGCGCAGCACCACGCCCTGCCGGTCGGTGTAGCCGATGTCCAGGTGCGAGTGGTGGACGAGGTGGACGGTCCACCGGCGTTGCGGCGTCACGACGAACGTGCCCGTGCCGACCGGCCCGGCGGAGTCGGCCAGCTCGAGGGTGATGGTCGTGGACGTGTCGACGGCCGGCACGAACAGGTCGGCGACGCCGGGTGCCGCGAGCCGGGCCGTGTCGAGCACCCGGTCCCCGTCGCGCGCCGTGACGTCCAGTTGACCGTCCCCGTGAACGCTCACCCGGACGAGTTGGCGCGGACCGGTCTTGAACACCGGCAGCGCGCTCGCCCGCAGCACCAGGTTGCGGACGTGCAGTACCTCGACAGCGCCCTCGGCGCGCAGGACGCGCCGCATGTCGTCGTACGTGGGTGAGCCGAGGCTCGCCCGCAGCAGTCGGGTGGTCATGTTTCCCTTTCTAGAACTGGCCCAGCGCGAGCCCGCGGGCGAACAGTCGCTGGGTGACGAGGAAGAGCAGCACGGTCGGCAACGAGACGACGATGCCGGCGGCGAGCACGATCGGGATCCGGGTGCCGGAGTAGGCGCTGCTGAGCGCCGACACCGACGTCATGATCGGGCGCACCTGCTCGCTCTGCGAGAGCGTCACGCCGAACAGGAGGTCGTTCCAGATGAACGTGAACTCCAGCACGAACACCGCGCCCAACGCGGGCAGGCACAGCGGAAGGTAGATGCGCCAGAACACGCGCCAGATCGAGGCTCCGTCGATGCGCGCCGCCTCGTACAACGCGTACGCCACGCCGGTGAAGAAGTTGCGCATCACGAACGCCGCGAACGGAACGCTGATCGCCGTGTAGATGAGGACCAGGCCCGACCGCGTGTCGTAGAGACTGGCCTCGCTGTAGCCGAGGAACAACGGGATCAGCAGCATCTGGGTCGGGAAGATGGTGCCGCCGAAGATGAGCAGGAACCAGGCGAACCCCCACCGCAGCTTCAGCACGCTGATCGCGAAGCCGGCCATCGCGCCGATCACGACGGCGAGCGCCGGCCCGGTGAGGCTGTACAGCAGCGTGGAGCCGAGGCTCGGCCCGAGGTCGACCCGCTCCCACGCCTGGCGCATGTTGTCCAGCAACGCGAAGTCGCCCGGCGGGGTCCAGATGTTGTCGGTGCCGTCCTCGTCGACCGGGCGGGCCGCGTTGACGACCAGCAGGTACGTCGGGATGAGCCAGATGAGCCCGAGTACCGCGAGGGCCGCGCGACGGGCGACGGCGGCGGTGAACGACTCGCGCATCAGTCGGGCTCCTTTCCGGTGCCGACCTGTCGGCGGAGGTACACGTACGAGATCGCGGCGGTCACCACGGTGAGCGAGAGCGCGACGGCCGAGCCATAGCCGTAGTCGGCGCTGACGAACGCCTCGCGGTACATCGTCACCGCGAGGGTCTCCGACGTCCGGCCGGGCCCGCCCTGCGTGTTGACCCATACGATGTCGAACGTCTTGAGGCTCGCGACGAGCGACAGGCCCACGATGACGGTCGTCAACGGGGCCAGCAACGGCCACGTGATGCGCCGGAACAACCGCCACCCGGTCGCGCCGTCCAGCCGCGCCGCCTCGCTGTACTCCTTCGGGATCGACTGCAGGCCCACCAGGAACAGCAGCGCGTTCACCCCGGTCTGCTGCCACGTCACCGCCACGATCATCGAGATCGTGTTGTACGGCCACTCGAGGAGGAACGACACGTCCGCACCCGGCAGGTGCAACAGGCCGAGCAGGTCGTTGACCGCGCCGCCGCTCTGCAGCAGGAAGCCCCAGACGACGGCGAGGCCGGCGCCGGAGAGCGCGTACGGCAGCAGGAACGGCAGCCGGAACCAGGTGCCGCCCCGGATGCCGTAGGACAACACGGCGACGAGCAGCCCGAGAACCACCGGCACCACGGTCACGCCGAACGCCCACATCAACGTGTTGCGCACCGAACCGCCGAGGGCCGGGTCGTCGAAGAACCGGGTGTAGTTGTCGACGCCGGTGAAGGTGGGCGGGTTGAGCCCGTCGTACTCGGTGAAGCTCAGGTACGCCGTCCACAGGAACGGCACGTAGAGCAGCACGGCGACCACGAGGACGGCCGGGGACACGAAGCCGGCCCCGGCGAGGTTCTGCCGGGCGCGGGCGCTCAGCCCGCCGCGCCTGTCCCGCGGGGCGGGAGCGGTTGCCCGCTCCCGCCGCGCGGTCCCGATCGGTTCACTGTGGACGGTCGGGTTCCGGGACACGGTCATTTCCCGTGCTTGGCCCAGTAGTCGTCGGCCGCTTTCTGAATCGTCTCCAACTGCTTGCGGTAGTCGGCCGGCTTGGCCACGAACGCGCCGAAGGCGTCGAGCGCGGCGGTCAGCACCGGCGCCGGCGTGGCCTCGAAGTACCGGTTGTAGAGCACGTACTCGTTGGTCGACGCCTTCTTGGTGATGTCGCTGAGGCCCGGCTCGGTGACCTTCACCTTCGGGTTGCCCGAGACGTCGTTGCGCGAGTTGGCCCACTTCTCCTGCGCGGTCGGGCCGACCCACCACTTCATGTACTTCATGCTGGCCTCGCGGTCCGGCGCCTTGTCGAGCGAGCACAGCGGGCCGCTCTCGAACAGCAGCGCGGTCTTGCCGCCGGCGGGCGTCTGGTTCGGGATGAAGAACATGCCGTAGTCGTCGCCCGGCTTCATGCCGGCCTGGGTCATGCTCGTGTTGAACCAGGTGCCCCACACGCCCATGGCCGTCTTGCCCGACTTCATCAGCGCCGCCGGCTCGGTCTTGTCACCGGGGTCGGAGAAGTAGCCCTTGTCGATCAGGTCCTTCCACTGTTCCATGACCTTCACGACGCCCGGGTCGGTGTACTTGGCCTTGCCCTCCGAGAGCTTCGCGTACAGCTCGGGGTCGGAGCCGACGAGCATCTGCTGGAACCACACGAAGCTGAAGAGGATGGAGGTGTGGTAGAAGGGCGTGACGCCGTTGCTCTTGAGGGTCTGTGCCATCGCCAGGAGCTCGCCCCAGGACGTCGGCGGCTTGAGGTTGTACTGGTCGAGGATCTTCTTGTTGTAGAACATCACCCAGTAGGCGACGTTGGCCGGCACGCAGTACTGCTTGCCACCGATGGTGTAGTACGGCTTGAGGTTCTCGGTCAGGTCACCGCTGGCGATCGCGTCGTTCCACAGGTTGGTGGTCTCGGCGATGTGCCCGGCCTTGACGATCTCCTCCAGGCGCGAGCCGGTGGTCCAGGTGAACAGGTCGGGCTTGACGTTCGTGCGGAACGACGCCTTCACGAAGGCCTCGTACGCCGGCTCGTCGGTGTAGCCGACCGGCTCCATCGACAGCCCGATCTCCTGCTTGGACTGCTCGCCCACCTGCTTGAAGAAGGGCTCCCAGGCGCCCTTGTCGTTGTACAGCTTGAGGTGTGTCTTCTTCTCACCACTGTCGCCGTCGTCGCCGCAGCCGGCAATGACGAGCGAAACCGCAACGCATACCGCTGCGACCGCGCGCTTGCGCCACACGGGCTTACCTCTCTTCTTCATCAGTCACGTTCAGACGTCCGGCCACGACCGTCCTGACGTCCAGCAGGTGCCGGTGCATCAGGGTGCGTGCCCGGTCCGCGGCCCCGGCCTCGATCGCGGCGAGGACCGCCCGGTGTTCCTCGTGATCCCGGTCGCGATCGTCGAAGATGCGCAGGATCTCCCGTTGTTCGCTGGCACGCACCGTCAGCAGGGAGTCGACGATCTCGTGGAGCACGGTGTTGCCACTGGCCGCGGCGACGGCGCGATGGAACGCCATCGTCGCCCGGTGCAGTGCGGAGTCGTCACCGTGAATGTGACGCTCCGCGGCGGCCAGGGCCTCGGTCAGCCGGGCCCGATGGGTGGGATCGGGTCGGCTGGCGGCGAGCCCCGCCAGGTACGGCTCGACGAGCAGGCGCGCGTCCAGCAGTTGCAGCAGTTGCGCGCCGGGTAGCGGGGGGAGGTGCGGGTTGGGGAGGACGACACGGTCCAGGGTCTGGCTCACGTAGACCCCGGAGCCGTGCCGCATCTCGATGGTTCCGGTGGCCTGCAGGCGGCGCAGGGCCTCCCGGATGGTCGGCGTCGCCACGGCGAACCGCTCGGCGAGCGCCCGTGCCGACGGCAGCCGATCGCCGGGACGCAGGCCCTCGCTCCGAATGAGCTCGAGCATCCGTTCGGTGAGCGCGTCGGACAGGCTGGACCGGGCGAGTTCGGCCATGGCGTACCGGCTACCGGGCGAACGTGACTTCGAGGAACCGTGGCCGGTAGATGGTCACGTCCTTGATCACGTCGTCCCACTCGAAGCTGTTGACGTTGTACGTCACCAGCAGCTTGTCACCCCGGCCGTCGCTCTTGCGGAGGTCGGGATGTTCGTGTGCGTTGTAGGTGAAGATGTTCGCGTTGCCGTAGGTGCCGGAGAGGCCGCCTTCGGGCGTCTGGTAGAGGAAGGTCTTGTCCACGAACGGGCCCGTCGGCGAGCACGAGAAGTACGCCACGACGTCGGGGTTGAAGATCGTGCTCGTGTCCTGCGTGATGAGCAGGTATCCGTTGCGGTACCGGGTGACGCTGTACTCGTTGGCCACTCCCGGCTGCACGGCGACTGAGTCGGCCTGGTCGCGAGACCAGCCGCGGCCGGTCCAGAACTCCCACCGCTTGCGGAGGTCGTCGCCCTTGACCCGGGCGACGTGCATGTTCTTGACCGCGCCCTTGTCCTCGACGCCGTAGACGTAGGTGTGGCCGCCGATCCGCTCCAGCCAGCTGGCCCACGACACCCCGTGGCCCGACGGCATCGGCGTGACGTCGAGCTTGCGGAAGTCGCGGGTGGAGTAGCGGGCCATGACGTTGTTGGTCCACTTCCAGTCCCACTGGCCCGGGCCGAACCGGTCGTAGCGCTGGAAGCTCACCTGGAGCGCGTCGCCGCTGATCTGGCCGGCACCGAGCCAGTACCAGGCGTCGTCGGCGGGCTTCGGCAGCATCGCGTCGGGCTCGGCGGTGGTTCCACCGTGGACGGTGCGGAACCGGTCGCCGCGCTGCTGCACGAACGTGTTGTTGACGATGGGGCCGTCGTTCGGGCGGCTGCCGCCCGGGTTCACGGTTCCCAGGAACGTGTCGGAGAACAGCCAGAGCGTGGTCCCCTTCAGCGGAACGGAGAACGTGCTGTCCCCGCCGGTCCAGCCTCCGCCGGTGTTCCCGTATTTGGTGAACGCGTCGGTGTAACCGGCATGGGTGGTGACGGAAGAGACCGTCGGTACGGAGGGGGTGTTGCACGCCGGTCCGCCGCTGCCGCCGGTGGTGGCGGCGACGGCCGGACCGGCCGGTGTGACGAGTGCCGCGGTGATGACCGCGGCACCGATGAATGTGCGGAACAGCCGGGATCCGGCCACGCTTCCTCCTCGCCAGGCGGTGACGAGATGCAAATGACCAAGTGATCTAATCACTTGGTCATTAGCGTGTCTAGATCTTCAAGCCAGCAAATCAAGCATTTGCTACGGGGTTGCCGGTGCGGTTGACGCCACGGGCGTGCCAGAGCGGATGGCCGGCGTTCTTCGGGTGTCGCGGGTCGAAGCGCAGCGACTGCGAGAAGTAGCGCATGGTGTAGCCGGCCCGGCGCCGTGGGCTACGGTTCGGGTCCGCGCCGTGGATGATGCGCGCGTCGTGCAGCGAGCACTCGCCCGCGGCGAGTTCGAAGTGGACGGCCGCGGCCTCGTCCACGCCACCGGTCACCACCCGGTCGAAGCTGAACTCGGTGGGGTCGGCGAACTCGTACTCGCCAGCGCCGTCGAGATGGCTGCCGGGCAGCACCTTCATGCAGCCGTTCGCCCGGTCGACCGGGTCGAGCGCGAGCCACACGGTGGTGATGGCGTCCATGCGGTCGAAGCGGCCGTCCCAGAAGTACGAGTCCTCGTGCCACGGCGTCGCGCGCCCGGTGCGCGGCTCCTTGGACAGGAACGCGCTCGCGAACAGTCCGATGTCCGGCCCGATGAGCGGTTCGACCAGATCCAGGATCTCGTCGGCGAGCAGGAACTCCAGCAACCGCGCGTCGTGCACGTGCGGCATGTCGAGACCGCCGGAGTCACCCCGCTCCCCCGCCGCCTGAGCCCGCGCCAGGTGTTCCTCGAACAGTTCCTGGAGCCGCGCGAAGCGGTCGGGCGCGAACACCTGGCGCCCGGGCAGCAGGTACCCGTCGCGCCGGTAGGTCTCCACCCGGTCGGCCGTGATTGTCATTTCGCCTCCGTGGGTCCGTTTCGACGCCGATCGGCGTCACGGCCCAGCCTGCTCGGTCGCCAGGTCGACGTCTTTGTGCGCGGCGGCCACGGGATTGACGTTTCCGGCCATGCCGCCCTCGGCCCTGAGCACCGGGCTCAGGTCGCCGTCGGCGCGGAACCGGCCGGGCGGACGGCCGTGGCGCCGCGTGAAGGCCCGGGTGAACTGGACGACGTCCGCGAAGCCGGTGGCCGCCGCGATCTGTTTGATCGGCTGTGCGGTGCGCACGAGCAGCGCCGCGGCCCGGTCCAGCCGCACGGCCGACGCGTACGCCGCCGGCGACGTCCCGAGATGCTCGGCGCAGAGCCGGGTCAGCTGCCGGTGCGAGAGGTGGACGTGCCGGGCCAACTCGTCGACGCGCACCGGCCGGTCGACGTTGTCGTGGACGTAGCGGGTCACCTGCCGCACGACCCGGGCGGCGACGTCGACCGGCGCGGCGGTTCCCGGCAGGTCGGGGCCACCGGCCCGGACGAGCGCCACCAGCAACGCCTGGCCGAGCGCGATGAGCTGGGTCCGTTGTCCCGGCCGGGGTGGGCCGGCGGCGCACGCGTGGAGCGCCCGCCACACCGAGCCGACCTGCGTGTCGCGGTCCCGGGCGACCGCCCTGTCGGTGGCGAGAAACGCGCCCACCAGAGCGTCGTCCTCGTCGGTGGCTTCCGGCGACGGGCGCAGGTCGAACGAGACCCACGACAGGCCGATGCCCGGCGGATCAGGGCTGAGGATCCGGTGCCGTACCCCCGGCCGCGCGAACAACAGGTCACCGGGCCCGACGTCGTGGTCGCGACCACCGATCACGAACCGTCCCCGCCCCGCGTCGACCCGGCATACCTCGAAGTAGGTGTGCCGGTGCGGCGGGTTCTCCACGACGCCCGACCACTGCGCCCACTGGTAGATGCCGGCCGTGCCGCCCGGGACGGCGAGCCGCGGCACTACCGCGTCGAGCCGGTCGGTCCACACCACGGCGTCGCCCCGCACCGGTTGACAAGTGACCAGATCACTATGTCAATGTGTCACGCATGTTGCCGACACGGAAGTGGCGCCGGCACCGCAACTGGGGTGCCCGTGTGCACGAGGTCACGGTTGGTGGCGTCCCGGCGGTGGTCCTCGAGAACGAGCGGCTGCGGCTGACCGTCCTCACCGGCAAGGGCACCGATCTGGTGGAGCTGAACGACAAACGGAACGACCGCGACTACGTCTGGCTCTCCCCCACCGGCGTACGCGCTCCGGCCGACGTCGCGGGCGGTGCCGGCGACGACGTCGCGGCGTTCCTGGACACCTACCCCGGCGGCTGGCAGGAGGTGCTGCCCAACGGCGGCGCGCCGAGCCGTTACCAGGGCGCGGCCCTGGCTCAGCACGGCGAGGTGGCCAACCTGCCCTGGGACCACGCCATCGTCACCGACGACGCCGACGAGGTCGCCGTGCGGTTCACGGTGGAGGCCAGGCGGATGCCGTTGCGGTTGGCCAAGACCATGCGCCTGCGCCGGGGCGAGGCTCGGTTCACCGTGGACGAGGAGCTGACGAACCTCGCACCCGTTCCGCTCGACCTGATGTGGGGACATCACGTCACGTTCGGCGCGCCGTTCCTGCGCCCCGGCTGCCGGATCCGGCTGCCCGACGGGATTTCGGTCATCCCGCACGCGTCGTCCATCGACCCGCAGGGCCGGCGCCGCGTCGCGCCCGGCGGGCCGCACCGATGGCCGTCGGTTCCCGCGGACGGCGGCGGCACCCTGGACCTGTCGGTCGCGCCGGCGCCCGGCGCCCCCAGCGACATCGTGTACCTGACCGGCTTCGCCGACACCGGTTGGTACGAGGTGTCGGACGCCGGCGGCGGGCTCCGCGTCGAGTGGGACGCCCGGGTGATGCCGTACCTGTGGATGTGGCAGGAACTCGGCGCGACCGTCGACCACCCGTGGTGGGGGCGCGCGTACGTCATCGGGCTGGAGCCGTTCTCCAGCTATCCCACCGACGGTCTCGCGGCGGCCGTCGAGGGCGGTACGGCACTACGGTTGGCGGCCGGGGAACGCCTGGCGTTCCGGCTGGCCGCCGGGATCATCGACGGAGACGGGGATGGCTGACGTGAACGACTTCGACGGAAAGGTCGCCGTGGTGACCGGTGGCTCGCTCGGCATCGGGCGGGCCGTGGTGGAGCGGCTCGCCGCCGGCGGTGCGGCCGTGGTGTTCTGCGGCCACGAGGAGGCCGGCGTGCGCACGGCCGAGGCCGACCTGCGAGCCGCCGGCCTCACCGTGACCGGCGTGACCGCCGACGTGCGCGACGCGGACGCGATGCGGGCGCTGGTCGACCGCGCCGTTACCGACCACGGCGGCCTGGACGTGCTCGTCACGAGCGCCGGAATCCAGCGCTACGGCACCGTCGAGGACACCTCCGAGGAACTGTGGGCCGAGGTGCTGGGCGTCAACCTGACCGGGGTCTACCTGGCGTGCCGGGCGGCCGTGCCCGCCCTGCGGCAGCGCCGCGGCGCCGTCGTGGCGGTGTCGTCGGTGCAGGCGTTCACCGCCCAGCAGCGGGTGGCCGCGTACACGGCGAGCAAGGCCGCGGTCAACGCGCTCATGCGCTCGATCGCGGTCGACTTCGCCGCCGACGGCGTGCGCGCCAACGCCGTCTGCCCGGGTTCGGTCGACACGCCGATGCTGCGGTGGGCGGCCGACCGGTTCCGCGGTGACTCCACTGTGGACGAAACGGTCGCCGGGTGGGGCGCCACCCACCCGCTCGGCCGGGTGGCGACGGCCGCCGAGGTGGCCGAGGTGGTGGCGTTCCTCGCCAGCGACCGCGCCTCGTTCGTCACCGGCTCGGAGTACCGCGTCGACGGCGGCCTGCTCGCCATCAACCCCGCCGCCCTACCGGAGGCATGACATGCGCACGTTCTACGACGGCTTCCTCACCGAACCGCGCCTCGACCACCCCGAGGGCGTCGCCGTGCATCCCGACGGCAGCGTGTGGTGCGGCGGCGAGGCCGGGCAGATCTACCGGGTCGAGCCCGACGGGTCGGCGGCGCGGGTGGTGGCGTCCACCGGGGGTTTCATTCTCGGCGTCACGGTCACGCCGGACGGGCGTTCCGTGTACGCCTGCGACATCGCCCACCGCGCGGTGTTCCGCTACGACGTGGAGACGGGGGCGTTGGAGCGGTTCGCCTCCGGCGCCGACGGCGTGAACCTCCGCAATCCCAACGCGATCGCAATCGACGACGCCGGCCGACTCTACGTCTCCGACAGCTACCCGCCCGACGTCCCCGGACCCTCGGTGTTCCGCTTCACCCCGGACGGCTCGGGCACGATCTGGTACGCGGAGTCGTCCGCGTTCGCCAACGGCATCGCGCTCGCGCCCGACGGGTCCGCTCTCTACGTCGCCGAGTCGTTCCTCCCCGGCGTGCGCCGCATCGCCATCGACCCGGAGACCTCCGCGCCGGGCGCGCGCGACCTCGTGGTCGAGCTTCCCGGAACCGTCCCCGACGGCGTGGCGTTCGGGCCCGACGGCCTGCTCTACGTCGCCTGCTACGAACCGAGCCAGATCCTGCGGGTGCGCGCCGACGGGTCGGTCGAGACCGTCGCGCACGACCCGACGGCGCACCTGCTCTGCCACCCGACGAACGTCGCGTTCCGCGGCACCACGATGCTCGTGGCGAACCTGGGCCGGTGGCACCTGACGGCCGTCCCGGTCTGAACGCGATGTCCGAATCCCGCCAGCATTCGCTCCCGCGGGACCGCACAGTTGAAGCATGACAACCTGCACGACCATCACCAGCCCGCTGGGCGACCTGCTCCTGGTCGGTGCGGAGACCACCGACGGGATCACCCTCACGTCGCTGTCGATGCCCGGCCAAAGGAACGCTCCGGCGATCCAACCCGGCTGGCGCCGCGAGCGGGAGCCGTTCACAGACGTCATCCGCCAGGTGGAAGCGTACTTCGCGGGGCACCTCACCGAATTCGACATCCGGTTCACCCGCGGCGGAACGGACTTCCAGCAGCGCGTCTGGCGCGCGCTGGAGGAGATCCCGTACGGCACCACCACCACGTACGGCGCTCTCGCCGAACAACTCGGCCTGCCGCGCGACCGGATCCAGGCGCTGGCGGCCGCGATCGGCGCGAACCCGCTGCTGCTGGTGCGTCCGTGCCACCGCGTCATCGGCGCCGACGGCTCGATGCGCGGCTACGCCGGCGGCGTCGAGCGCAAGGTGCGGCTCCTCACGCACGAAGGCAGCCTGCAGCCGACCCTCATCTAGGGAGACCCTTGCCATGATCGACAGCCCCCGACTCGCGGACCCGGCCGGCCCGATCGCCGGCCGGGTCGCCGGGACCGACTGGACGGCCCTGACGGACGAACTCGACCGGTCCGGCAACGCGCTCACCGGTCCCCTTCTCACCCCCGCCGAATGCCGCGACATCGCCGCCCTCTACGACGAGCCCGCCCATTTCCGCACCACCGTGGACATGGCCCGCTACCGCTTCGGCTCCGGCCAGTACCGCTACTTCACCCACGACCTGCCCGACGTGGTGCGGACGCTGCGGGAGGCGCTCTATCCCCGTCTGCTGCCCATCGCCCGGGACTGGGCGACCAAGCTGGGTAAGCCCGCGCCCTGGCCCGACAGCCTGCGGGACTGGCTCCGACGGTGCCACGAGGCCGGGCAGTCGAAGTCGGCGCAGATTCTGTTGCGGTACGGCCCCGGCGACTGGAACGCGCTGCACCGCGACGTGTTCGGGGACATGCTCTTCCCGCTCCAGGTCGTCATCGGCCTCGACGCGCCGGGCGCGGACTTCACCGGCGGGGAGTTCCTGATGACCGAGCAGCGACCCCGCGCGCAGTCCCGCGGCTACTCCACCACGCTGCCGCAGGGCCACGGGCTGGTGTTCACCACCCGGGACCGGCCGGTGGCAACGAAACGGGGCTGGTCCAACGCACCGATGCGGCACGGCGTGAGCACCGTCCGCTCCGGCCGCCGGCGCGCCCTCGGCCTCGTCTTCCACGACGCCGCCTGACGTTCCATGCGGTGAGGTCTACGACCGCCGGTTGCCGATGGGCTTCGACGGCGTCACGACGAGTTCGTCCGACGGATGAACACTTCCGCCATGTCGAGGGTGGCGGCGGCCGTCGGGTCCTCGCGCAGGCGGTCGGCCAGCTGCGTGAGGTCCTCCTCGACGCCGTCGGCCTGGCCGAATGCCCACACCAGCTCGGGTATCGGAACGGCGGTGTCGGCCAGGTGCCGGCGCAGGAGTTCGACGACGTTCCGGTAGCGGGCCTCGTCGAGGAGCAGCGGGTGGCGGCCGGCGTCGTCCCGGTCCGGATCCCGACGGTACGCCTGGATCGCGTGGCCGACGGCCATCGCCTCGCTGCCGCAGCCCACGCGGCCGGTGCAGGCGTAGGCCAGGCTCTCCTCGACCGTGACGTGACGGTCGGCGCGACGGATCTCATTCAGGTCGGACGGGCCGTGTCGGAGCCGGTCCTCGGGCGACAGTGGCCGCGACCAGGTCCGGTCCCGGCCGTCGGCAGGCGGCGGGCAGCCGGCGATCGCCTGGTGGAAGTCTTCATAGCTGACGCCGGCGGTCACCACACTGCACGACCCGCTGCCCCCCTCCACCGCCAGTTGCGGACCGCACACCGCCGCGACCCGGCGGACCACCTCCCAGGGGCCGAACAGCGGCCCGAGGCGGAACGACAGGCAGCCGTCATGCAGCGCCATGTCGCTGACCGGCGGATAGCTGCCGTCGCGACCGTCGATGTTGGCGCGCCACCACCCGCCCGCCTCGGCCGGTGCGCACGGCCAGTCCAGCTCCGCCAGGATGCCCGACAACAGGTCGACCGACGGAGCCGTGCCCACCATCGCGTCATCGACCGGCAGACCCTGGCTCGCCACCCAGGAACGCAGCTCCGGATCCCCGGTCAACGCGACGACGATCATCGAGTTCGCCATGAACCGACACCTCCACCACGGCTCCGACGAACCTAACAGGCGTGCGCGACTGCCCTACCCTGACGGCATGTTGGAGGCAACCAGAGAGGGATTCTGGGGCACCCGATACTCCATCGGCGTCGACGGCCACACGGTCGCCGAGTGGCGGGTGCCGGGTTGGCGTACCAGCGGCGGGATCGTCGTCGCGGGCCAGTTCTTTCCCGTGGAGACCCGCCTCTGGTCCAACCGGTTCACCATGTTCGACCGCGTGGGCACCACGATCGCCGTGGCCGAAAACGTCGCGCGCCGCACCTGGACCGGCTACGCCGACGGCAGGTATCACGAGTTCCGGCGCGCATCCTTTCTCAGCACCACGGTGCTGCACGTCGTGGGCGACCGCGAGGTCGGTTGGCTACGACGCAGGAGCGCCTGGACCGGCGGGATCGAGGCCGAACTGCCGGCGCTGTCCCTGCTGGCCCAGGTCTTCGTCGTCGGCGCCGTGATCACGACCTGGGACCAGCAGGCCGCGGCCGCCGGCTGACCGCATTGCGAAGGAGCGCGACCGCGGGTCCGCTGTAGCGGGGCTGTATGCCGGGCTGGAGGCGGCCTGCCTACGGTCGGGCCATGATCGCACGCATGCGCCGTGCCCTCGCGGTGACATGGCGCGCGGGCCGGGGGCGGTTCGTCGGCTACGTGCTGCTCGCGCCGCTCGCGGGGCTGCTGCCCGTCGTGGCGGCGCTGCTCACCCGGCGGGTGCTCGACCGGGTCGTGGACGCCTCGGCCGGCGCGGTGCTCGGTGCCGCGGCCGCGCTCGCCGTGGCGAGCGTCGGGCTCGCCGTCGTGCCGCACCTGCTGGAGTACGTGCGGGCCGAGGTCGGACGGTCGGCGGCGACGGCGGCGCTCGACGAGCTCTACGCCGGCACGGAGCGGCTCAACGGGCTGCGGCGGCTGGAGGAGCCGGCGTTCCAGAACACGCTGAGCCTGGCCGAGCAGGCCGGGCGGGACGGGCCTGGACGCTGCCTCGACGGCGCACTCGGCCTGGTACAGGGCGGCGTGCTGCTCGGCGGATTCGTGGCCGCGCTCGCCGTGCTGAGCCCGGCGATGGCGCTCGTGGTCGGGCTGAGCGGGGTGCCGGCGCTGCTGGCGGAGTTGCGGCTGAGTCGCCGGCGGGCCGGCATGCTCTGGCGGCTCAGCCCCGGCGAGCGCCGGGAGATGTTCTACGCCGGGCTGCTGACGAACCTGTCGGCGGCCAAGGAGGTCCGCCTGCTCGGCCTCGGCGGGCTGTTCCGCCGCCGCATGCTGGCCGAGGTCGGCGCGGCCAACGCGGCCCGGCGCCGGCACGACCGGCGCGAGGTGCGCACCCAGGGGCTGCTCGCGGTGCTCAGCGCCGCGCTGGCCGGCGTCGGCCTGGTGTGGGCCGTCGTCCGGGCGCGGGCGGGCGACCTGAGTGTGGGCGACGTCGCGATGTTCGTGGCGGCGGTGGCCGGCGTTCAACAGGGGGTGGCCGGCCTCGTCGGTCACATCGCCGGCATCCACCAGGCGTTGCTGCTGCTGCGGTACTACGAGGACGTGGTCACCTGCGCGCCGGACCTGCCGGTGCCGGCCGCGCCGCGCCCGATCGGTCCGCTGCGCCGCGGCATCGAGTTCCGCGACGTGTGGTTCCGCTACGGCGACGACCGGCCGTGGGTGCTGCGGGGCGTCACGTTCACCGTCCCCTGTGGACAGTCGATCGGCCTCGTCGGGCACAACGGCGCCGGCAAGAGCACGGTGGTGAAGCTGCTGTGCCGCTTCTACGACCCGACCCGCGGGGCGATCCTGTGGGACGGGGTCGACCTGCGCGACGTGGAACCGAAGGCGCTGCGGGCCCGCATCGGCGCGGTCTTCCAGGACTACGTGACCTACGACCTCACCGCCGCCGAGAACATCTGGCTCGGCGACGTCGGCGACCGGGACGCGGTCGCGCCGGAGGACCTGCCGGCCCTGCGCGACGCCGCCCGCCGCGCCGGCGTGCACGACACGCTGGCGGGCCTGCCCAACGGGTACGACACCATGCTGTCCCGGACGTTCGAGCTCGGCGGCCCGGACGACGACGAGCCCGCGCCCGGGGTGCTGCTGTCCGGCGGGCAGTGGCAGCGCCTCGCCATCGCGCGGGGGGTGCTGCCTGCCGGCCGGGACCTGCTCGTGCTCGACGAGCCGAGCGCCGGGCTCGACGCCGAGGCAGAGCACGACCTGCACCACCGGCTGCGCGCCTACCGGGCGGGGCGCACGAGCGTCCTCATCTCGCACCGGCTGGGCACCCTGCGCGACGCCGACCACATCGTCGTGCTCGACGGCGGCGTGGTCGCCGAGGCCGGCGACCACGACACGCTGCTCGCCCTCGCCGGCCGGTACGCCGCGTTGTTCGACAAGCAGGCCGAGGGTTACCGGGCCAGTTTGTCGAGCAGGGCGACCTGAGTCGCGCCGAGGAACGCCTCGAGCACGCCGTCGCGGCGGTCGGTCAGCCCGGCCAGGAGCCGGTCGGCCCGCCGGGCGTCGTCGCGGGCCGGACCGTCCTGGCCGTCCCGGCGCAGGACCAGCGCGCGCTGCCGGGTCGCCGCCGCCTCGCCGTAGCGGGAACCGGCCCGCCGGACGAGGTCGAGCGCCTCGTCGACGTCGCGCCGGGCGGCCGCGACCGCGCCGACGCGCAGGTGCACCTCCGAGCGGCTCAGCAGCGCCTCCCACTCGTCCTCGCGGTTGCCGGTGCGCCGGCACAGGCCCAGCCCGGCGTCGAGCGCGGCCAGCCCGGCGTCGTGCCGGCCCAGCTGGCTGTACGCCCGCCCGAGCGCCACCAGCGTGATGCCCTCGCCCACCGGGTCGACCAGCTCGCGCCGGATCGCGAGCGAGCGCTCCAGGTGCCCGCACGCCGCCGCGTATTCGCCGAGCTCGAACTCGACCTCGGCGAGGTTGTGCAGCGCGACGCCGAGCCGGACGGGGTCCCCGCCGTCGAGCAGCCGGACCCCGGCGCGGATGGCGTCGGCGGCCGCCGGGACACGGCCGACGCGGTGATACAGCCAGCCGAGGTTCTGCATCGCCAGGCCCTCGCCGTCGCGGTCGCCGAGCTGCCGCCAGATCGCGAGCGCGCCCTCGAGGCGGGCCTGGGCGGCGTCGGTCCGGCCGGTGTGCCAGTCGAGCGTCGCCCGGACCGCGAGGACACGCGCCTCGGCGGCCCGGTCGCCGACGTTGCCGGCGGCCTGCTCGACGGCGGCGGCCAGCGCCTCCGCCTCGGCCCACCGGCCGCACTTCTGCAGCCAGCCGGTGACGCGCGGGACCAGCAAGGTGCAGAGCCGGCTCACCGGCGCGCTCAGGCCGGCCGCCTGCCCCGCCGCGGCGATGACGCCGGGCAGCTCGACCTCCAGCCACCGCACCGCGTCGTCGAGCGTGTCCAGCGCGGCGAGCACCGGCCCGCCCGGGTCGGTGTCGGGCTGACCGGCGCGCAGGAGCCGGCCGGCGGCGACGGCCGTGTTGAGGTACGCGGTGAGCGCCCGCGCCACCGCCAGCTCCCGCGCCGGCGCGGGGTCGAACCGGTCCGCGAGCTCGGTCGCGTAGAGGCGGAGCAGGTCGTGCAGCCGGAAGCGGGTCGGGGTGACCGCCTCGACCAGGTGGCAGTCGCGGAGCCGGTCGAGCAGCGTGACCGCGCGCCGCTCGGGCACGTCGACGAGCGTCGCGGCCACCGCCGCCGGCACCTGCGGCAGGCGCAACAGCGCCAAGGCCCGGAACAGCGCCGCCGCCTCCCGGTCGCTCCGGGAGGCGCTGTCGGCCAGCTCGTTGTACCCGTCGCGGAAGCTGGAGCGGATCGCCAGGTCGTCCGCGGCCAGCTCGTCGAGCCGGTCCCGCTCGTCGCCGAGCCGGTCGGCGAGGGCCGCGAGGGGCCAGTCGGTGCGCTCGGCGAGCCGGGCACCGGCGATGCGCAGCGCGAGCGGATGCCCGTCGCAGAGCGCCACCAGTCGACCCGCCGCCGCCGGGTCGGCCGCCGTGCGCTGCGCCCCGGCGAGCGCGGCGATCAGCGCGATCCCGTCGGTGTCCGGCAGCCGGTCCAGCCGCAGCCGGACCGCGTCGAGGGTGCTCATCGGCCGGCGGCAGGTGACGATGACCGCGCAGCCGGCTCCGCCGGGCAGCAGCGGGCGGACCTGTTGGGCGCCGGCGGCGCCGTCGAGGACGATGAGCAGCCGCCGCCCGGCCGTCTCCGAGCGGAACCGGGCCGCCGCCTCGTCCACCTCGACCGGCACGTCGCCGGCGTCGACCCCGAGCGCCCGCAGCAGGCGGCCGAGCGCGTGCGCCGGGTCGAGTCCGGGCAGCCCGGCGGCGCCGCCGTGCAGGTCGACGTGGAGCTGACCGTCCGGGTACCGGTCGGCGAGCCGGTGCGCGGCCCGCACCGCGAGCGTCGTCTTGCCGATGCCGCCCGGGCCGTGCAGGACCACCACCGCCGAGCCCCCGGGCGGAGCCGCCGCGCACGCCGCCGTGATCGCACACAGCTCCTCGACCCGGCCGACGAACGCGACCGGCGCCGGCGGCAGCTGCCGGGGCGGGGTGCCGCGCTCCGGCAGACCGTCCGATGTGGACGGAGCGCGACCGTCCGATGTGGACGGAGGCGATGGAGCCCCTGCCGGCGGGTCCACCGTGGCGTCCGGCGCCGGGCGGTCCGGCAGGGACAGCTCCGGCGCCCGCCGCAGGATCGCCTGGTGCAGCCGGGCCAGCTCGGCGCCCGGCTCGATGCCGAGGTGCTCGGCCAGGGCGGCCCGCATCTCCGTGTAGGCGGCCAGCGCGCCGGGGGCGTCGCCGGAGCGGTACAGCGCCAGCATCAGCTGGTGCCGCAGCCGCTCCCGGAAGGGGTGGGCGGCCACCAGCAGCCGCAGGTCGGCCGTCACCGCGACGTGCTCGGCCAGCGCCAGCCGGGCCGCGACGAGATCCTCGGTCACGGTCAGCCGCTGCTCGTCCAGCTGGGCGACCCGGGCGGTCAGGTCGGGCCCGGGCCGGACGTCCTCGATCGGGCGGCCGTGCCACAGCGCCAGCGCCGAGTGCAGCCGCTCGCTCGCCGCACCGACGTCGTCGCGGCCGAGCAGCGCCCGTCCCGCCTCGGCCGCCGACTCGAAGGCGCACACGTCGAGGTCCGGCGGGTCCACTCGCAGCAGGTAGCCGGAGGCGTGGGCGACGAGCCGGTCGCCGCTGTCGCCGCACTCGGCCAGCAGCTGCCGCAGCCCGCTCGCGTAGGTGCGCAGGTTCGCGACCGCCGAGCGCGGCGGGCGGTCCCACAGCTCGGCGGCGAGCCGCTCCAGCGACACCCGCTCGTTGCGGCACAGCAACAGGTGCGCCAGCATCGCGCGCGGCTTCTGCGGACCGACCGGCACCGACCGGGAGCCGGCGCACAACCGGAGCGGGCCGAGCACCTGAAACCGCACACCCAAGACGCGAGGCCGCCAATCGCCCGTCGGAACGCAACGCCCGACAGCCTAGGAACCGGCTCCCTCATGGGCAATGGCCGATAGGTGAGCGGCTGTATCCGCGCTGTAGGGCCCGCTGTACGGGCGGCCCTTATGGTCGCGGCATGTTGATCACGATTGGAGGAAACCGATGACCCGACAGGTCGGAGCGCTGGCCGATCGGCTGCTCGCGAAGATGCTGCCCAAGACCACGGCGTCGGCGGTCTGCCAGCCCGCCTGCGACCAGCACCCCATCTGCTGCCGTTTCACGAACACCCGCTTCAAGTGGCGCGTGTGCAACAGCAGCTGTTCGTGCTGGTGGAGCGGGGACTGCTGAGTCCCACCCGATGACCGGGCCGCGGACGGTAATTCCCCCGACCGCCGCGGCCCTTTTCGTGCTGTCCGTCCATCTCTTCAGGAGCCACCCGTGCCGATCGTCGTCGCCGTCCTCGTCCTGCTGACCCTCCTCGTCCTGCTCGACCTCGTGCTCACGTACGGCGTCATCCGCAAGCTGCGCGAGCACACCGAGCGCCTCGACCTGGTCTCGCACCCCGAGCCGCAGATGGCCGGCCTGCCGACGCCCGCGTTCAGCGCCACGACGGCAACCGGCGAGACGGTCTCGGCCCAACTCTTCGACGGCGGCGGCCTCGCGGTGTTCCTCGCCCCGGACTGCCCCGGTTGCCGGTCGCAGCTGCCGGACGTACGCCAGAAGCTCGCCACCGCCGTCGCCGCCGCGGTGCCGGTCCTGCTCGTCGTCACCCGGCTGCACCCGGAGCGCGACCTGGGCGCGGAGGCCGCCGAGATCGACGAGCTCCTGGCCGCGCTGGACGGCGGCGTCGCCGTCGTGCGCGAGCCGCTCGACGGGGCGGTGCAGTCGGCGTTCAAGGTGACCAGTTACCCCGGGTTCTTCCGCATCGGCGCCGACGGCCGGATCGCCGTCGCCACCAACCACGCCACGCAGCTGCCCGACGAGGCTGAGCCGGC
Source organism: Virgisporangium aurantiacum (assembly GCF_016863635.1). Taxonomy (GTDB): domain Bacteria; phylum Actinomycetota; class Actinomycetes; order Mycobacteriales; family Micromonosporaceae; genus Virgisporangium; species Virgisporangium aurantiacum. The sequence goes on along the minus strand of NZ_BOPG01000027.1, from coordinate 93,662 downwards.
TGCCTCAGCCGGCCGGGCCGACGCGCTCGCCGTCGGGCGTTGAGGATCGCAGCCGGCGCAGCACCAGCCCGCGCACGAGGTCGGGCGTGAGCGGACCGAACGAGCGCGAGTCCATGCTGTGCCGCGGTGCGTCGCCAAGCACGTGGACGTTTCCGTCCGGCATCGCCGCCACCCGCTTCACCATGAGTTGGGTGGCGGCGTCGGTGATGACGACGCCCGGCGGGGGCAGGCACACGACGACGACGCCGACCCGCAGCCGCCGCCGGAACCACCGTCGCAGCACGAGCAGCTGGTCGCCGTGCTGGAACGTCGGCGTCATGCTGTCGCCGTGCACGCCCACCACGTGCAGCGCGAGCCGGCCCACGACCATCGCGCCGACCACGAGCGCGACCACGAGCCCGGCGCCGAGGATCAGAAGATCGAGACCGTCCACCGCGCCACCGTAGCCGAGGGCCGGCATTGTGATGATGACGATGGCTCTCGTACCGTTGAACGTCCGACGCACAGGCTGACCGTGAGGGGGCCGGCATGAGGTCGAGGACCATTGCCGTGGTCGCCGCGATCATTCTCGGCTGTCAACTGCTGGCACCCGGCACCGCGGCGGCGGCCCCGGCCGACACGTATGACGTTCGCTGCAACCATGGCCGTTGGATCCGGACGTCCGACTACCTGTGGGTGTTCCTGCCCGTCAACACCGGGCTCGACCCCCAGACCTCCTGCACGCTCCGCAACGGCCACAACGACAACTTCGGCGTTGTCGCACTGCAGAACATGCTCGTCAAATGCTACGGGCAGGCCATTGCCGTCGACGGTGACTTCGGCCCCGCCACCGAGCAGGCGCTCAAGCGGGCGCAGGCCTGGGAATTCACCGTCAACGCCAAGTGGCAGGTGGCCACCAACGGTGTCTACAACTGGTCGGCCACGGGCGCCTACGTCATGTGGCCGTATCACCTCAGGTCCGACGAACCCGACCGGTTCGATTGCCGGTACAAGACCAGGTGACAACTACCAGTCCGTCGCGAACCAGTGCCGGCGCGGGGCGGTGTCGGGTTCGAGGGTGCAGCGGTTCCGGCTCCACTCGGCGAGGCGTTCCTCCAGATCTTTGAGGTCCACTCCTTCCGCACGGCCGGCGTCGATCGCGATGAACGTGCCGAACTCGGCCGCGTTGGCCAGCAGCACCTCGGCGGCCGGATCACCGGGACCGGGCCGGTCATCCGCCCACTTCGTCACCGCGGCCCGCAGCTCCTCCGGTTCCAGGTGCTCGCCGGCCGCCGGGAGGAAGCCGCGCAACAGGCCCAGGCCCTCGACCTGCGGGGAGTGCACGCACCAGACGAGGCGGCGGCCGGATCCGCGGTGGAAGGTGCTCTGCGCCTGCGTCCACGGCACGTGAATGGGGAACGTGCCGTCGAAGACGGGGTTGAAGTCCAATCCGGCAGCGGTGAACCGCATCGCCGGCCGCCCCCGACCCCTGCCGCGCCAGCGGCCGCTGTTGCCGCGCAGCCGCCGCAACAGCGGCGCGAGCAGCCACAATCCACCGACCCCCGCGGCCAGCACCACGAAGCCGTACGGGGCCACGTGAAGCACGTAGGCCCCGGCGAACACGTGCGCGGGCACGGTGACGAACCAGTGCCACCACCGGCGCGGCCCGGTGACCACCACGTATTCGTCGCCGGCCATCCCGCCATTGTCGGTGCCGCCGGCGCGCCCGCGAAACCCGACCGCGCAGAACTTGTCGTACCCCGTCGCTAGCGTCCGGGGCATGACGATTGCAGTGACCACACCCACCGGAAATGTAGGCTCCCGCGTCGTCCAGTTGCTTGTGCAGGCCGGGGTGCGGCCCCGCGTCCTGGTGCGCGACCCCGCCCGGCTCTCCGTCGACGCGGTCGACGTACGCCAAGGCGACCTGTGCGACGCGAGGTTCGTGACCGACGCGTTGACCGGCGTCGAGTCCGTGTTGTGGGTGACGCCGGAGCGCTTCGACTCGGCCGATCCGCTGGCCGACATGGAGCAGATGGGCGCGATCGCGGCCGCGGCGATCCGGGCCGCCGGCGTGTCCCGGGTCCTTCAGATCAGCAGCGCGGGCGCCGACCAACCGAAAGGCAACGGACTGATCGACGGGCTCGCCCGCAACGAGGAGCAACTGGCCGCGACAGGGGCCGACCTGCTGGTCCTGCGCTGCGGCTACTACTTCACCAACCTGTTCGGCATGCTCGACGGCCTGCGGTCGGGCGTGTTGACGACCACCGTCCCGGTCGACCGCCGGATGCCGTGGGTGGCACCGCGCGACGTCGGCGAGGTGGCGGCCGTGCGGCTGCTCGCCGGCTGGTCCGGCCACGAGACCGCGGCGGTACACGGCCCCGAGGATCTGAGCTGGTCCGACGCGGCGGCGACGCTGTCCGCGGTGTTGGCCCGTCCGGTCCGGGCCGAACAGATGCCGGAGCGAAACGTGCGGGAGACGTTGCTCGCCGCCGGGTTGAGCGAGAACGCCGCCGACGGCATCGTCGGGATGTCCCGGGCCGTCGCGGCCGAGACACGTACCGAGCGCAGCACCACGCCCACCACGCTCACCGCCTGGGCCAGCCAGGTACTCCGTCCGATGGTGAGCTGAACCGCGAGGCTGTCGCGGATCGCGGGACAGTCGTCGGGACCGGGTCGTGCGATGCTGCGGTTCATGCCCCGAACCCTGCTCCGCGGCGGAGTCGTCCTCGACGTGCGTGCCGGTGCGACGAGCGTCGCCGACGTCGTTGTCGAGGGCGACCGGATCGTCGATGTCGGTGTCGGCCTCGACGGCGATGACAGCGTCGACTGCACCGGCCATCTCCTCGTGCCCGGATTCATCGACTGCCACACGCATCTGGTGGCCCACGACTTCGTGGGCGATGACTTCTTCGAGACCGCCCGCTCGATGCGGGTGCTGTGCGCCGTTCCCGTCCTGACGACGCTGCTCCGGCTGGGAGTGACGACGGTGCGCGACGCGTGGGGTGCCGACGCCGGGCTCAAGCGGGCCGTCGAACTGGGCTGGATCGACGGTCCGGAGGTGTTGATCAGCCTCCGGCAGGTGTGCACGACCGGCGGGATCGGCGACCTCTGGTCGCCGAGAATCGGCCCGGTCGACCCGTTGGGCGACCCCGGAATGCCGGACCCGGTGTTCGACGGGGTCGACGCGGCGCGGGCGGTGGTGCGGCGGATGACCCGGGCCGGCGCCGACTGGATCAAGGTCACGGCGACCGGCTCGATCCTGCAGGGCGCCCGGGCGCAGCACAGCCAGATCACGCCGGACGAGATGGCCGCGCTCGTCTCCGAGGCGCAGCGACAGGGTCGCGCGGGTGTCATGGTGCACGCCCACGGCGCGCGGGCCGCCGAGGAGGCCGCACACGCCGGCGCGCGCAGCGTCGAGCACGGCGTCTTCCTCGACGAGGCCGCGGTCGTCGCGATGTCCGCCGCCGGGACGTGGCTGGTACCGACGCTGTCGATCAGCCAGACCGACTCCGAAAAGCTCGGCGCGACGGTCGCCGCGGCGCACCGGGCCTCGGTCCGGCTCGCCCTCGACGCCGGGGTTCCGATAGCCATGGGCACCGACAACCCCGTCCGCCCCCACACCGAGGTCCTCACCGAGGTCCGTCACCTGTCCCAGGCCGGCCTCGGAGACGCCGGAGCGCTCCGGGCGGCAACCTTCGAGGCCGCCCGGCTCCTCGACCTCGCCGACGACCGGGGTGAAATCGCACCGGGGAAGCGGGCCGATCTGGTCCTCCTCGCGGGAACCGACCTCGACGTCGACGACCTCGCGGGCCGGATCCGCCAGGTCTGGCACAACGGAACGGCGGTCCGGACCGACAGGCGCAGCGACGTCAACCGGTGACGCGGTTCGGTGCGGCTCCGCGTCCGGAGGCGACACTCCGCAGGACGACGCCGACCACGGCCCCGACCGGGACGAAGCCGTACTGCCGGGAGTCACCGCTGCCGAGCGGGTTGTCGCCGAGCAGCACCAGGTGGTGCTCGGGCACGACGGTGCCCCGGCCCTCGATCGAGGGCGGCACCGCTTCGCCGGCGGTGGCCGCCACCCGCTTGATCACCCGTCGGTTGCGCAACGAGTCCGCCGGGCTGACGCCGTCGGGGATCGGCCGCATGCTCTCCGGCAGGTCGACCATGGCGATCTCGCCGGTGCGCACCCGGTGGCCGCGCCGGCGCCGGACCAGCACCCGGTCTCCGTGCCGGTACGTCGGCGTCATGCTCTGACCCTCCACGACCGCGACCAGGTAGGCGAGTCGGAGCCACGCCCCCCAACCGGCCAGCGCGGCCACCGGCGCCAACAGCAGCCAGGTCATTCGGCGCTCGACTCCGCGTAGCCACGGGCCTGCAGCGCGAACAGCCGCGCGTAGATACCGTCCCGTACGGTCAGCGTGTCGTGCGTGCCCCGCTCGACGATCTCGCCGTCGGCGAGCACCGCGATCTGCCCGGCGTCCCGCACCGTGTTCAGCCGGTGCGAGATCAGCAGGCTGGTCCGGCCGGCGCGGTGCCGGCGCAGCTCCGCGTGGACCTCGGCCTCGGCCTCCGCGTCGAGCCCGGAGCTGGGCTCGTCGAGGATGAGCAGGTCGCGGTCGTCGCGCATCAGCGCGCGGGCCAGCGCCAGCCGCTGTCCCTGCCCGCCGGAGAGCAGCATGCCGGTGTCCGGGTCCTCGGTGTCGATGCCCTCGATGAACATCCGGGTCAGCATGGTGTCGTACCCCTTCGGCAGCCGGGCGAGGGCGTCGTGGACCCCGGCGCGCCGGGCCGCCGCCGTGATCCGGTCGCGGTCGTCGAGGCGGACCACGTCGCCCAGCCCGATGTTCTCGGCGCCGGACAGCTCGTACTCGATGAAGTCCTGGAACACCGCGCCGATCCGGTTCCGCAGCTCAGCCGGGTCGGTGTCGCGCAGGTCGACGCCGTTCCAGCGGATCCGTCCGCGCGTCGGGTCGTAGAGCCGGCACAGCAGCTTCACCACCGTGCTCTTGCCCGCGCCGTTGAGACCGACCAGGGCCGTCGCCGAGCCGGCCGGGATGACCAGGCTGACCCCGCGCAGCACCCACGGATGGTCGGGACCGTACCGGAACCAGACGTCGTCGAACTCGATCGCCTCCAGCAACGGCGGCAGCGGCGTGGGCGTCGCCCGCAGCGGCAGATCGGGGGGCAGCGTCATGGCGACGTGGTAGTGGTCCAGCAGCAGAACCGCGTTGTGGACGGCGCCGAACTGTCCCACGAGGCCCAGCAGCGAACTCTGCACGCCGGCCAGCGCGGCGACGAAGACCATCAGTTCGCCCTCGGTGAGTCGGCCGCTGCGCGTGGACAACACCGCCCAGACCAGGCCCGCGCCGGCGACCACGGCGCCGAGAACGCCGAGAACGGTCTGGATCCTCAGTTCCCGGCGGTCCAGGAGCCGGCTGTCGGCGTTGGCGGAGCGCAGTTCGGCGAGCATCCGGCCCCGGAAGAACGCGCCCAGGCCGAACAGCCGCACCTCCTTGGCCTCCCGCGGCGCGGTGAGCAGGTTGGCGTAGAAGAACTGACGCCGTCCCGCGTAGCCGATCCGCCACATGGCCGCCGCTCGCAGCCGGCTGAGCAGGATCTCCGCCCGGGTGGTGGGCACGGCGGCCACCGCGACGGCCAGCACCAGCCACGGGTTGACGAGCACCAGCGTGCCCAGGAACCCGGTGAGGGTGACGACGTTGCGGACCATGCCCATCCCGTGGCGCACCAGGTCGCCCGGTGCCGTGCCGCCGGCCTCCTGCGCGAGCCGGAGGCTGTCGTGGAACTGCGGGTTCTCCAGAGTCGCCAGGCCCTGGAGCCGGCCGGTGAGGGCGGTGTAGAGCCGGTCGGCGGCGGTGAGCCGGACCTGCCGGTCCACCTCCGCCGCCGCGTAGCCGGTGAGCCGCGGCAGCACGACGGCGCCGACGCCCGTCGCCGCGAGCGCCACCGCCAACCAGACCAGCGACCACGCGGCCAGCCCGGAGATCAGCCCGTCGAGGATCCGCCCGGTCAGCCACGCCACGGCGATCGGAACCGTTCCGTCGACCAGCGTGAACACGATCAACCCGATCAGGCTGGCCGGTGCCGCGCGCAGCGCCAGCCCGGCGGCCATGCGCACGTGACCCAGCGCGGCCCGTCCGGTGAGGTCGGGGGCGGCGGCCCTCCCGGGCAAACCCGTCACGCCGGCTCCCCACTTCGTGGTGAGCCGCCCTGACCGGGAGGGCTCTGCCTAATGGTGCCCTCGCACAAGTGCTCGGTCACGCGACCGCGGGCACGCCGGCCACATCGACGAGCCGGTTGGCGAGGACCGTGCCGTGCTCGTCGAGACGGACCATGGCCGGGAAGCCCGCTACCCGGAACGCCTCCGCGAGCGGGCCCTTGTCGTTCTCGACGACGACCGTGGCGGCGCCTCTGAGCGCGGCCACCTGTACGGCCGCCGCGGGATCCGTCGCGGACGGCGCGACGACCACGGCGAGGGCCCGACGCCGGTCGCCCAGCGCCGTCGCGGCGGCGACGAACCGCGGGAGCCACTCCGCGCAGATGCCGCAGTCGGGCGAGAAGAACGCGACCAGGGTGTCGACGCCCAGGTCGGCGTCACCGATCCGCCCGCCGTCGACGTCGACGGCGCTGAACGGGCCGGGCCGGCTGCCCAGGCCGATGATCGGATCACGCCACTGCCCGGTGTCGGCCTCGGCGAGTTCGTTGAGGCGTTCGGCGTGTTCACGCAGGCGCCGGAGGACGCCGAGCGTCAGTATCAGATTGAGCACGGTCAGCAGGACACACACGACCACGACCGCGATGCCAAACATGCGGGCCTATCCTCATTTCCGTCGGCGCCGATGAGACCGACCCGGGACGCGGTAGTGGCGCGTCCCGGGTCGCCTTTTCCGTCAGTAGTGGCAGGGGCCGCAGCGGATCGTCCGCCCGCTGTTGGCGCAGTAGCACTCCCGGTACAGGGCGCCACCACAGTTCGGGTAGTAGTTGCACGGCCCGGTGTAGGGGTACGCGCCGCAGGGACAGCTCGCGGCTGCCGTGGTCGTCGGCACGAACCGGCTCAGCATCCGGTCGCCCAGCTTCTCCAGGCGTTTGAGCATTCAGCGTCTCCTCTCGTTCGGCCGCCCGGATCCAAGCTCGCATAACTCACTTGGCGGACAGATTGCCCATAGGCGGACGAAACAGGAGAGTAACAGTGTGAATAGATGGCTACAACTATCACTTTGTTGTATTCGACGCATGCAATTCGATATCGCGCGCACGCAAAAGCAACACCGATTGGAAAGACGGTGCGAGCTGCGCAAACAATTCGGTGACAAGCGTTTCGCGCGATTGCGTAAATAGACCTCCCCCGTGGACGCCTGTGCCGTCACCGTACCAGATTGATCGTCGTCGCCACGTGCGCGAAATCTATGCCGCTCCGAGCGCGTCGAGCTTCCGGATGAGGTGGCCGACCACCGGCAGTTCGCCGACCGTCTCGCCCACCGGGAGATCGAGGTACTTGGCCGCCATCTCGCCCAGCGGCGTCTGCGGCCCGAGCAGCCGGATGAACGGCGCGTCCTCGCGGCTCAGCGAGAGCAGCGAACGTCCGCCGAGCCGGCTCAGGTCGGGTCGGCTCACCTGATCGAGCTCGTCGGCGTCGAGGAACGGCACCTCGGCGTGCGTGCCCAGCAGGATCCGCCGGTAGAGCTTCACGTAGTCCTGCTGGCTCACTCCCCCGACCGCGACGACGCCGGGCAGCAGGCAGTGCACGATGTAGGTGAGCACCCGGTCGGGGTGGATGTCACCGGCCCGCAGCGCGTCGACGAACGCCTGCCGCTCGTACGGCACCGGCATCGGCGCCCCGTCGACCTCCCGGACCCAGCGGGCCCGGTCGCCCTCGCCGTCGAGCACGACCTGGTGGAGCCGCGGACCCTTACGCATCCACAGGAAATCGGGCGAGGCCCGGTTGACCGCCAGGTTCAAGGGATCCTCGACGAGGTGACGTTTGACCCGGACGAACGCATCCCGGACGGCGGGGTCGAACAGCAGCCGCGTGACCGGGCTGTCCGGATCCTCCAGTTGGAGCGCCACGCACTCCGCGTAGACCGCGTCGTCGAGCGCGACCCGCCGCACGCCGTGGTCGAGGTCGAGAGAGCGCCAGATCTCGTCGTTGGCAATGCGGTACGCCGTGGGCGCGTCGGGAAAGGTGCGCCCGACGAGCCGGCCGAGCACGGGATCGCCCGCCACGTCGCAGTCGCCCTCCATCAGGTCGAACGTCATCGTCACCGGACCCGGTATCAGGCAGAACGTCATGTCCTTCAGCTGCGCCTTCGCCACCGGCAGGACGCGCAGCAGCGAGCCGCGGCTGCGCAGGAACGTGGGGCCGAGCACCGGCACCCGACGGCTGAGGCAGCTGACGGTCGAGCACTGGTTCATCACCGCGATCGACACACCGGCCTCGGCAGTGGCCCAGTGGAACAACAGGTTGTGCAGGAATGTCTCGCCCTCGAGCAGCAGGTTGGAGTGGTCGGCCTGCTGCATCACCGGGATCCGCAGCAGGTGGTCGCACACCGCGTCGACGTCGGCGTCCCCGTGCGCGTGCAGGTAACGCTCGACGGCCCGCACCAGCCGCGCGCGATGCGCGTTGTACGACGGCTCGGGCGCGGGGATCAGGGCGCCGAGGTAGGCCCGCAGCGGGGTGTCCAAGGCGCGCAGGAGCTGCGCACCGAGGTCGGAGCCGGCGGCGACGAGTCGCTCGACGACCGGGATCGCCGCGAAGGCGGGAGCGGGCGCATCACACGTCATCATCGACCGGGACGTTAGGCAGGGGCCTGTGCGAAACCGGTGAAAAACCGGTGTGGATGCATTCCGGATACCCGTGATCATCGATTTGTGGAGCGGTTCTTGATCAGTTCCGCACAATCGGCTGTCGGACGATGGTGCGGGCGGCCCCGCACCATCGTCTCCCCGGTTCAGTGGTCGGTCAGCAACTGATCGCCACGTCGAACAACACGTCGTACGCGCAGGTGTCGGCGCCGAAACTGCCGTCGACCCGGTCGCTCGCGGCGAACGCGTCGGTCGTGTCGAGCGTGTCGTTGCCCTGCCCGCCGTTGAGGTTGTTGCTGGCGAGCGAGTGGGCGGTCAGCGTGTCGCCGGCCGTGCCGCCGACGATGTTCTCGACGTCGTTGCGCATGTCGTCGCCCTCGCCGGGGGAACCGTCGTCGGCGATGTTGTCCAGGTTGACGTACACCGACGTGGTCCGGGCCACGTACGAGGCGGTGTCGGAGCCGACCGACCCCTCGAAGAAGTCCTTGCCGTCGACGCCCGCCGCCGCGATGTAGGTGTCGTCACCGGTGTGCCCGAACGCCCAGTCGTTGTCCGCTCCCCCGCTCAGCTCGTCGTTGCCGCCCATGCCGTACAGCGTGTCGTCGCCACCGGCGCCCAGCAGCGTGTCCGGGCCGTTGCCCCCGGCCAGGATGTTCGGCACGTTGCTGCCGACAATCCGGTTGCCGCCATTCCCGCCGTGGACGTTCTCGATGTCCTCCTTGACGTAGTCCCCCTCACCGGTCTCCCCGTCGTTGGCCACCGTGTCGAGCCGGATCGTCAGGGCCGCGGTCCGCTGGTAGTAGTACGCGTTGTCGGTGTCGTTGCCGCCGGCGATCGTGTCGGCGCCGTCGGTGGTCGCCTCGGCGAAGAACGAGTCGTTGCCCGCGCCCCCGTCGAGCGTGTCGTTGCCGGTTCCGAGGCAGATGATGTCGTCGCCGCCGAGGGCGTTGACGACGTCGTTCCCGCCGAGCGACGCGATCACGTCCGCACCGGCGGTGCCGGTGATCGTGTCGCCGGCGGCCGTGCCCACGATGGTCGCGACGCGGAAGTTGCACATCACAGGCGCGGCCTGCGCGGGTGCCGGCAGCACCAGCACGAACGCCCCGGCGATGGTCGCCGCCAGCGGTGCGCCGGCGCGTCGGAAGTTCAGCATCGGTCCCCCCTCCTTTCCTCCTGTCCGGGCGCCCGGTCGGGCGCCCGGCCCGGCGGATCGCCGAGCCGGGGGTACGGTGCCACGGCGCGATTGGTAGTTGATTGGTGACCGATGGGCAGCGCCCTGGCATTCATAAGCGATAGCGATCACCTCGATCGGAAACAATCGCTTTTCGCGATGCCATTGCGGATCTAGCGTCGGTGGCATGACAACCAACGGCACCCTGACGCCCGTCACGCCGGCGGTCGAGCCCCCAACGCCGCGGCCACGGCGGTCGAGCCTGGTGTGGGCTTTGATGGCGACCCACTTCGTGAGTCGGGCCGGCGGGGTGGCCCGGGCGTTCCTGGTGCTCTACCTGACCCAGGAGCGGGGGCTCTCGCCGACGACGGCGGGGGCAGTGGTGGCGGCGGTCGGCATCGGGGACATCGGATCGCAACTGCTGGGTGGCTGGTTGGGCGACCGGATCGGTCGACGCCACACCATGCTGCTCGGGTTCCTGGGCACCGCCGTCGCGCTGATCGCGCTCGGATCGGCGGAGACCATGCCGGCGATCTGCGTGGCGGCCGTCGGCGTGGGGCTCATGGCCGAACTGTTCCGCCCGGTGGGATCGGCCGCCGTGGCGGACCTGCCGGCGCAGGAACGCCTCCGCGCCTACGGCTCGCTGTTCTGGGCGGCCAATGTCGGCTTCACGGTCTCGACGGTGGCCGCCGGGATCCTGGTCCGGCACGGGTACGGCGTCCTGTTCTGGATCAACGCGGCGGCCGCGGTCCTCGCGGCGCTGATCGTGTGGCGACACGTACCGGAGACCCGTCCGTCGACGCCCGAGGCGCCCCGACGGGCACTGCTACCGGTCCTCCGCCGCGATCCGCTGATGCTCGCGATGACGGCGATCCACGTCGTCTACTTCACGATGTTCCTGCAGACGTTCTCCACGCTCCCGCTGGTGATGACCGCCGACGGCCACGGCCCGGGAACGTACGGCGCGATGCTCGCGCTCAACGGGATCCTGATCGTCGTCGTCCAACCGATCGCGGTGCGGTTGCTCGACGGCCGCGACACGACCTCCGTTCTGGCGGTGTCGATGCTGCTGGTCGGCATCGGCGGCGGGCTCGCCGCCGTCGTGCACGGCGGCACCGTCCTCGCCGGGTCGATCCTCGTGTGGACGCTCGGCCAGATCGGCGTCTCCGTCGTGTTCGGCGCCACCTTCGCCGGTCTCGCGCCGGCCGACCTCCGCAGCCGGTACATGGGGGTCGCCTCCACCGCGTGGAGCGTCGGCGCCGTGCTCGGACCGCTACTCGGCACCGCACTGCTCGACCACGCCGGGCGGACCGCCCTGTGGGCGGCGTGCACGCTGACCGGACTCGCCCTGTACGCGGTGCAGCGGGCCGTCACCCCGGCACTTCGCCGCCGAACCACACAACTCGTTTCCCCGTAACGATCCGGAGGCATGACATGTCGACATTCGTATTGATCCATGGCGGCGGAGACGTCGGCTGGTCCTGGCACCTGGTGGAGGCCGAGTTGCGGGCGCGTGGGCACGACGTGCTGGCGCCCGACCTGCCGGGTGACGACGAGTCCAAGACCCTGGTGGACTACGCCGACGCCGTGGTCGAGGCGGTCGGTGAGCGGCGGAACGTGGTCGTCGTGGGCCACTCGTTCGGTGCGTTCACCGCCCCGTTGGTCGCCGCTCGGCTGCCCACCGATGTGCTGGTCCTCCTGGCCGGCATGATCCCGTCGCCGGGTGAGTCACCGGACGAGTGGTGGGCCAACACCGGCTACCGGAGCGCGGTGGAGGAACAGGCCGGGCGCGACGGCGGACTGACCGGCAACGCCGATCCCTACGTCAGCTACTACCACGATGTCCCCCGGGCGCTGGCCACGGAGGCGATGGGCAAGGAGCGCGCGCATCCGTCCACGGCCGCGACCGCCGCTCCGTGGCCGCTGGACGCGTGGCCGAACGTGCCGACGAGGTTCGTGCTCTGCAGCGAGGACCGCTTCTTTCCGCCCGACTTCTTCCGCCGGCTGGTACCCGAGCGCCTGGGCATCGTCCCCGACGAGATCGCGGGCAGCCACTGCGTCGCGCTCAGCCGCCCCACGGAGTTGGCGGACATGCTGGTGCGGTACGCGACCGAGGTGCGGCACCGGGCCGGATAGGCTCGGGCGTCGATGAACATGGGGGTTGATCGTGAGCGTGCGGCGTCCCGAGGTGATCTGGGCCGAGGCCGCGGCCCATGCCGTGCTCTCGGCGGCGGTTCCGTCGCTCGCCGGTTCCGGGTTCACGGTGGACGGCGCGAGCCTGGTCGAGGACGACACCGGGGACGGCTGGTTCGCCATCGGCTGGGTCGAGGGCGGGCGGGCGGTGCTGTACGGCTTCCGGCCGTACGGGAGCCGGATCCACGCACACGTGCCGCCGGTCGACCCGTTCGCGGGCGGCCCGGACTGGTTGCCCTGGGAGCGGCTCATCGCGACACCGATGCTCGCGTTCCTCCACTGGTGGGACGGGTCGTCCTGGGCACAGGCACCCCTTCCGGAGATCAAGGACCACGGCGCCGGCTACACCAGCGGGACCGTCGAGGACCTCTACCTCGAACTGGGCGAGGACTACGACGCGTTGGGAGAGGCGAACCGGCGCCTCGTCGACGCCGCCGAACAGGGCGCGGTCGACCGGCCGGTCATCGAGGCGCTCCTGGCTCCGCTGGACGAGGAGGGGGACGTCGAGGCCGCGTTGCGGATCGCCGCGCGAACGGGTGTGGCGCCCGGTTCGAGCCGTCCGGAGCTAGCCGCCGGCACCGGCGAGCCGCCGGGTCGACGGGTCCCGATCTTCGACCCGGACCAGATCGGCGGCGTGATCACCGTTGGCATGCGCGACACGGATGAGGTGGAGCGACCGGCAGCCGTCGCGGGGCCGGCCCGGGCCCGGCTGGTGGAGTGGGCCCGCACGCACGGCGAGATCACGGCGGCCTACGTGGGCCACGCGCGGCCCGGGTTCGCCTATCGCGACGCCCGCGGTCAATGGCTCGATCCCGAGCCGTCCGAGCTGTTGACGGCCTGGCGCGAAGAGGACGCCGACCCGGCGCGCGGGCGCTGGCTGCACGCGCGGGTCCGGGCGGACGCGGACGGCGCGGTCGTCGAATGCTTTCACGACCACCTTCCCGCGTGGTGGGAGAGCGGGTTCATGCCCGATGCCCAGGTCGAGGCGCTCCGGGCGGAGATGCGGCAACGCGATCCGCGCTGGCGTCCGGGCTGGGCGGAACTCCTCGACCGGGACTTCATGGCCACGGGAGTGCCGCCGCGGCTGTGCTGGCGCCCGAGTCTGCGCTGGTCCGGCGAGGAGCGGGACGTCGCCCGGATGCTGCGCTCGGGCACACTCTCGTCGGCGCCGCTGGAGGTGTGGCAGACCGCCCGCCCGACGCTGGTCGAGCTGGCCCGCGCGGAACCCGGATCCCTGGCGGCGCTCATCGCGGCCGAGCCCACCGGCGGCGAGCGGCTGCGGCAGGCGTGGCTGGGCGCGCTCGCGGACGCGGGGGCCGGCGGCCGGCTTCCGGTGGACTGGTTCGCCGGACCGGGCGCACGCTGCCCGGCGTCGGCCCTGCGGAAGCTGATGAAGCAGGCCGCGGTGCCACCCCGGGAGGGCCTGCCGGTGCCGCGCGCGTTGCTGGACGTGGCCCAGCCCGGCGCCTGGCCGCTGCCCGACCCTCGCAGGGACGGCCAACCCTTCACCGGCAGCACCGACTTCGCCGCCATGGCGACCCGCCCGCCCGTCGCCAGGATCAGCCGGTTCGTCCGCGACATCGGCCGGTACGGCAACGTCGACTACACGGACATCCTGGGGCGGGTCTGGGCGGCGCTGCCCGGCCCGCTCCGGGAGCTGGTGGACGGCTGGCGGACGCAGACCGAGGCGGGCGGCCTGCCCGCCCTGGAAGCCGGTCTGGCCTATCTGGCGCCGCTGGCCGCGGCCGGGTTCGCGGACCTCGACCCGGGCTTCCTCAGCGGATGGGCGCCCACCGACCCGGTCGACGCCCTGGTCCGCGCGCTGCGTACCGGTATTCCGGGCGAGCTGGAGTTTCCGTTCGCCGAGAAGATCGTCGGGCAGCGCGGCACGGAGGCGCTGGTCGTCCAGCACGGCGACTATCTGACCGTCGTCACCCACCCAGCGCGGGTGTACGGGACCGACGGCGAGCTCCTGACCCGGCGGGTGACGATGCCCGAGTTGTTCCCCGAAGCGGTCGTCCATCCGGGGCCGGTGTTCTGGTACGACGGCACGGACCTGCGGATGGCCGACCGCACCGGGGTCTTCCGGCTGGACGGGTACGGCGACGACCACGGGCCCCTGCTGACCTTCGACGCCGACGCGGCCGGCCCCGACTACCCCGAGACCGCCGAGGTGACCTTCCCCGGCGCGGACCACACCACCCGGATCGGCTGCGGCGGCGGACGGCTCCGGTTCCACGCCGCGGACGGCACGGAGACCGCGCAGGCACCGTTCGGGGTCGTGCAGCACGTGCAACCGGGCGCGCACCCGGTCCCGCCGCCGGGCTGGTGGCGGCACATGCGTCCGGTGGACCCGGCCGGATCCGCGGCACTGCGCCGGATCGACCGTGTCGCCGCGGGCGCGCTGGCCGAGGCGGCGCTGCTCGGCCCGCGCGAGGCGGACCGGCGGCTGGGCGAGCTGCTGCCGGCGGTCACAGATCCCCGGCTGCGGGCGGCGGTCGTCGAGCAGGCCGGGCTCGCCGCGCGCTGCCTGCACGGCGTCGCCCGGCTCGGCGCCGGCGGCCTGCCCGCCGTCCTCACGCCCGGCGCCGGCCTTCGGGTCCGCCGGAACATCGAGGTGGTCACGCACGGGCGGCTCCTGGCGGGCAAACTGGTGGACGCCCTGACCGAGCGGCCCGGGTTGGTCGGAGTGACCGACGTTCCCACCTTCGATCGCCGCCGCCTTCCCTTCCTCGAGCTGGGAAGTAGGGCGCTGAGCATCGTCTGGCCCTGGATCACGGCCCACCAGCGGGCCGGCGAACTCGACGAGTTGCACGCGTGGGCCTGCACGCCGTTCGCCGACGGTTCCGGGCACTGGTCCCGGATGCTCCTGGATGCGACCGAGCGGTTCGATCGACCCGAAGGCGAGATCTGGCACCTGTCCGGATCGGCGCTCGTCATCCTCGACTACGACAACCACGAGCGACGGGCGACGGGGATCCGGTACGCGCCGGACCCCGACGCCGACCCCGAGGTTCCGCCCGGTTGGCAGTGGGCCGGTCAGTTCCACCAGAACTGGGGCTCACCCGACACCGTCCGGCGGTTCGACCGGCTCCTCGCCGAACGCGGACCGCTCTCCCCGGATCCGGCCTTCGCCGTGGAACTGGCCGACCGCACCGGCATGTCCCGCCGGGACGCCGCCCACGCGGTCTTCGGCTCCCCGGGCCGTACCGTCGCGGAACTCGCCGCGCTCCGCCCGCCGGAGATCGTCGACCTGTACCTCGACCCGGCGACGGGCCAGGTGGCCAGGGCGCGGATCTCCGACGGGACCGCGATCCGCCTGCGCGAGCTCATGATGTCCGACGACCCGTGGACCACGGGCCTCGACATCGCCCGCGCCGCGACGTGGCAGAACGGCGGCTGATGAGCGTCACATCTGCTGTGCCAGCTCGGCGGCGGCTTCGACGGCGACCTCGATGGCCCGGGTGACGAGGGGCGACTGGGTGCGTCCGGCCGGCCAGAACAGGTACCACGTGCACGTGGGCGACGGCCGCAGGCGGTGGATGCTGAGCCGGTCGTCGGACCAAGCGTCGGATCCGTACAGGGCGAACCAGGGCTGCACCGCCGAACCGATGCCCGCCCGCACCATTGACACGACGGTCTCGTGACCGGCGGTCCGGAACACGATCCGGGGCCGCGCGCCGTGGCCGGCGAGCGTCCGCTCCAACCACTTCTGGTGATGGGTGGACGGCCAGGCGACCATCGGCGCGTCGTCGAGCAGCTTCACCCGCACGGGACCGTCGGGGAACGCGTCGGCGTCGGCCACCAGGAGGTACGGCTCGTCGAGCAGCTCGACGTGCTCGACGTCGCCCTCGATCCGACCGTAGTGGAACAACAGGTCGAGGTCCCCGATCTGCGGGTCCTCCGGGGTGACCTCGGAGAGCCTGATGTCGCAGCCGGGGTGCTCGGCGAGCAGCCGGCGCACGACGGTCGGCAGGATCAGCCTCGACACGGCCGGGAAGGTACCGATGTCGATCCGGCCGTTGCCCGCCCGGAAGCGGTCCACGGCGTCGGCCAGCGACTCCGCCCTCGTGAGCAGATCGCGTCCGTGGGCCAGGACCACCTCGCCGAGCGGGGTGATCCGCACCGGCCGGGGACCTCCGGGTCGGTCGAAGACGGCGCCGCCGACGGCCTTCTCCAGCGCGGCGATCTGCTGGCTCACCGACGACTGGGTGTAGCCGAGCCGAGCGGCCGCCCGCCCGAACGTTCCCTCTTCGGCGATGGCGTCCATGGTTCTCAGGTGGCGCAGCTCGACGTCGGCCATGGGCCGAAGCATAGTCGGTGACGATCAACTCGATCGGAAATCATCGCTTTTCTCAATGCGACGGCGCGCGTACCGTCCACTGATCAACACGAAAGGAAACACACCAGTGACCCCGGTCCTGCTACTCGTCAACGGGCGGCGGCACAGCATCACCGTCGACAACCGCACGTCGCTGCTCGACCTGCTGCGCGAGCACCTGGGCCTGACCGGGACGAAGAAGGGCTGCGACGCCGGTGCGTGCGGAGCCTGCACGGTGCTGGTCGGCGGCCGCCGCGTCAACGCCTGCCTCACGCTCGCCGTACGCCTCGACGGTGCCGAGGTCACGACGATCGAGGGACTGGCCGGGCCGGGCGACGACCTGCATCCGCTGCAGCAGGCGTTCATCGACCGGGACGCCTTCCAGTGCGGGTTCTGCACACCGGGGCAGATCGTGTCCGGCGTCGCCTGTATCCGGGAGGGGCACAGCGGTTCGCCGGACGAGATCCGCGAGTGGATGAGCGGCAACATCTGCCGCTGCGGGTGCTACGTGAACATCGTCGAAGCGGTCGAGCAGGCCGCCGCCGGGGAAGGGTGAGCCGTGTTCCCCTTCTCCTACACCGCGGTCACCGACGTGCCGGCGGCGTTGGCGGCCGGCCGTCGCGGTGGCCGGTACATCGCCGGCGGTACCACGCTGGTCGATCTGATGCGCGAAACCGTCGAACGCCCCGAGCACCTGGTCGACATCGACGCGCTGCCGCTGCGCGACATCTCGGCCACGGCCGGCGGCGGGCTGCGACTGGGTGCGCTGGCCCGCATGGCCGACGCGGCGCGGCATCCGCTGGTCCGCACCGGGTTTCCGGTCGTGTCGCAGGCACTGGAACTCAGTGCCTCCCCGCAGTTGCGGAACATGGCCAGCCTCGGCGGCAACCTCATGCAGCGCACCCGGTGCACCTACTTCCGTGATGTCTCCGCGGCGTGCAACAAGCGGCGGCCCGGCGCCGGCTGCGCCGCGCTGGACGGCTACAACCGCACCCACGCGATCCTCGGCACCTCCGACGCGTGCGTGGCCACCCACCCCTCCGACCTCGCCGTGGCCCTGACCGCGCTCGACGCGACCGTCCACCTGCTCGGACCCGACGGTGCCCGCCCCGTGGCGATCGGCGACTTCCTGCTGCTGCCCGGCGGCACACCGCAGCACGAACATGCCATCCGGCCCGGCGAGCTGATCACCTCGATCGAGATCCCCGCCCATCCACGTCCGCTCGCCTCGGGCTACCTGAAGGTCCGCGACCGCCGGTCCTACGAGTTCGCGCTGTGCTCCGCCGCGGTCGTGCTGCACGTACGCGACGGGGTGATCCGCGCGGCGAAGGTCGCGGCCGGCGGCGTGGGCACCGTGCCGTGGAAGCTGCACGCGGTCGAGCGGCACCTGGTCGGTCGGCGCCCGGCACCGGAGTTGTGGATCCGCGCGGCGCAGCACGCCGCCGCCGGCGCCCGGCCGTTGCGCCACAACGGTTTCAAGGCCGAGTTGCTCACCCGCACGGTGGAGCGCCAACTACGCGTCGTGGGAGAAGACAGATGACCGTGGGAGCGCCCACCCCGCGGGTGGAGGGCCGGCTCAAGGTGACCGGTGCCGCCCGGTTCGCCGCCGACCACCCCGTCGAGGGTGTGGTACACGCCGTCGTGGTCGACGCGACCGTCGGCCGCGGCCGGATCACCGGCATCGACGTCGACGCCGCCACCGCTCAGCCCGGCGTGCTCGCGGTGATCAGTCACGTGAACGCGCCGCGGTTGCCGTACCGGGACAACGCCGGGTCCCACCACCCGCCGGGACAGCGGCTGCGCGTCTTCCAGGACGACCGGATCCGGTTCTTCGGGCAGCCGGTCGCGGTCGTGGTCGCCTCGACCCTGCCGAGCGCGCAGCACGCCGCCGGCCTGATCGAGGTGGCCTACGAGGCCGAGCGGCCCTCGTTCGACCTGGACTCGGCGCCCGCCAACGAACCGGTCGCCTACGCACGCGGCAGCGCCGAGGAGGCGTTGGCGTCCGCGGCGGTGCGGCTGGACGTCACCTACCGGACCTCGCGCAACCATCACAACCCGATGGAGCCGCCCGCGACCATCGCGGCCTGGGACGGCGACCGGCTGACCGTCTGGGACAAGACCCAATGGGTCGGCGGCACCCAGGCCGAACTCGCCGCCGTCTTCGGCCTGCCCGACGAGGCCGTGCGGGTACTCTCCCCGTTCGTCGGCGGCGGTTTCGGCTCCGCTCTCCGCTGCTGGCCGCACGTGGTCATCGCGGCGCTCGCGGCCCGTGTCGTCGGCCGGCCGGTCAAGCTGGTGCTGACCCGGCGGCAGATGTACGTCGGGACGGGATTCCGCCCGGCGTACCGGTACCGGCTCCGGCTGGGCAGCGACCGGGACGGCCGGCTCGGTGCGGCCGTCCACGACATCCGTGCCGAGACGTCGAGGTACGAGAACTTCCACGAGGGCATCCTCGCGGTCGGGCAGATGATGTACAGCCTGCCGCACGTCAGCCAGGAGTACCGGACGGTGCCGCTCGACGTGAACACGCCGGTGTGGATGCGCGGTCCCGGCTACTCCACGGCCGCGTTCGTCATCGAGTCGGCGCTGGACGAACTCGCCGACCGCATCGGCGTCGACCCCGTCGAACTGCGCCACCGCAACGAGCCGACGCACGACGAATCCACCGGCCTGCCGTTCTCCACCCGCCGGTTGCGGGAGTGCCTCGACGTGGGCGCACGCGAGTTCGGTTGGCGGAACCGGCCGCCGGCGCCGCGCTCGCAGCGCGACGGGGACTGGCTGATCGGCACCGGCATGGCCGCCGGCGGCTACGACGCGTCACGGGACGCCGCGCAGGCCCGTGCCCGCCTCGACGCCGACGGCAGCGCCGTGGTCGAGGCGGCCACCAGCGACATGGGTCCCGGAACCTACACCTCGATGACGCAGGTCGCCGCCGACGCCCTGGGCCTGGCGGTGGACCGGGTGCGGTTCCGGCTCGGCGACTCGCTCCTGCCGCCGACCCCGTCACACGGCGGCTCGCAGACCATGGCCAGCGTCGGATCCGCCGTGCAGGACGGCTGCGACAACCTCCGCCGGCAGGCGATCGCCCTCGCCGTCCACGACGTGGACTCCCCGCTCCACGGGGCCGACCCCGACACGGTGATCGTCCGTGCGGGCCGGATGTCCGTCCGCGATCACCCGGCCCGCGGCGAGACCTACAGCCAGTTGCTGTCCCGCCAGGGCCGCACCCACCTCGAGGCACCTGGTTCCTTCACCCCGCCACCGCCGCCGGAGCGGTTCTCCCTCTACGGCTTCGCCGCGACCTTCGCCGAGGTCGCCGTCGATGCCCGCCTCGGCCTGGTCCGGGTGCGCAGAATGCTCGGCGTCTACGACGCCGGCCGCATCATCAACCCCATGCTGGCCGACAGCCAGGCCATCGGCGGCATGGTCGGCGGCATCAGCACGGCGCTGCTGGAACACACCGTCACCGACCCGCGCGACGGCCGCATCGCCAACGCCAACCTGGCCGACTACCTGGTACCCGTCAACGCCGACATGCCCGAACTGCGCGCCGTCTACCTACCCGGAGAGGACCGCGAGGTCGATCCGCTCGGCGTCAAGGGCATCGGCGAACTCGTCCACGTCGGCGTGGCACCCGCCATCGCCAACGCCGTCTTCCACGCCACCGGCCGACGCATCCGCGAACTACCCATCACCGCCGACATGCTGCTGTGACCACCGGCCGGCGCACGGCGTCGCCGCTGTTACGGTTCGGCCATGAGTGAATGGATGGACGACGCGGTGGAGGGCTACCTCACCGATCTGGCCGCCGCCGAGCACGGCGATCCCGTCCTCGATGACATGGAGGCCCGCGCCCGGGAGCACCGGTTCCCGATCATCGGCCGCGCCACCGGCCGGTACCTGGAAATGGCCGCCCGCTCGATCGGCGCCCGACGGGTCATGGAACTCGGATCGGGCTACGGGTACTCCGCGTACTGGTTCGCCCGGGCGGTGGGCCCGACGGGCGAGGTGGTGTGCACCGACGGCGACGCCGGCAACGCCGCCCTCGCCGAGGAGTACCTGCGCCGGGCCGGGGCGTGGGACCGGATCCGCTACCGGGTCGGCGACGCCCTCACCGGGTTCGCGGCGGAGACCGGGGAGTTCGACGTGGTCTACTGCGACGTCGACAAGGAGGGCTATCCCGACTGCTGGCGGGCGGCCCGCGAGCGTATCCGGGTCGGTGGAGTGTGGTTGTGCGACAACGTGATCTGGAGCGGCCGGGTGGCCACCGGCGGCGACCCACCGGACGAGCGGGGCACGACGGCCGCGATCCGCGAACACAACCGCCTGGTCGCCGAGGACGACCGGTACGTCGGCAGCATCGTCCCGATCCGCGACGGCGTGATGGCGGCGCTGCGGGTCGCCTGACGCGCCGAGCGGGCCGCGCGTCAGGCCGAGGAGCCGCGGACCTTGAGCGGATGGACGCGCAGGGGCACCGAGAAGTCGGCGGCGAACTTCTCCGGCGAACCGAACTTGACGGTCATCCAGTGCTGGTACTTCGCCAGATACGCCGGATGCTCGTGAGCCGGCGGATCGTCGGTGATTTCGGCGGTACCCACGAACGTGATGATTCCGAAGCCCGTTCCGTAGCCGTCGAAGTTCAGGGCCACCTGCTCGTTGAGGCGGATCAGTTCCAGCCGCTTCGCGAGGGTCTGGTTGTACACCAGGAAGTTTCCCGCCTCCTGATCCCACCAGAACCACACCGGTGCCGGCTGAGGCATGCCCTGCTTTCCCATCGCGGTGAGCCAGGCCAGATACTCCTCGTCGACGCGGCGCCGCACACTCTTGGCGAACGCGCTGTCGTCGGTCGGAAGTTGAAACGTCATGTCGGGTTCCTCTCTTTCCCCGGCTCAAGGATCATCGGCGCCGGCCCTGGACACTCGCCGGATCCGGACAGGATGCGTCTGACCCGCTGCACCACGTGGATCAGGCCCTCCCAGTTCGGCAGGTATGCCTGCAGCAGCAGGTGATCCGGCCCGCCCGGACGCACCTCCAACAGGCCCGGGTCGCCGTCGACGACGATCGTCCGCCGGTAGGTGGACCCGTCGACGGCCTCCACCCCGGGTATCGCTCGCGCGGCGAGCATGCCGCGCACCGCGTCCCAGTCGTACGGCCGTGTCACGGCGAGCCGGAGGCGCAAACCGTCGTCGACGGTGGGTCCGCCGATTCGGTGCCGCCGCAGCTGGTTCGGCGGCTGGTGAAACGTCTCCCGTATCGTTCTGTTGAATTGGCGCAGGCTGCCGAACCCCGCGGCGAACGCGACGTCGATCACCGTGAGGTCCGTGTCGTCGAGCAGGCGGCGCGCGAACTGGGCCCGTCGGGCGCGGTTGAACTGGTGCGGGGTGACGCCGAGATGTTCGTGGAACAGCCGGCGCAGGTGACGTGCGGACAACCCCAGGCGGCGACCCAGCTCCGCCTCGGTACCGTTGTCGAGGGCACCTGCGACGATCATCCGGACGGTGCGGCAAACGAGCTCCGACGCCGCTGACCCGAAAAGGCGGTCACGCCGGCAACGCACACAGGTTCGGAACTCCGCGGCCTCCGCCGAATCGTGGAGGCCGGTCCACCGTCTCGGAATGCTCATGCTGCCCTCCAGGCAATGTTTTGCTGGAGGTCACTGTGTGCCAGAGCGCCGACGCCCACCAGATGCGAATGTCATACGTGCCACCATGAATTATGGCGGACGTGATCGTGGTGACGCGCGACGGCGTGGACGGGTGGGCCGCGACGCGGGGAGGCCAGCCGGTCGGTCGGCTCCGGGTCCTGGTCAGGCCGGACGGCCGCACGTGTCTGTATCTTCGCGAGGTCGCCGACGACGCGTACGCCCCGCTGGTCGACTCGGCCTTACGCGTGCACGCAGGCGATCTCTACGTCGAGGTCGACGAGACAGCCCATCACGCGCGAGACGTTCTGTCGGCGCGGGGATTCGTTGTTCAGCGGCACGAGCATCACTACCTGATTCCCACCCAACTGTCGGCCACAGGTCCAGCTTCGGCCGGCGGCAGACCGGCGCCGGTCGGTTTCGCCTTCGTCTCGGCGGCCGAGTGCGATGTGGATCGGCTGCGGGAGTTGGACGATGCGTTGCGTCAGGATGTGCCGGGCGCCGCGGGTTGGCGCAATGATCCGGTCCGATTCGCCGATCAGACGTTCGCGGATCCGGAGTTCGACCCGGCGACCTACCTCGTCGCCGTCGCGGAGGGCACCGGTGTCTACGCGGGCCTGGTCCGCGTGTGGATCCGACCGGAACGGCCGCGGCTGGGCCTGATCGGTGTGCTGCCTGCGTTCCGGCGGCGCGGCCTCGCTGTCGCGCTGCTCAACACCGTATTCGGCGTCCTGTCGGCCCGCGGCCGCTCGGAGGTGACGTGCGAGGTCGACGAAACCAACACCGCCTCGAACGCGCTCGTCACCGGCCTGGGAGCTCGCCGGGTGGGTGGAGCCGTCGAGCTCATGAGGTCCGCTGAATTACGTCATGTGGTGTAGAGCCCGTCCAGCACCGCCGTGTAGCGCTCCTCCACCGCCCGGCGCTTGAGCTTCAACGACGGTGTCAGGTCGCCGGCCTCGACGGTCAGGTTGCTCTCCAGGATGCTGAACCGTTTGATGCTCTCCCAGCGTGCCAGCCCGGCGTTGAGCTCGCCGATGTGCCCGTCGATGACCCGGTTCAGTTGCGGCGACCGGGCGATCTCGGCGTGCGTCGCGCCGGCGAGGTCGTGCTCGGCCGCCCACACCCGCACGGCGTCGGCGTCGAGGTCGATCAGGGCCGTGATGTACGGCCGGCCGTCTCCGTGCACCACGATGGTGCTCACCAGCGGGCAGATCGTCTTGAACTGCGCCTCGATGTGCTGGGGCGCCACGTATTTGCCGCCGGCCGTCTTGATCAGGTCCTTCTTCCGGTCGGTGATCCGCAGCGCGCCGCGCGCCGTCACCTCGCCGATGTCGCCGGTGCGCAGCCACCCGTCGACGAGCGTCTCGGCGGTCGCCGCGGGCAGTTCGTGGTAGCCCTGCATCACGCCGGGACCGCGCACGAGAATCTCACCGTCGGCGGCGATCGCGACCTCCGAACCCGGCAACGGCAGCCCCACGGTGCCGTGCTCGGGGCGCTCCAACCGGTTGACGAGAATGCCGGCGGAGGTCTCGGTCAGCCCGTACCCCTCCAGCACGGGAAGGCCGATGGCGTCGAACCATTCACCGAGGTCGGCGGACAGCTTGGCGGCACCGGAGACCATGTAGCGCATCCGGCCGCCGAACCGGGCACGGATCTTCGCGAACACGAGACGGTCGGCGACCGCGCGTCGAGCGTCCAACCACAGGCCCGGCCGCCGCCCGGCAGCCCGGCGGCGGACGGCCTCGCGTCCGACCGCGATCGCCCAGTCGAACAGCCGTGCCTTGACCCCGCCCTGCCGGTGGGCGGTCGCGACGACACCGGCGTGCACCTTTTCGAAGACGCGCGGGACGGACGGCATCAGCGTCGGCCGCACGACCGGCAGGTTCGTGATGACGCGGCTGACGTCGCCGTCGATGACCGCGGCGTGGCCGATCGCGAGCTGGGTGGCCAGCAACGCCTTGCCGAACGAGTGCGCCAGCGGCAGCCACAGGTAACCGACGTCCTTCGGCCCGGCGAGGCCGGTCGCCTGCGTGGCGAACGCCTGGTAGAGCCAGCTGCGATGCGACAGCCGGACCCCTTTCGACCGGCCGGTGGTACCGGACGTGTAGATGAGCGTCGCGAGATCGTCGGGGCGCACCGCCGCGGTGGCGTCGGTGACCGCGGTCGGCGTGGCGGTCAGCAGTTGCCGGCCGCGCTCGCGCAACGCCTCCAGCGTCGTCGCACCGGTCGGCGCGGGCCCGTCCAGCAACACCGCGTGGCGGACCGGCGAGCCGGCGGCCAGCACCGCGGGAAGGTGATCGGCGTTCTCCACGACGGCGACGCGGCTGTCCGAGTCGGTGAGGATGTGCGCCACCTCGTCCACTGTGGACGTCGGATAGATCGTCGTGGTGGCGGCGCCCGCGCACATGATGCCGAGATCCACCTCGATCCATTCGACCCGGGTCGACGACATGATCGCGACCCGGTCCTCGGGGGCGACGCCGAGGTCGAGCAGGCCGGCGGCGATCTCCGCGGCGACGCGGCCGGTGTCGGCCCACGTCTGCGAGCGCCACCCACCCCGGCCGTCGGGCCGGCGGTAGGCCTCCGCGTCCGGGGTGGCGGCGACGCGGACCTCGAGCAGTGCGCCGAGCGAGGCGGGCGACCGGCGCTCCAGGGCGTGGAACCGGGCGAGCTCGTCGGGGGCGGCGGTGCAGGTCGTGGACGGGGTGACGGCGTCGATGATGCTCATCGCAGACTCCACACGTTACTTACGAGCTGTAACTTACGACCTGTAGGTTAGCCGCTCTACACTGCCGTTGTGAAGACCGTCACAGAACCGGAGGAGCCGCCCGTCACCGTCGACGCGCTGCGCACGGGACGGCGCCGGATGACCCGGGCGGCGCGGGAGCAGCAGCTGCTCGATCTCGCCGAGGAGCTGTTCCTGGCCAACGGCTACGACCGCACCACCATCGAGGACATCGCCCGGGCCGCCGGCGTGACCCGGCCCGTCGTCTACGAGCACTACGGCAGCAAGGAAGGCATCTACCTGGCCTGTGTGCGCCGCGCCCGCGGCCAGTTCAACACCGACGTCATGCGCGCGGTCGCCGGCACCGACGACCCGCTCGAACAACTCCGCTGCGGCGCCGACGCCTACTACCGGGTCCTGGAGCGCGATCCTCGTCGGTGGCAGCTGCTCTTCGGCCCCGGCGGCCTGGTCAGCGGCGCCCTGGGCGAGGAACTGGCCCGCGAGCGGTTCCGCACCGTCAACCTGCTCGCCGACCTGTTCGAGCCGCACCTGCCGCAGCACGACCAGCAGCAGGTCGACGCGTTCGCCCACGCCACGTCCGGCAGCGCCGAACAGCTCGGCCACTGGTGGCTCGCCCACCCGGACATCAGCCGGGAGCAGGTGGCGCGCTACTTCGTCGACAACGTGTGGGCAAGCTTCGAGGCGTTGCGATCCGGACCGGGCGGGCGGACGAACGTCAGATAGCAACGACCCGACGGGAGGAGCGGCGTTGCCCACCTGAAGATCGCGATCTGCGGAAGAAACCCGCAGTGAGACTCAAGGTTTCTTCCTCGCGTCGTGATCTTGTCGGGTTGCGGGGCGCCGTGCGGCTGCGCCTGTAGTCTTCGCCGCGGGGGTTGGGATGCGATCGAACGGGGCCACGCTCGGTGTCGTGCTGGACAGCACGACCGTGCCGGCCGAGGTCAGCGTGGATGGCGAGCGGCTGTCGGTCATCGGCTATGTGTGGGAACCCACCACCGAACTGGTCGGGCTCGACAGCGCCGGCGCGGTGTGGTCGTACTCCCCGGACCGGCGCAGCCGGACGCCGATGAACTCCTCCGTCGACGCGCTTCGCCGGTTCCTCGACCTGTTCGGCGAGTTCTTCGCGACCACCGATGGTCCGCCGCCGGCGACGTACACGGCCGAGCAGATGGCCGAGAAGCTTGCCGCGTTCCGGCGTGGTGAGATCAAGCCCCCCGTCGCCAGGCCGGACAACCGGGCTGCCCGCATCGGGCAGCTCAGGAAGACATTGACAGCGATCGACGAACCCGCCATCAAGGCCGGGTGGTGGTCCCTCATCCTGGAACAGGTCGACGACGGAATCCTGTGACGCCCTGGTGCCTACCGGACGGCGGCGAGCCAGCCGGCGAGGAGTGGCACCACGGCACGGAGGTCGTTGCCGTCGGCCGCGGCGTGCGCGGCGACGCGGGCCGCCGGGGTCGCGTTGAAGGCCACGGCGAACCCGACCTCGGCGAAGAGTGGCAGGTCCGACCGGCTGTCACCGACGGCCGCGCAGCGGGTCAGTTCCACACCGAGTTCGTCGGCGACCCGCACGGCGAAATCGCGCTTGCCCAGTTCGTCGAGGTGTTCGGCGACCGCCCCGCTGTACCGGCCGCCGGTCATCTCCAGGCGCGGGCCGCAGGCCCGGTCGAAGCCGAACCGTTCGCACAGGTACGCACCGACGGGTTCCCACGCCAGCGTGGCCAGGACCGGCAGCAGCCCGTGCCGGCGGCACCAGTGGACGGTATCGGCGATGCCGTCGACGAGCGGCAGCGACTCCAGGAACTCGCGCACCTCCGCGGGCGTCCGGCCCGCCCAGCCGCGGGCGTCCCGCACGGACACGTCGGTGTTGGTCAGGGTGCCGGCGGCGTAGCCCGCTTCCGCCTCCCGTACGACGTCCGCGTGACCCAGCAGACCCGCGAGATGCTGCCCGCTGCTGGACGGCACCAACGTCCCGTCGACGTCGACGAACACCACCCCACGCACCACGACCGAAGGCTATCGACCACCTCCAACTACGAGGCACCGGCTACGTCCTACGGCGTGAGCCATCGGTCGAACCAGGCGACGACCCGTTGGTGGGTTTCCCGCCAGAGTTCGGGGGTCAGGAAATGGTCGACGCCGGGGTACTCGACGTAGCGCAGACGGTCGGGGCCCTGCGCGTACAGCGGTGTGAGCCGGTCGTGGAAGTCCCGGATGTACCTCGCCGGGACGAACTGATCGAGTTCGGCGCCGTGGGCCAGGATCGGCACCGGGTAGAACCGCTCCGGGTGCCGGTGCGGGCTGTCCGGCCACGGCAGCGTCCACTCCGGGGAACCGACCATCGGCGCCGCGGCCCGGATGCGGGGCTCGGCCAGGACGGCGGCGTAGCTGATCTCGCCGCCCAGGGAGCGACCGGTGATCCCCAGCCGGCCCTCGTGGGCCCGTCCGGACGCGACGAGTTCGTCGACGATCGCCGGCACCTCGGCCGCCGTCGCGGTGAGCAGTGCCAGGAACTCGGCCTCTGTCTCGTCCTCCGCCTCGGCCCACCGCTGTTCGGAGAACACCTGGTCCCAATCGGGACGACGGCGGTCGCCGTGTCCGACCGCGTCGACCCGGACGACGAGGAAGCCGGCGTCCGCGAGCGCACCGGCGAGGTCCCCGAGCTGGGACTTGTCGCCGCCGAACCCGTGGTAGACGAGGACAGCTCCGCGGCGCGCCGCGACCTCGGGAGCCTGAACCGACGTCAGGAGAACCGGCGCACCGGCGATGCTGGTCGTCACGGGCACCGATCGTGCCCGCACCTCACCGCCGACGCGACGGGTTAACGATCGTCAGGACCGGTTCCGGCGGGCCCGCCAGCCGCGGACCCCGCCACCGTCCGCCTGGCTGGCCGACCCGGCGGCGCGGGCATCGCGGAGTTGTTCACGCAGTTCGTCGATGAACTCACGACGCTCGTCGGCCCGCGCCCGAGCCTCCCGTGCCGCGGCCTCCGCCTCGGCCACCTCGTCACGGGCGCCGGCCAGTTCCGTCCGCCGGTGCTCGTCCGCAGCCTCCAGGGCGGCGATCTGAGCCTGCAACGCCTCGACCTGGCCCTCCAGGTGGGCCACCCGAAGCTCCGCCCGGCGCAGCCGCGCCACCGGCGAAGCGTCGTCATCGACCGCCCGGTCGGAACTGTCCGCCTCGGAACCGTTAGACATCCACGCACCCCAATCAGTCGCTCACGCGCAGGTGAAAACTCTAGCCCGGCGGCGCCTGCAGGAGTGCGTACGAAACCTGGGTAAAAGCTTGGAACCAATGGTGCAGCCTGCTGTACCGGCGAAGTACAGCGCACGGGATCGATGCCCACAACTGGCGCGAATAGCGTCGAATCCATGACAACGATGAAGAAACTCCAGAGACTGACGGTCGGCCTGGCCGTCACCGCTGTGCTCGTCGGCGGCGTGGGCGCCGCGCGATCCGCCGCCACGACGACGCGGTCCGGCTGGCAGGGCATCACGCGTGAACAGGTCCGGATCGACTTCGGCACGGGCTGGGTCACGAAGGCCGAGCTCACCTACCCGACCCGCGCCAAGGGCCGCCTGCCGCTCGTGGTCTTCCTGCACGGCAGCGGGCACAACGACATGAACCAGACGCTGCCGGAGGGCCGGGGCGCGACGTTCGTCCCGCTCGCGCAGGCCGCCAGCCGCGAGGGGTTCGCGACCCTGCGCTTCAACAAGCGTGGCGTCACCGACATCGGGCCGGTGGAGAGCACCGATCCCGCACAGCTGAACCCGAAGAACCCGTACGACCAGATTCAACGGGACGCCGCGTCGGTGGTCCGGTTCGCCGCCGGCTCGACACGGATCGACCCGTCGAGGATCTTCCTGCTCGGCCACAGCGAGGGCACCAACGTGGCCGCCAACCTCGCCGCCGATCCGGGCCGGTTCGGCATCCCGGAGCCCGCCGGTGTGGTCGCGATGGGCGTCGTCGGCAGGGACATCAGGACGCTGCTGACGCTGCAGATCTTCGGTCGCCTGCTCCTGCAGCTGCACGACGAGTTCGACGTCGACGGTGACGGCCGGCTGACCGCCCGCGAGGCGACCGACGGCCTGATCGGCCAGCCGGCGGAGGTCGCCGACCAGTTCCGTTCCGTGCTGCTCGACGGCGACACGGTGCGGGCCGGCACCGACACCGACCACGACGGGCAGATCGCGATCGACGCCGAGGCGGGACCGGTGCTGCGCGCGGCCACCGGCATCGACAACTACCCGAACGTGCCCGGTCTGGAGACGCTCCAGGAGTACGTCGCCGACATCGCGCGCTTCCCGACGGTCACCGAAGCTCTGCCCCGGTTCGCCGGACCGACCCTGTTGCTCAACGGCGAGAACGACCTGCAGACCCCGGCCCGGGCCGCGCTGGCCGCCGACGCCGCCGTCGCCGCGGCCGGAAACGGGGACCACACCCTGGTCATCTACCCGGGCATGGCGCACACCATGAACGTCACCGCGAAGTTCCAGCCGGTGTTCGGCGATCCCGACCGGCGGGTCGTCGACGACATCCGCGGGTGGCTCAAGGCCCATCGCTGACGCGAGCCGGCCGCACGGGACAGGTACGGGCGGTACGGTCGGCGGATGGATCAACAGCTTCCGGACCGGGCGCGGGTGGTGGTGATCGGCGGCGGCATCATCGGCGCATCCGTCACCTACCACCTCGCGCACCTGGGCTGCGACGTGGTGCTGCTGGAACGGGACCGGTTGACGTCGGGGACGACGTGGCACGCGGCCGGGTTGATCGTCACGTTCGGCTCGACCTCGGAGACGTCGACCGAGCTCCGCCGGTACACCCGCGACCTGTACGGGCGGCTGGAGGCGGAGACCGGGCTCGCGACCGGGTTGAAGCAGGTGGGCTTCATCGAGCTGGCCACCGACGACGGGCGGTTGGAGGAGTACCGGCGGGTCGCCGCCTTCAACCGCCTGTGCGGGGTCGACGTCACCGAGATCTCGCCGGGTGAGGTCAAGGAGCTGTTCCCGCTCGCGCGGGTCGACGACGTGCTCGCGGGCTTCTACGTTCCCGACGACGGCCGGGCCAACCCGGTCGACGTGACCATGTCCCTCGCCCGGGGCGCGCGCCTGAAGGGGGCCCGGATCGTCGAGGGCACGCCGGTGTCCGCGGTGCTCACCCGGCAGGGCACCGTCACCGGCGTCCGCACGCCACGCGGCGACATCGAGGCCGAGTACGTGGTCAACTGCGCCGGGATGTGGGCCCGCCAGCTGGGCGAGGCCGCGGGGGTGAACATCCCGTTGCAGGCGGCCGAGCACTACTACCTCATCACCGAACCCGTCGACGGCGTCGAGGCGACGCTGCCGGTGCTGGAGGATCCGGCGTCCTACGGCTACTTCCGGGAGGAGGGCGGCGGCCTGATGCTCGGGTTGTTCGAGCCGGTGTGCGCGCCGTGGAAGGTCGACGGGATCCCGGACGACTTCTCCTTCGGCGAACTGCCGCCCGACTGGGACCGCACGGCCCCGTACCTGGAGAAGGCGATGGGCCGCATACCCGTGTCGATGGACGTCGGGGTGCGCACGTACTTCTGCGGCCCGGAGAGCTTCACGCCGGACCTGCAGCCCGTGGTCGGCGAGGCACCCGAGCTACGCAACTACTTCGTGGCGGCGGGCCTGAACTCCATCGGAATCCTGACCGGCGGCGGGCTCGGCCGGGCGTTGGCGCACTGGATCGTCGACGGCCGGCCGGACATCGACGTCACCGGGTTCAACATCGACCGGTTGCACCGGTACCAGAACACCCCGGCGTACCGGGCCGCCCGCACGGTGGAGGCCCTCGGCACCGTGTACAAGTGCCACTACCCCAACCGGTCGATGCGCACCGCCCGCGGCGCCAAGCTCTCCCCGCTGCACCACCGTCTGGTCGAACAGCGGGCGTACTTCCGCGACGTCAGCGGATGGGAGATGCCGGACTGGTACGCCCCGGAGGGCGTCGAACCGAGCGTCGACACGCTGTCCTGGGGCCGGCAGAACTGGTTCCCCTACTGGGAAGCCGAGCACCACGCGGCCCGCACCGGCGTCATCTGCATGGACATGTCGTTCATGGCCAAGTTCCTCGTGCAGGGCCGCGACGCCGGCCGCGTCCTGGAACGGGTGTCGGCCAACCGGGTCGACGGGGACAGCGGCGTCATCACGTACACCCAGTGGCTCAACGAGGGCGGCACGATCGAGGCCGACCTGACCGTGACCAAGCTCGACGAGGACCGGTTCTGGGTGGTGGCCTCCGACACGGCGCACCGCCATGCGGAGACCTGGCTCCGCCGCCACCTCGGCGGAGCGACTGGTGGAGCGCACGCGTTCGTCACCGACGTCACGGGCGCCTACGCCCAGCTCAACGTCCAGGGGCCGCGCTCGCGGGAACTGCTGGCCGGGTTGACCACCGCCGACCTGTCGAACGAGGCGTTCCCGTTCCGCACCGCACGCGAGATCGACCTCGGATTCGCGCGGGTGCTGTGCGTCCGGATCACCTATCTCGGTGAACTCGGCTACGAGTTGACCATCCCCACCGAACAGGCCCTCGGCGTCTACGACCTGATCGCCTCGGCCGGCAGCGCGGCTGGCACGGCGGTCGGCCTGCGCCACGCCGGCCTGAAGGCGCTGTCGAGCCTGCGGATGGAGAAGGGCTACCGGGACTACGGACACGACATCGACAACACCGACTCGGTTATCGAGGCCGGGCTGGGATTCGCGGTCGCGCTGGACAAGCCCGACGGCTTCATCGGGCGGGACGCCGTCGCGGCGAAGAAGGCGGCGGGACCGCCGAGCCGACGACTCGTGCAGGTCCGCCTGACCGACCCGGAGCCGCTGATGTTCCACGCCGAGGTGGTCCGGCGCAACGGAACGGCCGTCGGCTACATCAGGGCCGCGTCGTACGGCTTCACCCTCGGCGGCGCGGTCGGCCTCGCCATGGTCGACGCCGACCGCCCGATCGACAAGTCCTATGTGGACGACGGCGAATGGACCGTCCAGATCGGCACCGCGACGTATCCGGCCGTCGCCTCGCTGCGTCCCATGTACGACCCCACCAACGAGCGGATCCGCGCATGACCACCGGACGGACGGAGGCCCGCATCGACGACGCGGGCAACATCCTCGTCGCGGCGTCACCCGGTAAGGCCTTGATCGAGGACTTCTTCGGGACCGTGGTCACCGTCGACGACCTGCCTTCCCTCGACCTGAGCGGGAAAACCGTCTACCTGTACGGCGACGTGTCGAGGATCGGCGGTCACGCGCTCGACGCGGCCGCGCGGGTGCTCGTCGTCCGGGAGCTCTCGCACGGCTACGACGGGAGGCCGTGGACGATCGTCGGCATCGGCCGGGTTCCCGTGCGGGTACACGGCGTCGGCGTGTACTACCGGCGCTTCTTCGACCCCGGCTCGGACCACTTCGGCGCGATCTGTTCGGAGCACGCGTTCCAGTCGCTCACGGAGTCGACCAAGCCCGGAACGGCCCACCGCACCGGAATCTATCTGACGCCGGTGGCGCGGGACGGTGACGACCTGCACTTCCGCCTGCTCCGGTGTTCGACGAACCTCTCGGGACCGACCGAGAACTTCTCCGCGACCGACACGCGCATCGTCGACGCGCTGAACGTCGAGGCCGCCTCCATCTTCCGGGACCAGGCTCCGCTGAACCACGTGCTCGCGCAGGTCTACCACAACACCCCGACCACGGCCGAGCGCAAGCAGTCCAAGGCAAAGATCTCGGCCCACGCCGACAAGACGAAGGACATGCCCGCCAACGGCATCATGGCCTTCTGCACCTTCTACGACCGGCTCGACGCGCTGCGTCCGCTGGCCGACGACGCCTTCGACCACGGCGTGAAAGGCACGAGCGCGCTGACGAAGCTCCATTTCCGGCTCAAGGAACCGGGCGCGTTTCCGGAGCAGTTCAGTGTGACCCTCTATCCCGACTCCGTGTTCTTCATGCCGCTGTCGACCAACCGGTTGTACACGCACGAAATCCGTTCCTCGGCGCTGGACGCCGCGGTGCTACCGACCCGCCTGGGGTACGTGGTCCGCTGTTCGAGCGCCGAGGCCGTCCACACGAACGGCCACACGTTCCTCAAGACCGGCGGAGATCTCGTGGAGCTCGGACCGCCCACGCCCGAGGGCATGGACGAGCTGCGCCGGTTGTACGCCGAGGAGAACAGGACCCCGTCGTTCATCGACTACGGCGACGAGTTTCCCTTCAGCATGAACTCGGGGGACTACATTGCCCCCAGAGTCTGAGATCCGCCCGTACACCCTGCCCCTCGACGACAACCCGTTCGCGGAGCTGTTCGCGTCGGCCCGGTTCGAAGCGGTGGGAAAGGGCCGGCTGGGAACGGTCCTGGTCAAGGTCGACGACGAGGGCGGCGTGCCGCTCGTGCGAACCACCACCCGGTACGGCAGTCCGGCGCAACGGTTCCGTGCGGTGCACGAGCGGCTGGCACAACGGATTCAGGAACGCGCGGCGCTCGCCGTCGGCTTCAACAACGCTCTCATCGAGAGCTACACGAACGCCTACACCACCATGGGCGCCCACTCCGACCAGGCCACCGATCTGGCCGACGGGTCGGTCATCGCCGTCTTCTCCTGCTACGAACGCCCCGAGGTGAGCCCGCCGCGGACGCTGATCGTCGAACCGAAGGGATCCGGCGGCGACACCGTCGAGATTCCGTTGACCCACAACGGTTTCGTCGTGTTCTCCGTCGACACCAACCGGCGGTTCAAGCACCGGATCGTCCTGGACCGGCCCGCCGGAATGGCCGAGAACCGGTGGCTGGGCGTGACGTTCCGGACGTCGAGGACGTTCGTGCGGTTCCGCGACGGACATCCGTACCTCCCGGACGGCACGCCCCTCACGGCGGCCGACGAGGAGCAGCGGCGCGAGTTCTACCAGCTACGGCGCCGCGAGAACACCGAAACCGACTTCGCCTATCCCCCGCTGACGTACACCATCAGCGAGAGCGACCTGCTGCCGCCCGTCTAGTCGGTGTCGTCGGCCAGGTGCTGGGCGACCGCGAGATCGGTGACGAGCACGGTGAGCCAGCCACCGCGCAGCGCGGCCCGGATGGCGGTGTACTTGCGTTGCCCGCCGGCGACGGCCACGCGGCGCGGGGCGGCCCGCAGTGCCTGGTGGGTGATGCCGACGACCCGGTCGTCGAGCGAGGAGTCGACGTGCTCGCCGCGCTCGTCGAAGAACCGCAGGCAGATGTCGCCGACGGCACCGAGTTGCCGCAGGGACCGCTGCTCCTCGACCGCGATCGCGTTGCCGCTGTCGCGCAGGAGTTGCGACGGTTCCAGGCTGCCGACCCCGACGAGGACCATCGTGAGGTCGTCGAACGCGCGGAACACCGACTCGGTGCTGGGGTCGGTGGCGACGGCTTCCCGGGTGGCGGCGGCGGCCACCAGTCCGGGTGCCGGCAGGTACAGCGAGTCGGCGCCGGTGAGCTGGGCCAGCCGTCCGGTCAGCCGGGTGGCGTGGGTCTGCGCGGTGACGACGCCGATGCCGCCGAGCAGCTGCACGACCTGCGCCGCGACCGGGGTGGGGCCGGGCCGCATGGCGTCGACGGTCGCCAGCAGGGTGGCGCTCCAGGACGAGATGCCGATCCGGTCGCCGCCGGTCAGCGTGGTCTCCAGGTACTTCGCGGCGGCCGACCCGAGCGCCGGCAGGATCTGGTGCTCGTCGGTGGCGCCGTGGGTGTCGACGACGACGACCTCCTGCAGCCCGTAGCGCGCCTCGATCGCCTCTTCCAGGTCACCGTAGACACCGGGCGGGGTGATCACCGTCGTGCGGACGATGCCGAGCTCCACCGCCTGCTTCAACAGCCGGGACACCCGCGGCTGCGAGACGTGCAACTGGGCGGCGATCTGCGGCTGCCGGACGCCGTGCTCGTGGTAGAGCCGGGCCACCTTCGTCAACAGCCGCAGGTGATCGTGTGACAGGTGCCCGGCGTCGTAGAGACGGGCCGCCGCCCGGTCGGCTGCTGTCATCGACACTCCCGAGGATCTGGAATATCTATTCAGCTTAGACTGCCTCGTCGTCCGGCGATGCCGCTCCCGTTTCGTCGCTGAAGACGTCACAGAAGATGACGACGCGCGGGCCGCTCCCGTCGCCGTCGATGATCCGCGTGTCCGGCGTGCGCGTGCCGGTCCGGACGGTTCGGCCCGTCTTCGGGTCGACGATGCGGTAGGTCATCGGCAGCCCGTCGTCGTTCATGATCTGCAGCGGCCCGCCGGATTCCTGGTACGCGATGTGCAGGCGGCCGGGGACGGTGAGCCCGCGCGGGTTGATGCACGTCTGCCAGTCCGGGCTCATGTCCGTGGTGGGCAAACCATCGAGGACGGTGCTGAGCAGGCCCACGTACGTCGAGCCCTCGTAGGCCAGCGCGGTGCGCCAGTCGCCGCCGGCGGAGAGGAAGTAGGGCGCGTGCCCCGGCTCGTCGGGGTGCAGCTTCCACTGCCAGAGGTTGGCCGCGCCGTACACGACGCCCATGGTGCCGCCGGCGCACAGGTTGCTCCACGCCTCGTGACCCTGCCACCAGCCGGCGGCCAGGTCGGGGCGGCCGGTCCGTTCGTACGACGGTTCGCCGTTGGCCACCGCCCGCACCGGGAGGTTGCGCCACATGTCGGCGACGCGCTCGGCGGCGTGCGAGCCGGTGTGCCCGGTCTGGCACCACTGGAAGTCCAGCCACGGCGCGTCCTGCCAGGCCCGGTTGTCGGCGTGCGGCCGGTAGTGGATGCCGGTCGGTTGCCCGTAGCAGTCCCAGGTGTGCACCTCGGCGCCGCCGGCGGCGATCTGCGGCTCCCGGCCCGACCCGTCGGCCCCGACGAGGTAGACGACCGGGCGCGCGCCGTAGCGGGCGACCAGGTAGCGGCAGTACCGGGCGTACTCCGCGGGCGGCACGACGGTGCCGGCGACGTCGAGGCCCTTCCACCCGAAGCCCTGGAAGACCGGTTGCAGCACCGGAACGATGCCGTGCCCGGTGAGGATGTCGACGAGCCGGTCCAGGTGCTGGAAGTAGTCCGGGTTCAGCTCGTTGATGTGCCCGGTCGGCAGGTCCTCGAAGCCGACGCCGAAGCCCTCGTCGGCCCGCCGGTCCCGCGGTCCGACGGCGCGCATGTCCGGCTGGACGCTCATCAGCAGCACGGCGTTGAACCCCTTGCCGCCGCGGTCGGCGGCGTAGGCGCGCACGTCGTCCTCGGTCGCCCGCCAGGGCAGTGCCCAGGCGGTGTCACCGACGAGGATCGCCGGCGTGCCGTCGGCGTGGACCAGGCTGCGACCACCCGGCGACATGCGCCAGAAACCGTGGCGGTGGAACGGGTTGGAGCCGGTGCCCGGTGTCACCGTCAGGGTTCCGGACACGTCGCGCAGGCCGCCGTCCGGGACGGACGCCGACGTCGTCCAGTGCCACGTGCCGTGGTCGCGGGGTGAGGCGAAGCGGATCCGCCAGGTGCGGCCGCCGTCGTGGAACGCCGGGCGGCGCAGGACCGTCCCGTCGTCGTGGGTGAAGTCGGCCCACACGTCGACCGCGGTGTACGGGTCAGCGATCCCGGTTTCGGCGGTGAGCGTGATCTCGGCTTCCTGCCACGCGCCCACCGTCATGAGGACAGCTCGACCATCGACGTCAGCAGCACGCGCTGGACGAGGCGTTGCGCGGCAAGGGCGTCGTGCGACGCCTGTGCGGCCGCCAGGGCCTCCTCGTCGAGGGCGTCCAGGGCCCGGTGCACCGCCTTGAGGAACCGGATCGCCTGTTTGGCGGCTTCGACGCTGTCCTCCCGGAACGGGAACTGGTCGAGCTGCCACACCCCGGACCAGTTGTTCTTCCGCAGGGTGTGGAAGAACTCGAACGTCTCCACGAGGTGCACCGAGCCGACCACCATGTCGTCGTCCCAGCCGCGGAAGTTGTCGTTGACGTCGATGGCGAACAGCTTGCCGTGGTCGATGCACAGTTGCGCGGCGTCGGCCGGTGTCTCCAGCCCGTAGAGGGAGTGGCCGAAGTCGAGCAGGACACCGAGGTTGTCCAGCCCGACCTGCTGGATGCCGAGGAGGGTCCGGGCGGCGCTCGGGAAGATGATCCGGTTGCGTGGCTCGCGCGGCTTGTACTCGATGACGAACCTGATGTCCGGGTGGGCGCCGACCAGGTCCCGCAGGCCGGTGACGGCGAGGTTCCAGATGGCGCGGTAGTCGACCTGGAACGGGTAGTCCCAGCCGTCCTGGCCGAACCACAGCTTGACGTAGTCGCAGCCCAACGATTTGGCGAGTTCGGTCGCCTCGTGGAGCAGCGTGAGCGCCTGCTTGCGCACCGCCGGGTCGGGGTTGGTGATGGAACCCTTGACGTACTCCCGGTTGTAGATCTCGGGGGTGATGGCGACCGCGCGCAGGTTGTTGCGGGCGAGCGCGGCCCGGACGTCGTCGAGGGTGCCGTCGAAGCCGGCGAACGGCCAGTTGAGGTCGACGACGGACAGGTCGCCGACGGCGCCGGCCCGGTCGATCTGTTCGAGCAGGCCGACCTCGGGTCCGTAGCCGTTGGTGGCGTAGCGGTCCTTGTAGGTCGCGAAGTGCCAGATGCCCGCGCCGAAAACCGGCAGGTCACTCATGGGAAGCGCTCCGTCCGAGAATCGTTGTGTTGTCAGCCCTTGGTGGCGCCGGCGGTCAGGCCACCGACGATCCAGCGCTGGAGAACGGTGTAGGCGATCAGGATAGGGACGACGGCGATGAGAATGCCGGCGGCGAGGCCGGTGCTGTTGTTGGAGAACTGACCCTGGAAGTTCAACAGGCCCACCGGAATCGTCTTGTTGGCGTCGGAGTTGAGCAGGATCAGCGCGAACAGGAATTCGTTCCACGTCGCCACGCCGTCGAGGATCAGCACGGTGATCAGTGCCGGTGCCGACAGGGGAAGCACGATGGTGAGGAAGGTCCGCCAGGCGCCGGCGCCGTCGATCCGGGCGGCCTCCATGATCTCGTCGGGGATCTGCCGGAAGAACGACTGCAGGATGAGCACCTCGAACGGAATGCCGAACGCGAGGTACGGGCCGACGAGACCGATCAGGCTGTCGGTCGCGCCGAGGCCGCGCATCATGACGAACACGGGCACGATCGTGATGTAGATCGGGATCGTGAGGCCGAGGAAGACCGTGTACATGATCGCGACGCCGAACCGGATCCGCAGCTTTGCCAGTGCGTAGGCCAGCATCGCCGACAGGAACACCCCGATCGGCACCTTCAGGATCAGCAGGGTGGCGCTGTTGGTGTAGGTGGCCTTGAAGTTCCCGATCCGCCAGGCGTCCGAGAAGTTCGTCATGGTGAACTCGTCGGGCCAGGACAGCGGTCCGTGGGCGATGAAGTCCGACAACGGCCGCAGGGCGGTGACGAGCAGCAGTGCCAACGGCGAAATCCACAGCAGCGCCACCAGCGTCAGGAGGAGGGTCGAACCGATGCCACGCCGCGCCCTCATGCTGTCTGCTCCTTCGTCTGGGAACGGACGTAGGGGATGCTGACCGCGAT
Organism: Virgisporangium aurantiacum; assembly: GCF_016863635.1. Taxonomy (GTDB): domain Bacteria; phylum Actinomycetota; class Actinomycetes; order Mycobacteriales; family Micromonosporaceae; genus Virgisporangium; species Virgisporangium aurantiacum. Next base: position 55,259 of record NZ_BOPG01000027.1, on the reverse strand, counting down.
TGCCACCACGGTGATGACGACGGCGATCGCGGTGCCGTAGCCGGCCTTGCTGTACTGGAACACGTTGAAGTACATCCAGGTGCCCATCACCTGGGTCGCGGTGCCGGGTCCGCCGTACGTCATCGCGTAGATCAGGTCGAAGACCTTGAAGGAGTCGATCACCGACAGCGCGACCGTGATGTAGTGCGCGTGTTTCAGGCCGGGCATCGTGATGTGCCGGAACAGTTGCCAGCGGCCGGCGCCGTCGACCGTCGCCGCCTCGTACAGTTCGCGGTTGATGCCCTGCAGGGCGGCCAGGTAGAGCAGCATGGGGAACCCGACGCGCAGCCAGATCGCGGGAACCATCGTCGCGGCCAAGGCGGTGGAGTCCTGCCCGAGCCACGGTTGGGCGAGCCCGTCCAGCCCGATGTCGCGCAGGAACGTGTTGATCGCGCCGTACTGCGGGTTGTACAACCAGCCCCAGATGGAGGCGATCGACACCAGCGGCAGCACGGCCGGGGTGTAGAAGATGAGCCGGAGCACCGGTTTGCCCCGCACGTTGCCGTTGAGCAGGATCGCCAGGGTCAGGCCGATGACGACCGGTACGACGATGGTGACCACGGCCCAGATCAGCGTGTTCGTCGCCGCCTGGACGACGACCGGATCGCTCGGCATCGCCCGGTAGTTGTCGACCCCGACGACGTTGTAGGTCGGGCTCAGCCCGTCCCAGTCGGTGAAGCTGAACCACAACGACGACAGCGCGGGATACACCAGGAAGATCACGTAGACGATCAGGGCGGGCAGCGCGAAGACCCAGGCCACGGCTCCGCCGCGGCTGCGTTTCACTTCTTGTCCCAGGCCTTGACCACGTCCTGCATCTTCCTGGCCGCCTCGGCCGGACCGGTCGTTCCCTGGAGCACGTCGCTCTGGATCGCGAAGTACTGGTCGGCCTGCTGCTTCGGGAACGCCTGGTCCTGAATCGTGTAGAACGGCTGCTTGCCGGGACCCTGGCTCCACTCGTACGACAGCGGCAGCGTCGCCTTGTCCGGTTCGGCGCCGAGCACGGTCGAGGCGGTCACCTTGAGCGCCTTGACCGTGTCGGGCTGGATGAGGAAGTCGAGCAGCGCCGCGGCCTTGTCCTTGTTCCCGCTCTTGGCGTTGATCATGTAGCCCTCGACGAACCCGGAGTGCCGCGCCGGCGTCTTGCCGGTGGGCAACTGGAAGACGCCGAAGTCGTCCGACTTCTTCTGGGCCGACTGGATGGCCTGTGCCTCGGTCCACGGGCCGGTGATGGTGTAGGCCGTCTTACCCTGGACGTACTGTGGCTCGACGTCGGCGGGGTCCAGGCCGACCGCGCCGTCCGGCAGCCACTTCTGGTCCTGCCACTTCTTGAAGTTCGTGAACGCCGTGACCACCTCGGGCCGGTCCCAGGTCTCCTCGCCGGTGAGGAGCTTGTCGTGCAGTTGCGGGCCGGCCGCGGTCTCGAGCAGGTACTCGAACAGGCGCATGACGTCCCAGCCGTACTTGCCGCCCAGACCGCACGGGATGATGCCCGAGGCGAGCAGCTTCGCGTTGACCTCTTCGAGCTGAGCGTAGGTGGTCGGCGGCCCGGAGATGCCGGCCTTCTGGAATGCGGCCTTGCTGTACCACGCCCCGATACCGAGGGAGATGAACGGTAGGCCCGCCTTCATGCCGCTCAGCGTCATGCCCTCGATCGCCGCGCTGTTGAGCTTCGAGGCCCATCCGTACTTCTCGTAGTAGGGGGCAAGGTCGGCCGCCTGCTTGGCCTTGGCGAACGGGGCGCCGATCTGACCGCCCCAGATCCGCCACACGTCGGGACCCTTGCCGCCGAGCAGCTCGGTACGCAGCTTGTCCGGGTAGACCGCCGCGCCGGAGCCGGGCAGCGAGTCGACGGTGGTCGTGGTGCCGTTCTGCTGGTCGAACTTCTTGATCTGGTCCTTCAGGAGCCCGATCGTCGAGTTGTCCTCGTAGGTGAACAGGCGAAGCTCGTTCGAACTCGACGACGAGCCGCCGTCGGAGGTTGAGGAACCGGTGCACGCGGCCAGGCCGGCGGCGAGAGCGGTGCCGCCGGTGAGGCCGAGGAACGTGCGGCGGCTGAGGTGGTTGCCGGTCATTCCGTCTCCTTGAGGAGGGTCGTGGTGGGTTGGTGGTGGGGTGTTCACGGGGTGGTGTCGGTTCCGAGGCGCGCCCGGGCGACAGCGGTGCGCCAGTCGGCGCGCCGGTCGGTCCGGCTCGCGTCGTCGATGGCCGGGTGGTAGGCGGTGGCCGGCCGGTGCCGGGCTTCGAGGTCGGCGAGGCTCCACAGGCCGGCGGCGAGACCGGCGGCGTCCGCGGCTCCGAGGGCGGACAGGTCCGGCTCGGCCGAGCGGGCGACCCGCCGCCCGGACACGTCGGCCTGGAGCTGCATCATCCGCGTGCTGCGGGTCAGGCCGCCGTCGCACAGCAGCTCGCGGACGTCACCGACGATCGTCTCGACCGCGGACACCACGTCTTCGACCTGATGCGCCACCGCGTGCAGGGCGGCCGTGACGAGCTCGCCCCGACCGGTTCCGAGCGTGAGTCCACTGAGGACGGCCACCGCGTCGGGCTCCCACCACGGGGCGCCCAGGCCACCGAACGCGGGTACGAACTGCACCCGCCCGGGTGTCTCGGCCGCCTCGTCGAGCAGGATCTGCTCGTCCAGGCCGAACAGGTCGGCCAGCCAGGTGAGGGTGCGACCGGTCGCCCGGATGTTGCCCTCGACGGCGAGGACCGGACCGGTCACGTCCCAGGCGACGCTGCGGCACAGGGCCGGGCTGTCGCCGCCGTCGCCGAGGGCCATCACCGACGAGCCGGTGCCGTAGGTCGCCTTGACCACCCCGGGTCGCCAGCCGGCGTGCGCGAACATGGCGGCGTGCGAGTCGCCGAGCACCGCGCCGACCGGGGTGCCGTCCGGAACCGGTGCCAGGCCGCGGACGGTCGGGAAGTCGCCGCACGACGCGACCACGCGCGGCAGCACCGACGCCGGAACGCCGAACACGTCCAACAGGCGCTCGTCCCACCGCCGGGTCCCGACGTCGAGCAACTGGGTCCGGGACGCGTTGCCGACCTCGATGATGTGGTCGCCGCCGAAGCGGCTCAGCAGCCACGAGTCGACCGTGCCCAGGCACAGCTCGCCGGCCTTGGCCCGGCGTCGTTCCGGGTCGTGGGTGTCCAACAGCCAGCCCGCCTTGAGCGCGGAGAACATCGGGTCCAGCGGCATGCCGCTGACCGTCCGGACGAGCGGGCCGGCACCGGCGGCGATCAGGTCCCGGCACTTCGCGGTGGTGCGCTGGTCCTGCCAGCTGACCAACGGGCCGAGTGGTTCGCCGGTGCGCCGGTCCCACAGCACCAGCGACTCCCGCTGGTTGCTCACACCGACCGCGGCGATCCGGTGCGCCACAGCCGGATCGACGCAGTCGACGACGGCGCGGCTGACGCTGTGCCACAGTTCGTCCGCGTCCTGCTCGACCCAGCCGGGCCGGGGCTGGCGTTCCGACAGCGGCGCCACCGCCCGGGCGACGACCCGGCCGGACACGTCGACGAGCACCGCCTTCGTCGAACCGGTGCCCTGGTCGACGGCGAGTACCAGCGGGCCGTCAGCCATGACCGTCACCGCTTCCCAGCAGGTCCCGGACGGCGGCCACGATGCCGTCGGCGGACAGCCCGAAGTGGTCCAGGAGGAACGCCGTGTCGCCGGTCGGGGCGAACACCCGCGGCACGCCCAGGATGCGCATCGGGACCGGGTGGGCGGTCACGACGGTCGACGCGACCGCGGCGCCCAGCCCACCGCTGGTGGTGGCTTCCTCGGCGGTGACGATCCCCCGCGTCTGGCGGGCGGCGGCGAGGACCGCGGCGGTGTCGAGGGGATCGACGAACGGCATGTTCAACACGCGGACCCCGATCCCCTCCCCCCGCAGCCGGGCGGCGGCGTCCAGCGCGCGGGAGATCAGCGAACCGATCGCGATGACCGTCACGTCGTCGCCGTCGACGAGCCGGATGGCACGCCCGCGCGCGAACGGTGCGTCGGGCGGCGTGACGACGGGGACCTTGAACCGGGGAATCCGCATGTACACGGGGCGTCCGGAGGCGGCCGCCCACCGCACCGCGGCCCGGGTCTGGTCCGGGTCGGCCGGCACGATCACGTCGAGGTTGGCCACCGCGCGCATCCACGACAGGTCCTCGATGGAGTGGTGCGTCGGTCCCAGTTCCCCGTAGGCCATGCCGGGACTCTGTCCACACAGGACGACGTGGGCCCGGCTGTAGGCGACGTCGGCCTTGATCTGCTCCAGCGCCCGTCCGGTCAGGAACGGCGCGGCGGCACACACGAACGGGATCCGGCCCGCGTTGGCCAGTCCCGCCGCCACGCCGACGAGATCCTGCTCGGCGATCCCCACGTTCACCAACCGGTCCGGAAACTCCTGCCGGAACCCGACCAGGTTGCTGGACCCGACCGAGTCGTTGCACACGGCCACGATCCGGTCGTCGACCCGGGCCAGCGCGGTCAGCTCCTCGGCGAACGCCTGCCGGCAGTCGAACGTGGCGGCCTGCTCGGCGAGCGTCATGCCGCCAGCTCCGCGAGAGCGAGCTCGACCTGCTCACGGGTGGGCACCTTGTGATGCCACTCGACCCGATCCTCCATGAAGGACACACCCTTGCCTTTGATCGTGTTGGCGATGACGACGACCGGGTCGCCCGCGCTCGACGGCGCGAGCGCCTGCAGGAGGGCGACGTGGTCGTGGCCGTCGACGTCGCGGACCTCCCAGCCGAAGCTGCGCCACTTGTCCGCGAACGGCTCCAACCTCTTGGTCTCCTCGGTACGTGCACCCTGCTGCAGCCGGTTCCGGTCGACGACGGCGGTGAGCGAGGACAGCCCGTAGTGCGACGCCGTCATCGCCGCCTCCCAGTTGCTGCCCTCCTGCATCTCCCCATCGCCCAGCACAACGACCGTGCGCCAGGTCTCGCCACCCAGTTGTGCGGCGATCGCGCACCCGGTGGCGACCGGAAAGCCGTGGCCGAGGGCCCCGGTGTTGGTCTCCACACCGGGTACCTCGTTCTTGTTGGGATGACCGTTGAGCGCCGACATCGGTGCCATGAAGGTCGCCAGCTCGTCGACGTGGAAGAAGCCGCTGTGCGCCAGCGTCGAGTACAGGGCCGCCGCGCAGTGGCCCTTGCTCAGGATGAAGCGGTCCCGCCCGGTCCAGGCCGGCCGTTGCGGATCGAGGGACAGCACCCCCCAGAAGCAGGTGACGAGGATGTCGGTCACCGACAGGTCGCCACCGATGTGGCCCATCCCCGCCCGGTCGATCATCCGCACGATGCTGCGGCGCACGCCCTGCGAGATGTCGCGCAGCCCTGCCGCTGTCGACTCGGGGTCGGCGGCGCGGATGCGCGCGGACACCGCGCGGTACTCGGCGGCGGCCGCAGGATCGGCGGACAGCATCGGCGTTCCTTTTCCACTGCCATGATCGCGGCAGTCGCTCATCTGCATATCTATTCAAGCCCGACCGGACATAACTCAGACGGTAGGGCGATGCCGATGGCAATGTCAATGACACGGTTCCGCAACGCGGCCGCCGGATCTGGCGAGGTTGTTCAGCGTGATACCGGGACCGCCGGGACCGCCGGGACCGCCGCGATCACCGGCCCGGGTCGAGAGGCGGTCCTCCACAGTGCCGGTCGGAGCTCCCGTGCCGGCACCAGCAGCCCGGCGTGTATCCGCCGCAGTTCCGGACCGGGATCCGTGCCGAGTTCCTCGGCCAGACGCCGGCGGATCGACTCGTACTCCGCCAGCGCCTCCGCCCGCCGGCCGGCCGCCGTCAGCGCCATCAGGAACCGCGCCAGCAGGGGCTCCCGCAACGGATGGGCCGCGGCCACCTCCCGCAGCAGCACGACGGCCTCACCGGCCCGGCCCTCGGCCAGATCGAGGTCGACGCGCCGCTCCAGGGCCGCCAGATACCCCTCGACCAACCGGACCCGCTGTCCCCTCGACCAGTCGAGCCGGCTGCCGTCGAACGGGTCGCCCCGCCACAGCGCCAGCGCCGCCTCCAGATGACCGCGTTCACTGACCGGATCGGACGCGCGCGCGGCACGACCGAGCAGCCGCCCGAACCGCAACGCGTCGACGTGGTCGGGATCCACGCGCAGCCGGTATCCGGCCGCGTCGGTGACGATCGCGTCTCTGCCCAGGACGCCACGCAGCCGGGTCAGCAGGGTCTGCAACGCCCGCCGCAGATGCACGGGCAGCTTCTCGTCCCACACCGCGTCGGCAAGCCTGTCGACGGACACGGGCGCACCGGCCGTCATCGCCAGCACCATCACCAGGGTCCGGAGCTTGGACGCGCGGATGCACACGGGTTGCCCGCACACCGAGACCTCGAGCGGACCGAGCACCCCGACCGTCAGCATCCCCACGATGGCCTTCCCCCTAGGCATCCCTTCCCCGAGGATGCGCGCGGCGGACCGGGCTGTCGTTACCGGTGAGTGAACAGTCCTTTAGTCTCCGCGCACCGTGACACGATGAGAGGCATGGATGTCGTCAGCACCGACGAGGTTCCGGCCGAGGAGCGGTTCACCTACTGGCGCGAGGTCAACTCGAAGCTGTTCGTCCCCTACGACCTGCGGTGCGACCCGGAGGTGCGAAACGGATTCCGGGCGCACGTCGGGGTCAGCGCGTTCGGTCCCGTGCGGGCCGCGCTGGCCACCATGGTGCCGCACACGACGCACCGCACGCCCAGGCTCATCCGCCGGGCCGACCCCGACGTGCTCGAGATCGGCTGCACCCTGCACGGCGCCGGCACGGTGACCCAGGACGGCCGGTGCGCGGAGGTGGGCGCCGGGGACCTCGTTCTGCTCGAGACGTCGCGGCCGTACCGCGTCGACCATGCGCCGCACGTCCCGGAAAGCAAGGTGCTGATCCTGCACTTTCCGCGTTCGCTGCTGCCGTTTCCGGCTCAGGACCTGCGGCGGCTGACCGCCGTGCGCCTCTCGGGTGATCGGAGCATCGGTGCGCTGACGTCGCAGTTCCTCTGCCACCTGGCCCGGCGGATGCCGAACCTCAGTGCATCGGAGACCGCCCGCCTGTCCACCCTCACGCTGGACGTGCTCACCACCGCACTCGCCGACGCGTTGGACGCCGAGAACGTGCTGCCGCCACACACCCGGCAGCGGGCACTCCTGGCCCGGATCCTCGTCTTCATCCATCACCACCTCGGCGATCCGCGGCTGACCCCGGAGGCGATCGCCACCGCCCACCACATCTCGCCGCGGTACCTGCACAAGGTGTTCGAGCCGGAAGAACACACCGTCGCCGGCCACATCCGTCATCGCCGTCTCGAGAACTGCCGGCACGACCTCGGCGATCCGCGACTGGCCACCCGATCGATCCAGACAATCGCCGCCCGGTGGGGATTCACCAGCCCCGCGCATTTCAGCCAGGCGTTCCGCGCCGCCTACGGCCTCTCCCCGCGCCAGTTCCGCCACCAGACGTTGAACCCACCCGCGAAGCCCGAGTGAAGCAAGGATGAATTTCGGCATCCATACCTTCGCCGATGAGCCAACATCGACGAGAGGTACGGGAAATGCGAAAGAAGACGCTGATGGCGCTGATGTTCAGCGCCACGCTGGCGGTGTCGGCAGCCGTGTCGCCAATGGCCGCCGCTCACGCGAGTGAGGCTCCGCAGGACGCGGGTTCGGCCGGGATCGCCATGAAAATCAGCACGAAGGGTCTCGCCGACTGCCCAATCGATCACATCTGCGTGTGGGAGAACACCAATTTCTCCGGAAGGATGGGCGCCTTCCCGCCCGTCTTCACCGGTGAATGTCGCACCTTCTCCATCGGATATCTCTCGGCCTACAACCGTACCGTTTGGCGCGAGCGGCTCTGGCGATCGTCGAGTTGCACCGGTGGCAATGTCATCATCTACCCTGGCGGTCAATTGATCCTCGCGAACAGAAGCTACTCCGTCGGCGCGTGGCCGTAAGCCGGCGCACTGGCACACTTGCCGACGTGGTCGACTGGTACACGCAGGACAACGTGGGTGGCGGCGTCATCCGGGTCTCGGAACCGCACGTCAACGAACTGGTGTCGGCGAACCTCTGGTGGTTGCGCGGCACCGATCGTGACATCGTGGTCGACGCCGGGCTCGGTGTCGTCGCCCTGCGGGAGGCGATTCCGGCCATGTTCGAGCGCGATCCCATGGTCCTGCTCACCCACGCGCACCTGGATCATGTCGGTGGGGCGTCCGAGTTCGGTGACCGGGCCGCCCATCCCGCGGAGGCGGGGGTGCTGGCGGCGGGTGTACCGGGGAGTCTGTACGGCGCGGAGCTCTACGACAAGTTGGGGATCGACGCGGCGGGAGAACCGGTCCCCGAGCTCATGATCGACATCCTGCCGGATCCCGGCTACGACCCGGCCGCCTACCGCGTCGAACCCATGACCCTGAGCCGCATGCTCGACGACGGCGACCGGATCGACCTGGGCGGCCGGGTGCTGACGGTGCTGCACCTTCCCGGCCACACACCGGGAAGCATCGCCCTGTTGGAGGAGCGTACCGGGACCCTGTACTCCGGCGACATCGTCTACGAGGGTGCCCTGATCGACACCCTGCCCAACTCCGACGTGGCCGCCTACCGGCACAGCATGGAGTTCCTCGCCGACCTCGACGTGTCCGTCGTCCATCCCGGCCACGGTCACAGTTTCGGCCGGACCCGCCTTCGGCAGTTGGCCGGGGCCTACCTGCGCGGGACATCCTGAGCCGCGTCGAGAGCGAGCGCTATCGCGCCCATGAGCGGTGCGTCGTGGACGAAGCGGGCGGCCACGATCTCCGGGGGGAACGGGACGGCCCGCGCGGTCAGTGCCGAGATCCGGGGCAGGATGTGCCGCGCCGCCGACATCATGCCGCCCCCGATGACGACCCGCTGCGGGTCGACGGCGATGCACAGGTTGGCGACGGCCGCCGCGAGCGCGTCGACGGCGGTGTCCAGCAGGGCCGCGATGTCCGGGCGGTCGACGAGGTCGAACAGCTCGGAGACGGTGGTGATGTCGCGCCCCAGCAGGGCCGCGCCGCGCGTGGCGAGCGCGCCTCCCGACGCCATTTCCTCCAGCGGCGCGTTCCCGGTGGCGAAGCACCGGGTCGGATCCGCGCCGAGCAGGTAGCCGATCTCGCCGGCGGCACCGTGTGCCCCGGTCAGCACCCGGCCGCCCGCGATCAGCGCGCCGCCGAGGCCGGTGCCCAGGTTCAGGTAGATACCCAGGTCCACCCCGCGCAGCGCACCCCAGCGCAGTTCGGCGGTCGCGGCGGCGTTGACGTCGTTGTGGACCACGACCGGCGTCGCGTCGAACTCCTCGCGCAACAGCCGGGGCAGCTCCAGACCGTCCCACCCGGGCACGTTGGGCGCCAACCGGATCCGGTCCCGCGACACGACGCCGAACGTCGACACGCCGACGGCCGTCGGCCGGCGGGTCAGCGTCCGGGCCGCGGCGAGCGCCCGCTCCACCACCTGCGCGGCCCCGGCCGGCGCCAGGGTCGGCAGGCGCAGGGTGTCGCGGAGCGGAGGTCCACCATCAGCGGTGGCCAGCGCCACCTTGGTGCCGCCGAAGTCGATGCCGAGAACACTCACCGTTCTCCCCTTGCGAGGGGGCTTCGCCACCCTCGCGCTCCCCTGAACCGATTCATCGTGGTTGGCCGCGCCTGGCGAGCGAATCGATGGCCACCGCGACCGCGAGCACCGCGGCGGTCACCATGTAGCGCACCGACGAGTCCACGTTCAGCAGCAGCATGCCGTTGGTGATGGACTGGATGACGAGGATGCCCAGGAGCGCGGCGTAGGCCCGTCCCCGGCCGCCGAACAGGGAGACGCCGCCGATGACCGCGGCCGCGATCGCCATCAGCAGCGTGTCGCTGCTGCCCGAACTCTGGTTCACCGCGGCCAGCCGGCTGGCGGCGAGGATCCCGCCGAACGCCGCCAGGGCCGAACCGCCGACGAACGCGAGAATCCGGATCCGCGTCACGTGGATGCCGGCCCGCCGGGCGGCCTCCGCGTTGCCGCCCACCGCGTACACGTGCCGGCCGAAGGTGGTGTGCCGCAGCACGAGGTCGGCGGTCACCACGAGAGCGGCGAAGATGAGCAGCAGCAGCGGCACGCCCCGGTCGGCCGACAGGACGGCGGCCACGGCGGCCAGTGCGGCCGCGAGGCCGACCAGCCGGAGCACCACCCACCGCGCCGGCGACACGGGCAGCCCGGCGGCCCGCCGGAGCCGGCGTTCGATCAGGGTGCTGCCGGTCCGGATCCCGACGATCAGGACGACGAGAAGCCAGCCGGCCCACGGCGGTAACCAGGTGTCGCTCAGTTTCGCCACCGGACCGTCGAACGGCAGGTTGATCGTTCCGCCCCGGCCGAGGAGGTACAGCATGAGTCCCTGCCAGCCGATGAGGCCGGCGAGGGTCACCACGAACGACGGCATGCGCAACTGGGTGAACATCCAGCCGTGCAGCGCGCCGATGAGCGCGGCCGCGGCGAGGGCGACGGCGATGGCCGCGGCCGGGTGCCACCCGTGGCGGACGTACAGGATCGTCATCACCACCGCGCACAGCCCGCTGACCGAGCCGGCCGAGAGGTCGATCTCGCCGAGCAGGATCACCAGGATGAGACCGAGCGAGATGGTGCCGGTCGCGGCCATCTGCAGAGCCAGGTTGGTGAGGTTCTCGGCGGAGAGGAAGTGCTCGTTGAGCGTCCCGAAGACCACCGCGATCGCGGCCAGCCCACCGACCACCGGCCACGACCCGAGGTCCACGTCGCGAAGCTTCACTGCGACCCACCCCCGGTGATCGCGGCGACGACGGTCTCCGGTGCGGTGCCCTCGGTCGGGAACTCGCCGGCGTTGCGGCCGAGCCGCAACACGACGATCCGGTCGCTGACCGCCCGGACGTCGGCGAGGTTGTGCGAGATCAGCAGGACCGCCAGGCCGCGCTCGCGCAGCCGCCGGATCAGCGCGAGCACCTGGGCGGTCTGCTCGACGCCGAGAGCGGCCGTCGGCTCGTCCAGGATGACCACGCTCGGGTCCCCGATCAGGGCCCGCGCGATCGCCACCGACTGCCGCTGCCCGCCCGACAGCATGGCGACCGGCACACCGATGTCCCGGATGCGGACGTCCAACGAGGACAGCAGGTCACGGGCGGTCCGTTCCATCCGGATGTGGCGCAGCAACGACCACCGGTGCCGCTCGGCGCCCAGGAACAGGTTGCCGACGACGTCGAGGTTCTCGCACAACGCAAGATCCTGGTGGACGGTGGACACCCCGATCCGCTGGGCGTCCTGCGGGTGGTTGACCCGCACCGGATGCCCGTCCCGTTCGATCCTGCCCTCGTCCGGCGCGACGACGCCGGAGATGACCTTGACCAGCGTCGACTTGCCCGCGCCGTTGTCGCCGACCAGCGCGACCACCTCGCCGGCACGCAGGTCCAGGCTCACCCCGTCGAGAGCCTGGACCGCGTTGTAACGCTTGGAGACGGCGACCGCCGAGAGCATTACTGGATGCCCGCCTTGGCGCACGCCGCCGCGACCTCAGCGGTGCAGATCTCGGACGCCTTGTAGAAGCCGTCCTTGACGATGGTCTCCTTGACCTTGTCGGCGGTGACCGGGATCGGGTCGAGGAGGAACGACGGGATGGCCGCGGTTCCGTTGTTGACCGTCGTCGGCGCCGCGGGCTTCTCCCCCCGACCCAACGCGACGGCCAGTTCGGCCGCCTTCTCCGCCTCGGCGCGGATGTTCAGGTAGATGGTCATGTACTGCTCGCCGGTCAGGATCCGCTGGACGGCGGCGAGTTCGGCGTCCTGCCCGGTGATCGGCGGGAGGGTGGGGAAGCCGGCCCGCTTCATCGCCGCGATCGCGCCGCTGGCCATGCCGTCGTTGGCCGACAGGACGCCGACGATGCTGTCGCGCCCCAGGGCCGTGATGGCCTGTTCCATCTCCTGCTGGGCCTTGTCCGGGCTCCAGTCCGGGGTGTCGAACTCCCGGCCGATCTGGACCTTCCCGTCGAGCACCTTGTGCGCGCCGGTCTTGTAGTCGGCCGAACTGGGGTCGGTCGGCGCGCCGTTGATCATCACGATCTTGCCCTTGTCGACCGTCCCGGCCTTCGTCATGGCATCGAGCAGCGCCTGGCCCTGCATCTCGCCGACCCGGACGTTGTTGAACGACACGTAGTACTCGTACGAGATCGCCGAGATGAGCCGGTCGTACGCGATCACCGGGACCTTCTTCTGCTTGGCCTGGTTGACCAGCGACGCGACGGCGCTGGCGTCGACGGCGTCGAGCACGAGCACGTCGGCGCCCTGGGCAAGGGCGGCCTCGACCTGCTGTTGCTGCTTGGCCGCGTCCTGGTCGGCGTTCTGGTACAGCAGCTTGCAGTCGGCGCACAACGCCTTGACCTTGGCCTCGAACAGCGGCCGGTCGAACGCCTCGTAGCGGGTCGTCTTGGACTCGGGAAGGAACAGGGCGATGGTCGGCGCGTCCTTGTCGCCGGAGTCCCCGGCGGTCGAACCCTCACCGCAACCGCTGATCAGCGTTATCGCGACCAGGGCGGCGGCGAGCCAGCTGGTTCTCATGAGGTGCCTCCTGAGCCTCGGTGGTGCTGAGCATCGTGGGGCATGCGCCGGGCTTTTGGCTAGGACCTTTACGAATTTGATAAGAGACCTTTTCGAATGACTGTGGCAGGCTGGGCCGGTGCAGATCACCGGAACCGCCAGCACGACCAGCGTGTTACGCGTGATGAACTCCCGCGCCGTCTTCGCCGAGGTGTTCCGCCTCGGCAAGGCGTCGCGGCCCGAGCTGGCACAGGCCACCGGCCTGTCCAAGCCGACGGTGGCGCTGGCGCTCACCCATCTCGAACGGGCCGGCCTGCTGCGCCAGGTGGGCCAGCGCGCCGGAGCCGCCGGACGCTCCGCGCTGCTGTACGAGGTCCGGCCGCAGGCCGGCTGGGTGCTCGCCGTCGACGTCGGCCGCGGTTACGTGCGGGTCGCCATCGCCGACCTGCTCGGCGCGATCGTCGCCCGCACGGACCGGCCTTCGCGCGGCTCCCGCGCGTCGACCCTGGCCGCCCAGCTCATCCGCCTCGCCGACGAACTGGCCGCCGAGGTGGGCATCGCCCGGTCCGACATCACGCTCACGGTTTTCGGGACGCCCGGCGTCCACGACCCGCAGACCGGGGCGCTCCGTTCGGCACCCAACCTCCCCGGCTGGGACCGTCCCGGCGCGGTCGACCGCCTCGCCGAGGTGGCCGGTGCGCCGTTCGTGGTGGAGAACGACGTCGACCTCGCCGCGGTCGGTGAGGGAGCGTACGGGCTGGGCGTGGGCATCGCCCACTTCGTCTACGTGTCGATCGGCACCGGAACCGGCATGGGCATCATGATCGACGGCAGGCTGTACCGCGGGTTCCGCGGCGCGGCGGGCGAGGTCGGCTACCTACCCGTCGCGGAGGGCGACCCGTTGCAGGACGAGCCGGCGTCGCGCAAACGCGGCATGTTCGAATCGGTGGCCTCCGCCGACGGCATCGTCTCCCTCGCCCGCCGCCTCGGGATGACCGCCGCGGTCACCGCCAAGGACGTGTTCGACGCCGCGCGGGCCGGCGACCCCACCGCCACGCGGGCGGTGCTCCACGAGGCCGACCACGTCGCCCACGCCCTGGCCGCCGTCACCGCGATCCTGGATCCCGAACTGGTCGTGCTCGGCGGCGGCATCGGCAGCCAGGGCGGAGACCTGCTGACCGGCCCCGTCCGGGACCGGCTCACCAGCCTGGTCGCACTGGTCCCGCCCCGGATCGAGGTCTCCGTGCTCGGCGCCGACGCCGTGCTCCGCGGCGCACTCGCCGTCGGCCTCACCGCCGCCCGCGACCTGGTGCTCAACCGCGCCGCCAGCCTCTGACGGGCCGGCGGACGACCGTGTAACGACTACCGCCAGGCTTCGGCGTCCCGGCAGACGGTGCCCGGCGTCGAGCCCCACACGACGGCACCGGTGGGGTCGACGTAGCAGTCGGCGCTCTGTTCCGACAGACCGCGGCGCGACCAACCCTGGCTCCGGGCGATCTCCGTGCCGGCGCTGTCGTAGGCGACCAGTACGGTCTCGTCGACCTCGACGTCACCGTCGGCGATCACGACGAAGGTGCCGTCGGCGACGTTGGCGGCGGTTTGCCTGCCGTTTCCGTGGTCGAGCACCACGCGGGCGACGCGGCTGCTGACCCGTCCGGCGGTGGCGAAGTAGTCGCTGGTTCCGTGGGCCTCCATCGACGTGGCGCCGCCGATCTCGATGGCGCCGGGCATCCAGTTGGAGACGACGCGGCGGGTCATCGAACGGCTGCCGTTGCCGGGTTCGTTGAAGCAGTACAGGGCCCCGCCCTCGGTGGTGAAGACGACGGCGACGTTTCCGTTGCGGCTGACGAGGTTGGCCAGGCGGAGGTCGTCGGGGAGCGCGGGTTCGAGGTCGGTGTGGACACGGTTGTCCTCGATGCACTGGTCGGCGGCCCGCTGGATCTCGGGCGCGATGGCGCCGCCGGCGTAGGCGAGCGCGGCGGCCGGCCCGTTGTCCCGGCCGGGCAGGAATGCGGGTACGACCGCGACCGCGCCGGCGGTGACCCCCGCGGCAACGACCGCGGCGGCGGCGAACCGCACGACGCGCCGGTGCCGACCGCTGCGCCGGGGTGTGTCGATCGCGGCCAGCAGGCCGGCCCGCATGCGTTCCTGCCGGCCGGAGGGCAGGTCCCGGGACTCGGGCAGTTCGACGATCATGATGTCTCCTCGGGGTCGGCGTGGTCGGCGAGGGTGGCACGGGCCCGGCTGACGCGGGACCGCACGGAGGCTTCGGTGATGCCGAGTTGTTCTGCGGCGTCGCGGTAGGACACGCCCGACCACACGCACAGGGCCAGTGCCTCGCGCTGCCCGCGGGGTAGCCGGTTGACGTGGCGCAGGATGGCGTGCATCCGGCGTTCGTCGTCGATGCGGCCGGCGATGTCGTCGGTGGGGTCGGTGTCGTCGGCCGGGGTGACGGGCTGTCGGCGCAGCGCGGTGAGCCACCGCCGCGCCGCGCGTTGGTGGTCGCGGACGGTGAACGTCGCGACCGTGAGCAGCCAGGGCAGGGCGGAGTCGTGGGAGAGGTGTATTTCGGCGCGGCGGCGCCAGGCGGTGAGGAACGTCAGCTGGGTGACGTCCTCGGCGTCGGACCAGGAACCGCACAGCCGGAAGCAGTGGTTGTACACCGCGCGGACGTGCCGGTCGAACAGGGTCGCGAACGCGGCCCCGTCGCCGCCGGCCCACAGCTGCCGGTCAGTCGGGTGGAGGTCTGTCATCACACCTGTTAGTGGCCGGCGGCGGGGTCCGTGTTGCGCGCCGCATGCGGTGCCGGGGTCCGCCGGGTTCTGGAATACTGGCATCGCTTGATGGGACGGCGCCGGGAGGTGGGCGCGTGCGGCCGATTCGACAACCCAACGGCGAAGAGGAACCGAACGGTGGTGGCGGCGGCGGTCCGCCACCTCCACCGCCGATCCGGCACCTGGATCTGAACATGATCTGCGTCGGCTTCGAGGATTTCACCGCCGCCGACGTGGCGAACATGAACAACGCGATCCAGGTGACGCGGGCCATCTACGCCACCGTCCGGCTGAACGTGCGTAACGTCAGCTTCTGGCAGATCTCGGTGGCCGAAGCAGGCTCGCACACCGTGATCGACAGCCAGAGCGAGGCGGAGGATCTGACGTCGGACTGGACGGTCGGCAACGACTCCCTCGACGTCTTCGTGGTCCGGGCGATGAACGGCGCCGACGGCTGGTCGGCGATCGACGGGAGCTGCGACAAGAACTCCAAGGGCATGACCGGAGCGGTGGTGTCGTTGAACGGTAGCGCGAGCAACATCGCCAACACCCTCGCGCACGAGGTCGGGCACTATCTCGGTCTCGAACACGTGCCCGACTCGGGGAACTTCATCGGCGGCGGGGGTTCGTCGAACAGCTTCACCGGGATCTTCACCTGGCAGGGGACCATCATGCGACGCCACTGCTTCGTACGAAGCTGAACAGGACGGGGGTGTGCGATGCCGGATCGTCTCGATGCGATGTTCCAGACCAGCCACCGGTTGGACGGCGCGGTCGTCGGGTCGCTGACCGCCGCCGACCTCGACCAGCTTCGGGAGATCGTGTCCGGTGCACAACCGAACCCGTTCCGGGTCCGGGCCATGGAGGCCCTGGTCGTGGCCGCTGCCCCCGACGCACCGCAGCTGCTCGGCGTCGTGGTGGCCGACCCGGGCGAAGACCCGGCCGTCCGCGCCGCCGCCGCGTCCCAACTGGCCGGGACCGGCCGCCCGGAGGCGGAGGATCTGCTCCTCCGGGCACTGCCGGCGGCCGCACCGGTGGTCGTCCGCGCCAAGATCGTGGGCGGGCTGGCCCGCGTCGGCAGCCGGTTCTCCCTCCCGGAACTCGACCGGCTGGCCGGCGACCCCGAACCGGCGGTGAGTCGGCTGGCCACGTTCGGCCGGCTGGTGATCTCCTACCGCGCCGGGCTTCCGGGACACGAGGTGCCGCCGCCCGGACCCGACGACGTCCAGGAGGTCGACGCCCGGCAGTCGACGCCGGTGCTCGTCGGCCGGGCGGCCGTCGAGGAGACGGCGGCCACGCTCGCGAGCCTGCGCACCGACACCTTCGGGCTGTCGTTGTCGGGCCGGGTCGGGCTGCGGATCGAGTGCGGCCTGGCCCGCCTGGTCGTGACGTTCTCCGAGGACTTCCTCCGCCGCGGGGCCGCCGGCCCGTTGCGGCAGCCCATGATGCCCGGCCTGGTCGCGCAGCGCGCCCCCGACGGCAGCTACTCGGCCCGGATGGTCCTGCTCGCCGGACCGCAGGACGACGGCGGATTCCACATCGCTGTCTACCGCACCGACGGCAACCAGATGATGTTCGGACTCGGTACCCCCGACCGGGAGGGCGCCCGTTTCGACCTGAAGTCGGTGCGCGGCAGGGGGAACGTACCGGTCCTCCTCCGCGGTCGGATCCAGAGCTCGGAGATCGTGTTCACCGCGGCCGCGTCCTCCCCGCAGGTCACCGACAAGAGCGCGCCGAGGCCGCTGGAACTCTGATCACCTGCCTATCCCTGACCCGACGAGACGATGCGCCACGGGCCGTCGACGCCCTGGCGGCGCAGGTAGTACGACTCCCCCACGCGGCCATTGGCCCGCCCGGCCGCCGCCTCGTCGAACACCTCGATCGTGAACTGGGCACCGACCCGAACAGTGCCATCGTCGGCGTGCGCCTCGGCGCCGGGGACTCCGGACGTGAGGTTCACACCGTCGACGCCACGCACGTTGCAGGCGAATGAAGGCACTCCGTTCGGCGGCGGATACAACTCGGCGGCAGTGTCCGCATCATGAGCGTCGAGGGCGCGTAGGTATGTTCGGACGACATCCTCCGGGGTCGCGTTGTCAGGCGGCACGTCCACAGATGTGAACGACACCGCGCCCACCACACAGCCCCACTTCGCGGGGAAGGCCACCCGAATTCCGGCCACTACCGATGCGGCAAGTACCAGGATCAATACCAGTGCGTGGACACGTCGCAGGCGCGCCGACCGGGTGCGCGGATTCGAGGTATCGATCGACATGTCGACATCCTAGGGAACCTGGACGCCTCGGGCGGTGTCCATCTCTGCATGTTGCGCGGTTCATTCGCGGCATGCCTGATCCTGGCCACCGGCGCGCTCACCGTCGGCTGCACCTCCGGCACGCCCCAACCCCCACCGCCCCCGGCGGTCACCGCGCCGGCGCAGGCCGGGCTGGCGATGGCGGTCCCGCGGGCGTCCCATACCGCGACGCCGCTGCCCGGCGGCCGCGTGCTGATCGTCGGTGGCTGCGTGGTGGACCACTGCGACGGCCCCGCCGGAGCCGACAGCGAACTGTTCGACCCGACGACCGGCCGGTTCACGCCCGGCGCGCCGCTGTCCGTGCCGCGGGCCGGGCACACCGCGACGGCCCTGACCGACGGCCGCGTCCTCGTGGTCGGCGGGTTCTCCGGCGAACGGCTGCCGCCGCTCGCCAGCGCCGAGGTGTACGACCCGGCGACCGGCCGGTTCGAGCCGACCGGTGCGGTGTCGGTGCGCCGCGCCGAGCACACGGCCACCCGCCTGCGGGACGGGCGGGTACTCATCGCCGGCGGCGCGAACGGCACGAACGTCCTCGCCGCCGCGGAGCTCTACGACCCGGCGACCGGCCGGTTCAGCGCCGCCGCGGCACTGCCCGGTCCGCGGTCGATCCACGGCGCGGCCCTGCTCGCCGACGGCCGGGTGCTCGTCGCCGGCGGCCAGTCCGCGCGCGGCACGCTGGTCGACACGGCGGCGATCTACGATCCGGCCACCGACTCCTGGCGCGACGCCGGCCGGCTCGACACGCCGAAGTACAAGCTGGCCGTCGCCCCGCTGCCGGACGGCGGTGCCCTGGTCGTGGGCGGCCAGACCGCCGACGACCCGCAGGCCCGGCTCGCCCGCACCGAACGCTTCGACCCGCGCTCCGGCACGTTCCGGCCGGGCCCGCAGATGTCCGAGCCGCGGTACAAGATCTCCGAATCGGTGGTCGCCCTGGCCGACGGCCGGGTCGTGATCGCCGGCGGGTACGGCGTCGACACGTACGCCGACGGCTCCCTGCGCGCGCTGGGACCGGTTCCCGGCCCGGAACGGCAGTTCCCGGCGGTGGCCGCACTCCCCGACGGCCGCATCCTCATCACCGGTGGGTACGACGACCGCACGTTCCTCACGGCAACCGCCGTCGTGATCCAGCCGTAGCCCGCCATTAGGCTGCGTCGATGAGCGACGCAGCCTTCTCGACACTGACCCGTGGCCACGGCCGGCGGGCGCCCGAGTCGACGTTCACCGAGGTGACCGACCGCATCAGCCGATGGCTGCTCGCCGTCGAGGCGGCCGGTCTGGCCGACGCGTTCGACGAGGCCGTCCACGACGCGGGCGTCACGCTGCCGTTCCACGAACTGCGGTCCCTGACGGAGCCGGCCCGGGCGGCCTGCCGCGCGGCCGCCGCGCCGTCGGCGGCCTTCGGGGAACTGCTGGCGAGGCTGGAGACGCGGCTGGGCGCGGCGCTGCCGCCGTCGCTGGTGGGCTTCTGGGAGTTGCGCGAGCGCAGCCCGGAGTGGCGGAGCCTGGTGGGCGCCCTCGTCCGGCCGAGGATCTTCGAACCGTCCTGCTACCTCGACCACGACCTGGGGGCGGCGTACCGGTTGTCGATCGCGGTCACGCGCAACTCGATGTCGCCGGTGCACGAGACGCTGGAGGACGAGTACGTCGAGTGGTTCGCCGAGACCGACGAGGCCAAGCGGGCGACGGCGGCCACCTGGCGGGATTTCGCGGTGGGCGACAGCGTCATGCTCGACCCCGAGATCCGGTACTCGCTGATCGAGATCGGCTCGGATCACGGCGAGTGGGTCGAGGTGGTCAGCGACTGGCGCGACGGGTCCGGCGAGTCGCCCATCTTCCGGGCCGGAGACGACTACGAGGGCGACGCCGATCTGCTGGCCACCACCGTCCCGGAATGGCTCGGCCTCGAAATCGACGTGACGCTCGCCCGGCTCACGCGGTATGACGACTTCCGGATGGTTGCCAGCGGTGCGGCGGCCCTCGCCGGTCAGAACTGGAAATAACCCGGGACGATCTCCGAGATGACGCCGTCGGCCGACCGGCGACGGCGGATGCCGCACGCAGACCACGTCCATCCGCCGGTACTGCGCGGGATCTCCGTACATGTACCCGTCGCCCGTGGGCACCAGGATCGACAGTTCGTCGCCGCCGGTGAGCCGGGTGAAGTCGTCGCCGAGCGTCAACAGGTACCGGTGACCGTCCAGCAGCGGCGCCCCCTCGAAGCGGGCCGGCGGGTTGCCACCGACCCTGGACCGGACCGCCCCCTCCTCATCCGTGCTGATGGCCAGGTACCACGGTTGGCCGTCGGGGCCGAGCGGGTGGTCAGGCGGCACGTCGACAGCCTCTCCGGCGGCGCGCCGGAGACGCGGCCAGATCGGCCGACGCCCCCGGCATCACGGTTTCCATTCAGCACTCGGTCATGAGCGTCACCGTAATGGTCTCCATGATGATGGAGGTCAACACCGGGGACGCCTCCGGAACCGCGACGTCTGGCGTCGCCGCCACCTCGTCCAGCGAGGCGTAGGCGTCCGCGCCACCGAGCAGGGTCTCGATGCTCAAGATTCTCACCTCCTTCCGTTTTGCGTAGTGTCGGCAACCGTAAGGGCGGCGGAGAGGACGCAGAAAGAGCAGGCGACCTACTCAGGGGACGCGCCGTCGCGTCGTCGCATACTCAGACGATGACCGAACCAGTGGGCAACGCCTATGTCGGAAGCCCGGTGCCGCGCCGTGAGGACGCGCGGCTGCTCGCCGGGCGCGGTCGGTTCGTGGGCGGTCTGCGGCTGCCGGACATGGTTCACGCGTACGTGGTCCGCAGCCCGGTGGCGCACGCCCGGGTGACGGGCTACGACCTGTCGGCCGCCCGCGCCGCCGACGGGGTGGTGGACGTCATCGGCGTGCGCGACGCGTCGGATCTGCGGTTGCCGTGCGTGTCGCCGGGGCCGGGACAACGCGAACTGTCCTACCCGCTGCTGGACGACGTGGTCCGCTACGTCGGTCAGCCGCTCGCGGTCGTGGTGGCGGGTACCCCGGCCGCGGCCCGCGACGCCGCCGACCTCGTCACCGTGGACTACGACGAACTGCCGCCGGCGATCGGTGTCGAGCACGCGGTGGATCCGGACGCGCCGCGGCTGTACCCCGACTGGGGGACCAACGTGGCCACGGACTTCGAGGTCGGTGACCCGCGCGGCGACTGTGCCGCGGCGGCCCACGACGCGGCACACGTCGTCGACATGACCTTCCGGTTCGGGCGGGCTTCGCCGTACCCGCTGGAGCCCCGCGCGATCGTCGCGTCGTATGCCGAGGAGACACTGACGATCCGGGCGTCCACCCAGGCACCGCACCACGTGCGCGATCACGCCGCCGACCTGTTCGGCCTGCGGTACGACCGGGTGCGGGTGATCAGCCGGGAGACCGGAGGCGGGTTCGGCGCCAAGGAGCACCTGTACCCGGACGAGGCGCTCGTCTGCCTGGCGGCGATCCGGACCGGTCGACCCGTCCGCTGGTCCGAGGAGCCCGCCGACCGCCTGGTCGCCACGCTGCCCGCCCGCGCCGCCGTCCACCGCGGAATCCTTGCCATGGACGCCGACGGGCGCTTCGTCGCGTTGTACGCCGACGTGCTCGCCGATCTCGGCGCGCACCCGGCCAACTGCGGCATCGCCCCCGCCGCGGTCTCGGCGACGATGCTGCCGGGCCCGTACCGCTTCGACCGGGTCGGTGCCCGGGTGCGGGGCGCGGTCACCACCAGCACACCCACCGGCTCGTACCGCGGGTTCGGTCAACCCGAAGCCGCCTGGACCCGCGAACGGCTGATCGACGAGGCCGCCCGCCGCGCCGGGATCGACCCGGTCGAACTGCGGCTACGCAACATGATCGGCCCCGACGAGCTGCCGTACACCACCCGCACGTGGCAGGACTACGACTCCGGCGACTACCCGCGGGTCCTGCGCACCTTGCGCGACAGCGTCGTCGCGCCGCACCGCGACGACGGACGCCGGCGCGGCATCGGGTTCGCCTGCCACGTCGAGACGACCGGCATGGGCCCGTCCATGGGGATGAAGGCGATCGGGATCCAGGCCGGTGGCTTCGAGACCGCGGTCGTCCAGATGGAGCCCGACGCGTCGGTGGTGGTCTCCGCCGGCGTGGTCGGCATCGGGCAGGGCATCGAAACGGCCCTCGCGCAGATCGCCGCCGACCACGTCGGTGTCGCCCTCGACGACGTGCGGGTGGTGCTCGGTGACACCACGACCACGCCGTACTCCTCGATCGGGTCGATCGCCAGCCGGGCGCTCGCGGTCAGCGGAGGAGCTCTCACCCGCGCCGCGGCACAACTGCGCACCCGGATCCTGGAGATCGCCGGGCACCAGCTCGAGGTCGACCCGGCCGATCTGGAGATCGTCGACTCCACCGTGCGGGTCAAGGGCACCCCGCAGGTCGCCCGGACGCTGCGTGAGATCGCCACCGCGGCCTGGCGCGGATGGGACCTTCCCGACGGCAGCACACCGGGTCTGCTGGAACGGGTCTCCTACGAACCGGTCGCCTACACCTACGCCTGCGGCGCGCACGCGGCGGCCGTGGCCGTCGACCCGGCCACCGGTGCGGTGGAGGTCGAGGGCTACTGGCTGGTCAACGACTCGGGTGTCCTGGTCAACCCGGCGATCGTGGCGGGCCAGCTCCGCGGCGCGGTGGCGCAGGGCATCGGGATGGCCCTGTTCGAGGAGATCGGGTACACACCCGACGGCCAACCGAACGCGAGCTACGACCTTCCGACCACGCGCGAGGTGCCCGACATCAACGTGACGACGCTGGAGACGCCCTCGCCCCGGACACCCGGTGGCATGAAGGGAGTCGGTGAGGGCGGCACGGTCAGCTCGACCGCGGCGGTCGGCAACGCGGTCGCCGCCGCGCTGCCGGAGATCGCCGATCGCATCACCGACACACCGATGACGCCGTACGCACTGTGGCGTCTTCCCCGCCACGCGTCGAGCCCCGGGCAGTAGGTGGCCGCCTCGACCGTCGAGCACGCGCTGACCCGCCGCGAACGCCTCCGGGAACACGACGGTTGCCAGGCATCACGGCGTCGGCGGAGTGTCCGGCCTACGCATCACGGCAAAGAAATTACCGTTGTTGCCGAGCACGTTCACGAGCTCCCATGCCTGGCTCTCCAGCGCCTCGACGGCCGCCAGTAGGCGTGGCATCACGAACCGGTTCTCCTTGCCTCGGGCGTCTCCGTAGACGAAAAGATACCGGTGCGGATACGCACGGAAGTTGATGTGACCGTCAAGCACGTCGTTGGCGGAAAAGCGCCGCATCTCCGTGGGGTCTTCCCGTTGCCACATGGTTCGCGAGCGTACGCGAACCCCGATGCCGTTCCGCGCGGGCGAACGAGACCGGGGCGACGCGCTACGCGGTGGTTGTCAGGTGAGCAGGTGCAGGACTCGTTCGGCCTGTTGATCCCGGGCGGCTGGCGGGTTGCGGCGTTCGGCGGGGCCGCCGGGTCGGAGCAGGTGGAGCCAGAAGATGGCGAACAGCCGACGAGCGTCCAGCAGCCGGTCGAGGTCGAGGTCGAACGTCGCGAGGAACCGGGTCTGAGGTAGTTGGCCAGGTTCGGGTCGGTGTGACCCAACACCGTGCAGGCGGCGGGGCCGAGGCGGAGCCGGGTGAGGAAGGAACGGGCGGCACGGGCGGCCTCGCCGGCTGAGCCCGGCAGGTCCAGGCCAGCCATGCGCCCGGTCATCAGCGCATGAATCTCGGCGGGGTGGTGCCGGCGGGCGGGAAGGTCGACCGCCGGTACCGACCACAACCGGCGCAGCGCTTCGGCCAACGCGGCCTGCTGCTCGAGGTCCACGATGCCGGTCAGCGGGCTGCCGGGCAGCATGCTCATCACGACGAAGGGCGGATCGGCGTCCAGATCGGGACATCGCGCGAACACGCGACGCAGTACCGTCCACTCGCGCACGTGTTCTCCACGCGACCACGACACGTACCGCTTGGTCACCCGCCCTCGACCGACGACGAGATGATGCGTATGCGTCACCGATCGAAGCTAGCCGAGACCGTTGTCAAGGGATCATGCCGCGATCGGGTTCGGGTGGATGCCTGTGCCGTACTCGTATTGCAGGCCGTTGTCCGCGATGAACTGCGCCACGTGCGGCAACACGGAGTGGGAGCTGATCTTGCTCACAGCCATCCCGCGGACCTTCCGGTTGAGTTTGGCGGATGCGCTTGTCACCGCCG
Organism: Virgisporangium aurantiacum; assembly: GCF_016863635.1. Taxonomy (GTDB): domain Bacteria; phylum Actinomycetota; class Actinomycetes; order Mycobacteriales; family Micromonosporaceae; genus Virgisporangium; species Virgisporangium aurantiacum. Next base: position 31,338 of record NZ_BOPG01000027.1, on the reverse strand, counting down.
GCCAGTTCCACTCGGCTGGGTCACCGAGACGCGGGATGCTCGCCGCCCAGGCCCGGGCCCGCTTCTCCGAGTTGTGATTGGTATGGCTCCATCGCAGTTCGTCCCGGTAGCGACCGCCGTACTGGAGCTGAATCAATCCCCAGCCTTCGCACGTATACCGGAACGTACCGCGCTCAGAAACACCGGGCAGGAAGTCGATCCGCCTTCGGATGGGTTCCGGACCCGACCCGAGGACGAACAACTGCAGGAATCGAGCGCGCCGTGGTCAGAAGGTGGCGATCGGGTTGACCGGACTGCCCGACGTGCCGGCGAAGCGGACCGGCGCGACCGCGAGCTGGAAGTCCCACTGGTCGAGTTCGGCGGCGGTCGACGCGCACGCCTCGAGGTCGCAGTTGTCGAGCAGCCACAGGCCCATCGCGACGAGGCTCACGGCGTGAACGGGCATCAGCACGTCGTCGTAGCCGGACGGTTGGACGTCCTGGGGGGTGTCGGCGCCGATCAGCGCGACCTCCCGTTCGCGCAGCCACGGTAGGCAGGACGCGTGCCAGCCGGCCTGGGTGATACCACCGGACGGACCGGACTCGTGCCGGGCGCGGCCATGGCCGGTGCGCAGGAGCACCGCGTCGCCGGATCGCACCCGCACACCCTGGCGACGCTCGGCCGCCTCGAGGTCGTCGGGAAACACACCCTCCCCCGGTTCCAACCACGGCACATCGCGGACCTGCGCGACGTCCAGCAGCACGCCACGCGTGACGATCCCGTTCGCGGCCGCCGTAACGGCCGCCCACGCCGATCCCATTTCGGCGTCGACCAACGAGTGCGACCGCCCGTTGTACATCGTGCCGTCCCAGAAGATGTGGCACGGCGAGTCGAGGTGGGTGATGGTGTTGCCGTGGAACATGATGCCGAGCCGCTCATTCGAGAAGCCCCAGCGCCGGTCGGCCTGGAAGGCGGCCGGCATGTGCTCGGCACCCGGCATGTCGACGGCGGACGGGCACGCCGTCGTCGACCGTTCCATCTCGTCTGGTACGGCGACTTCCCATCCGCACGACACGCTCCGGCCGTGGCGCACGGCCCGCGCCGCCGCCAGCCGGACGTCGTCGGTGATGTGGTTCAGGGTTCCGCGCTGGTCGTCGTCGCCCCATCGTCCCCAGTTCGACAGCGTGTCGAAGTATCCGAGCACGTCGTCCTGCGAGGGAACAGTCATCCCGGAACCTTACCCGTAGGGTGGTGACGATGCGGCGACCGACACTGTTCCTGACGGTGGGACTCCCCTGCACCGGGAAAACCACCGCCGCCCGGCGCATCGAGGTCGAGCACGACGCACTTCGTCTCACGAAGGACGAGTGGGTGAAGGCGCTCTACGGGCCCGAGAACCCGCCGTCGGCCGGGGACGTCATCGAAGGACGGCTCATCCGGATCGGGCTGCGCGTCCTCGAACTGGGCACCAACGTCGTGATCGACTTCGGCCTCTGGAGTCGGGACGAGCGCTCCGCGCTCCGCCAGGCGGCGGCAGACCTGGGCGCGGCGGTGCAGCTGCGCTACTTCGAACTCACGCCGGCCGAACAGCGGAGGAGACTCGACCAGCGGCAGGCCGACGCGCCGGACACGACGTGGCCCATATCCGACGAGGAACTCGTCGAGTGGACCGCCCGGATCGAAATCCCCACGCGAGGCGAACTCGACGGCAGTGAACCCGTCGGCGACCCACCGGCCGGATTCGCGACCTGGGACGGGTGGCGCGGACACCGCTGGCCACCGTCAGTCTCCTGACGCCTGCTGGCGCCACTCCGCCTGCGCGGCCGCGTGCCACTGCGCGCGCCGGCGGGTGAACAGCTCCGCCGCGCGGACGCCGCTCCAGCGGGCCGGCAGCAGGGTGGTCGGCAGGGCGGGATCGACGCGCGGGAACCGCCGCCACGCGTGGACCAACTGGACGGTCCGGACCATGGCGTCTCCCGACCCGTCCCCGCTGTACTCGGCGAGGAACTGTTCGTACCCCTCCTCCAGCGCGTCGAGGTCCCAGGCCTGCCGCACCATCGCGTCCAGCGGACCGCCGGCGTGGTGCTCGGCGAGAAAGATCTGGCCGTCGTCGAGGCCCGCCTCGTGCAGCACCCGCTCGGCTTCCTTCGCCCGGTCGACATGGGTGCTGATCCACACGCCCGGGGCGGGACTGCCGAACCCGGCCCACATCATCCGGGTGCGCAACACGTGCCGGGCGGCCCGGTCGGTCTGCGGCGCGCGGGCGAGCACGATCAGCCACCGGCCGTCCCAGCCGGCCTGCGACGCCTGGAAGCCGTAGATCCGTTCGGCGCCCTCGCTGAGGAACTGCTCCCCCTTCGCGGTCAGCCGCCACAGGGTGCGCCGCCCCACCCGCCGCGCGTGCAGGAGGCCGTCGGCCGCCGTGCGCATCAACGCCTGCCTGGCCGCCTTCTCCTCCACGCCGAGGCGACCGAGGACGTCGATGAAGGCGGCCGTGAGTGCCGCGCCGCCGGACGGGAGGAGGAACTCGCCGAGGACCGTCAGCAGCAGCCCCGGTGCGCTGTCGGCACCGGCGGCGTGCCGTCGGGACGCGACGGACGCCTCGTCGTCATTCGTCCTCGGCAAATCAGCCGGCCTTCAGCAGTTGCCGGGCGGCCTCGCGGAGTTCGACCCGGCGGACCTTGCCGGTCGCGGTCGTGGGGTAGCTGTCGACGAAGACGACGCGGCGGGGACGTTTGAACGACTCGATGCCTTCGCGGCAGTGGTCGACGAGTTCGTGTTCGGTGACGGTGCTGCCGGGCCGGCTGACGACGTAGGCCACCGGCTTGTCGAGCCCGTCGGCGTCGGGGGCGCCGACGACAACGGCCTGCGCGACGGCGGGATGGGTGAGCAACCGGTTCTCGACCTCCAACGGAGCGACCCAGATGCCGCTGACCTTCAGCATGTCACCGGTGCGGCCGAGGCACGTGTAGTAGCCGTCGTCGCCGCGCACGTAGGTGTCGCCGGTGCGCAGCCATTCGCCCTGGAACACCTGCCGGGACGCCGCGTAGCGGGACCAGTATCCGGTGGCGGTGGAGTCGCCGCGGACGAACAGCGTGCCCGGTGTGCCGTTGGGTGCCTCGTGGCCCTGCTCGTCGAGGATGCGCAGGTCGTATCCGGGCACCGCGACGCCCGTCGTCCCGGGCAGGACCGCGCCGGGTCGGTTGGACAGGAAGATGTGCAGCATCTCGGTCATGCCGATTCCGTCGATGACGTCGACGCCGAAGTGCGAGGTCCACCGCCGGTACAGCTCCGCGGGCAACGGCTCGCCGGCCGAGGCGGCGAGCCGGACGTCGGGTAGGGCGTCGGCGGGCAGCCCGGTGCGGAGCATGCCGGCGAAGAACGTGGGTCCGCCGAAGAACAGGGTCGCGCTGTACTTCTGGGCGCAGGCGGCGATCGTGTCGGGCTTCGACGGTGCCGGTTCGAGGACGGCCGTCGCACCGACCGACAACGGGAACAGGACGGAGTTGCCGAGGCCGTAGGCGAAGAACGCCTTGGCCGCGGACAGGCACCGGTCGTCGGGCCGGATGCCCAGAACCTGCCGGGCGTAGGTCTCGCAGACGACGGGAATGGAGCCGTGCCGGTGCATGGCGGCCTTCGGCCGGCCGGTGGTGCCCGAGGTGTAGAGCCAGAACGCGGGCGAGTCGGCCGCGGTCGGATACACCTCGTCGTCCGGGTCGCCGGCGGCCAGTTCCCCGAGTTCCTGCGGGCCGAGGAGCCGCTCCAGTTCCGGCGCGCCGGCCGCACCGGCGGCCGCCAGGGTCGCGAACTCCGCTGTGGTGGCGAGGAACCGGGCCCGGGAGTCGCGGAGCAACTCGACGAGTCCGTCGGTGCGCACCATCGTCGACACCGGCACGGGAACGGCGCCGATGCGCAGCGCCGCCAGGAACACGGTGACGAACTCGGGCGAGTCCGCCATGACCATGAGCAGCCGCTGTTCGGGCCGCAGGCCGGCCCGGCGCAGGCCGCCGGCGGTTCGCCGGACGCGGTCGTGCAACTCGGCGTAGGTCGTCTCGCCCGCGACACCGGCGAGCGCGATCCGGTCGCCGCCGCCTTCGCCTTCGTCGAGGCGGCGGTCGAGGAGATAGATGCTGGCATTGGTCATGGCGGCACCGTCCCGGGTCAGGAGAGGTGGACGTAGTCGTAGTCGAACGGCTTGCCGTTGATGCCCTGCCGGGGCGGCGCGATCCAGGCGGCGATCCTGCCGCGCTCGTACACCGGCCGCATCAGCGACCGGACGTGGGTCTTGTCGACGTCGGTCGGCAACCACCGGCCCTTGCCACGCTCCCACTCCTCCGTGGTGAGGCCCTTGCCGTCGGGGGTCGCCTCGATTCCGGCGAACGCGCCGACCTTCCGGTTGAAGGCGACGTGCGGCAGCCGCAGCCGCTGCGGCATGCCCGCCTCGTCCAGGATCCTGTTCCACCGGTTGACGCCGTTCTGGCAGTCGCCGATGTACTCGCGGCGCAGGTCGCTGTTGAGACCGACGAGCGCGGCGACCTCGGTCTGTCCGATCTCGCCGTCGGCCGTGACGGCGTCGACCATGACCGAGTCGTTGGTGAGCGTGTGGTCGTCGTGGCGGCGCTCCTCGGACCAGCGGCCCTTCAATCCGGACGTGTAGTAGTTGCCGACGTTTGTCGACGTCTCCGAGCCGAACAGGTCCAACGAGACCGAGTAGTGGAAGTTGAGGTACTTCTGCAGCACGGTCAGCGGGATGCCGCCGTGCGGGCCGACGTCGTCGGTGTCGTGCTCGACCATGAGCTGCACGGTCCGCTCCACCACGCGGTCGATGCCGGTGGTGCCGACGAACATGTGGTGCGACTCCTCCTTCAACATGAACTCGCACGTGCGCGACAACGGGTCGAACGCCGACTCCTTCAGCGTGCCCAGCTGGTACTTGCCGTCGCGGTCGGTGAAGTACGTGAACATGAAGAACGACAGCCAGTCCGGGGTCTCCTCGTTGAACGCGCCGAGGATGCGCGGCGCCTCCTCGCTGCCGGAGTTGCGGTGCAGCAACTCCTCGGCCTCCTCGCGTCCGTCGCGGCCGAAGTAGGCGTGCAGGAGATACACCATCGCCCAGAGGTGGCGTCCCTCTTCGACGTTGACCTGGAACAGGTTGCGCAGATCGTAGAGGCTCGGCGCGGTGGCGCCCAGATTGCGTTGCTGCTCAACGGATGCCGGTTCGGTGTCACCCTGGATCACGATGAGGCGTTGCAGCTCGGAGCGGTACTCGCCGGGCACCTTCTGCCAGACCGGTTCGTTGCGGTGCTGGCCGAAGGCGACCCGTCGGTCGTGCTTGCGGTCGGCGAGGAAGATGCCCCACCGGTAGTCGCGCATCGCGACGTGCCCGAAGTGCGCCCACCCCTCCCGGCCGACGTTGACCGCCGTGCGCAGGTACACGTCCTCGGTGGGCAGCGTCGGGCCCATCGAGTCCCACCACCGCAGGAAGTTCGGCTGCCACGACTCCAACGCGCGCTGGAGCCGGCGGTCCTCGTGCAGGTCGACGTTGTTGGGAATCTTGTCGCTGTAGTCGGCGGCGGTCATCGGCTCACACTCGCTTCCGGTCGAAGTCGGCACGCTGGCCGGTGCCGAACTTGCGCAGCGCCCCGTCCGGCCCGGACGCGTTGGGCCGATGGAAGATCCAGTTCTGCCAGCCGGCCAGCCGGCCGAAGATCTTCGTCTCGACCGTCTCCGGCCCGACGAAGCGGAAATTCGCCTCCATGCCGGTCAACGCGTCGGGGCTGAAGCTGGCCCGCTCCTCGACGGCCATGCGGATCTCGTCGGCCCAGTCGATGTCGTCGGGTGCGAACGTCACCAGGCCCAGCCGTTCGGCGTCCTCGGCTTCCAATGCCTTCCCGGCGGCGGCCTCCACCGCGGCGAAACCGCTTGGGTCGCCGTAGAACCGGGTCTGTAGACGGGTGAGGTCGTTGCCCATCGGCACCGGGCCGAGGTTCATCGGCCCGACCGTCACCGTCGCCGGTTCCGCGTCGGCCGGGCCGTCCTCGAACACACCCGCCAGGTGGTAGACGCGGTCCGCCGCGAGGGCGAGCTCGAACAGCGAACCGGCGAAACAGCTTCCCGGTTCGACGAAGGCGAGCAGGCTGCGGCTGGTGACGTCGAGGCGTTTGAGCGTGCGCTTGAGGTAGAGCAGAATCTCGTTGGCCAGCCAGTCGTCGCGGTTGGCCAGCAGCAGAGCATCGTAGGCCAGCACCCGCGCCGGGTCGCCCTCGGTCCGCAGCACCCAGGTGCCCAGCTCGGTCTCGTTGGTGCGCAGGTCGAGAATCAGGTCGTCGAGTTCGCGCGTCACGGCGAGGGTCCAGAAGTCGGCGCCCTGGAGGTGCACATCGGCCGGCGGGTCCGTTTCCGGCCCCTGCACGGTGATCTCGACGCAGCCCCGGTCGTGGTCCAGCACGGCGCGCACGTGGCGGTAGGTGATGGCATCGGTGGTGCGGGACTTCTCCAGCGGCGTCAACGCGACGCCGTCTGCGGTGTCGGGTCGGGTGGAGCGGGCGGCGAACTCCGCCGCGCGGGCCGCCACCTTCTCGGCCCACTGCGGACGGCTGACCGCTTCGTCGACGAGGCGCCACGCCACGGCGCGACGACCGCCGACGCCCTCGGACTTGGTGGCGAAGTAGTCGGCGAGGTCGCGGCGCACGTGCCGCTTGTCGACGACCCGGGTCAGGCCGCCGGTTCCCGGCAGGACGCCGAGCAGCGGCAGTTCCGGCAGCGACACCATCGACGACCGGTCGTCGACCAGCATGATGTGCTCGCACGCGAGCGCCAGCTCGTACCCACCACCCGAGGCGGTGCCGTTCACCGCGGCGATCCACGTCTGACCCGAGTGCGCGCTGGCGTCCTCGATGCTGTTGCGGGTCTCGTTGGTGAACTTGCAGAAGTTCACCTTCCACGCGTGCGGCGACGCCGCCAGCATCCGGATGTTCGCACCGGCGCAGAAGATGCGGTCCTTGCCGGAGGTCATCACGACGGCCCGCACCCGCGGATGTTCGAACCGCAGCCTCTGGACCGCGTCGTAGAGCTCGATGTCGACGCCGAGGTCGTAGGAGTTGAGCTTCAGTTCGTAGCCGGGCACGAGTCCGCCCTGCTCGTCCACGTCCATCGCGAGCGTGGCCACCGCACCGTCGACGCTCAGCCGCCAGTGCCGGTACTGCCCAGGGTCGGTCCGGAACTCGACGGTCATGGGGGGTCGCCTTCCTGCCGGCGTCCCCTAAATACTACAAACCTGCGTCCATCCGTCAACTGTATGTAGCATTTAAGCGATATTCACAGGGTGATCAACTGCGCGTCCGGGAATCGCGGTGACGGACGCCGCAGCAGGCCGTCGTCGTGGCCGCGCAGGGTCAGGTCCAGGAACGAGCGCAGGTACGCACGGACCGTGCGCAACGAGGCCACCGGGTCGATGGTGCCGATGAAGCCGGCCACCTGCTCCGGCGGGAAGCCCGCCGGACCGGCGAGCTGGGGGACCAACACCTGGAAGTCGGTGAACGACAGGTGCCCGGAATCGCGCAGGTTCACCGCGGCCCGGAACCCGTGCAGCCGCACCCACAGGTCGTGCAGGGTCGGGTCGAGGGTGGTGTCGTGGCCCTGGCCCAGGAAGAACAGGAACGGCTTGTCCGAGCCGTTCCACAACGGCGGGCCGAAGATGGCGCCGTCGAGGTTCGCGCCGGCCCGCACGCGCGGGTCGGTCAGCAGGTGTGCCGACGTGGCGCCGCCGAGCGAGTGCCCGATCACCGCCAGCCGACCCAGATCCAGCGCACCGGCCAGGCCCGCCGGCAACGGCCCGCCCTCCACCGACGGGTTCCGGCCGGCGTCCACAGTGGACAGATGGTCCAGCGTGAAGAGCACGTCGGCCGTCCGCAGCCCGACCAACAGGACGTCGTCGTCGGGTAGGCCGGCCGTCACCACGTGGCCGTCCGGGAACTGCACCTCCCCGGCGTCGTGCGGATGGTCCACGGTGACCACCAGGTATCCGTGGCTGACCAGATCCTCCACCAGTACCGTGGCGCTGTCCCGGTCGAGGCCGCCCCCGGGCGAGAAGATCACCACCGGGTACGGCGCGGCCGCGTGCCGCACCCGGGCACCGATCCGACCGTGCGTACGGGGTACGGCGAGCACGTCGAGCGGCAGCCCGTTGCCCTCCCCGAACGTGCGCCAGGCCGCCGGCAGGAGCCAGTCGGCGCGCGGCTGCCCGGATCCCGGGTGCGCCGGGTACCAGATGCTCACCATGAAGTCGCGGAACGGGATTCCGGGCACCACGGGGTCGGGGCGGGACGGGTCACGCAGGTGCAGCGGCAGCACGCCGACCGCGAACCGGCCGGTGGGCCCGGGCAGCAACAGCGGAGTCGGCCGGGCCGGGCCCGGGCGGGTGGCCGCGCCGACGCGGGTCGGGGCCACCAACGGGACGGCGAACGCGGCGGTCGCCGCGGTGGACAGGAACGAGCGCCGGGACAGCATGCTGCCCGGCATGTCCGGGTGGGACATCTCTCTCCTCCGTAGCAAATCGGTGTGGGTGGTATTCGCGCCGGAACGAGAGCTGGATCGCCTCAGTGCTGCGTCCTGGTGCGAAACGACCGACAATGGGGCGGTCGAAGTGAGGCGGCCCGATGAGCGAAGCGGACCTGGTGTTCACCGGTGGTCCGGTGCTGTGCATGGACGGAGCGCGCACGCGGGCGAGCGCGCTCGCGGTCCGCGGCGGGCGGATCGCGGCCATCGGACGCGACGTCGGCGACCTGGTGGGCCCGGGAACCGAGGTCGTGGAGCTCGCCGGACGGCCGCTGCTGCCGGGCTTCCAGGACGCCCATGTCCATGCCGTGCTGGGTGGCGTGGAACTCGGCCAGTGCGACCTGACCGGCACCGTCGATCCGGACGAGTACCTGCGCCGGATCCGCGCCTACGCCGATGCCCACCCGGGCGCGGAGTGGATCGTCGGGGGTGGCTGGTCGTTGGAGAGTTTCGCGGGCGGCGTGCCCACGGCGGACCTGCTCGACGCCGTCGTGGCGGACCGGCCGGTGTTCCTCTTCAACCGGGACCACCACGGTGCGTGGGTGAACAGCCGGGCACTCGAGCGGGCCGGCGTCGACCGCGACACCCCGGACCCGGCCGACGGTGTGGTCAACCGCGACGCCCACGGACGCCCGACCGGCTGTCTGCAGGAGGGCGCGGTGTCGCTGGTGGCCGGGGTGCTGCCCGCGGTCACACCGGCGGATCGGCTGGCCGGTCTGCTGCGGGCGCAGACGCTGCTGCACTCGCTCGGGATCACCGCCTGGCAGGACGCGATGGTGGGCGGCTCCAACGGCTACCCGGACGTGTCGGACGCGTACCTGACCGCGGCCCGGGACGGCCTGCTGACCGCCGACGTCGTCGGGGCGCTGTGGTGGGACCGGGAGCGCGGCGCCGAACAGATCCCCGACCTCGTCGACACGCGCGCCAGGTTCACCGTCGGACGATTGCGGTGCTCGACGGTGAAGATCATGCAGGACGGCATCGTGGAGAACTTCACCGCCGCGATGACCAGCCCGTACAAGGATGCCCGTGGCGACGCGACCGCCAACACCGGCCTGAGTTTCGTCGATCCCGCCGCTCTCTGCGAGCACGTCACCGCGCTGGACGCGCTGGACTTCCAGGTGCACTTCCACGCCCTCGGCGACCGGGCCGTGCGCGAGGCGCTCGACGCGGTGGCGGCGGCGCGGGCCGCGAACGGGTTCCGGGACACCCGCCCGCACCTGGCCCACCTGCAGGTCGTCGACCCCGCCGACGTTCCACGCTTCCGCGGGCTCGGCGCGTCGGCGAACCTGCAGGCACTGTGGGCCACGCACGAGCCGCAGATGGACGAGCTGACCGTTCCGTTCCTCGGCGACGGCCTGGCCGCCCGTCAGTATCCGTTCGGCGACCTGTTCCGGGCCGGTGCGACCCTGGCCGCCGGTAGCGACTGGCCGGTGAGCAGCCCGGATCCGATGGCGGCGATCCACGTCGCGGTGAACCGCCGCCTGCACGGCCGGACGGGCGCGGCGTTCCTGCCCGACCAGCGAGTCGACCTGGGAACGGCACTGGCCGCCTACACCGCCGGCAGCGCGTACGTGAACCACCGCGACGACACGGGAACCCTGGCCGTCGGCCGGCGCGCCGACCTCGTCGTCCTCGACCGCGACCCCTTCGACGGTCCCCCCGAGGAGATCGGCGCCGCACGGGCCGCCCGCACCTACGTCGACGGAGCCCTGGTGTACGCGTGACTGTCGACGGCGGGGGAAACCGGTGCGATCCGGCCAACCCGCCGCTTCCGGGCGGTCCCGACGGCGAGGTCGATCGCCAGGAACACCACGAGCGAGACCCCGAGGACCGGCATGGCGTATCCGATCGCCAGCACGGCCGGTACACCGACGACGATCGCCCAGGACGGCAACTGCTGCCAGGCCGCCCGGGCCGGTGCGACGCCGAACGGGCGGGCGCGGTCGGCCCGGGTCGGGCGGCGCTGCCACCACATCCGGTACCCCCAGAAGATGACGCACAGCAGCCCGATCGCGAACGCGGCGAGCACGATCTGGTTGGCGATGCCGAACAGCAGCCCCATGTGGGCGAGGACGCCGAGCTTGCTCAGCTTCGCCAGCACCGGCCATTCGGAGTAGTTCACCCGGTCGGTGACCGTGGTGCCGCCCGCGTCGACGGCCACCGAGTCGTAGTGCACCGGCCACAGCATGTCGTCCTGGATGACCGTCCAGGCGCCGCCCGGTGCGGCCGGCACGCTGATCTCGATGTGACCGTCGAGGCCGGCCGCACGGGCGGTACCGACCACCGTGTCGAGGACCGACAGGTCCACCTCGGTCGCTGCCCCGCCGGCCGCGTCGTGGTGCCCGCCGCCCCCGGCGGCAGTCGCGTCGGTCGACACCGCCGGGCGGCCCTTGTCGAAGTGGTCGAGAACCGCGCCGAAATTCCCGCCGGCATACCGTGACCACGTCAGGCCGGTCGCGGCGAGAATCAGCAGGCCCACGGTCAGCCACACGCCGGTCGCGGCGTGCCAGCCGCGGGTGCGGCGCACCCCCTTCCGGGCGGCCAGGTCGGGCAGCAGCGTCCCGCGGACCTTCTTCCGCCGGCCGCGTTGGCGGCGCAGCCACAGCACGAGGCCGCCGAGGGCCACCACCCAGAGCCAGCTCGCCGCGAGTTCCGAGTAGTGCCGGCCGACGTCGCCGAGGTGCAGGTTGCGGTGCAGGTCGTCGAACCAGGTCTGCAGCGGCGTCTCCCCGAACCAGGTTTCCAGGGAGCCCGTCACCCGTGCGGTGTACGGGTCGACGTACACCGTGATCTGATTCTCGCCGAGCCCCTCGACGTTGAACACCACGCGCGTGTTGGCGTCGTTGCCGTCGGGGAGGATGACGGCCGCGACGGTCCCGTCGGGCCGGGCGGCGGACGCGGCCGCGACCTGCTCCGCGAGCGGCCGGCGCTGGCCGGACCCGTCGGTGAAGAACTCGTCGGCGTAGACCAGCCTGTCCAGCGTCGGGGTGAGTGTGAACGCCAGGCCGGTCACCGCGGCGACCACCAGGAACGGCGCGATCAGGATCCCGGCGTAGAAGTGCAGACGCAGCAGCAGCGGCGCGATCGAGCGGCTCGGGGCGGTGACACCGTCACCCAACCGGGAGCCGGCGTCGGCCCGGCTGTCCGGTGGCCCGTCTGCCACGGCGGTCGTCTCTGGTGCGGCCATCGTCACTCCTCATCCGGTACCCGGTCGGTGGGCGTCGGAGGTATTGGTCGTCCACCACCGGCGAGAAGTTCCCATTTACAGCCGTGGATATGATTTCCCCTACGCGCCGACCATGGGGGATTCGATGCGAACTGTTGCGCGACTATTGATCATGCTCGCCTGCCTGGTGGGGTCGGGAGTGCCCGGCCCGGCGGCGTCCGCCGCGGCACCCGCGCCCACGCTCTCGGTGGAGGCCGACCGCTGGCACGTCACCGCGAAACTGACCGGCGTCACCCTGTTCGAGTTCTTCGTGACGGCGCCCGGCCGACCCGACCGGTACGTCCGTGACGTCGGCCCGCGGTTCACGGTCGACCCGCTGGTCTACGGCGGCCTCCCGGTGAAAGTCACCGCCCGCGGGCGGACGTCGCCGACCGACGCGTGGTCGTCGGCCGTCACCTTCACCGTGGCAGAGGCGAAGCCGTCGCTCGCGCTGGCGGCCGACCGGCGGCACGTCACCGCGAGCCTCCCGCTCGCCACCAGCTTCGTCTTCGTGGTGAAGTCGAACGGCCTGGACGACTTCTACGTCGACAACGTCGCCTCGACGTTCGCGGTCGATCCGTGGACGTACGGCGGCCGGACGGTGCGGGTCAGCGCCCGCGCGCAGGGTACGGCGGGCAATCCGTGGGCGACGTCGGTCGAGTTCACCGTGCCGGCCCCGACCGCCGGCGTACCGGTGGTCGAGATCGGGCCGGACCGCCGGCACGTGCGCGCGACGCTGCCCGGCGCCACCACCTTCGTCTTCGTGGTGAAGAGCGCGGACCTGGCCGACCGGTACGTCGAGGCGCCGTCGCCGTTCGTCATCGATCCGGCGGTGTACGGCGGCCGGACGGTGCGGGTCAGCGCCCGCGCCGCGGGACCCGCGAGCAACCCCTGGGCACCCGAGGTCACCGTCGCGGCTCCGCCGGTCAAGTACTACGGCGTCGCCAACGCGCACGGACCGCGCGGTGACGCCGGCGCCGACGCAAAGCGGGTCGGCCTCACGCTCGACCGCGACGACTGGAAGTACCCGGCGTCGTTCGCCGAACTCGACGCGGTGATGGCGCGCGACGTCGCCGACGGGCTCACGCCGCTGCCCATCCTGAGCCACTACCAACGCATCTCCACCATCGACGTCGACGCGTGGTCGGCCTGGGCCGCCGGTGTGGTCGCCCGGTACGGCCCGGGCGGCACCTACTGGGTCGGGCGCACCGACGGTCACCTCGCCCCGGTCTACTTCGAGATCCTGAACGAGCCGTTCGTGCCGTGGTTCTACCCGTCGCCGGAGCCGGCCGCCTACGCGACGTTCTTCCGGACCGTCGTCACCCGGGCCCGCGCCGCCAACCCGAACACGAAGTTCCTGCTCGCCACCGACCCGCAGCCGTTCCACGACGGCAACGGCAACTGGACCACCCGGTCATGGAACGACCTGGTGAAGGCCGCACCCGACGGACCGGCGGCGATCGCCCTGGCCGACGCGGTCACCGTGCACCCGTACAACTCCTACCAGGAGGCGCTGGGCTGGGGCCGGGCCACCGACACGCACGCCGACTTCCCCACCAAGCCCGTATGGCTGACCGAGATCGGCTTCCGCCTCGACGTCGAACTCGACGGCACCGTCCTGACGCAGGAGGGCCAGGCGGCCTATCTGCAGCGCAGCCTCGCCGACTTCGTCAACTGGCCGTGGGCCCAGGCGTACGTCTGGTTCAAGATGTTCGACTACAGCGCCACCACCACCGACCAGAAGTGGGGCATCGTCAACTGGGACGGCACGCACCGCCTCGCCTACGACGCGTACCGGGAGTTCATCTCGTGACGATGTCCAACTCGTTGCCCTCCGGGTCGGCGACCGTGTGACCACCGGGGAGGAGCCGCCCACCGGCGGCCACCGCGGCGTCGATCCGGACCCGGGCCTGATCGTGGGGTACGGCAAGGCTGAGGTGGACGCGGTTGCGGTGCTCCCGCCGGCCGGCGTCCGACGCGTCGGTCGGCTGGAAGAACAGGACCGGATTGAGCCGACGCGGATCGCAGATGTCGGTCAGGAAGTCCCGCGGGTCGGGCCGGTACCCGAGCACGGACATCCAGAACGCCCGCACCGCGGGAACGTCGACCGCGTCGATGCCGACCTGGACGAAGCGCGGGCGGGTCGGGTCGGCGGCGAGCCCGAGGTCGTGGGCCGCCGCCTGGATCCGACCGGCCAGGGCGAGGAACCCGGTGGTGGCGGTGCCTGTGCCGTCCTCCCACAGGTCCTTTCCGCTGTCGATCGTGACGCCGTCGGGCCGCACGTCGACCAGCAGCGGCAGCCCCGCGTCGTCGGCCAGACCGGCGACGGCCGCCGCGAGTTCGGCCGCCCGCACCGGCGAGTCGACGGCGTAGAACGTCACCGCGGCGAACAGCGCCTGCCAGTCGGCGGTCTCCGGCTCCTTCGCGATGCCGCCGCCGGGCACCAGGTCGACCACATTCCCGTCGGCGTCGGCGAGCGCGACGCCGAACGGCCCGGACGGCTCCTGCCCGACCGTGGCCCGGGCCGCCGCCACCGCGTCCGGCGCGCGGACCACGTCGACGTGGATCCGGTCGCGCACCGGCCGGGGCGGGCTCTCGTGGAACGACAGCGCCGGATCGCGTCGGGACGGATCCGCGAGCCCGTCGGCGCCGGCGGGCCCGTAGCCGAGCACGGCCCGCCAGAACGGCACCAGCGACGACCGGTCGGCGGTCTCGATCACGAGGCGCACGGTCTGGAGCACGGCCGGATCCGCGGTCAGGCCCAGGTCGTGGGCGGCCGCGGAGACCGAGCGGGCAAACTCCGCGTCCGTCGGGCCGAGCCGCACACGGACCCCGCCGGGTCGCAGATCGACGTCGGGCGGGCCGCCGGCGGGCGTCAGGTCGGCGATCCGGCGGACGAGCGCCGCACCCGCGGCCATCGACGGCGCGCCGAACCAGGCGCTCGCGCCGGCGTCGAGAACGCGCCAGTCCCCGTGCTGGAAGTCGGTCACAGCCCGACCCTAGACCCGGGTACGGCGGTACGGTGTCCTGATGGTTGAGCCGGGTGGCTTCGTCCTGCTGCCGTACCGGACCATCGACGGTCTCCTGCAGACGCACCGGCACCTTCCGGAGGGTCTGCACATCGTCCGCGACGCGGACGAGTGGGCCCGCCTGTGGACGCGGGTGGACTCCCGCCCGCCGTCGGAGCCGCCGGCGTTGGCAGTGTCCTGGCAGACCGAGATGTGCGTCGTCGTCTCCCTCGGGCAGCGGTCGAGCGGCGGGTACTTCGTCGTGATCGACATGATCGGGGACTTCGACGGCGTACTCACCGTGCGGGCATGGGAGATCCGGCCCGGCCCCCACTGCGGAACCACGCGCGCCGTCACCAGCCCGTTCCACGCCGTGGCGGTTCGTGCCCATCCCGGTGACGGCAGGATGGCGTTGCGCATCGCCTACGAGGACTGCGAAGCGACCATCTCGTAGACGAACTCCAGCCCGTCCTCGTCGTCCCACTGCTCGCCGACCTTGACGAAGCCGTACTGCAGCGCCAGCCCGACCGAGGGCAGGTTGCCGGGGCCGATGCTGACCCGCACCCGACGCACGTCCGGCTCCGTCGCCGCCCGGTCGAGCAACGCCTCCAACGCGGCCCGGGCGTAGCCGCGGCGCCGGTGCTGCGGGTCGACGCGGTAGCCGATCTCCACCAGGCCCGACGCGTCCGGCGGCCCGTGGAACCCGGCCGCGCCGACCGCCAGGTGACGGCGCTCGTCCCAGATGACGCCGGTGACCCACGCCGCGTGGGACGGATCCCGCTCGCACTGGTCGCGGCGCATGCGCCACAGTCCCTGGCACTCGGGGCCGGCGAGGTAGGGCGAGAGCGGCACCGGGCCGGCCGCGTTCGCGGCGTCGAGGTCGCCGTCGGCGAGGGCGCGGAACGCCGCGACGTCCAGGTGCACGATGCGGATGTTCACCACGCCATGGTGTCAACAGGTGCGTCAGCGGTTGACGTACGGGTCCAGCGCCGCGCGGAGGTCGTCGGGGTCGAGTTCCGAGTACAGCTCGTCGTCGTCACCGACGTAGGTGGGGCAGTCGCCGTCGTCGCCGGTGACCCGCACCGACCCGACCCGGCGGTGCGAGCGCAGCTCGTACACGTCGACCGTGTAGGTGGCCGACCGCATCGTCAGCGTCTTCACGTCGCTGCCGAGCTGCTCCCGGTAGACGCAGTTGTCGAGCGTGGCGCCGGATCCGGTGCGGCGCACGCACGCGACGAGCTGGATCTCCCGCGGCGAGGTGACACCGTAGCCGGGCGGCGGGTCCTTGACGGCCACCGACATCGGCCCGTACTCGCGCCCGTTCTGGTCGTCCACCTCGGCGAACGCCCGGATCGGGTGCGGCGCCGGCCCGGCCAGGCGCGGCGCGTCGGGGAACTTCGCGCCGGCCCGCTCGCACGCGCGGGCCAGCCCGTCCACGTCACCCGGCAGTTTCTCGCTCCGGACGATGAAGTCGGGCAGGAACACCAGCCACGCGGTGACCAGCAGCACGACGGCCAGCACGCCGGCGACCACCGCCCGCGCCACCACCGGCGGCCGCACCGGCGTGCGGTCGAGGATCGACCGGATCAACGCGCCGCGGCCGGTCATCGCGTCGATGCGGACGAACATCGGCCGGCCACCACCAGCCGCGGCGTCGACCGCCTGCACCTCGAACACCGACTCGGTGCCGGCCCGGTGCTCGACGACGCCGGCGATCGACGCCCACGGCAGCACGGTGGGCGTCCCGTACTTCGGTATCAGCACGAGCCCGCCGTCGGCGGCGCCGATGTGGTACCACCCGGCCGGGTCCCCCGTGTCGAGCCGGTACACCAGGTACAGGAACAGGCCGATCACGGTCGCCGCGATGACGTACCCGAACGTCGCCGACAGGTTGACGTAGACGGTGGCCGCCGCGAGGGCGCCGCCGAAGACCAGCCAGCCGAGGCCGCGGCTGGCCATGGTGCGCCGGGTGCGGTACCGGCGCCGGACCGGCCCGATGCCCGCCCGCTCGGCCAGCTCCGCCATCTCGGCCCGCCGACGCAGCGGACCGATCCACCGCAGCGGCCCCGGCAACTGCCTCGGTCCCACCTGACGCACCGGCATCTCCCGCCGCCGAAGACCATCGAGGACGGTCATTCTAACGAGGCGTGGCAACGGAACCGGCGCTACAGCAGGCTGTAGTGCCGTGGGCAACCGGCACCAGGCAGACTGGGCGCCGTGTCGAGAACGGGGCAGGCGTGGCGCGGCGGGGTCTACCTGCTGGGGTCGCTGATGTCCGGTGCCGCCACCGTGCTCGTGCTGCCGCTGCTGTTCCATCCCCGGCTGGCCCGGCTCTGGGCGAACTGGCACCGCGACCGCGCCGGCCGGTTGCTCGGTACGCCGCTGGAACCCCGTCCCGCCCGGCGTCGGTGGGCGGATGCGGCGACGCCCCGCGACCTGCTGTGGCTGCCGGTGAACGCCCTGACCGGGTTGGCGCTCGGCCTGCCCGCGCTGCTGTGCGTGGGCAACATCGTGGTCGCCGCGATCGCCACGCCGCTGTGGTGGGCGTTCCGGCCGGTGGACCGGCCCCGGCTGTTCGTCGACGTTCCGGTGACGGGCTGGGCGACGGCACTCACCCTGGGTCCACTACAGATCGTCCTGCTCGCCGCGGTCGCCTATCTGGCGTTCCGGCCGATCGCCCGCGCCCACGCCCGGATCTGCCTGGCCGTGCTGTCGCACTCGACGGCCGAAGAGCTCGCCGAGCGCGTCGAGGTGCTGACCCGCACCCGGGCCGACGTGCTCGACGCGCACGGTGCGGAGCTGCGCCGGATCGAACGCGACCTGCACGACGGCACCCAGGCCCGGCTGGTGGCCACCGCGATGCGGCTCGCCGTGGCCCGGCAGGCGTTCGCCGACGACCCGCGCGACGAGGCGTTCGTGGAAGGGCTGCTCCGGGACGCGCACGAAGGGATCGAAGAGGCGATGACCGAACTCCGCGACGTGATCCGGAGCGTCTATCCGCCGATTCTCGCCGACCGCGGCCTCGCCGGTGCCCTGACCGCGGTGACCACCCGCTGCGGCGTGCCGACCCGGCTGACGATCGGCGACCTCGACCGGGTGCCGGCGGCCGTGGAGGTCGTCGTCTACTTCGCCGTCGCCGAGGCGCTCACCAACGTCGCCAAGCACAGCCGCGCGACCGCGGCGGGCGTCCGGGTCGACCGCGCCGGCGACCGGTTGTCGGCGGTCATCACCGACAACGGCACCGGCGGCGCCGACGACAGCCGCGGCACCGGTATCGCCGGGATCCGCCGCCGGGTACTCGCGCTCGACGGCACCGTCGACGTCGACAGCCCCACCGGGGGGCCGACCACCATCACCGTGGAGCTGCCGTGCGGGTCGTGATCGCCGAGGACAACGTGCTGCTGTCCACCGGGCTGGAGCTGCTGCTCGGCCGGGTGGGCTTCGAGATCGTCGCCATCGTCGACGACGCGGAGGGCTTCCTCACCGCCGTGCGGGAGCACCGGCCCGACGTCACCATCGTCGACGTCCGGCTGCCGCCGTCGTTCCGCGACGAGGGGATCCGGGCCGCCCTCCAGGCCCGCCGGGAGCATCCCGGCCTGCCGGTGCTGGTGCTGTCGCAGTACGTCGAGCAGCAGTACGCCGCCGAACTGCTGTCCACCACCGGCGGCGGCGTCGGCTACCTCCTGAAGGACCGGGTCAGCCGGGTGGACCAGTTCGTCGACGCGCTGCGCCGGGTCGCCGCCGGCGGCACGGCCATGGACCCCGAGGTCATCGCGCAGCTCGTCCAGCGCGCCGGCGACCCGATCGACGCCCTCACGCCGCGCGAGCGCGAGGTGCTCGCGTTGATGGCGCAGGGACACGACAACACCGCGATCGGGCAGCAGCTCGTCATCACCGACAACGCCGTCCACAAGCACATCGGCAACATCTTCACGAAGCTCGGACTGGCGGTGACCGACAGCGGTCACCGCCGCGTCCTCGCGGTCCTCACCTACCTGAACGCGGCGGGGCTCCGGTGACCGTCATTCGCGGACGCCGATCGCGTCGACCGGCTCCTGCCGCATGGCAATGCGGGTGGACGCCATGACCGCGGCCCGGCCGAGCAGCGCTGCCACGGCGACGATCCCCAGGTAGGCCAACGGCGGGACGGACGGGATCAGCGTCCGGGTGAGCCCGATGCTCGTGCCGACCAGCGACGGCACCGCGGCCAGGGTGCCGATGAGCACGGCCGCGACGACGATGATGCGCGCCTCGCTCCGCATCATCGCGTGCACCTGCCGGCGGGTGGCGCCGACCAGTCGCAGCAACGCGAACTCGCGGAAGCGTGCGGCGGTCGCCATCACCAGCGTGTTCACCACGGCGATCGCGAGGTAGCCGAGCAGCACCGCGTTGAGGATGAGCCCGACCGCCGACTCGCCGGCCGAGGCGTCCCGCTGCGCGGCGACGAACGACCCGCGGTCGCTCACCCGCAGCGTGGGTGCGCCCGTCAGCGCGGACCGCAACGCGTCGCCGAGCCTTCCGGGGTCCGTTCCCGCGGCCGCCGCGACGAGGACCGCGGTATCGAGACGGTCGGTGGTGTGCGCCAGGACGAGGTCGTGCGGCAGGGTGACGTCACCGAGGCCGAGCCCGCGTTCGTAGATCGCGACCACCGTGGGCCTGATCGGCGTGCCGTCGCCCAGCCGAAGGTCGACCGTGTCGCCGAGCCCGACGCCGATCGTGCTCGCCGCGATCCGGCTCACCGCCACGGCGTCGCCCTTCACGGCTGCGACATCCCCCTCGATGACGTCGAGGTCGATGGTCCGGTCGTCGCCGACGATCCCCTGCGTCGCGTAACTCCGGTACTGCGGGCCGTCCTTCGGGCCGAAGACCACCAGCGTCCGCGTGCGGACGACCGGGGTCACGGTGGCGACGCCGGGCACGGCGCGGAGTGTGTCGGCAACCTCGGGCGAGACGCCGGCCGAGGTCGACGTGACGACGAAGTCGGCGCGCAGCCCGTCGGCGGCCTGGCGTTGGGCGGCCGCGGTCGCGGTCGTGCCGCTGAAGAGCTGACCGGCGCCCAGCGTGATGCCCATGATGAGCGGCGTGGTCGCCGCGGCGATCCGCCGCGAGTTGGCGTGCGCGTTCGCGGTCGCGAGAAACCCGCTGACGCCCGACCGGCGGTTCAACCAGGGACCCAGCACGGTGACAGCGCCGCCGAGCAGCCGCGGCCCCAGCAACGCGACCGCGACGACGAGCATGAACGCCGAGAAGGCGGCGCTCTCCGCGGACCCCTCGCCGACGAGCCTCCACGGCACCACGAACGCCATGGCGAGCGCGGCGGGGACCAGCAGCACGCCGGCGGTCACCCGGAACCACCCGAGCTTCGGCGGCTCGACCGCGGCCTCGCCCAGCGCGTCCACCGGCCGGAGTCTCGCCGCGCGCCGCGCCGCGATCCAGCCGCCCAGCCGGGCGCCGACCAGACACAGCACCACCGCCGCGAGCACCGGCAGCGGGCCGATCGACAGCTCGAAGTCCGCCGGTACCGCGCCGACGAGCGTGAAGGTCGCGCGGAAGAGGAACGCCAGCCCGATGCCCGGGATCACCCCGAGCACCGCGCCGAGCGTCCCCACCACCATCGTCTCGGCGGAGATCATGCGGAGCACCTGCTTCGGCGTCGCGCCGATCGCCCGCAGCAGCGCCAGTTCGCGCAGCCGCTGCCGGACGGACAGCGCGAGCGTGCTCCCCACGACGACCATGATCACCAGAATCATCGTGCCGCCGAACGCCAGGGCCAGCTCGCTGATGAACGACCGCGTGGTTCCGATGTCGAGGAACTCGACCTCGGCGCGGTCGCCGCCGGTGTAGACGACGGTGTTCCTGACGGCTTTGCTGATGGCGTCCGCCAGGTCTTCGGCGTCGACACCCTTCTCGGCGAGGACGCCGATCGCGTCGACCCGGTCGGGTTGGCCGGTCAGTTCCCGGGCGCGGTCGTCGGTGAAGAACACCGCGGGCTGCCGTCGTCCCTCCTGGCCCACGATGCCCGTCACCGTGTAGGTCGACGTCGTCGAGCCGACCGCGAGTTCGACCGTCTCGCCGACGCTCTTTGCCAGCGCGGGGTCCACTACGACGTCGTCCCGTTCCGTCGGCGCCGTGCCGGCGCTGAGGGTGAACGCCCCCAACACGGCCGACCCCCAACCGTGTCCCGCGGCGTTCGTGTTCCCCAGGCTCACCGGGACGCTCACGTCACCGATCGCCGCCCGGACGCCGGGCACCCGCGCGACGTCGCCGACCGTGCCGGCCGGCAGGGTCGCCCGCTCGGCGTACCGGGGATCCACGTCGTCGGCCACCGGCAGCGCCTGCCGGGCGCCCACCACCACATCGGCGGACCGGTACCGCTCGGTCGGCGCACCCGACCGCTCGCTGCTCTCCAGCAGGATCCCGCAGGCCGTGATCACCGCCGAGCCGAACAGCACGGCGACGAACGCCGCGACGAACCCGCCCTTGCGTCCCCGGATCGTGGCCCACGCCAGTCTCATGAGTCCCCCAGGTGGGTCATCCGCTCGGCGATCCGCTCGGCCGACGGTCGGTCCAGCTCGCCGGCCACCCGGCCGTCCGCGAGAAACACCACGGTGTCGGCCCGCGCGGCCGCGACCGGATCATGGGTGACCATCAGCACGGTCTGGCCCAGCTCGTCGACGATCTTCCGGAGCAGGTCCAGCACCTGACGCCCGCTGCGGCTGTCGAGCGCACCCGTCGGCTCGTCGGCGCACACCAGGTCGGGCCGGGTGACGAGCGCCCGGGCGATCGCCACCCGCTGCTGCTGCCCACCGGAGAGCTGGCTCGGCCGACGGTCGTGCTGCTCGGCGAGCCCGACCGCGGCGAGCACCGTGTCCAGGTGCCCGCGGTCGACGGACTTCCCGGCCAGCCTGACCGGCAACGTGACGTTGTCGGCCACGGTCAGCGCGCCGAGCAGGTTGTACGCCTGGAACACGAACCCGATCCGGTCGCGCCGCAGCTCGGTCAGCTCGGTCTCCGACCGGCCCGACAGCTCCGTGTCCCCGAGCACCACCCGCCCCGCCGTCGGCCGGTCCAGGCCGGCCGCGCAGTGCAGGAACGTACTCTTGCCGGACCCGGACGGCCCCATGACGGCGGTGAACGTCCCGCGCGGGAACCCGGCGGTCACCCCGTCGAGCGCGCGCACCGCGTTCTTCCCCGACCCGTATTCCTTGGACACCCCGTCCAGGCGCACCGCGTATCTCATGGTGATCGACGCTAGGTTCGCCGCCGGCCCGGACCGATACCCCCTGCCACCGGACCCGTGGTACAGCTGGCTGTAGTACCGGCACCTCCTCGCTTCCCACCCGATGATTGGATCGTCGGCATGGCGACGGTCCGGCACCTGTGGCAGTTGTACGAGCCTTTGCACGCGGTCACCTATTTTGCGCCGCAGGCGCGGGCCGCGTATGAACGCGTCGCGCTTCGCGGGTACTGGCGTGGGTACTTCGCGGGGCGGGCGGCTCCGCTGGGGGTGGTCGGGGCCGCACCGGTCACCGCCCTGTTCTTCTCGTTCGCGCCGGCCATGGTCGCCCGTGCCGTGCCCGACGTGTGGGCGCGCGCGTCGCCGGACGAGGCGTTGGCGGCCCGCCTCGACGGGGCGACGGCCGCGCTCCGCGCGATTCTGCCGCCCGGGCCCGCACACTGGGCGGAGGCGGCCGACCTGTTGGAGGCCGCCGCGCGGGCGGTGGTGACCGACGGACGGGCGCTCGCCGCGGCCAACGCCGCCCTGCCGTGGCCGACCGATCCGCTCGCCCGGTTGTGGCACGCCGCCACGGTGCTGCGGGAGCACCGGGGTGACGGGCACGTCGCCGCGTTGGTGGACGCCGAGCTCGACGGGTGCCAGGCGCTCGTCCTGCGGGACGCCCTGTACGGCGGACGCGAACAGCTGCAACCCAACCGGGGCTGGGGCAACAGCGAATGGGACGCCGCGGCACGGGCTCTGGCGGGACGCGGGCTGCTCGGCGACGACGGCCGTCCCACCGCCGCGGCAGAGGCGTTGCACCGGGCCGTCGAGGACCGCACCGACCGCCTCGCCGCCCGACCCTGGGCCGCGATCGACCAGCCTCGGCTGGCACAACTGTTGGCCCCGTTGGCGGACGCCGTCGAGGTGTTCGTCCCCTACCCCAACCCGATGGGCGTGCCCCGGGCTACCGCTGACCCGGGGAGCGGCCATGGCCGGGCTGGGTGAACCGGAGCGGCAACAGCGGTTCCTGGACCGGCTGCAGCGGCGCGTCGCGGACCTGCCGTGGGTCGCCGTGGTCGTCGTCATCGGGTCGCTGGCGTCGGACCTCGCTGACGGGGTGAGCGACGTCGATCTGCTCGTCGGCGTCCACGACGGGGCGTTCGACCAGGCGTGGCGCGACCGTGACCGCCTGCGGGTGACCGGCACGGTGCACAGCTGGGACCACTGGCTCGACGAGCCGAACGGCGCCGGCACCCACAAGTGGTTGACCTCCGACATCGTGCTCGTCGAGGCGCTCATCGGGGTGCCGGCCAGCGGGATACGGCTGGCACCCCCGTGGCGCGTTCTCGCCGGCGATCCGCACGTGGCGGACCGCTGGCCGGCTCGCCCGCCCGTTTCCCGTGCCGAAGCCGGTCCCGGTGCCCTCCACCCGGTCGAGGCCGCCTACGACGACTTCAAGGCACGATTGAGAAGATCAGCCACGACCTGAGCCGGTCGTGTTCGTGCACGGCACGGCCGGTCGCCGGCCGGCATCGCGGTCTTCGGAACGCCGCCGGTCGCCGACGCGGCCGGCCCCGCCGCCGCGTTCCGGCCGAACCCGGCGGTCGCGATCGGGTTCACACCCGACGTGGGCACCGCACGTCGAACAGCCCGGCGCGTTCGCCGCCCTGCTGACCGCGTTCGTCCAGGACTGCGCCTGAGCGTCAGGCGTCGGCCTCGATGGCGAAGGTGTTGCCGTCGGGGTCCTGGAACCACGCGATCCGCCCGCCGCCGGCCCGGGCGGTGATTCCGCTGGCGTCGTGGTCGAACTGCTCGTAGCGGACGAACTCGACGCCGGCCGAGACGAGCTCGTCGACGATCCGGTCGATGTCGTCGACGTACCACGTCGCCAGGGTCGCCGGCGTCTTCCCGGCGGTGGCCGACTGGTAGACGTTGAGCGCCGGCCCGCCACCGGAACCGTAGACGCGACTGCCGTTCGCGATGGTGGCGCTGGGTCCGGACCTCAGTGCCCGGAGGCCGAGTTTGCCTTCGTAGAACCCGATCGCCGCCTGTATGTCGGACACGGCGATCGACGTTCTGACGGGATGCTCGCTCAACGGCATGACCCACCATCTCACGCTCAGGCCTTGGTGATGACGGGGTCGGTGGCCAGGTGTTGGGTGCGTTGCCGGATGACGGTGCGAAGCTGGTCGGCCTCGGCGGTGGCCTTTTGCCGATCGCTGCCGTCGACGGTGGCGAGGACCGACGCGATGCGGTCGACGGAGGTCAGGGCGGTGGCGCCGGCGAACATCTTGCGGTACAGCTCGCGGTAGGCGTCCTCGTAGGTCGTGGTGAACGCGGCGCTGGCGAGGAAACGGTCCTTGAGTTTGTGGCCGCCACCGCCGAAGCCGCCGGGCCGTCCCTGGCCGCCGCCGGGTTGCTGGGCGCCGCCGGGTTGCTGGCCGCCGCCGGGTTGCTGGCCGCCGCCGGGTTGCTGACCGGCGCCCGGCGGGGGCTGCATTCCCTCCGGTGGCTGGAAACCGCCCCGCCCGCCGCCCATGGTCATCGCGTCGTGGGGACCCTGGGTGGCGTTGCCGGAGAAGGTGAGGTTGTAGTCCCAGCCGACGACGGTGAACTTCCGGCTCTTCAGGTCGTACCAGAGGTAGTAGTTGCGGCCGGGGCCGGACATGTCGTCGAAGTTCAGCAGCAGGTTCTGCACCGCGAGGTAGCGGGCGAACGACGGCACGTCGACGTGGTCGGCGAGGTGCTTGGCGAACTCGGCGTCGCTGCTGGAGGTGACCCATTTGATCAGGTCGATGACGGGTTGCAGGTCCTGGCTGCCCTTCATCGTGATCTGCTTGAAGTCGTCGGTGTACGCGGTGGGATCGTCGCCCTGGTCGGCGAACTGGCCGGAGGCCAGGCTCTTGTAGAGGACGCCGGAACCGCCGAGCGTGCCGGCGAAACCCTCGTCGGGGTGTTCCACGATGAGCCGGGCGGTGGTGGGCCGGTCGTTGACGGTGAACCCGGTGTAGGCGTAGCGCTGGGCGGTCTGGCCCGCGGCGGCGAGGACGTCGAGGGACACCGCCTCGTTGAGGACGGTGGTTCCGCCGCCCATTCCGGCGACCCGCACGGCGATCTCGCGGTGGCCCTGGTAGACGCGGCCGTCGACGAACTCGTCGAAGCGGATCAGCCACGGCAGCGTCTCCGGCTCCTCCGCCTTGAGGGACGCCCGGTTGAACCCGCCGCCGGCGGGAGCGCCGCCGCCCGGGAAACCGCCCGGATTCCCGCCCGGAATGCCACCGTTCTGGCGCTGGCCCTGCCCGCCACCCGGGCCGAAGCCGCCCGGCCGGCTGACGCCGTTGCGGGTCAACCCGCCCAGCGTGGAGTTGCCCTTGAGACGGATGCCGACGCTGGCCATGGTGGTGCCGTCGATCGTGATGTCGGCCTCGAGGAACTCCTTCTCGCCCTCCGTCCAGAACGAGTCGAGCAGCCGTTGGTAGTCGTCGTCGTGGAAGGTGAGCTTGATGCTGTGCGCGACCGTCGCGTCGAACAGGTCCGTGGTGCCGGCGACGTTCCGGGTGACCGTGTCGGCGGTGTCGTCGCTGGCGCTGGTGACCAGTGGGGCGACCCGCACGGTGCTGAACACCACCGCGCACGTCACCAGGAACGCCGCGCAGACGGCGAGCAGCTTCCAGTAGTGCCGTACCCGCACGGGGATCCGATGCCGGAGCGACATCAGAGGTCCGTCTGGTCGTACCCGGTCAGCACCGTCACCCGCTGGCCACCGGTCCGCTCGCCGAGCGCGGTGATCAGCTGGCCCGGCTCGTGGCCCTTCTTGAGCCGGACCGTGTACATGATCTCGGTGAGCGCGCCGCCCCGGATCGACTCCATGCTGACCAGTTCGAACTCGCTGGTGTGCGCGATCAGCACGTCCTGGATGTGGTTCAGGTAATCGCCGTCGGGCGGCACCTGCACCTTCACCACCTGCCGCTGCACGTTGGCCGCGAACCAGTTGAAGCGGAACATCACGAGGATCACCAGGCAGATCGCCACCGAGGCGACGATCGCCAGCGTGTAGAACCGCGTACCGGCGGCCATCCCGATGCCCATCACCAGGAAGATGAACCCGACGTCGCGCGTCTCCTTGATGGCGTTGCGGAACCGCACCACTGACAACGCGCCGACCAACGCGAACGCCCGCGCGATGTTCGAGCCGACCACCAGCATGATCAACGAGATCAGCATGCCCAGGATCACGAGGGTCTGCACGTAGGACTGGCTGTAGGAGATGTTCCGGTGGGTGAACCGGTACACCCAACCGATCATCACGCTGAGCACGAACGACAGCGTCAACGAGATGGCGATGTCGCCGACGCTGAACGTGCCGGACAGGTCCTGGACATCAAACGGCATATGACACCTCGGTAGGAATGTGGAAGATCGATCGGGGCGCCCGGCCGAACGCCTCGACGCCCTGGCAGTACTTGGACATGCGGACCACCGACATGTTCAGCTCGCCGGTGAGGTCGGTCAGCCAGTACGGCACCCGCTCGTTGGCTTTGAACTCCACCACCGCCAGCCGGGCCGGCACGATGAGCCGGTTCTCGGCGTCGGCGTCGAACCGGAAGTCGCGGTCGCGGCCGCGGACGCGGTGGTCCATGGTGACGCGCAGGCCGACCTCGGCGCCGCGGCCGAGGAACGCCTCGCGCTGGTAGCCGGTGACCGCCACCGGACGCAGGTCCAGCCCGGACGCCAGCTCCAGCACCTCCTCGACGAACGCGCGCTGGGCCGGGTCGTGCTCCACCATCACGCGCTGGTCGCACAGGTCGCGGGCCAACCGGTACGGCAGGGCGATCCGGCGCTTCTGGGTGACCCGGTTGACCCGCTGCTTGATCTCGACGAACACGGTGGTGTCGTCGTCGACGGTGAACCGGTCGCCGTAGTGGCGGATCCGCAGCTTGCGGCGGAACCGCAGCCCCTCGATCTTCTCCCAGTAGAACCGCAGGTCGGTGGTGTCGTAGTAGACGCTCCACACGCCGTAGCCGCCGCTGACACCGTGGCTGTCGACGTCGAGCCGGGCCGCGAGCTCGTGCCGCAGCGCCGGCACGGCGTCGGCCGGCATCAGGTACTTGATCTCGTAGCGGTTGAACGCGTGCAACGCGCTCGGCGCCCGCAACGCGTGACCGACGTCGTCGACGACCGCCGCAGGGTCGACGGCCGACGGAACCGGGGTCGGCGGCGAGGCACGGCGGCGTCGGAACGGCAGGCGCATGGCAGGCCCATCTCTGAATGACAGGGACGAACATGGATGCAAGCAGCCGAACCTCAAAGAACCCTGGAAACGGGATCCCAACTACACGTGAACGCCGGGTGAACGCGCTCAGTTCTCGTACTGCTGCTCCGGAGCCGGCACCGGGCGGGAGTCGACGACCACGATGAACGGGATCGGCCCGCCGTTGATGTCGTCCTTCGCCATGCGGTCGGTGTAGGTTCCGGTGACCTCGATCCAGGTGTCCGGTTTCAGGTCCGGCGGCAGGGTGCCGGCGAGGCCGACCTTGATGGGCTGGGCGTCGGCGGCGCAGCAGTTGAGCGTCATCCGGGTGAGGTACGGCGTGCCGGTCCGCCCGTAGCTGATGAAGCCGGTCAGCCGGATCCGCCGGCCGTCGAGCGACCGGCCGTGGTCGAACGCCGCGCGGGCGGCGTAGTCCAGCACCGGCATCGGCAGCGGGTCGGTCGCGGGGAGGTCGGCGTAGCCGACGGGTTGCTGCAGCGCCGTACCGGCCCGGCCCGCGGTGTACGAGCCGAGCGCCGGCGGTGCCGCGATCACGAGGGCGAACACCGGGGCGACGAGCAGCCAGGACAGGCGCGACTCGCGGTGACCGTGACCGTGGCCGTCGTCGTGCTCGTCCTGCCGCTGGGACCGGTACTCCTGCCACAGCGTCACCGCGGCCGTGACGAGCAGCACGACGGCCGTGATGATCAGGAGCGGACGCAGGCCCGCCTTGACATAGCGCAGGTAGGCGTCGGTGAGGCTGGCGTACAGGACCGCCCCGCCGACCAGCCCGGTCACGATCCCCTGCGTCTCCCGGTTCACAGGAACACCCCCACGGCCACCGAAACACCCACCGCGACCACGAACGTGGTCGGTGCGAACCGCAGCGCGAACCCGCGCCCGAACGTGCCGGCCTGCATGGCGATCAGCTTCAGGTCCACCATCGGGCCGACCACGAGGAACGCGAGCCGGGCGGTGAGCGAGAACTGCGACAGCGACGCGGCGACGAACGCGTCAGCTTCCGAACAGATCGACAGGACGACCGCGAGCAGGGCCAGCGCGAGCACCGACACCACCGGGTTGCCGGCGACCGCGGCCAGCCACGCCTCCGGCACGACCGCCTTCAGGGTGGCCGCGACGGCCGCGCCGAGCACCAGGAAGCTCCCCGCGTGCAGCACGTCGTGGCGCACCGACGTCCAGAACGCGGTCGCCCGGCTCTGCCCGTCGGTCGACGGGCGCGCCGGCGGGCGGATCCAGTCCGCGCGGCCCAGCCGGTGCCACAACCAGCCCATCGCGCACGCGACGAGCAGGCTCGCCACGAACCGGGCCAGCACCATTTCCGGGTTGCCCGGGAACGCGACCGCGGTGGCCGTCAGCACCACCGGGTTGATCGCCGGCGCCGACAGCAGGAACGTGAGGGCCGCGGCCGGCGTCACCCCGCGCCGGACCAGCGCACCGGCCACCGGAACCGACGCGCACTCGCAGCCGGGCAGCACCGCACCGGCCGCACCGGCGACCGGAACCGCGAGACCGGGCCGGCTGGGCAGCGCCCGGGCGAAGAACGACGGCGGCACGAAGACCGCGATCACCGCCGACAGGACGACGCCGAGCACCAGGAACGGCAGGGCCTGGGTGACCACCGCGATGAACACCGTCATCCAGCTCTGCAGCGCCGGACCGGACAGCAGCCCGGAGATCGGCCCGCGCGCCATCGTCACCAGCAGCAGCACCACGGTGAAGGCGAGAACCGAGTTGAGGCTGCGGTCGGCCGGCTTGCGGGCGGAGCCGGTCTCCGGGCTGATGTCCGGGCCGGTCTCGGTGGTGGTCACGGTCGGAAGTACGCCCGCCGGGCGCCGACGGTTCAGCGGCCGCTCAGGAATGCCACCAGCGAGCCGCTGTCGGTGCGCACGGTCCGGCCGCCGCTCCCCCAGCTCCAGGCGCTGTCGGTGGCCTCCAGTCGGACATCGGTCAGGTCGACCCCGAACCAGGCGCCGTTCGCGCCGGTGAGCAGGTCGAGGACGGCGGTCACCGCCTCGTCCGGCGCGACCGTGGGCAGGCCGAGCGCGATCGTCACGTCCAGGGAGTGGATGACGGCGTGGCTCAGCGCGCCGGCCGCGCCGCCTCCGGGCGGTTGCCACCCGTGCAGTTTCGGGGACCGGAGCTGGCCGAGCAGGTCCTCGGTGGGCAGCGAGGCGTCCCGGGCGGCCACGGTGTCGGACAGCACCCCGAAGTCGCCGCCGGCCGCCGCCATCTCGGCACCGAACTGCTCGGGGGTCAGCCGGGCCGGCATCGTCATGTGCGCGACCACATGACGCACGAGCCATTTCTCGCACAGCGACGGCTTGTCCCAGGCCCCGGCGGTTTCCAGGACGTCGGCGAGCCGGTTGCAGGTCGGCGCCACCAGGGACTGCAGGTCGGTCACGTCGGTCTCCTCGCTTGTAGGTGTTCCTCGAGCTTGTCCAGGGACGTGGCGAACCCGGCGCGGGCCTCGGGCGTCCGCATGGCCTCGGGTACGTGCCGCTGGTGGATGACGACGGCGGTGGTGCCGTCGCCGAGGTCGTCGAGCGTGCTGGTGGTGTGCATCCCGCTCGCCGGCTCCACCCAGGCCAGCCGCTCCGGCGGAACGACCTCGGTGAACGTGGCCACCATCCGGTAGCTGCCGTGGTCGCCGACCATCAG
Source organism: Virgisporangium aurantiacum (assembly GCF_016863635.1). Taxonomy (GTDB): domain Bacteria; phylum Actinomycetota; class Actinomycetes; order Mycobacteriales; family Micromonosporaceae; genus Virgisporangium; species Virgisporangium aurantiacum. The sequence goes on along the minus strand of NZ_BOPG01000027.1, from coordinate 1,438 downwards.
CGTCTCGAAGCGCCCGCCGGGCCGCAGCTCGACGACGATGCCGTCGAGCGGGGTGGTTATGCCCCGCGGCCCCCAGAACCGGGCGAGCTCGGCCGGTTCGGTGAGGCACCGCCACACCAGGTCGCGCGGCGCGTGGAAGACCCGCCGGTAGACGAGTTCGTCATCGCTCACCGGTCCTCCTGCAGATCGGCGAGGCGCGACTCCAGCCGGTCCATGCGGTCCGCCCAGGTCCGCCGGCTCGCCTCGATCCACGAGAGCGCCGCCTCGAGCGCCGCCGGTTCGAGCCGGCACGGCCGGGTCTGCCGATGCCGTCCCCGGCTGATCAGCCCGGACCGCTCCAGAACCCCGATGTGCTGCGAAACGGCCTGCATGCTCATGGCGTACGGCTCGGCCAGCTCCTTGACGGTCGCCTCGCCCACGCCGAGCCGGGCCAGAATGTCCCGCCGTGTCCGATCGCTGAGCGCCGTGAACACGGCGTCGAGCCGTTCGTCCTCGGTGGTGCTTGTCATGCACCTTACTCAAGCATCAGCTTTATCAACCGTCAACTAGAAGAATGCGGCCTCGATCGAGCCGTCGCCCATCTGCGGCAGGGAGGCCGACCGGGCGTCCGAACCCTCGGCCAGCGGACGCCCCGGCCCGTAGGTATGCGTCGGCGACGTCGGGCCGAAGCCAGTCGAGGCCGGCCTGTCGGGCGGCGGGGATGAGCAGCGGGGTGAGGGTGTACGCGGCGGTGCCGGCGGGCAGGGTGGCGAGGGCGACGATGGCGCCGGCGACCGTGTCGAGCGGCGGGCGTGGGCGGCTCGCCCGCTGGGGTCGAAGGGTTCACGCCAACCGATGGCCCAACCGGCACCCAACTGCCGGTGGGCGGGTACCCAACTGACCCCAACTGACCCAACCGGTCGCGGATCCAGTTGGGTCAGTTGGGTGCTCAACGGGCGGCCCCGACCCCCGTCTGAGTCATCACCCGGCCGGCGGCCTCCTCGTCGGGCGCCGTGACCGGTGCGGTCCTGGCCCGGTCGACCCGGGTGACCGGTACCGCGGTCGGCAGGCCCACCGGTCACCGGACCGGTTCCGTGACCGGTCCCGGCGGTACCGACGGCGGCCTCGGCGGTATCACGGCGGTCCTGCCGCGGTACCGCCGCGGTACCGCCGCGGGACGGTCCGCGTGGCCACCGGTACCGGACCGCGGTTCGGCCAGACCGGCTCCTGCCCGGTCACGGCCGCACCGGTCCCGGCGTCGGACCGGTGACCTCCAGCCCCAGCGGCGCACATCCAGGCGGTACCAGTCGAGCACCGCAACGAGTCGGGCTCGCAGCCAGGCAGCCGCCACTCAACTGACCAGTTGGGGTAACCGTTGGTCGTCGACCGACACGCCGCCGCTCCGGGCAGCCGACCAGTTGGGCGCCAGTTGGGCCCGGTCGGGTCCGGTTGGGTCCCG